>CAJKLK010000018.1:0-41818 GCA_905200715.1 uncultured Collinsella sp. | reverse complement strand
AGGCGAAATTGATGTCTCGCAGGTCGACCTCACGCAGATAAATAGCCATTTAGCTTAGTGTTAATGGCTATTTTTTGATCAAGCGATGAAAGAAAGCTTCCGATTCTCCGCTGTCTCTCAATGCTGGGAAGCGGGAACTTGTAATCGAGAATCCATTCAGGCTTCACTCGTTGATGTGACCCCGAGGTTCCTGTGCGCATTCCAGACAATGCGTTTGTAAAATCATCGCTCATAAGGGTGTATAGCAGGTAGTCGCGATCGACTTTTTCATTGTGGCAAAGGGGTACAAACTCTGTCGAACAAACGGAATTGGCTTGAAGACTATCGACGGGCCAGATACGCTTAAAGCGCATATTAAGCTTATTGACAAGGATATCGCCATTTTCAATATGAAGCTTGTTGCTTAAAATCTCTGATCCATCAAGGACTTCGGGTTTTCTTGCGTTATCAAATGCAGGCAAACTATAGCAATGATAGATTGTTCCTGCATCGGGTTTAATGCTAACTTTCCGAAATGACGCAACGTCGCCGATTCGGGCATCATTGCATCTCATAATCGATTGCCTCCAGGTTCTTCTTAATCTGCTCCTGCAAGCGGTTGGACTCTTCAAAGCACTTTGAAATTTCGCTGGTCAGGCGTGCCATCTTCTCCTCAAACGGCTCGCCGTCGTCTTCGGCCTCGGCAATGCCTACGTAGCGACCGGGTGTCAGAATGAAATCTTGCTTAGCGATCTCGTCCAAATCCGCTATGGCGCTGAACCCCTTCACGGGCTCGAACTCGCCCTTGCGGAAGGAGTCGAATGCGGATGCAACTTTGTTGATGTCCTCTTCGGTAAACTCGCGTAGTTTGCGAGAGACCATGGTGCCCATTTCGCGGGCATCGATGAATAGCGTCTTACCGGACTGAGCCTTCTTCTTGTTCAGGATCCACAGACACACGGGAATTTGGGTGCTGTAGAACAGCTGCCCCGGCATGGCTACAATGCCCTCGACCAAATCGTCCTCTACGATAGCGCGTCGAATATCGCCCTCGCCGCTCGTCTGGCTCGAGAGCGACCCGTTTGCCAATACGAGGCCAATCTTGCCCGTGCCGTTAAGATGCCAAATCATATGCTGCATCCAAGCGAAGTTAGCGTTGCCCGTGGGCGGCATGCCGTACTTCCAACGTACGTCTTCCTGCAGCGCTTCGCCGCCCCAGTTCTTGAGGTTGAAGGGTGGGTTTGCCAACACATAGTCAAACTTTTCATTCTTGTGCTGGTCGGCGCTGAAGGTGTCTGCATAGTTGCCCAAATCGGCCTCGATGCCGCGAATACCGAGGTTCATCTTTGCGAGCTTCCACGTGGTAGGGTTGCTCTCCTGGCCAAAGATGGTGATGTCCTGTACCACGTTGCCGCCATGGTGCTCGACGAAGGCGGCGGATTGCACGAACATGCCTCCGCTGCCGCAGCAGGGGTCGTACACACGACCGTGGAAAGGCTGGAGGATTTCAACCAGCGTGCGCACGATGCACGACGGCGTATAGAACTCGCCGGCGTTTTTGCCCTCCATTGATGCGAATTTCTGCAGGCAATATTCGTATGCGCGCCCTAACAGGTCTTTCTCGCTCTCGTTATCGGTCATTTGTACGTTTGTGAATAAGTCAACGACGTCGCCTAAGCGCCGCTTGTCTAGTTCGGGACGAGCGAAGTTCTTGGGCAGCACGTCTTTGAGTTTGTCGTTCTCGCGCTCGATGGCGCGCATGGCATTGTCAATGATCTGACCAACTTCGGGCGTATGCGCCGCCTGCGAGATATTCACCCAACGTGCTTCTTCGGGAACGAAGAAGACATTCTGCTCCATGTAGCAGTCGCGATCCTCCTCGTCGCCGTAACCCTCTGCGACGAGCTCTAGGTAGCGTTCGTCGAAACGGTCCGAGAGGTACTTCAGGAAAATAAGGCCTAACACGACGTTTTTGTACTCGGCAGCGTCCAAGTTGCCACGCAGCACATCTGCAGCGTTCCACAGTTGATCCTCAAAGCCAACGTCGGCCGTGTTCTTCTTGGTGTCCTTAGCCTTGCTTTTAGCCATGCTGTTTTAACTCCCTATGCTGCATTGTCGGCCCAGAGTTCGCACTGATCCATCACGGTGGCCAGTGCCGATTCCATGCCCTCTGGCGGATACTTATGATGTTTGAGCAGGCGCTTGATTGCAACACGCATGGCAGCACGAGCACTTTGCTTTTTCTGCCAATCGACCGTGCGCATTTCGCGCATCTTCGCAGCGAGCTCTTGCGTGATAGCGACCAACTCGTCATTTCTTTCGCGATAGTAGTCGGCGACTGCCTGCGGTTGTGTCAGCGCCTCGTAAAACGCAAACTCCTCTTCGCTAAGCCCAAGCGCCTTTGCTTTTTGGTTTTCGGAAAGCATCTCTTTCGCCATCTTGAGCATTTCTTCGAATACCTCAGCGTTTGTGAGCTGCCCGTTGAGATAGCCATTTACCATGCTTTGCATGAGTTCTGAGTACTTCTTTGCCTGCGTTACGCTCTTCTTGCGGTAGCCCTTGATCTGGTCGTCGATGAGTTTTCTCAACAACTCGTAAGCCAAGTTCCTCTCTTTCATACGCGAGAGGCTCGACAGAAACTTGGGATCAAAAATCGAAACCGTTTCGTCTTCCACCTTAAACAGGTCTATTACGCCGTCGGTATGGACGATGTTCTGTTCGAGCAGTGCATTGATGCGGTCATTTACCTGCTTAAGGGTAAGTTTGCCTCCGTTTTTGCTGCGGGTGCCGCCCTGCTCGGTGAGCTGAAGGATGAGCTCTCGAACAACCTGGAAATAGCCGGCCTCGATGCGCTGCATGTCTGTTGCGCGACTTTTGGCGAGTCCATAGGCTTTGAGCATGACTCCTGCCTGCTCAACAAAGTCGCGGGTGGTATCTTCGTCGCCGGGTGCAAGGATATGATTTACTCCACCCGTTATGAGTTCGCTTCGACGTGCGGCGGACTCGGTGCTCATGAATTCCGAATAATCGTAACCAAACATTTTGTCGCGACAGACCGCCAGTTTTTCCAAAAACTTAGGATAGGCGGTTTTCCCGATATCCATGTCGCCGTATTTCTTTTGGTCGCGCTTGGTGTAGTCCTTCATGGCGCGTTTAAGGGCGTTAGCTATGCCTACGTAGTCAACAACCAATCCGCCAACCTTGTCTTTATACACTCGGTTTACGCGTGCGATTGCCTGCATCAGGTTATACCCGCGCATGGGTTTATACACATACATGGTGGCAAGGCTCGGCACGTCAAAACCGGTGAGCCACATGTCTACGACGATTACGATTTTGAGCGGGTCAGCATCATCCTTAAAGCGCTTTGCCATATCCTTCACATGGGCCTTATTGCCTACGACGTCGAACCACCACTCGGGGTCCTGATTGCCCATGGTCATGACAACGCCGAGTTTGCCCTCGTCCTTCCAAGAGGGTCGCAGCTCGCATATACGTTGATATATAGCCATGGCGGCGGGGCGCGAATACGCAACGATCATTGCCTTGCCGGTGAGTTCGTGCGCACGGTTGGTCTCATAGTGCTCTACGATGTCCTGACATAGGGCATCGATGACTTCGGGTGCACCTAGAACGGCGTCTAGATTTGCAAAGTTACGCTTGCTTGCGTCAATGGTTTCGGCATTAGCCTGCTCGGTGAGCTTTTCGTACTCATCGTCAACTTTTGCAAGGATGCCCTGATCCAGTTTGAGTGCGACGACGCGGCTCTCGTAGAACACGGGTCGAGTTGCGTCGTCCTCTACTGCCTGAGTCATGTCGTAGACGTCAATATAATCGCCGAAAACTTCGCGAGTCGATCGATCTTCGGCAGAAATAGGGGTACCGGTAAAGCCGATGAAAGTCGCATTCGGAAGGGCGCGGCGGATGAGCAACGCGGTGCCCGTGTGCTTCTTGCCGTCACGGTCGTATTTCTCCTCGAACCCGTACTGCCCGCGGTGTGCTTCATCAACCATCACGACGACGTTCTTGCGCTCGGAGAGGGCGATGGCCTCCTCCTCGAATTTCTGCATAGTGGTGAAAATGATGCCGTTGGCGCGGCGGCTCGAGATCTGCTGCGCAAGATCGGCGCGGCTCTGCGCCTGAACGGGCGTCTGGCGCAGGAAATCTGAGCATCTGGAGAACTGCGCGAACAGTTGCGAGTCGAGGTCGTTGCGGTCGGTAATTACCACGATGGTCGGGCTGTCGAGTTTCTCTTCGAGCAGATGGGCAAGGAAAACCATCGAAAGCGACTTGCCCGAGCCCTGCGTGTGCCAGAAGACGCCGCCCTTGCCGTCGCCGCCGATGGCTTCATGCACGCTCTCGAGCGCTTTGTTCACCGCGAAGTACTGATGGTATCCCGCGAGGATTTTCGCGTCCTCGGAGAACAGAATGAAGTTCTTCAGGATGTCGATGAGCCGCTCCTTGGGGAACATGCCGTCCAGAGGGGTTTTCCAATCGGCGTACTGGGTGGCCTCGTAGCTTCCATCGACGCTCTTCCACTCAACGAAGCGTGACTCGTTGGCGGTGATCGTGCCAACCTTGGTGTGAAGCATGTCGCTGGTGACGCAGAAAGCGTTGTACACGAAAAGCGATGGAATCTGTCGTTTGTAGTTTTGAATCTGTTGGTAGGCGTCTTCGCTGTCAGCGTCAGCTCGAGCGGGTGACTTCAATTCAAAGAGAACGAGCGGAAGCCCGTTGACGAATACGATGACATCTGGACGTTTGTTGGTACCACGCTCGATGTAGGTCCACTGGTTAACAACGTGGAAGCTGTTCTTTTCGGGATTGCCGTAATCGACCAAGCGCACGATGTCTGTATGCTCTTCTTTGCCGTCAAACCAGCTTGTCTCCACACCGTTCTGGAGCATGTCCATAAAGATGCTGTTCTTGGCGATGAGGTTACTGCCCTCGATTTCCTTTAGTCTGGTTATTGAGGCATCAATCGCGCGACGATTGAGCGTGGGGTTAATGCTCTCAAGAGCGGGCCCAATGACGTCAGGTAGGAAGGCGTCGTCAAACGCGTCAGAGGAACGAGCGACATCAGGTCCATAGAGGTGCTCGTACCCTAGGCTCGTTTGCAAGTGGTCAATGATGCCTTGTTCGAAAGCATCCTCATTAAATGACGTTGAGGAGCTGTAGCCGACAGCAATCATGCGCACTCCTTACCTTATGCTTCCACGACGTTGGTGAGCCTGTCCACCATTGCATTCTAGCAGTTAATCTTGCGTATATTGGTATATCTGACACCCGTTAGTTGCTATTTGGCCTATTGGCTGATCGTGCCCGAATGACAATTGGTGGCAAGGCTCTCTTACTTATTAAACTGGCTCCTATTTACAGGCGCTCGTGTTGTGACAGTTGCCCAAGCGCTTGCTTAAAGCTGTTGTTGGTGATCTTGAGATCGTTTCCCGCTTGCATTTTAATGAGTGTCGGGTAGTCGTCCGGATTGTTCTCGATGCGAGCGATGAAGCTTGAGGCTTCATCGGCGCCAGGGGTCTTGTGAGGCATGGGACCAGCAAGGATTGCGGCGTAGCTCATCGAGCCGCGTATTTTGCCGAAGTTGAAGTGCTTGAGTCGGGAGTATTCGAGTTGAAACTCAAATCGATCTGGATCGAACCCTTTCTTGCGGGCGATGCTGCGCAACTTGTCGACGTTAACGACGCTGGCGCCCACAACGAGGATCTTACCCAGAAAGCGTTCCTCAGAGGGATTGTTTTCACTTATGAGAAGGTCGGACATTCCAAGGGATGCCAAAAGATCCTCAAGAGTGTCTTCGCGATTTGCCTTTGTTATGGCGGGTAGTAGTTCGAGACCCATGCGCCCCATCATCGCGTCGCAAAGGTCGGAGAGCTCCTGAATGGTGAGATGCGCCAAAGCTAGCCCTCCTCGTCGAAAAGGTCGGTAAGTTCTTGGCGAGCTCGAGATAGACGTAACTTTAACAGCTTGATCTCGTCTGTCTTAGCGAGATAGGCATCGGCAATCGTCTTCTGACGATCGGCGTCCTCGAGGGGCACCTTAATGTTGCCGAGAGCTTTGATGGGCACGCTGGGTATGGTGGTGCCGACTGCTTCACGTGCAAGGAGCTCTTTTCCAGTGGGGCTCGAGAAAAACGCGGCGAGGTAGTAGGGGTCGATCTTTTCTCTGTTGACGCTCAATACGTACAGATTTCCATTCGCGATGATTTTCCGATCTTCAGGGACCTCGGCAACCGCGACCTTGAACGGTGCGCCGGATTTTGAGATAAGGACGTCGCCGTTGTGGATGCGATACTTCTCAAGTTTCGTGTCGAGTGTGGAGAGGTTCGGAAGGTCGTCGTCGATAGACCCATCAGAGATATTGCCAAGGTTGAGATAACTGAGTCCGGTGTCTTCGTCGCAGACAAGTGCATCGAGTTCTGCTGCGCGAACGCTTGCGCCTCGCATGATTTTTGCGACGCTCCCGAGCTCAACTCCATTCGGCACCTCGATTTCTTTTTCGAGATAACGCTTTGCAGAGAGATCGAAGTCGCGCGCCGCAATTTCATCAAGTGTTTTGAAAACACTCTTTTCGGAATCGGCGCCAAGGCGCTCGACAATCGCGTTAATGGCGGTTTCGTCAATTGAGCAGCTGCGGCGATCATTGGTGCCCAAATCAGTTGCATCGACAAAACGGACTCCTTTGGAGCCGCCTGCGGTAAGGACGACGAACGACGTTTGAATCATCGTGTAGGGAGCAAAGACCCCCTTGGGTAGTGCGACAATCGCTTTAATGAAGCCGTTCTTAACGAAGTATTCGCGAACTGGTTTATCCGTGCCATTAAAGCACGCGCCGTTCGACATGACTGCAGCGGCGGTACCTCCCTTTTTGAGGGAATCGACAAGCAGGCGGTTGAAAACCCAATCGGATGACGACGGACGGCTGTAGCGTTCCTGGCCCTTCATGACTTTCTCGATGTAATCAGAGCTCTTGGAGAACATCTTGGTCTGCATGCCCCAGGGGTAGTTGGAGAACGCCTTATCTACAGGATTTTGCTCAATGCTGCTGTCGTAATAGCGGAACATGTCATCACATGCGTAGTAGATCTGCGAACCCTTGATTTTGGAACGGAGCTTTGCGATGGCAAGGGTGTTTGAATTGAGTTCGACGCCCATAAGTTTGGCATCGGGGCATTTCGCTGCGGCAGCCTCGAGGAAATTGCCTGTTCCGCAGCCGAAGTCAATGACCTTCTCACCGGACTTAATATCCAGAACAGCAAGTGCGAGGTGCGCAATTCCCTCGGGGGTCGAGGACTCCCCGCCAAAGATTCTCTGGCTGATCGGGCCGTCCTGAAGGAATTTGTCGATTGCTTCTTCGCTGAAACTGGAAAGAACGGCAAGGAGTTCGTCGAATGATCCGTCTGCGGCAATTCTCTTATAGGCGTGATTGAGCAGCGTGGCGATATCGCCGTCTCCCTGGGATGCGAGCTCAATCATTTCGGCGTGGTCGTCGCATCTGCCGGTTTTCTGAGCGAAACGTGCGAGATATACGAGCGGATAGAGATATTCGGAGGGCAATGAGCCACGGAGACGGGTCGTGAGGGTCCAACTGATTTCTTTTGTCTGTGCGCTGGTGTTAAACAATTTGAATCCTTTCAAACGATGGTTATCAATAACCGTTGACTGAACTATAGCATATCGGGTTATGGATAACCAGATAAATTCTTAGGTTATTTATAACCAAAATATTAATTTGTCTTACACTGATCTAGCCAACCTGCTGGTCTTGCCCACTCGTTATTGACTTGGTGACGGCTAAAGGCGTGAGGAGTGAATCGGAGCTGCATGCATTTGCCGTTTTGGTCTATTCGCAGGTGAAGATGAGTGGGTGCGGCATGCCATTGTATTTCAGTGGGGCACAGTCGTAAGCCGGATGCGATGGCGGATGTGGTGCGATGGTGCCAAGAAAAGCGCCTAGACCTGGGTGAAGAACCGAGGCCGCGGGCGCTTTTCTATTTCTTTGGTCGCATGGATTGTCTGTTCTGTTGGCCGCGCCGGCGTTGTTTCTTTGCTCTCGTTCGCGCGGTATCCGCTTGTGGTGGTGGATGTAAATAAACGGTGGAGCGACTGCAAAGGAGCCGTCTCACTGGGTAAAATCAGGTTGTGCCGCGGAACCCGCTCCTCAGCTAGTTACACTTCGGAAGCGCGGGCAACGCAGGTGCTATCGTCTAAGGGGCCGGCTGCAACCGGCCCTTTTCTATGACTCCCTTCGCTATCCGTTACTGCTTATATTCCCGCCAGATCGAGTAGAGTTTCCGGGCAATGCCGGTCACATGCATCGAGAGGCGCAGGATTTCAAGAAACAAGTTCATAGGCTTCACCCCAATCGGAGATCGGAGCGTTGCCCGCAGGCGGATTCCGCGGCAGTCAAGATTTCACCTCACAGGCCGCGGTGGGAGACATCCTACCCATCCCATGGTTTGGAACAGTGTCGATCTAACGGGCAATCAAACCTCTAGCACTCTTTGAATTGAGCAAGCATCTGCCCGAAGAAGCTTAGTTCGGATGGCTCATAAATGATCGAACCGCCATCTTCGGTCCGGTAGACCCCGCTGGGGAGGTAACGCCCGTCGGGGAGGACGTAAAGGTTTTCTTCCTCCCTCAGTCCCGTTGGGAGTATCGGGGTCTCGTTTTCATCCATTTGGAACTCATCGATATTCGCGATCTTCCTCTCCATGATGCCTCCTGCCTTATTCCTTGAATGACGCCCTAAAACAGGCAGCTCTCAATCAGATCCTTCCCTCGTAGAGTATCGATCCATTCCTGCGGAATTGCGTCGATACCGTATGCCGTGCCGGCGAGGGCGCCGGCGACGGCTGCGGTGGTGTCGGTGTCGTCGCCCAGGTTGACGGCGGCAAGGACGCACTCTTCGTAACTGTTGGTGTTCACAAAGCACCATGTGGCGGCTTTAAGCGTGTCGCGCACGAAGCCGCCGGACCTGATTTCGTGCTCGGGCGCGCTTTTCAGCTGCAGCGCCCACGAGGGGAGTGCGCCGTTCATCACGCTCCTCATCAGCTCGACAAATATGACGCATGCGTCGGTCGACGTTCTGTGGGCGTGTGTGATCGCGGAGGCCTCGCAGATCTCGTCCTCAGTCGCGTCGACAAACGCCAGGGGAGCGATGCGCATGAGCGATCCGTTGCCGTTGTCGCGCTCGCCGGAGCCTCCTTTGCCGGTGTGCAGGGCGCGGGCGGTCGTGCCGCCGTAATCGAAAACACCGTCGACCGTATATTCGCCACGGGCAATCCAGCTTACGAACCTGTCGCGCATGTCTGCGGTGTCGATATGCCCGAGCTCCCTAATCGAGTCGCAGGCAGCAAGCGTCATAGATGTGTCGTCGCTCCAGGTGCCGGCGGGCTGCCCATGCGTGCCGTAGCCGATCATGTTCGTGCATTCGAACGTGCCGCGGGGCCTGAACTCGTAGGGAACGCCCAGCGCGTCGCCGACGGCAAGTCCATAGATGCAGTCGCGCAGCGTTGGTTTCGACGTGTGCCCACGTTTCGTTGTGGGGGGCGCTGGCGAGATGAGCCGAAATCCCTCCGAATCGCTCTTGCGTCGTGTGGCCATGTCCTCGGCAGAACGCACTTTAGGTGCGCTTTCGGTGATGGCCTGATTGATGCCTGTCATGGAAAACTCCTCTTGCACTTCGGATTGGAGATGCGTGGCAATCAGCGGCAATATGTTCAGTTCGATTCGCGACGCAGTGCGTCGCGAATCGAGAGGACTCAATGGTCAATATGCCAAAATGGTATGCCTAGACGTCTCTTTACACGGCAACAGGCATTTCTTTCGGGCGCCCTGCCTTTGGTGCGTCGGCGAGTCGTGCCCCGATGGAAGCTTTGGACACCATGCGCTTGGTGCCGTCCTTCCATGAATCCAACATTCCTGCATTTATCAGTTGCGATACCCGTGCTGAGCTAACACCGAGCATACGCGCGGCATCCGCTGCGGTGACGGCGGGGATGTCGCCGAGCTCGCGGCTGACGGCCACGGCGATAATCTTGCCGCCGTGTTGTGGCTGGTGTCCAAAGTCCGGCGCGGGAAGATCGACGCCGCCCATAAGGTGATCGTCGACCATACATGCGAGAAAATCGGCGGCGCTTTCGACGGCGTCGTTTAGATCGGAGCCAAACGTTCCTCCTCCGCCCAGCGAGCCACATGGCACGGCATCGACCATACCGTCCGAATCAAAGAACTCAAATTCCCATACGTAAACCATGTAAGACCTCCTCCGATGCCGGCGATTTGAGGAACATCCTAAGAGCCCACCAAGCGCATCGAACATCTTTATTGTCTTTAGTTTAAAGCCTCGTGCGGACACGATTTTGGTGCTCTGCGCACGACCGCGAAAAGGGTTTGCGGTGGCTAAAATGTGGTCATAGAGATGGTTTTATCGAACTCCATGGGGGTGGCGCGCGTGGATAACAACACGTTGCTGTTTCACGATAAGGGTGCCGGCGTTTTCAAGGGAATAAGCATCTATCCCAATCGCATCGAGGCGGTCGTGAAGAACGACTTCTTCGGTACCCATACCAAGATCGTCTACCTCAAGGATATTACGGGTGTCAACAGGGTCAAGGGCAAGCGCGTGCTCCTCCGTAATAGGTTGCTGACCGACTGTTCCTACAGGCTGAGCAGTCACTCCCAGGCTCAGGAATTCGTCAGCGTGCTCAATATGGTGATGTGACCGGGCGCTTTCGAACACAAAAAACCGAGATGCAAGGAGTCGCACCTTGCATCCCGGCTGAGCTAAAACGGCGCTGCTGCATGCCGTTGGAGCTTTAGCGCTTAATCTCGATGTCGTCGAGCTTAACGTCCATGGCCTCGGTCTTGGCCTTGGCGATGTCGTCGGCAAACTCCAGGGACTTCATCATGGTCTCGACGGCATCCTTGTGCTCCTCGACGTTGTCGATGCGCACGTAGACGCTGCCGCCGCCTGCTTCGGTGAAGTACTCAGTCGTCACGCCGCCCGAGTGTGTATAGGAAGCGTTGCGCCAAGTCTTGCCGTTGTACTTGACGGGATCATTCTCGGTCCACTCAAAGCTGGCATTCCACTTTGCCTCGTAGTCGAACAGCTCGTCGGCGTTCTTGTCAGGATCGAAGACGGGGATGAAGCGATCGCTGGCGTGCTCGCTCTCGGTGAACTTAAACTGGGCCCTGTCGGCGGTATCGCCTGCGACGTCGGTGACCTCGACGCCCTCGGGGACCTCGACCTTAAACCAGATGAAGTCGGTCCTCATATCCACGGCTGGCTTTTCCGCACCGCCACCGCCACTTCCGGTAGCGCCGCCGCTGCCACCGCAGCCCACCAGGGCAACCGCGGCAAAGAGACTGATGCAGAGGGTGAGAATCGCTAAGGCCTTCTTTTTCATGGTCGTGTCCTCCTCGATCTGTAACCGCCCATGGATTACCTGCCTTTACTGTACGCGTGGACGGCTCGCTAGGGTGGGCCATGTGTCCCATTCTGAGGGCCGGATTTGCGCCGACAAGTGGCAATATGCGCGCATGCAAAAGAGGGGAGGGCCGATGTTGCCGGCTCTCCCCGGGGTGAGGTGCCCGTTGTTTTAATGGGGCGCATGTGCGCGGGTGCGCGTAGGCGCGTGCGGGTGTCCCGTTACTTGATCTCGATGCTCGAAATCTCGACTTCGCGTGCCTCGGAAACTGCCTCTTCCATGTCATCGGGGAACTCGATGGAGTTGAGGAGCGCCTCGGCTTCTTTCTTGTGCTGGTCGAAGTCCGAGATGAGGACGTAGACGCTTCCCGGCTCAACGTCGGTAAAAAGCATGGTTGAGATGCCGCTGTTGTCCTCGTATGTTCCGACGAGCCACGTCCTGCCGTTATACTCGACGGACCCGCCATCCTTCCACTGGAACGTATCCCCCTTCTTTTCCGCCTGGTCGGCGTGGGATTCCTCAGCCGTCAGCGCTTTTTTCCAAACGGGGATAAAGCGATCGGCCGAGGCGTTCTCGTCTTCGGGGAAGGTGAGCTGGACCCTGTCGGCATTTTTGCCGGCAGAGTCGCTTACGCCGACGCCCTCGGGCATCTCGACCTTAAACCAGATGAAGTCGGTCTTCTTGGCGACGGGGGCCTCTTCCTTGCTCTCGCTCTTGGGGGCGCTGCCGCCGCCCGATGCGCTCCCGCCGCAGCCGACAAGGGCAAACGCGGCAAAGAGGGCGATGCAGAGGGAAAGGATCGATAGGGTCTTTTTCTTCATGATGGTGTCCTCCTTGTCTGTCGGTGGCATCACGGCGCCGCGGGTTGTTGGGGTACTGATTGCGCTGGCGGCGGATGTCTCTGTGTACTGTGCGGCTTATGCCTCCGTTCATCGCTTGTGGCCGTTGTGCGGCCGTGCCCCAACGGGTTCCTTACTTATAGATATGCCCCAGCTTGTGCTGCCCGGGAGTCTCGAAAGGTGGGCCATGTGTCCCATGTTTGGGGCACTGGGCGCATGGGACGGCACGGCTCAGCATCGACTTTTCCATGTTGCGCAACAGCGCCTTGGGTGGGGGCGTATAGACTTGGCTGTGACAAAAGCTAAACCACGAAAGGTCGAACGATGTTCTGTCAAAAATGCGGACAGCAAGTTCCCGATGGATCGACGTTTTGTACGCACTGTGGGGCTTCGCTGGCTGGCGGTTCCATACCGACGCCTACGGGCGCTGGTCCTTCCTCTGCCCCGGGCCTAACCCAGTCGATGCCGCCGGTCGCGCCTGCGCCTCAAAAGCCCAAGAGCAAGGCGCCGGTCATTATCGCTGTGGCATGTGCCGCTGTGGTCCTCATCGGCGGCGGCACGGTGTTTGCGCTTACGGTGCTCAACGGGTCAAAGAGTTCCGGCACGCAGATTTCGGTGGTCGATACCGGGTCTTCGGACGAGAAAGATTCTTCTGCCAAGAAGAAGAGCGACAAGTCCAAGTCCAAGGAACCCTCGTCGTCCGATGACGAGGCCGTTCCCGAGGACGAGTCGGCATACTACGGTTCGGGCGATTCGGACGATTACCTGACCGACGTGCATACGTACACGAACGACATGCATCCTTATAGCATGTCGATTCCCAACCGTTTTGAGTTGGAAGATACTCCCAGCGGCAGCAGCACAAGGTACGAGGATCCGGAGACGGGTTTTGTGATCGGCCTGTCTGGCTACGTCAACGTTAACGACGAAACTGCACACGAGATGTTTGTCGATGAGGACACCTCGGGCAAGGCCGATCTCTATACCGCAGAGGGCGACAACTGGTACGTGGTCTCGTGGCGCGACGGCGACACGATCATTTACGAAAAGACGATCGTTACGGATTCGACGATTGCCACGGCGCATTTGGAGTACTCGACTGCAAACCGCGACATGGGGTCGAAGATTATCGACACGCTGCTGCCGACGTTTCAGGTGGACTAGGCGCCCGCGCCTATAGCCGGCAATCGGAAACGCCGATAGCCAGAGCTCCTGACAGCCTTTGTCTTATGGGCTAGACTGGCTTGGACAAGATCGATGAATGGGACAACTGCTTCCTGGCGTCGTTGTCCCATTTTTTATTATGCGTGCGGCCCGTGGTGGCCGGCGCGGTGGGCAGAGGTGTTTCGATGAGCCAAGAGATGATGGATAAAACCTGTCGCGGTTTTGCCGAGGCGCTTGCCGCGCGCGAGCCGGTACCCGGCGGCGGTAGCGCCAGCGCGTTTGTGGGAGCACTGGGCGCCTCGCTTTGCGGGATGGTCGCTCGCTATGGGGCAACCAATCCCGCGCTTGCCGATCGTGCGGACGATCTAACACGTGCATTTGCCCAGGCAGACGAGCTGGCTCAGGAGCTTGTGGGTCTGGTCGCCGAGGACGTTCGTGCGTACGGGCAGGTGTCTGCGGCATATGGTATTCCGCGCGAGGATCCGGCTCGACCGGCTGCGATTCAGGATGCGTTGCACGTGGCGGCTATGCCGCCGTACCGCATTATGGATGCGTGCGGTCGTGCGCTGGCGCTGCTCGAGGACATGGCGGACAAGGGCTCCCGACAGCTGCTGTCCGACGTGGCATGCGGCGCCGTGTTCTGCCGCGCCGCCATGCAGGGCGCGAGCTTGACGCTCTTTGCGAACACCACGTCTATGAAGGACCGTGCCCGCGCCGAGGAGCTCGAGGCGGCGTGCGATGAGCTGCTGGATACGTGGCTGCCGCGCGCCGATGCGCTGGCGCGCCGTGCTGCCGATGCCGCAAGGAAGAGGGGATAGCCATGGCAGAGCTGTTGAAGGGCGCTCCCGTCGCCCGCGCGTTGACTGAGGAGCTTGCCGCTCGTTGTACTGCCCTGCGCGAGCGTGGCGTTGTTCCGACGCTGGCCATCGTGCGCGTGGGCGAGCGCGAGGACGATCTATCCTACGAGCGCGGTGCCCTCAAGCGCTGCGAGAAGGTTGGCATTGAGGCTCGCCGCGTTTTGCTTCCTGCCGATGCTTCGCAGGACGAGCTACTGGCGGCTATTAAGGACATCAATGCCGACCCTGCTGTTCATGGCTGCCTGATGTTTCGTCCGTTGCCCGCTGGGCTTGACGAGGATGCAGTTGCCGCGGCACTCGATCCCGCCAAGGATGTTGACTCCATGACGCCGGCCTCGCTGCTTACCACGCTTTCGGGGCGAGGCGAGGGCTTTGCTCCTTGCACGGCCGAGGCCGTGCTGGCGTTGCTGGACCATTACGGCGTTGAGCTGGATGGGGCTAAGGTCGCGGTCGTCGGTCGATCGCTAGTAATTGGCCGTCCCGTTGCCGCCATGCTTACGGCTCGCAATGCCACGGTGACGACGTGCCATACGCATACGCGTGACTTGGCTGCCGAGTGCCGTGCGGCTGATATTGTGGTTGCGGCCGTTGGACGCGCGCGCACGATTGGCGCGGATGCGGTTCGCGAGGGCCAGACAATCATCGATGTTGGCATTAACTGGGATGAGGCTGCCGGAAAACTGGTCGGCGACGTGGATTTTGATGTGGCGGAGCCGGTCGTTAACGCCATCACACCTGTGCCGGGCGGCGTGGGGGCTGTGACCACCGCGATTCTCGCCAAACACGTGATTGAGGCGGCGGAGCGCGCATCGAAATAGGCGTTTTGGGCTGTTTGAGGGGCTAGCCATATACCGCATGGTCAAAAAATGCCAAATATGAGTACTGCTGCCAAGATAGTCACATATGCTTTAGGTCATTTTGGCTCTCTATCGGTATTTATTATCGATAGAGAGCCTATTTTATTGGACTTATGAGGAATTACATTGTCAAGCTTTTGAACAAATGTAGATTATCGACACCTGCATTCGGTTAAATTGCTGCTACTAAATTTGTGACAGTACTCATATTTGGCATTTTTTGACCACAGGGGTCCCGAGGGGTCTCGAGGCGTTGTGGTTTCGCCCTTTTTGCGCCGAAGCGATACACTATTGCCGTTTGATTTCTTCGCTCAAGGAGGATGCGCATGCCGTGCACAACGATTTTGGTTGGTAAGAACGCGAGCTACGACGGGTCGACGCTGGTTGCCCGCAATGAGGACTCGTCCAACGGGGTGTTTGAGCCTAAGCGCATGCGCGTAGTGCATCCCGACGAGCAGCCGCGTGTCTACACGAGCGTCCTGAGCCACCTGACCGTTGAGCTGCCCGACAATCCCATGCGTTACACGAGCGTCCCCGACGTTATCCCGGGTCACGGCATTTGGGCCGAGGCCGGTTTCAACGAGCTCAACGTTGGCATGTCCGCAACCGAGACGCTCACCACCAACGAGCGCGTCCGCGGCGCCGATCCGCTCGTGGACTACATGCCCGCCAAGGGTAACGAAGGCGAGGACGGTTATGTTCCGGCGCAGCCCGGCGGCCTAGGCGAGGAGGACATGGTGACCCTGGTGCTGCCGTACGCTAAGTCCGCCCGCGATGGCGTGCGCATTCTGGGCGACCTGCTCGAGCGCTATGGCACCTACGAGAACAACGGCATAGCCTTTAGTGACGTTGACGAGATCTGGTGGCTCGAGACCATCGGCGGCCACCACTGGATCGCCAAGCGTGTGCCCGATGACGCCTATGTGACCATGCCCAACCAGCTGGGTATCGATAGCTTTGACCTGGACGACGCCGAGGGCACCCAGGCAGATCATATGTGCTCTGCCGACCTGCGTTCCTGGATGGCCGAGTGGCATTTGGACCTGACGCTGGGCGTCGAGGGCGACGGTCCGGCGAAGGTCTTTAACCCGCGCGAGGCCTTTGGCTCGCACAGCGACAGCGACCACGTCTACAACACGCCGCGCGCCTGGTATATGCAGCGCTGCCTCAACCCCAGCGATGTGTGGGACGGTCCCGACGCCGACTACACGCCCGAGAGCGACGACATCCCCTGGAGCCGCGTGCCCGAGCGCAAGGTGACCATCGAGGACATCAAGTACGTGCTCTCCAGCCACTACCAGGGCACGGAGTACGACTGCTACGGCAGCAAGGGAACGCCCGCCACGCGCGGCGCCTATCGTCCCATCGGCATCAACCGCAACAGCCAGCTCGCCGTGTTGCAGCTGCGTCCCTATGCGCAGCCGGCGTATCGCGCCGTGCAGTGGATGGCGTTTGGCTCTAACTCGTTTAACGCGCTCGTGCCGCTGTACGCCAACGTCGAGACCATGCCCGAGTACTATGCCGACACGCAGGCCCGCGTGACGTCCGAGAATTTCTATTGGGCAAATCGCCTGATCGGTGCTTTGGCCGATGTTCGCTTCCATGAGTGCGGTCGAGCGGTCGAGGACTACCAGGAGAAAGTCGGCGGCATGGGCCACAAGCAGATTCACGACGTTGACGCTGCCGTAGCCGCGCTGCCCGAGGCCGAGGTGTCCGCCGAGCTCGCCCGCGCTAACGAGGCCTTTGCCGAGCGCGTGCGGGTGGAGACCGATGCCCTGCTGGGCAAGGTCCTCTACACCACGAGCTGTGCCATGAAGAATTCCTTTGCGATGAACGACAATGTGAGGTAAAACGCTTTGTCGCTTTCTTTCGATCTTGGGTACAAGAAGGCCAATGCAGTTGTTCACGATTGGAGCCAACCATGGTTATGAAATTCGATCAGCTTGTTAACGGTGCCATCAACGTGGGCTTCGGCGCCGCCGCCGTTGCCGTCGAGGGCGGCAAGAAGGTTCTCGACGACCTCGGTACCAAGGGCGAGCAGGTCCGCAAGGATGCCGGCGCCCCCGATATCGCCCGCAGCGTGTCCGATATGTTCGAGCAGGCGGGTGGCACCATCTCCGACCTGACCGAGCGCCTGGGCATGCAGGGCGAGACTGCGGCACAGCGCGTGCTCGATGAGCTCATCCTGGCTCGCGTCCGCGTTATGACCGCCCCTGAGCGCACGGCCTTCCTGGCTCATGTACGCGATATCGTCGATTCGGTCGAGGACAACGTGACCTCGGTGCCCGTCGAGTCCGTTGAACCCGACGATGCAGAGGACGCCGAAGAGGCCGAGTAGCAGCGCAGATGGCAGATTCCACCACCGATTACAACAATCTAGATCCCTTGGGTGATGAGACGGCGGTTGTCGATGAGGTTGAGGCCGCCGTCTCGGGCGCTCGCAAGAAGCCGCGCGCTGTCGATATGGTCCCCGAGGAGCCCGACGCGATGGCGCCGGATGATGAATACCAGCTCACGCCGGCGGGTCGCCGTGAGCGCATTGGGCAGATCGTTCGCCTGATCAAAAAGTACCGCGTATGGGATAACCTCACGCCGGTGCGCCTGCGTCGTCTACTCGAAGAACTCGGCCCCATGTTCGTCAAGATGGGGCAGATTCTGGCTAACCGCTCCGAGATTTTGCCGCAGCGTTTTTGCGACGAGCTCCGTCGCCTGCGCTCCGACGTAGAGCCGGTGCCGTATGAGGTAGTGCTCCGCTGCCTGGAAGAGGAATACGGCCAGCGCTTGGGGCAGATGTTCGACGCGATCGACCCCAATCCGCTCGGAAGCGCGTCGCTCGCGCAGGTGCACCGCGCCCGCTTGGTGACCGGCGAGGATGTGGCCGTTAAGGTGCAGCGCCCCGGCGCGCAGCAGGTCATGGCGCAGGACATCGACATCATTCGCTCGGTGGTGCGTATCGTTTCCAAGTTCGTCAATACCGATCAGTTTGTGGACCTGCACGGCGTGGTCGAGGAACTGTGGACCTCGTTTCGCGAGGAGACCAACTTTTTGGCCGAGGCCAAAAACCTCAACGATTTCTATGAGTTCCATAAGAGCGTCCATGGCGTGACGTGCCCCAAGTCCTATCTGGATCTGTGCACCGAGCATGTCGTGGTCATGGATTACGTCGACGGCATCTCGATTGCCGATCCCGAGCGCTTGGTGGCCGAGGGCTATGACCTGGAAAAGATCGGCTCGGCGATTGTCGAGGACTACTCGACGCAGGTACTCGACGATGGCTTTTTCCATGCTGACCCGCATGCGGGAAACATCATCCTCAAAGATGGCATCGTCTACTTTATTGACCTGGGCATGGTCGGCCGCATGTCGAGCCACGACCGCGGTATCGTCAAGGATATGATTTTCGCCGTGGCCGAAGGTGACGTGCCCAAGCTCAAGGATTCGCTCATGCGCTTTGCCGTGACGCGGGGCGATTCTGCCGAGCTCGACCATTCGGCCTTTTTGTCCGATTTGGACTTTATCGTTGCCGACTTTGCGGGCCTCGATCTTAAGGATCTTGATATCGGCGAGTTTTTGACCTCGCTGGTGAATCTGGCGCGCAAGAACGACGTTGAGTTGCCGAGTGTGGTGACAATGTTCGCGCGCGGCATGGTGACGCTCGAGGGTCTGCTGACCGAGTACATGCCCAACGTCAACATGATCCAGATCATCCAGACGCACATCAAAAACGAGAAAAGCACCTATGCGCGCATGCGCGATATGGGGCGCGATCTTGCCGCGAGCAGCTATCGCGCGGCAAAAGGCTCGCTCGAGGCGGCCGAGTACCTGGGGCTGGCGTCGCGCATGCTCACGCGCGGCCAGCTTAAGGTGAACACGCAGATTATGAGCAGCGATAAGGCGCTGCGACAGCTGGGCGGAATTATCGACCGCATGTCGATGGCAATTGTGATCGCCGGTCTGTTTATCGGTTCGTCGGTGGTGTACTACGCGCGCATCGAGCCGGTTGTGTTTGGTATCCCGGTCATTGGCTTTATGGGCTACGTGAGTGCGCTGGCGCTGGCGCTGATGCTGGGCCGCGAGATCTGGCGCAATAGTCACGGCGGCAAACGTTAACGTTTTCCGGGGTCGGGGAAGCGGGTTATTCTGCCCGGTACTCCATCCCCACTCTTTTCTATCGCAAACCATAGCTTTTACCTTGGGCTTCGCCTGTGTGCGGGGCCCTTTTGCGTGCTACCATATCGACAGTAACAATCGATGGCCTAGATGGTGGTGCGGAGACGCACGAATGCGCGGTTTTCCTGCGCGTTTGGGAGAATCGGGGTGTAAGTCCCCGGCTGTACCAGTAACCGTAATTCCTCTTGGCCCGGGATGGTCGCGTCGCAGATCGGACGGCGCGCCCGGGTCGGTAAGGTTAAGTCGGATCGCCTCCCATCTTGTACGCGGCCGCGGCGCATGCCGCCGGTACGCGTTGGGCTCTGGAGGGAAGGGGGACCCCGATGGGGGTACTCGAGCGCAATATGCGCGATGATGTGGGGCAGCCGCTGGGCAATGCCCCAAGTGCAGACAGTAGGAGACAAATGGATATGTTTGAGGACGAGTGCCAGCGCGCCTCTTGGCGTCGCCATGGAGTGATTGCCCGTGGCGTAGCCAAGCGCGGTCTGGTGGCGTTCCTGGCTTTTGCCATGGCTTTTGGCACCACGCCGGCGCAACTTTGGGCCGAGGGCGCCGAGGGCATTGCCGAGGCCGTGGCCCAGACTGCGACGGGCGGTGAGGGCGCAGCGGCAGACGAGGGCACTGCTGCCGACACCGGCGCGAACAGTGCGGCGGCGAGCGCTGCTGCCGATGGCGCCGGCGCAGATCAGGGCGCAACTGCGAGTGCCGCGAATGGTGCCGACACCGCCGCAGACAACGCGACTGAGTCCGAGAGCTCTCCCGCGGTGCCTGCTGCTTCGGAGCAGAACAACACCGTCACCGCCGCGTCCGCCACAACGCTTTCGAGCGAGGCCAAGGTCTTCATCCAGGACACCAAGGATAAGGACAGCTCCTATTCCACGAAGTCGGGCGCGCTCAGCGCGGGCGATACGCTCTGGGCAAATATGTACGATGAGGTCGAGGACGACTGGTACGGCACTTCGACTGAGTCCGTTGCCAATCCCGGCACCTGGACTTACACCTGGCTCGCCGGCACGACCAGGGCCAGCAGCAATGTCGCCGACTACACCGAGGTCGTAGGCCACGAGCAGTCGCTCACCGTCACCGCCGCGATGGAAGGTAAATACTTTATCTGCAAGGTAACGGTTGATGGCAAGGACTACTACGGTCCGTCCGTTTCTTCTGGCTCGGGTATCAATGCCAACAACATCCCCGGTCCCGTGCTGGGCGCCGGTCAGATGGAGCTTAACAGCGTTAAGCTGAGTAGCGACACGCCGAGCATAGGCGATACCCTGACGGCGACTCCGTACATAAGCTATTATCAGCAAGCCCCCGCCGACGCCAAGGTTACCTACACGTGGTCCGCATCCACCTCGCAGTATTCGGGCTTTACCAAGATCGAGGGCGAGACGGGCGCTTCGCTCGTGGTGGGCGACGACCTTGAGGGCAAGTACATCAGGGTCGAGGCCAACGCTGGTGTCAACACGGTGAACAAGACCACTTCCAGCAAGGTCAAACAGGCCGGTGCGGTCGAGATTTCGGCCGTGTCTATCGTTAACACCAAGGACAACACGAGCGTCTTTGCGGTGGGGGATACCGCTAAGGCTCGCGCCAAGGAGAAGGGCGGCGCGTACGGCGCATTCGTCGACGCGAGTAAGCTCAACTATCAGTGGCAGTGCTCTGACACCAAGAGTGGCACGTATGCCGACATTGCGGGTGCCACGGGTGAGACCCTCGAGCTAACCGATGCTTTGGGCGGCAAGTACCTCAAGTGCAAGGTGTCCTCGAAGATCGGCTCTTCGAGCTTGACCAACTCGACGGGCGCTCTCGTCGCTGCTGCTGGTTCAATTAATGTCACGAGCGTGACTATGAGCCCGACTTCGGGCAAAGTCGAGGTTGGTTCCACGATTACGGCGACCGCCAAGGCGGGCTCCACCGACGTTACCTCCGACTCGCATGTCACGTGGCAGTGGTACAAGGGCAAGTCGAACACCGCCAGCTCGTGCAACACGCCTATCGAGGGTGAGACCGGTAACACCCTGACGGTGACCGCCGCCCTTAAGGGCTGGTACGTCGTGGCCAAGGCCAACGGCGGCTATGGCGAGCAGAAGCCGTACTATGCGGCGGGTCCTGTCTCCGTCGCTGGCCAAGTTGAGCTTTACGACGTGCAGTTCGAGGGCTCTCCCGCCACCAACGGCGTACGTGTGGGTGATACGCTCAAGACTAAGGTGCGCAAAAAGGACGGCTCCAACTATCACTATATCGACCGCACCGATAACGTGACCTACCAGTGGCAGTATGCAAACAGCAGCTCGAGCTACGACTCCGCCTATACCGATATCCCCGGTGCTACCGAGGCCGCCTATACCGTTGACGCCGCCTATGCCGGCAAGTACCTGCGCGTGAAGGTGACGAGCGAAAATACCGTCTCCAGCACGCAGAAGAAGAGCTCCTACGGCGGCACGCAGTCCGTTGCCCCGCTCGGCCCCGTGACGCTTAAGGGCCAGTACAAGCTGGCGGGCATTGAGCTTGCCGATAAGAACGTTACGCTCAGCGTGGGCTCAAAGATCACACCGAGCGTGCAGGTTCCGGGTAGCTGGTCGGGCTCGACCAAGGACGTGCCCGAGGATGCCGAACTCACCATGGCGTGGTATGCCAAGGGCGAGGGCGATGCCGACTGGACCGAGCTTACCGACGGCATCGATACGACCGATGGCAGCCTGACCATTTCGGACGCGCTTGTTGGCAAGCGCATCAAAGTTACGGCGAACGCCCTCGACAACACCGTTGAGTGGGTTTCGCCCGACAGTGTTACCGCGGCGGGGGAGTATAACCTGCTGCGCGTGACCACTACGCCGCAGATCAATAGCGATTCGACCCATCTCGTCTCGGGTGATAGCGTTAAGGCGACGGCGCAGGCCAAGCGCGCCGACGGTTCGGCCACCAACGGTATCGACGTCACCGGTCAGGCGACTGTTGCCTGGTATGCGGCGGACGATGCGAAGGTTCCCGCGGCTGACTGGACGCTGCTGTCCGATATGTCGGGCGCCGAGGCGACTGTCTCGGCTTCTGCTGCGGGCAAGTATCTGAAGGCTGTCGCCACGAGCGGCAGCTCGACGGTCGAGCTCGTCTCTGCCAACCCCGTGATCGCCGCAGGCTCTCTTGAGGCCGCAGTTCAAAAGCTCAACGATTCCAATAAGCAGATCTCCGTTGATTACAGCGCTAAGGGCGGCAACGTTAACGATGTTCTGAAGGCGCAGCTTGCCGATTTGGGCTTTACCGATATTGACGTCAAGGTTTCCGAGGGCGGCGTTGACTTTAAGGCCGAGGACGCCAAGGCTACGGTCGGTATCTCCGACGCCCAGGATAAGACCAACGGCGATGTGACGTTCTTCTTCATTGACCCCAACGACTACACTGGTTACAACATCGACGGTCTGCGTAACGCCGATGTGGCGTTTGAACTGTCGCGCGATGGCAAGACCGAGTATTACCAGCCCAACAAGTCGGTGCAGGTTGCTTGGGACGAGGCTAAGCTGCAAGACCTTCTTGACAGTGCTGCCGAATCCCTGCAGATTGGCTACGCGGCGGGCGAGTCCGCCGATGGCGTGACCCAAAATGTCACGCTTCCGTACAAGGCGGGTTCCGCAAAGAAATTCTCTGTTGAATGGACAAGCTCCGACACCGAGCGCCTGTTTGTTTCTGGTTATAGCTGGGAAGATAAGACGGGTAAGGTTTCGCGCGCATCGAGCGATCGAGACGTGACGCTGACCGCCAAGGTTACGGTTACGAGTGGCGACATCAATCTTGCCGGCTCGCACGACTTCACCGTGACCGTCAAGGGCGATCCCGAGAAAGTCAACGCCGACAAGAAGGCGCTGCAGGAGAAGGTCGATGCGGCCTTTACCTTCGAAAACATCAAGTACTCCGGCACCGAAACGCCCGCCAACAAGGACGGCTTGACCGCCGACCTGCAGATGCCGCGCACGAGTACGCTCAATATCGACGGCAAGTATTTCGAGGTCAAGTACTCTGCCAGCACCGATGACATTACGTTCAACGGCTATAAGGGTACGGTCTACCAGCCGCTGCCTGGCGCCGAGGCGGCGAAGACCAAGATCACCCTCACGGTGACCGATAAGTCCAACGCCGAGGTCACGGCAAGCAAGACCCTCGACTTCGCCATTACTCCGCAGGACCAGGGCGAGCTCGATACCGAGCTTTCTCTTATGGAAAAGGCGAAGGCCGGCTATGCTGCCGCCATTCTGAATGGCCAGGACGCCAATGCCGTTTCGGCCGACATGCACGCGTTCCAGAAAGCGTATCTGGATGCTGACGGCAACCTTGCCTGGAGCTACAACAAGGCAACGACCGATTCGACGTCCCTCGGCATTGTTCCGGTTGACCTGCCTGGCTATGACGCGATGTCTGGACAGGACTGGCGTCTGTTTAAGTCGAGCAACAGCTCTATTGTCTCTGCTGAGAACCTCAAGGTCACGCAGCCGCAGTACAACACGAAGGTTGTCGTTTCCTCGCGCCTGACGAGCGAGAAGTACGCTCGCTATGCTGAGCGCTATCCCGACAATGCCGCGTATGCCAAGCTTGCCAACCAGGACGTATCGGCAAAGATCACGGTTCTGGGCACGAGCGGTCAAAACGATCCCGAGGTTACGGCGACGTGCACAGTTATCGGCGTCGATTCCAAGGGCAAGCAGCAGACGTGGGCTGCCGCGACGCAGTACACGCTCAAGAATGGCTCGACGGCCGCCGATCTTTCCGAGGAGCTCTTTAAGCAGGCCGGTCTCAAGGTCGACTATGACCCCAATGGCTCTTGGGGTTGGGTACTCAACTCCATTACGTCGCCTTTCGATGCAGGCCGCACTCTTGCGTACGATTCAGCGACGGGCGCGTATTGGCAGCTGTTCATTAACGGCGTCGCCTCATCGGTGGGCGCTGGCAGCTACTCCCTCGAGGCGGGCGACTCCGTCGTCTGGTGCTACTCGAAGTACGGTGACGCTGCACCCACCGACCAGCTTTCGGTAAGCTGCACCGTTATCGGTCAGGACGCTTCGGGCGCCCAGCAGACGTGGGCGCAGCCTACGACTGCACTGGTGGAAGAGGGCGCAACTGCTGCCGATCTTTCCGAGCGGGTCTTTAAGCAGGCCGGTATTGGCGCCGACGTCCAAACCGGTTCGTATGGTTGGTTCCTCAATTCGCTGACTTCCCCGTTCAATAAGAACGTGACGCTTTCGACCGTACAGGTTAACGAAAGCACCTGGAAGTCCTGGCAGTTCTTCGTTAACGGCAAGATGGCCAATGTCGGCGCCGGCAACTACACGCTCAAGACCGGCGATGAGATTACCTGGGTCTATGGTTCCGATGGTGCCATGCCCGGTCAGGTTTCTGTCTCGATGGAGATCATCGGCAAGAAGGACGATAAGGCACAGCGCTGGACCGATCCTTCGACGCAGGTGTTTGTTGAGGGCACGACGATTAAGGACGCCACTGCCGCCTACTTTGATGCTTTGGGCATCAAGTCCGAGATGTACGATCAGCTGGGCTTCTGGGGCGTTCACAGCCTTGTCTCCCCGCTTGACGGCACTAAGCTGGCTGGCGCTTGGTCGTACTTTGTTAACGGTGTTCCCGGACCTCAGCTCGATAGCGACTACGTGCTCAAGCCGCGCGACACGATCGTCTGGGCCTATGCTGCCGGCGATACTGTGCCTAATCCCGACGAGGTCGTAGTCGATCCGAGCGCCCCGCGTCCGACCCATTTGAAGTCCGATTGGGATGGCAAGTCCAATGCGGCGGTCGAGAATATTTCGACGCCTACGGGTGCGCTGGCGAGCTCATGGACGTTCGATTGGAAGGCGTACTCGGGTGCCACGAATCCCAACGCAAGTGAGCCTATCGTTGTTGACGGCTACGTATACCTCGCCGTCAACAAGCGTTTGCTAAAGATTAACGCCGAGTCGGGCAAGGTCCTTGCCGAGGCGAAACTTAAGGCTGCGGTCGGTTACACCTCGCGCCCGATTTACGCGAACGGTTTGGTTATCGTTCCGCTCAATGGCGGTTCGGTTCAGGCCCTGACTGCCGATGCTCTTACGACAGTTTGGATTACCGATGCGGTGAACGACGTTGCCCAGTCGAATTCTCAGATGACGGTTGATGGCAACTATCTCTATGTTGGTACCGTTGATGTCGATTTTGGATCGGGTACGTACAACAACGGCCACCTGACGCGCATTAATATGCTGACAGGTGCTGTTTCCTGGCAGCATGTCAATGCCAATGAGGGCTATTACTGGACAGGCGCTACGGTGGGTGATGACTTTGTCTTGGTTCCCACCAGTGCCGGTACCGTCGAGATGCTCAGCAAGTCTTCGGGCGATTTGCTCGGAAGTGTTTCGGTTGGTTCGATTGTCAACTCCACTTGCGTGCTTTCGGCTGACGGCGGCCATGCCTATCTCATCTCGCGCGACGGCAAGCTGCACGTGTTGGCGATTTCCGATGGCAGCTCGCGCGATGCGGATGCCGCTTCGCGTATTACCGAGGAGCGTGTAGTTGACCTTGGCCTTACGGGCTGCGCGTGTGTGCCTACGACGTATGATGATGGCAAGCTGATTGTTGGCGGCGAGGTTGCTGGCGGCTCTGCGCTAGCGATTATTGATCCGGCCAACGACTTTGCCACGACGCTGGTTTCGTCTGCCGATGGCTCTGCGCTTCCTGCCGGTGGCATCAAGGGCGCTCCGCTGGTGAGTGCTCAGGCCGATGGGACCTACTACGTGTATTTCACCGTCAACTATGGTGAGACCACCGCTCAAGGCAATTACACCTCGGGCGGTGGCGTATATCGTTACAAGTTGGGTGACACTGAGGCTTCTGGTGTGTTTAGCGCAACAGGCCACAACAACTACTGTGATTCGCCAATCGCTTGTGATGCCCAGGGCAACTTGTACTACATCAACGACTCTGGCGCGCTGTTCAAGCTGAATGCTGGCGTTAAGGTTTCGTTCAATGCCGGCGAGGGGTCCAAGGTCGATTTTCAGACTACGACCGCCAACGGCTCTGTCGCCAAGCCTGCCGATCCGACGCGCGAGGGCTACACCTTCGCTGGTTGGTATACCGACGAGGCTTGTACGGAGGCGTATGACTTTAGCGTTGCGGTGACGGCTGATATGACGCTGTATGCCAAGTGGATCAAGAACGCCGTTGCCCCTGACGGTAACGGTGGCTCTGACTCCAAAGGCGGCTCGGGTAACGGTACAAACGGCCAGCAGGCTGGCGGTGCTGTTGCTCCGGGTCAGAAGCCGGTGTCTACCACGACTACGACCGAGACCAAGGACGATAAGGATTCCAAGAAGAATTCCGATAAGTCCGACAAGAAGGACAAGAAGTCCGACACGGGCTCGTCTGCAGCGACCACTGCCAAGAAGTCCGCTGCGGCTCCCTCGCAGGAGTCTGGCTTCAATCCGCTTGCCATCGTCGGCGTTGCGGCTGGCGTGATTGGTCTTGCCGTCATCGGCGTGTTCGTATTCACCAAGCGTCGGTAGGTGAGGGCTGTGTCCAATAAGCCTCGGGACGCCGAGTCCAAGCAGTCCGACTCGTCGTTCATCCAGCTCGACGATGCAAAGCAAAAGGGCGCCGCTTCGGCGGCGTCCGCCCCTCGGCGCAAGACGCTGCTTGGCGCTCTGACGGCCGTCTGCATTGCGCTGATTGTCGTCTCGCTGGGCTTTGTTCACCCTTCCGTCAGCGGTGCCTGGTCCATCGATTGGATTGTCGAGACCGTGACGGGGGAGAGCGTCGTCGCCAAGGATGCGTCGGTTTCCGGCTCGACTACCGCTTCGGGTAAGACTGGAGTCAAGGGCTCAAAATCTTCGGATGATGCGAGCTCTGAGTCCAAGGATTCGGACGAATCCGACTCCAAGGACGATTCCGAGTCTTCGGACAAGGACTCGAAAGAGAAGAAGTCCGAAGGCAAGGGCGGCAAGAAGTCCGGGGATAAATCGGGTTCGCAGAATTCTGAGTCCACTGGCGGATCGAGCGCTTCTGACGGCTCATCTTCGGGTGGGGGATCGACGACCGGCGGTGGGTCCACTTCTAACGGTGGTGGTGCCTCTGCGGATAGCCAGGGCGGCTCGCAGCAGCCTGGCTACGTCACAGTGACGGTCTCGGTCACATCGGGTGCCGTAGGCAATCCTGTGTCTTCTGGCGGTACGTTCACCTTCAATAAGGGTGCTACGGCCTACGATGCCCTGTGCGCTCTGGGCCTTTCCGTGAATGCTCACGGCTCGTCGTATGGCACGTATGTCGCCGCCATTGGCGGTTTGGCCGAGAAGGAGCACGGCGGCACGAGCGGCTGGATGTACTCCGTCAACGGCGTAACGCCCAATACGGCCTGCAGCAACTACGTTCTCAAAAACGGCGACAACGTAGTCTGGTATTACGTTACAGGCTAGAGACCTCGACATAACACGCCAAACGGGCGGTTCGGACAAACATCCGAGCCGCCCGTTTTTCATGCGTAGAGGACTGGGTCGCCGGGTCTCTCGGCAAACAAAAAACCGGTTGGAACGTGAATTCCAACCGGCTGCGAAGCGAGATGATGTTGGGCCGTCTACGACTGCGCGCCCTCGAGGAAGAAGCGGCGGCTAAAGTAGTTGTACCAGGTGACCAGGAACGTGGCGATGGCCTTCATGGCCTGGTAGCCGATGCTCAAAAACGTGACGCCCACAAACATGTACAGGTCGTTGAGGCCCAAACCAATCACTGACAGGATGGTGAAGATCGTGAACTCGCGCTTGCGGCTCATGCCCTCGCGATGGTCGAACACATACTTCATGCTGAGCCAGTAGTTGACCACGACGGACGTGATAAACGAGATCGTGGTGCTCATCAAAAAGTCGAGATGGAACAGCTCGACGAGCGCAATGAGCATACCCCAGTCGATGCCAAAGGAGATAAGACCCACGACAGCGAACTTGAGGAATTGCTTAGTATGAGGTTGTGCCAGTGCCTTGCGCACGTAATCACATCCAATGCGTTGACGAATCGAGCAGAGGATACTTTAGAGCTTTTGCAAGGGAAACGTAAGGGCTTTGCCAAGAACTATACGAACTCGTCAAATTTGCAAGAGACAATCCGCAAACGTCGTAAATCCTTCCGTAAACGAGCAAGGCCCACGAACAGCGCAGCGCTCGACGCATGTCGTCCGTGGGCCCCGTAGCTGTGCGGGAAAGCCGAGCTACTTGGTCTCCTCGCCCTCCAGGAAGATCTTTCGGGTCACAAAGTTGTAGACCATAACAAGTGCGGTGGCGCAAATCTTGGCGATATTGGCCTCGAGCCCCAGGCCGGCGTTGAGCGCCAGCACGATACCGTCGTTGAGAGCTAAGCCGATTACGGACAGCACGACAAAGATAATGAACTCGCGGCGGCGGCTCATGCCCTCCTTGTGCGCAAACACGTACTTCATGCTCGCGACGTAGTTAAAGATGAGCGAGACGATAAAGCCGCTGGTATTGGCGATCAGGATATTGAGGCCCAGACCGTAGTGGAGCAGATTCATGATGCCAAAGTCGATGACCGTGGCGACGACGCCGACAACGCCAAACTTCATGATCTGCGCAAGGAGCTTTTGCATGGTACCTGCCTTAGGGTGGCGCCGCGGCGCCGTGGGGATGACAAACTCAGCAAGTTTAGCCAATCCCCGCAGGCGGGGCTAGGCGCGCTCCTCGATAGCACCGTTTCTATATGCATCGAGCAGTTGGCGTAGGTCCTGGATCTGGCTGCGGATCTTTGCACCGGTATCGGTGTCGCTCACCATGCGGCGGCGGTCGGCCTCGTCAAAGCGGTTGGTCTCGCTCTCGATGTCCACGTTGCGCGTGAGCGCTTCGGCAACCGTTGTAAAGGCCCGGTGCGACTTAAGGCGGCATCCGCGCGAGCTGGAGATAAGCGTGTAGCCGGCGATGCCCGTCTTGGGGTGGTAGGCGCGGCAGAAGCCGCCATCGATGACCAGTAGCTTGCCGTCGGCTCGGATGGGCCGCTCGCCCTTGGTTGTCTTGACGGGCGTGTGGCCGTTGATGATGTGGCCGGTCGGCGAACATGCCATGGGGGCAACGCCGAACTCGCGCATGATGTCGTCGCAGACCGAGGGCGACTTGGTAAGCGTAAAGTACGGGTCCATCGGCTCGACCCACGTGCTCTTGTCGGCGATGTAGGCGCGCTCAAAGGTACGCACCAGGCGTCCGCTGGCGGGTGAGTTAAAGCCGATCCACAGGTACCACATCCAGTCGAGGGCGTCGCGGTCGCCTACGCGCCAGGCGCGGCGGGCGATGCGGTCGCAAAAATCGAGATAATCGCGGCCGGCGTGCCAGGTACCCAGGCAGTTCATGCTGCTAAAGGTACCGTCCTCGTTGAGCGGCACGCAGCCGTGGAACAGCAGATTGCCGTTGGTGACCTTGTACATCGAGCCGTGGGTGTAGAGGAAATCGATATGGCGATGCAGATGATCGGCGGTGACAAACTCGGACACGAGCTTGTCGATGATGTGCTGCTCCTGGGGCGTGAGCGTGTAGGGGTCCGCCGGATCGACGGTGGGGAAGTCGTTGGTCGTGAGCGGCCACACGCTGCCGTCGGCGAGCGTGACCGTGCCGGCATCGCGATCGACCTTGTCGAGCAACAGACGGTCGGCCATATCGAACTCGGGGTGGCGCTGGATAATCTGGCCCTCGAGCTTAAAGAGCAGGACGTTGATGGCCTTAATCAGTGGGCTGATGGGCTCACCGGCGGTATAGGTGGCATCGGCAAAGGCGACAAGCTCGCGCAGCGAGATGCCATAATCGTTCTCGAGAATCTCGTAGTTGTCGTAGCGCAGGTTGTTGCGCAGCACCGTGGCGATGCAGGCGGGCTCGCCGGCGGCGGCGCCCATCCACAGCAGATCGTGGTTGCCCCACTGAATGTCGAGCGAATGGTAGGTGAGCAGACGGTCCATAATCTTGGCCGCACCGCCACCGCGGTCGAAGATGTCGCCCACCAAATGAAGGTGGTCGACGGCCAGGCGCTTGATGAGCGAGGCGAGCGACTCGATAAAGTCGTCGGCGCTTGCGGTCTCTAGGATGGACTCCACGATGCGCTCGTGATAGCGCACGCGATAGTTGTTCTCGTCCGGATGCGTGTGCAGCAGCTCGTCGATGATGTAGGCGTAATCGCGCGGGATGGCCTTACGCACCTTGGAGCGCGTATAGCGGCTCGAAAGCGAGCGGGCAACCACAATGAGTTGGTCGAGCATGGTCTTGTACCAGGTGGGCGAGTCCTCGTGCTGGCTGCGGACCAGCTCGATCTTCTCGCGCGGGTAGTAGATGAGTGTGCACAGCTCGCCCTTTTCGTCAAAGGTGAGCGTGTCGCCAAAGATCTCGTCGACATGTTCGCGCACGACGCCCGAGCAGTTGTTGAGGATGTGCATAAAGGCTTCGTACTCGCCGTGCACGTCGCTCATAAAATGCTCGGTGCCTTTGGGCAGGTTGAGAATGGCCGAGAGATTGATGATCTCGGTAAACGCGGATTGCTCAGTGGGAAATTGTCTCGACAGCAGACGCAGATACTTAAAGTCTTGCGGATTGCGATCGAATGCGACCATGAAACACCTTCCGATATGGTTGGTAAAACTGATAAAACAGCGTCAAACGTTTATCAGTATGCGCCGGCTTTGTTTCGATTTAGCGCCGGTGGCTGAATTGTCGGCTGAACGGTTTGCTAAATCGATTTAGTTGAGGTTGATGTGTCGGTTAAGTGGAGACGAAGGGGATGATTTTGCCCATGTTGGCCCATGGCGGGGATGGGGATGTTGATGATAAAGATATTCAATGCCAATGGTTCGAATTGGTAAATAGTGGACATTTGTATCGTATTTAGGCTTGCTGTGCGATAATTTGCGTAGCAATACTTAAGGAGCCTCATATGAGTGATTTTGTCCTGACCTGTGAATCCGCCGCCGATCGAACCCGTGAGTTCTTTGCGTCGCGCGATATCCCTGTCGTGTGTTTTCATTACGAGATTGACGATGTTGTCTATACGGATGATCTGTATCAGTCGATTACGGCGGACGAGTTTTTTGCTCAGATTGCCGCGGGTGCCATGCCCAAGACGTCTCAGGTGAGCGTGGGTGAGTACGAGGAGTTTTGGGAGCCGTTTGTTGCCGAGGGCAAAGACGTGCTGCACCTTACGTTGTCGTCGGGTATTTCGGGCACGTATGGTTCGGCTTGCGTTGCGGCACAGATGCTCGCGGATCGCTATCCCCAGGGCGGCAAGGTGCGTGTCATCGATTCGCTGGCGGCGTCTTCGGGTTTTGGCCTGTTGGTGGAGTATGCCGCCGACGTTCGCGATAGCGGCGCTTCGCTCGACGAGACGGCCGCTTGGATTGAGGAGCATAAACTCAACCTGCACCACTGGTTCTTCTCGACCGATCTGTCGAGCTATCTGCGCGGCGGTCGCATTTCGGCCGCGAGCGCGATCATCGGCACGGCGCTTAAGATTTGCCCACTTATGACGGTCGATTGCGAGGGTGGGCTGTCGCCACGTGAGAAGATTCGCACTAAGAAGCGCGCGATTTCCGAGATGGCTAAGACCATGATGGCACATGTGCAGGACGGTGCGGCTTATTCGGGTAAGTGCACCATGTCGCACTCGGCGTGCCGCGAGGATGCCGAGGCCGTTGCGGCGCTGATTGAGGAACAAGTTCCGCAGCTCAAAGGCAAGATTGAGATCAACAATATCGGTGCTCTGATCGGTTCGCACACCGGACCTGGTACGGTGGCGCTCTTCTTTATGGGCGACAAGCGCGTGGATTAATTTGCCGCATCACGTCGCCACATGATTGCTCAAACGAAAACGGCCCGCCTCACGTTTGTGGGGTGGGCCTTGCTGTTGCGGTTAGCGTTTCTTTCCGCGGAAGAAGAAGCCGTGCAGTGAGGGCTTGAGTCCACGGTTGGCGCGACGCTCCTCGATGTGATCGTGGATCGAAGCGACGCGCTCGATGACTTCGTCGGGAATCGGCACGTCGGGATTCATGTTCTCGACCTGGCTGACCTCGGCGGCGGCGACCTGGTCGATAATGGGCACATCGTCGTGCGAGATGACAGGCGTGGCGTCTTCTTTCATCTTGCGGTAGCGCTGCATCATGTCGGTCTGCAGCTGCTGGGCCGAAGGCGGTGTCCAGATGATGGCGTTGGCGCCGGCGGCGATGGTCTCGCGGATACTCTCGGGCGTCTTGCCACCCGGTGCGATAAGCGGCAGGTTGGGATAGTGCTCGCGCAGTTCACGCAGGACCTGCGGCGTGTTCTTGCCGGCCGCGATGTTGAGGATCTTGGCTCCGGCGCGCACTTTGGCATGCGCATCATCGTCGCAGCGAACGACCGTGGCAATGACGGGGATGTCGGCGATGTTGGTGATGTGCTCGACCATCTCGGCGGTGGCGGGGGAGTTGACCACGCAGCCCGCCGCGCCCTGCATCTCGGAGACGGCCGCCATCTGCACGGAGCGCTTACCGGTGGTGGTGCCACCGCCCACGCCCACAAAGACCGGGCACTCGGCGACGGTCAACAGCGCCTGCGTAATGGCCGGCTGTGGCGTGAAGGGGTAGACGGCGAACACAGCGTCGGCATTGGAGTTGCGGATGACCGCGACGTCGGTGGTGTAGATAAGCGACTTGATGCGACGACCGAAGAGCGTAAAGCCGCTGGCCTCCTCGATCTCGTCGGGCATGCGGAGGGCCGCCTTTCGCAGGCGCCCGTCGATGGGCAGCGGCTCCATGGGGAGCAGTCCGTTGGGGGTCACGGCTACCTGGGGCTCGGTGAACTCGTCTGCGAGCTCGACCTCGGAAAAATCGACCGACGCGACGATGTCCTCGTGAACCTCGGCGGGAACATCGATGGGGGCTTGGTCGTTTGCCGTGACCGGCGTGTCGAAGGAGCTGGTGCCGACAAAGGCGTCGACGCGCTCGTTTAGGTCGTTGAGGGTATCCATGGATCCTCGATTCTATGCGATGGTGGCCGGCAAGGTGCCGGCAGCGTTGTGCTTGCTAAATCGTTTGACGAGTTGATTTTTCCCCGCCGTGCCATCCGTTAGACCGAAGGGCCGGCGAACGTGAAGGAGCTGTGGTGGCGGGTATTGAGGTGCTATCTTGAATGTCCCGTTTAAAAGAGAGGTGACGCGGAATGGAATTCACAGTAATGTTGGGCTCGATTGGCCTGTGTGTGGGCGCAATCGTAGCCGCCGCGGTCATCTACTTTGTGGTTACGGCCATTAAAGGCAAAAGAGCCGAGCGCAAGGAACGCGAGGCGCTTAAGCAGCACCGTGACCAGCAGGACAAGCGCGCACGGAGATAGTTTGTTGAGTTTTGAATCCGTGCGCTAGCTGCGTTTTCGGATCAGGGCGATATAGAAGCCCTCAAAGTCGCGGCTGGGCGGAATGGTCAGCGTGCCGGGCATGCCGTTGGTGATGGCCGATACGTGGCCGGCGGCAATGGCCTCGGTGAGGGCGTTGCTCTCGATGCGCGGCTCTTCGCCAGCTTCCTGAGCACGGCGCGCTTCACTTTCGCTCGGTGTGCCGTCGAGGGGGATAAGCTCGCAGTCCATGTGCTTGTCGAGGGCCTCTTGCAGGGCGTCCTCGTTTTCCTGCGGCATGATCGAACAGGTGGAATAGACGAGTGTGCCGCCCGGCTTGAGGGCACCCATGGCGCGGTCCAGAAGTGCTCGCTGCGAGCGGGCACACTTGCAAAGCAGCTGCTCGGTGAGGCCGCGCAGGCTCTTCTCGTTGCCGCTGATGACGGTGCCCGTGCCGGTGCAGGGAGCGTCGAGCAGGATGCGGTCAAAGCGGAAGAACTCGTCGAGCTCGCGTGCGTCGATGCGCATGACGGGCACGTTTTTGGCGCCTTGGCGGTGGAGGTTGGCTTCGAGCTTCTCGGCGCGGGGAATGCTCATCTCGCAGGCGGTAAGGTGCGCCTGTCCCTGCGTGAGGGCGGCGATCTGCGTCGTCTTGCCGCCAGGGGCTGCGCACATGTCCAGGATGTCCTCACCTGCCTGGGCGCCCAGGACCAACGGCGGCATCATGGACGACAGGCTTTGCAAGTAGATCTTGCCGTCGCGGTAGATGTCGAGGTCCCACAGGCCGGAAACCTGGGCCTCGGGCAGGATGAAGGCGTCCGGATACCAGGTAACGGTTTGGTGCGCGATGCCGGCCTCGTCGAGTGCGGCGGCGATGTCCTCGGCGGTCGCCTTGAGCGTGTTGGCACGCAGCGTGACCGGGCGTGTGGCCGCGGCGCCAAAGCCCTCGATCATGAGTTGGGCATCGGCGGGGGCATAGGCGCCGGCGACCGTGTCGACCATAAAGCGCGGCAGGTCGGCGGCGGAGTGTTGGGCGGCAAGCTGGTCGGAAAGCTCGGTAGCGGCAAACTGCCTGAGCTTGAGCTCGGCCTTGACCTGCTTTTTCTGCTTACGACGACGCGGCTTGGACATCCGTCTTTCCTTCCCGTCCCAAATAGACTACTTTCCGGGCACGCCGCTGCTGGCGTGCTTTAGTACTGGCTCTCGTGCTTGCTGAAGAAGTCGAAGCGCGGGGGCAGCGGCTTCACGCGGTGCTCGCCTGGCTTCTCGCCCAGGCTCTCCATAAACTCGTCCGTGGAGGCAAAGATGTTATCCCAGCTAAAGAAGGCGATCGGATCGACGTCGAAGTACTCGCAGATGAGCTCGCAGCCGGCCGGGACGATGCCGTGCATGAGCACGGTCGCCACGCGCAGCTCGGTAAAGGCGTCGACGAGGGCCTGCGTCATCGCCGTATTGGCCGGTTCGCCCTCGAGCTTGTTGGCGGCCTTGGAGGCGTCGCTCCAGCGCTTGTTGGCGGCACGCAGGTAGTCGTCGCACACGGCGAGCGCGCGGTGCGTCTCGAACTTGTACATGGCCTGCTCAAAGGCAAGGGCGGCCTGCTCGGCGGCTTCGACCACAGTGGCGGAGGCGGCGCCGGCGGGGATGCAGCCGTTGCGATAGGGGCTCTCGTCGCCCTCCTTGATGGCGACGCCGTAGAAGCAGCTGCGGGCCAGGCGGTTGAAGACGCCGGTCAAAAGGGCGCTCTCCTTAAGGGCCGGATCGATGACGCGCTTGTCGTCGCAGGCGCGCACCTCGTTGCCGTCCTTGTCCTTGCCGGTCACGCGGGTGTCGTATGCCTTGGGGCTAAAGCTCACCGGCTTCTCGGACAGGCCGAGCGACAGCCAATGCGCGCGCATCTGCTCGCAGGTGTAGTGGTTGAGCAGGTCGTCTGCCGGCGGGGGAGGCGTCTGCGAGGACGAGCTGGCCTTTTTGCCCATGTAGAGCAGGTGATAGCAGGCGCTAACGGTGCTCTGCGTGAGGTCCCAGCCCAGGGCCTCCCACATGGCGGTCTGCGCGATGCAGTAGAAGTAGATGTTGTCCTGACCGATGAACTGGTAGATCTGAGCGTCGTCAGAGCACCACCAGTCGCGCCAGTCGAGCGAGCTGTGCTGGTAGGTGGGTGCGGGTACCTGCGTGGAATCGGCTGCGGGCTCACCCATGAGGGCGGCATCCTGGGCGGCGACGCCCTCGGTTACGCCGGCGGCTTTGGCGTCGCGTGCGAGCACGGTGCGGGTGTAGCTGATGGGCGCCCACAGGCTCTCGGGCCAGCACCAGCAGGTGACGTTGTTCACGCCGTCGACCTCGGGCACCGGAACGCCCCAGTCGATGTTACCGGTGATGCGGAAGGGCACGAGCGCCTTACCGCTGCGGAAGCGCACGCCGCCGTTGGCGAGCACCGCGTGGGCGTCGTCGCGCTCCTTCCAGCTGGGGAAGGTGACGGTAAAGCTGCTCTTGTTGCCCTCGGGCTCCAGCACGGTGTGCTCGGGCAGCTGGTCCTCGACGGCGTCGAAGGCCTCGCGGAACTTGTTCTGAATATAGAGTTGTGCCGGCAGCAGCCACTCCTCCATGGTCTTGGAGACCACGGAGCGAACCTGCGGGTTCTGGGCGAGCTTGGCGGTGTAGGTCTTCATAAAGTCGAGGTAGGCCGGCAGGTCGAAGTAGAGGTTGTCGACCGGGCGCAGCTCAGGCACCTCGCCAGTGAGCTGGCTCTTGGGTGCGATAAGCTCCTCGGGCTCAAACTGGTGACCCAAGTCGCACTCGTCGGCGTACGCCTTCTCGGACTTGCAGCCCTGGATGGGGCAGCGGCCAATCACCTGGCGGCCGTTGAGGAATGTGCCGGCCTTGGCATCGTAGAACTGCAGCGTGGAACGCTTGGAGATGGTGCCCTGCTCGTGCAGGCGCTCAATAATCTCGGCGGTCACCTCGTTGTGGATCTGGGCCGCCGGCTCAAGGCCCGAGCCGCCGTAGATGTCGCAGCTGATGTTGTAGTTGTTGAGGGTCGCGGCCTGGCGGGAGTGATTGGACTCGACGTACTCGCCGATGGACTTGTCGTAGCCTTCGTTCTCCTTGAGCTTGCGGTAGCTCTCCATGATGGGCGAGCCGTAGCAGTCGGTGCCCGAGGTGAAGATGACGTTCTCGCGGCCCAGACGGTCGCGCAGGAAGCGGGCGAAGAAGTCGGCCGGGACAAAGACGCCGCCGACGTGGCCAAAGTGCAGGCCCTTGTTGCCGTAGGGCTCGCCGGCGGTAACGATGGCGCGGCGCGGCCAGCTGGGACGGTCGTTCATGGAGTATTTGGATGCCATGGGACTCCTTCGCATATGGTGAGGGCGCGGCCGGGCTCAAGGCCTGGCGACGCGGTGGTCAATTCGTGCATATCGTTCGACATTATCGCACATGCGGACGGGTACGTGGCAGGGGCGCTATCCTAAGATGCTATGAATGAGATTTCCAACATACATGCGTTTGAGGACGAGGATTTTCTGCACGCCTGCTTTGTGTGGGGGATGGCAGTGCTTGGCGCATTTGCCATGTGCCTGGTGCCGGTGTTTATGCTGCTGGGCGGGCCTGCGGACTTGGATGCGGCCGACGCGGGCGGCTGGATGGCGGTCTTGGGCTGGATAGTCGGCTTGGCAGTCGTTTCTGCTGCGTCGTTTGCCGTGCACGAGCTGGTTCACGGCGTGTTCTTTAAGTTGTTTGCGCCCGCCGGTGCGCATGTGACCTTTGGGGCAAATCTCGAAACCTGCATGATTTATGCTTGCGCCGAGGGCGTTGTGTATTCGCGCCGGCGGTACATGGCGGTTTGCCTGGCGCCGACGGTTATTGTGACGGCGGCGTTTGCCTTGGGGTTTGCATGCTCGGGTTATCCGCTGCTGTGCTACTTGGCAGCTGGTCTGCACTTGTCGGGCTGTGTGGGCGACTGGTATTACGTGCGGACCATCCTGCGCGACCGCCGCATTGTCGCCTGCGAGGACACATCCTTTGGCGTGCGCTTTTTCGCAAGGTAGTCTTTTTGGGATGATTTTTCTGGGACGGGGATGTTGATGAAGCCGTTGCTGCTGCATGCTTGCTGTGCGCCGTGTTCGCTCGAGCCGGTTCGCCTGCTGCGCGAGGAGGGGTTTGAGCCCACGATTTGCTGGACCAACCCCAATATTCAACCGCGCGATGAATGGCAGCGCCGCTTGGACGAACTGCGCCGGTGGTGTGCCGATGGCGACATCGAGCTCATCGAGGCAGGGGAGGACCGCGATCGCTGGGAGACCGGCGTGGCACCGCTGGGTGCCGATCGGCCTCGTCGCTGTCGCGCGTGCTATGCCTTGCGCTTGGCCGAAGCGTGCCGCGTGGCCCAGGAGCGCGGGTTCGAATATGTGGGTACGACGCTCGCCGTCTCGCCGTATCAGCTGTTCGATACCTGTAATGACGTGTTGGAGCGTCTGGCTGCCGCCCGCGGTCTCACCCCGGTCATTCGCGATTTTCGCCCGTATTATCCCGAGGCAACACGCCGTTCGCGCGAGCTTGGCATGTATCGGCAGAATTATTGCGGTTGCCGATTCTCGGCCGTCGAGGCGGCCATGGATCGCGCCCGCATCCGCGACGAGCGCAAAGCCGCCAAAAAGTAGTTCATTTGGGCTGGCGGCCTGCTAGGATGTAGAGCGGACTTTATCTATATAAGGAGTATCCGACGTGTCTATGCGTACCGATGATTTTGACTACAACCTTCCTGAAGAGCTCATCGCCCAGGCACCTGCCGAGCCGCGCGACTCCTGCCGCCTGCTGGTGGTGGATCGCAAGGGCTCCGAAGCAGGAACGCCGCTGAAGCATGGCGGCACCGTTGAGCACCGCATCTTCCGCGACATCATCGACTATGTCGAGCCGGGCGACGTGCTCGTCATCAACAAGACGCGCGTGATGCCGGCCCGCCTGATCGGTCGCAAGTCGGGCTCGGGTGGCGTGGTCGAGACGCTGCTGCTCAAGCGCCGCGAGGATGTTGACCCGCTGGGCCATGTTTGGGAGTGTCTGGTCAAGCCGGGCAAGCGCCTGAAGCCCGGTGCTCAGATTGAGTATCGTGCGGGTGGCGCCCATGCGCCCGAGGGGGCTCCCGTGGTGCTGACGGCCGAGGTCATCGACTTTGTCACTGATAGCCGCGGTGGCCGTCTGGTGCGCTTTGAGCCGGCCGGTTGCAATGCCGCCGGCGACCCGCGCACGCTCGACGAGGCCATCCATGCGGCCGGCCACGTGCCGCTGCCGCCCTACATTACCGATTACGAGGGCGATCCCGAGAAGTACCAGACCGTCTATGCCATGAAGGAGGAGCACTCGGCTGCCGCTCCCACGGCGGGTCTGCATTTTACGCCCGAGCTTATGGCCGCTATCGAGGCCAAGGGTGCCAAATTTGCCGCCGTCGAGCTCGAGGTCGGCATCGATACCTTCCGTCTGGTGGAGGAGGACGATCCCACACAGCATGTGATGCACACCGAGCGCTACCACGTGTCGCAGGAGGTTGTCGACGCCGTGCATAAGGCAAAGGCCGAGGGCCATCGTGTGATCGCTGTCGGTACCACGGCGGTGCGCTCGCTCGAGAGCGCGTTTGACGCCGATGCGCCAGTGTCCGATCCGGCCGTGACGGCGCGCTATTTTGAGGGCCGCGAGGACGGCGCCGACACGCTCGGCCGCGGTGACATCGTGGTGCGCGAGAACGCGACGACGCAGCTCTACCTCATGCCCGGCTCGACCTATCACGTGGTCGACGCACTGATCACGAACTTCCACGTGCCGCGCTCTACGCTCATGATGCTTGTGAGCGCGCTTGCTACCCGCGATCAGATCATGGATGCCTACGCCGCCGCCATCGAGGAGCGCTACCGCTTCTTCAGCTTTGGCGACGCCATGCTCATTCAGTAGGTTACGGCGTTTTCCAAACGCCGTAACCGGCCGACGCTGCAAACCCGCCAGAGCGGCAATCTACCTTTCAACTTCGGCGGCATGACCAGAAGGTCAATGCCGCCTTGTTTCAAGGCACCTTGCTCGCTCTGGCGGGTTTTCGCTGTCGTTGCCAAGGCATCGGCGTCGCCGTTGTTGGCACTTGTAGTCATTGGGGACGTTCTTAAATGACTAGTCAAAGGGGACACTCTTGCGAAGGCGGCACTTGGGGACGTTCCTTTTGTGCCGGCACCTGGGGACACTCCTTATTTCAAGAGATCGGTGCAAGAGGGATAGGTTGCCTTGCACCAATCAAAAAGTTGCGGTGAGATAGTTCTTGAATTGGCCTTTTTGAGGGCTAAACAGGAACTATCTCACCGCAACTGCGTTGGGGCGTTTTTGGCAACCGGCTTACTTGCTCGCGAACAACCAGATTGCGATGATCACCAGGATTGCGGCGATGATGCAGACGATGGCTCCGGTGAATTTGACGCGTGAGTCGCGGGTTCGCTTGCGCACGTCGTCTTCGGCGGCCTCGAGTTGGGCAACTTCGCGCTCGGTCTCGGTATGCTCGGCCTTGTCGCGTGCCAAGGACCCGGCGAGTGATTCGGTGATCTCGGGATGGTCGTGCACCTCGGTCGCCTGCTCGATAATCGACTGCGCATGCGCGGCATCTGCCCGGGCGTTTGCGATGGCCTGCTCTTGCTCGCGGCGTGCCTTGTCCTGCGTGGCGATCTTTTCGCGCAGCTCGCGCTGGCGCGTCGCGGCGGCAGTTTTTGCGGACTGCAGCTCGTCGCGCGCGGCATCTGCTTCAGCCGTTACGGCCTGGTGCGCGCGTTTAGCGTCGGCGATGGGGGCCTGTGCCTGCTCGACGGCCTGCTCGGCGGCGGCAAGTGAATGCTCAAGATCGGCGGTCACGCGCGGAATGTCTTCCTCGGCCTTGCGGAGGGCGTCGGCAGCGTCGGAGATTTGCATAGACAACTCGCTGGTGCGCACGGTGTAATTGGCGGGATTTGCCGAAGGGTTGCGCTGCAGCTCGGCATACTCGCGACGCAAGGTCTCGAGCTGCGCGCGCGTGGCATCGGCAGTTTGTCGTGCGGCGGCGACACCGGTATCGCGCTCAGCCTTCACTTTGTCGCGGATGCGCTTGGAATCTTCGAGCCGACGAACCAGGCGGTTGCCGGTCTCGCGTGAACTCGCCTCGCGGGCTTCTACGGCGTCGAGTGCAGCCTTCAGGCGGAGCTCGGTCGCATCGTCCTCTGCCTTCATTTGCTCGAGCTGGCCCTTGAGCTCAGTCGCTTTGGTGGCATGGGCGTCACGGTCAATCTCGGCGGCCGCAGCGGTCTTTTGTGCCGTGGCGATTGCCTGGCGCTGGTCGGCGATGATCTGATCGTAGCGGCCTGCGATGTCCTGGCGCGTCTCGAGCTCCTCTGCCTGGTCGGCGATGCGCTGCTCAAGCTCGGACAGGTGGGCGCGGGCATCGGCGAGTGCCTTCTTTGCGGCGTTCATCTCGCGCATGGCCGACGCGCCCTGGGCGATAAAAGTGCCCACGGCGTTAGCGGTGTTTGAAACGGCGCTCCCCAGGTCGCGGCTCGTGGCGGGGGCATGCGTGGTGGTCGGGTGTACGGCCTCGGCGGCATTCGTGTCGGCAGCCTGCGGTGCGGCGATATTGCCGGTGCCGCCTTCGATCACGGAAAAGCCCGCTGCGTGCGGGTTGACCGCGTCGGTGCCGATCGTGGGGTGCTCGAGTTGCAGGAACGAGGGCATGGTGCTGCCCTGGTCGGCAACCGGGGTCTCGCCGGGCACAAACGTCGAGGCAGCCTCGGCGGCTTCCTCTTCCTCGGCGTCGACATCGGCATCGGCGACAGCGTTCTTCATCGCTTTGACGGCATCCATCATGGAGTCCATGACGGCGTCGAGCTCTTCTTCCGAAGACACCTCGATGGGGCCTGCTGCTTGCGGGGCGTTCTCAGCTTTGGGCTCAGTATCGCTCGGGTCCGGCTGCTCCAGCTGCTCTTCTTTGTCTTGCTCTGCGGCGACATTTGCGTCTGCGGCCTCGTCTGCGGCGGCAGGAGCCTCCTCGACAGCGGCATCAATGCCGCCATCGCTTCTGGTGGAAATATCGCAGTCGCCAATGGTGTCTGCGGAATCATCAATATGCTGTTGAGTCTGGGGGTCCAGCTCGTCTGTCATA
>CAJKLK010000017.1:0-42241 GCA_905200715.1 uncultured Collinsella sp. | reverse complement strand
GAGCGAGGGCATCGCTCACAACCTTCTCGTAACGAGGCTCATCGAAATTGAACATCCCTTACTCCTAACTCACTTAGATGAACCCTTCATTCATCCCATAACGTTATAATACTTTATATAACTAACTATGCAAGTATTATTTTGATTCTGTTCTTTCATCAAGCCCCTTAAAACAACACTCGGCATTGTTGGACACAGCGTGCAAGTTCATTGAACGATTCAATATGCATCGTCCCTAGTTAAATGACGTCTTATGCAAATACCTTTAATCCGCTTGGGGCCGACGAATCTTTTGACTGTCCGCAGAAGCTTTCCCGGAATTCCCCATGGATAGACGCACCGGCAATCGCTTTGTTATCTGGCTTATTGCGCATTGCCGGGGCGTCTGGGAGAAAGTGCAATCTACCGCGTGGTCAACTAGCGTTTCATCGAAATCGACCGCATCCGCGCCAAATACTAAATCGCAATCGTTGTAACTCGTCCGATCATATGACGGCAATTTCTCGCCTTAAAAATGAGCACGAAATAAGGGGGCAGCTGTTTGCAACTTGCTTTATTCGTAAGTGTTTTTACTGAAAAAACAATCACCAACCAAACAGCACTATTAACAGCACTATTAATTGTTTGGCTCTTTGCTGTACAGCCATCTTTCGTATACGCCTCTCGTCTATCTCTCATCTCACGGTTGGAGACGAAAGGTGTGCGGGAGTGGATAATTGGACGGCATTTGGGCCTGCGACGGATTATTTCGTCCGAAAATCCACGCTCATTTGGCGGGACACGCGGGGCCCATGCCAATCCGCTGGCATCGTCTTCAGTTCGCCGCAGAGCCGCGGCCCCATATGGGTATACTCTCGGAGATTCGACTCGATTCGCCCCCGCTGGGGCGTCAAAGGAGACTGTATATGCCCACCACCTCAACCGACCCGCGCGCCGCTGCTGCCGCACTGCTGGTGCCCGGTACCATCTGCCACGGTTTTGCCGTCGAGCGCCGCGAGACCGTGCCCGAGCTCGACTCGGACGCCTACGTGCTGCGCCACACCGCATCGGGCGCTCGCCTGCTGTACCTGGCGTGCGACGACGAAAACAAGGCTTTTGCCATTGGCTTTAAGACGCCGCCGGCCGATTCCACCGGCGTGTTCCATATTCTTGAGCACTCGGTGCTGTGCGGATCGGCCAAGTTCCCCGTCAAGGAGCCGTTCGTGGACCTGATCAAGAGCTCCATGCAGACGTTCCTCAACGCCATGACCTACCCCGACAAGACCATCTACCCCGTTGCCACCACCAACGAGCAGGATCTGTACAACCTGATGGACGTGTACCTGGACGCGGTGTTCAACCCGGCCATCTATACCAAGCCCACCATTTTTGAGCAGGAGGGCTGGCACTACGAGCTGGACCTGCCGCAGGGCGTCGAGGGCGAGGGCGACGGCGGCTCCGCGAGCCTGCGCGAGGGCACGCTGCGTTATAACGGCGTGGTGTTCAACGAGATGAAAGGCGCGCTGTCCGATCCCATGAGCGTGCTGGACGACGCCGTCAACGCCGCACTCTATCCTGACACCGCCTATGCGCACGAGAGCGGCGGCGACCCGCGCGCGATCCCCGCGCTCACCTACGAGCAGTTCCTGGACACGCACGCGCGCCACTACAATCCTTCCAACTCTTATATAACGCTCTACGGCGACCTAGATGTGGACCGCGCGCTGGCGTTTTTGGACGAGCGTTATCTGTCGCAGTCGAGTGCCGCGAGCCGCCGCATGGACACCGCCGTTGCCGCCGGCGAGGACCCGTCCGCGCTGGCGCCCAATCCGCTGGACGTGCAGGCGCCCGTGACCTGCGAGTACAAGCGCGTCGAGATGGCCACCACGCCCGAGAACGCCCTGGTGGGCCTGGGTCTTGTGCTGGGCAGCGCACTCGACCGCAAGCGCACGATCGCGGCGGACATCCTGTTCGAGGCACTGCTGGGTTCCAACGAGGCACCAGTTAAGAAGGCCATTCTGGCCGCCGGCCTAGGCGGCAACGTGGTGAGCTACACCGCAGCCGAGAACCTGCAGCCCTACGAGCTCATCATGCTGCAAAACGCGCAGCCCGGCGTAGCGCGCGAGCTGCGCCGCGTGTTCCAGGACGCCTGCCGCGACCTGTGTGAGCACGGCGTTCCGCGCGAGCGCCTGGAAGCCATCATCAGCAGCAACGAGTACGACCTGCGCCAGCGCGACTACGGTATCGCCGACGGCGTGGCCATTGCGTGCGACGCGCTGAGCACCTGGCTCTACGATGACGACGCCGCGACGCTGGCGCTCAAGTACGGCCCAGTGTACGAGGAGCTGCGCGGCGAGCTGGACGGCAGCTACTTTGAGGACCTGCTGCGCGAGCTGGTGCTGCAGAACGATCACATGGCGCTGGTCGAGCTGGTGCCGGTGGACGCCGCCGAGGGTTCGGAGGGTGCCGAGGCCGCCGAGCTGGCAGCCAAGCGCGACGCCATGACCGATGCCGAGCTGGCCGACGTGGTCGAGCGCACGGCCGCGCTGCGTGCCGCGCAGGAGGCGGAGGACACGCCCGAGGACAAGGCCACGCTGCCGCGCCTACGTGTATCCGACATTGGCGAGGCGCGCCCCGAGCCGCCGCTGGTCGTGGACACGACCGCGCCCATTCCCTGCCTGCGTCACGGCATCCCCACCAACCGCCTGGCCTACGCCATGCAGTACTTCGACCTGAGCTGCGTCGCGTTTGAAGACCTGCCCTATGTGACGCTGCTCTGCCGCCTGCTCAAGCAGCTGCCCACACGCGAGCACTCGGCCGAGGAGCTCGACAACCTGCTTGCCGGCAAGCTGGGCTTTTTGAGCTTTACGACCGAGGTCATGACGCAGCCCGACGTGGACGGCGTGCGCCCCTACCTGCTGGTGAGCGCCGGCGCCCTGTCCGAAAAGATTGACGCGCTGGCGAGCCTGCCGCGCGAGGTGTGGTCGAGCACGCTTTTGCTCGACGCCGACGCCGACCGCGTTCGCGACGTGCTCACGCAAATTCGCATTGGGCTTGAGCAGGGCTTTATCAACAACGGCCACTCGGCGGCGCTCGGTCGCGCGATGAGCTACAGCTCGCCTTCGGCCGTGGTGCGCGAGCAGCTTTCGGGCGTGGACTTCTACCTGTTCCTGCGCGATCTGCTCGAGCACTTTGACGAGCGACTGGACGGTCTGCGCGCCAAGCTTGCCGCGCTGGTAGACCGCATTTTTGTGGCCGATGGCTGCATGGTGAGCTTCACCGGCAGCGATGAAGACTTTGACGCGTACTGGGATGCCGCGGGCAACCTGGGGCTTGGCGCGGGCGACGGCGCTGCCAGCGACACGCTCGTGGTGCCGGAGCCGCGCGACCGTCACGAGGCTTTCGTCATCCCCAGCGACATCTGCTTTGCGGCGCGCGCGTGCGACCCGCGTCGCCTGGGCATCAACGTGACGGGCGCTTGGGCCGTAGCTGCCAACGCGCTCTCCTACGACTACCTGTGGAACGAGATCCGCGTGAAGGGCGGTGCGTACGGCTGCGGATTCCGCGCTGCCGGCGAGCGCCAGACGGCGTTCTACACCTACCGCGACCCGGCGGTCGATCCTTCGATTGAGCGCGTGGAACGCGCGGGCGCATGGCTTGGCAGCTTTGAGCCCGACGAGGCCGCCTTTGAGGGCTTTATCGTGAGCTGCGTGAGCGGCATGGACGCGCCCGTGAAGCCGTACGCGCTCACCAAGCGCCGCAACACGACCTACCTGGCTGGACTCGATCCGCACGCCCGCGAGGAGCGCCGCGCCCAGATGCTCGCGGCCACACCCGCTGAGCTGCGCTCGCTCGGCGCCGATGTGACGCGCATCGCAGCCGCGTCGCCCACCTGCGTCTTTGGCGGCCGAGACGTCATCGCCAAGAGCAACGCCGGCTTTACCGTCGTCGACCTGCTGAGCTAACGCACAAAGGTAGATTTTTGGGACATGCCTGAAAATCTACCTTTTCTTTTGCCGCCGCTTGGGCGGGGCAGCTTAGCCCGTCCCACAAGTTTTATCTCGATCTGTAACATCTAGGCGGCAATATCGGCTCCAGATGTTACAGATCGAGACGTTTCCGAATGTCGCCGGCTCTTTGTCTCGATCTGTAACAGCTAGGCCCATTTTTGCCGATTTACTGTTACAGATCGAGACAAACCGCCGCAGACACCCGCCCTTCAGCAAAAACCACCCAAAGGTGTCTGCCCCTTTGGGTGGTTTGTGAGTGGGCTGCTACTTGATGAACGGGTTCAGCCTGCCCGCCAGCGGATCGAGCTTGTACATGGTTGCAAAGCACTCACGACCATAATCGGAGTCATTGCTCCAGCTACCCTGGTCGACGTCGTACTCTGCATCCAGACGAATCCACTCCTCCGGCTTATTCTTCTCGTGCTTGCTGCAGAAGTAGCGCTGGTACTCGATCTCGTGCTCAAACTCAAACTCGGCATCCGAACCGCGGCCGGCATACTCGTCGACCGACGTCAGGTTGCCGTGCTCGTCGTAATAGAACTCCGCATAGCCGCCGCGCTCGGAATCGATCCTGTCGAGCTTTCCGTCGCTGTACGAATAATCCACCGCGGCATACGAGTTCAGCGAGCCGTAATCGTTGCCGTGCGAATCATATGCCACAGGCGAGATACGCGAAATGTTGCCGTCCTTGTCATACTCGTAGCCTGCGGTGATCGTCCACCTGGTGCCCACGGTGTCGCCCTGACAGTCCAGCGTAAAGGACGTCACGCGATCCTTGTCGTATCCGTACGAATACACGACCGTCCGAGGATTGGCCGGGCTGGCATCGGTGTTGGTCACCATGTTGCCGTCCTGGTAGACATACGTGCTCGCGCTCTCGCCGTAACCCGCATGGGTCGTCTTGTTGATCAGGTTTCCGTCCGCGTCGTAGGTAAACGTCGTGGTGCTCGACGAATCGCTAATGTCGGCATCGCAGTCGATGCGCGTGACGTTACCGTCGGCGTCGTACGTAAACGTGTTGACGTTCTCGTAACCGCCCGCCAGATCTTCCTCAATCTCCGAAATGCGATGCGTCTCGTCATGTTCAACGCTGTAGCTTACGCCGCCGCCTTGCTTGACGGCAGACGTGAAGCCCGTGACGTAACCGTTCTCGTCACGCTCGATCTCGTAGATATCGCCGTACTGGTCCGATTTATCGGTACCCTCGTAGGACACCGGCAGCCACAGCTCGTCGAGCTGTGTGTCCTTAATGCCGCTAACCTTCGTATCCTGCGGCAGTTCCAACGTGGCGAGCTTCTTTTTGCCCGAAAGATCGACGCTTTTGAGCTCCCCGGCATTTGAAAGATCGAGCTTCTCGATGTTGTCGCAACCGTCCAGGTTAACGACGGTGACATTACTCGCCGAGTTAAGCTCGACGGTCTTAAGGTCGCCGCAGCCCGAAAGGTCCAGGTTGACGAGCTTGTCGTCGCCGGACTCCACTGTAACGATATTGGGGAATGTCTTGCCCAGGCCCTGCGTCGACGCGATGCCGTCCAGCTCGACCGATGTCACCGCCTTGGCCTCGTCGCGTGAAATACGGCCGTCACCGTTAGTGTCGTACTTGGTCGAGACAAGCGCACGCATGCCGCTATCCGGGAAGGTCTTTTCGTCAATTGGGGTGGTCGCAATCTGGGTGAAGTAGAACAGCGCGCCACCGCCGATGCCCACCGCCACGACAAGTGCCGCGGCGAGAGCGATGAGGGGCTTCTTGGAACGCTTGCGCCGCGCGGGCTGCTGCGCGGGCATGTATTGCTGAGGAGCGGGCGTGGCAGGCTGGGGTTGCCGCGTGGCCGCGACCTGGTCGGGTGCTACGGGCGCGCCGCATACGGGGCAAAAGAGGGCGTCGTCGACAAGCGGCGTGCCGCACGAGCGACAAAACATGGCGGGCTCCTTTCGGTTCATTCTTTCCACCATGAAGGTAAACCCAAAAATGCAGCCCTTGTTGCGCAACATTCAGCCCAAACCACCGCAAAGGGGATGGGCACCTTTGTGGCGGTTTGGGGTGAATCCGTCGCGTTTGCCCAGATAAAACCTGCCAAAATAAACCTGTCCCTTTTTGGTAGGTTTGGGAGATGAGGCTGGGATGGATAAGGCTGAGTTGCGGCGGGCGGTGATTACCCGGCGAAATGCTATTGATTTGGATGTTCGGGCGGCGAAGTCTGCTGTTGTATGCGCGCGGCTTGTTGAGCTGCTAGAGTCCAGCGGCACTGCGGGCAAACGCACCGTTGCCGTCTATGCCGCGATGGGTTCCGAGGTCGACCCAGCCGCGTTTGCCGCTGCGGCCGCCGCGCGTGGCTGGCGCGTAGCCTATCCGTGTATGCTCTCGGCAACAGACGCCATGGCTTGTGGCCAGCGCATGTGCATGCGGGCAGTCTCTGCCGGTGATGCGTCCGAGGCCCCGTTTATCGCCCACCCTACGCGGGCCTTCGCAGCCACGGACATCGACAGCGACCACTTCCCCATCGTGCCCGCCGCCGAGCTCGACATGGTTGTCGTGCCGCTCGTGGCTTTCGACCGCGCCGGCGCGCGCCTGGGCTACGGCGGCGGCTGCTACGACCGCTACCTGCCCATGCTCTCGCCCGCATGCCAAATCACCGGCATCGCCTTTGACGAACAGCGCGTCGAACACGTTCCCACCGACGCCCACGACCTGCCGCTGCCCAACATCGTCAGCGCCTAAATGCCAGCGTACCTCCCGACAGCCTAGTGCTCCTCGCCGGCGCGGGCTAGGTCGTAGGGCGTGGTCTGGTAGACGTAGTAGTTGAGCCAATTGGTGTAGAGCAGCTGAGCCTGGCTGCGCCAGACGTTGCGCGGCTCGGCAGCGGGGTCGTCACCTGGGAAGTAATGCGCCGGCACCTGGGGGTTGAGCCCGCGCTTCACGTCGCGCTCGTACTCCAGGCGCAGCGTGTCAGTATCGTACTCGGGATGGCCAAAGACAAAGAAGCGACGGCTGTCGGTCGACTTGACGATGTACAGGCCCACCTCGTCGGACACGGCCACGACCTCAAGCTGCGGCTCGGCCTCCACGTCCTCGCGGCGCACATCGGTGTTGCGCGAATGCACGGCATAGAAACGGTCGTCAAAGCCGCGGACCAGCGGGCTTTGCGGCTTCACCAGATAATGCTCAAATACGCCACTCGCCTTTGCCGGCAGATCGTGCTTCTGAATACCGTAGTGGTGGTACAGGCCGGCCTGCGCGCCCCAACAAATGTGCAGCGTAGAGTGCACGTGCGTGGTGGACCAATCCATGATCTGGCAGAGCTCGGGCCAGTAGTCGACCTCCTCGAACGGCATCTGCTCCACCGGCGCGCCCGTGATGATCAGGCCGTCGTAGTGGATGTCCCGGATGTCGTCGAACGTGCGGTAGAACGTCTCCAGGTGGCCGGCGCTTACGTGCGTGGCCTCGTGCGTCTTGGTGCGCAGCAGGTCAACCTCCACCTGCAGCGGCGTGTTGGAGAGCTTGCGCATGATTTGCGTCTCGGTGGCGATTTTGGTGGGCATGAGGTTGAGGATGAGCACGCGCAGAGGACGGATGTCCTGATGCAGCGCGCGGTACTCGGTCATGACAAAGATGTTCTCGCTCTCGAGCTGCGCGGCGGCAGGGAGGGCGTCGGGAATGCGAATGGGCATGGATGCTCCTTACGAGTCAGTTGCAGCTATGGTACAACGAGCGGCCCCATCCGCGCGAGCACATCGCCCAGCGATGCCGTCAGCGGCCCAAATCACTCCAAAAGTAGAGATTAAGGCATGTCCCAAAAATCTACGGCGCTTTAGCCTAGCAAAGTGACGGCAGGACGCTACAATGGTTCGACGCGAAAAACTCGGCCGAAAGGATACATATATGTACCAGACGCGTAAGATCGGTGTGGTCGGCCAGGGCCACGTAGGAGCACATGTCGCCAACAGCCTGCTCATGCAGGGCATTGCCGACGAGCTGTACCTGTGCGATATCAACGAGGCCAAGGTGACGTCCGAGGTCCAGGACCTGCGCGACTCCCTTTCGTTTGTCCCGTATAACACCAAGATCGTCAACTGCTACGACCACTACGAGGAGCTGGCCTGCTGCGACGTCATCGTCAACGCCGCCGGCAAGGTCGCGCTGGCCGCCGGCAACCGCGACGGCGAGCTGTTCTTTACCACCGACGCCGCCCGCACCTTTGCCAAGCGCATCGTCGACGCCGACTTCGACGGCATCTTCGTGAGCATCTCCAACCCCTGCGACGTCGTGTGCACCGAGCTGTGGCACCTGACCGGTTACGATCCCAAGAAGATCATCGGCTCGGGCTGCGGCCTGGACTCCGCCCGCCTGCGCACCGAGATCTCCAAGAAAGTCGGCGTGAGCCCCAAGTCCATCGACGCCTACATGATCGGCGAGCACGGCTTTAGCCAGCTGGCCGCCTTTAAGGCCGCGACCATCGCCGGCAAGAGCCTCAACGAGCTTCAGGCCGAGAACCCCGACAAATACGCCTTTGACCACATGGAGGTCGAGGAGCTTGCACGCAAGGGCGGCTACGTAACCTACCAGGGCAAGCAGTGCACCGAGTACGCCGTCGCCAACTCCGCCGCGCGCGTCTGCGCCGCCGTGCTGCACAACGAGCATGCCGTGCTTTCCGCCTCCACGCTCATGACCGGCCAGTATGGCGAGGAGGGCATCTTTACCTCCCTGCCGTGCGTGATCGGCGCCGAGGGCGTCGAGGAAGTCTACACGCTCGACCTGTCCGAGTACGAGCTCGAGGGCTTCCACAAGAGCTGCCAGCACATCCGCGACAACATCGCCCAGCTCGACTGGTGGGACGCCGAGGCCTACGACGCAAAGTAGGCCGCTGGCTGCCGCAATCTCGCGAATCGAAGCGCGATACTAAGCGGGCCGCGCCGGAAATCCCCGGCGCGGCCCGCTTTTTTGACTCACACAGTGCCCTTGCGAATCGAAGGTGAATACTTTTCCGCGAAGTGAACGAGCAAAAACGAGCCCCCGAAGCATCGACACTTTTCAGACGCCGCTTCCTGCGGTTTCGCCAAGTTTTTCCTGCAGTTTTGGCGCCAAAAAGTGTGGATGCTTCGGAGGTCCAAAATAGGTCGTTCACTTCGCGGAAAAGTATTCACCTTCGTTTTTCGCGCAGACACGGATCCGGCCGCCGCAACGCAAAACGGGGCCCGCGCGCAGCGCAGACCCCGTCGTGAGAGGTTATTCCCGGTATATTATTAGTACTGCTCGATGCCCATATAGCGACGAACCTCGGGGCTGTGGTCGAAGACCTTGCCGCGGGCGGCGCGCAGCTCGCAACTCATGTTGTAGAAGAAGATCGGCTCCAGATACGAACGCACGCTGGCAGGCACTTCGCCCACACCGTACTCGAGCGCATCGAGCACCATGACTGTATCGGTGTGCGTGTTGAGGAACGCAAGGGCACGCTCCTCCATAGGGCGGCACTCGCCGGCGCCAAGCTGCACAAAGTAGAACACACCGGGCTCGGTGGCCTCGAAGGGACCGTGGAAGTACTCGCCGGAGTGGATGTAGCAGCAGTGCTGCCACTGCATCTCCATGAGCGAGCAGATGGCCATGGCGTAGGTCTGGCTAAAGTTGGGTCCGGAGCCCAGGATATAGAAGAACTTGTGCTGCTGGCAGAGCTCGGCAAAGCGATCGCCCAGCTCGGCGTTGACCTTCTCGCGAGCGGCGGGCAGCAGCGCATCCATCTGCTTGAGGCCCTCGTACATGTCGGCGAGTGCCTCGTAGCCTTCCTGCTGGTCGAGCAGCTCGGCGGCGATCAGAGCGCCGATACCCTGAGGCACCTCGGCCTGCGGCACGCCCTCGCCCCAGGGGTAGACCCAGGTAGTCCACTTGCCGTTGTCGATCTTGGAGCCCTCGCAGTCGGTGAGGGCAACGACCTCGGCACCGGCGGCCAGCGCCATCTCGCAGCCGTCGACGACCTCCTGCGTGTTGCCGCTGTGGCTGCAGGCAATAACGAGCGACTTCGGCCCCAGGCTCTTGGGGGCCATCAGGCAAAACTCGCGTGCCGTGTAGACCGTCGAGGTAAACGTGGTGGCCTCGCGCTTGAGCAGCTCGTTGGCCGGCATCAGGTCGATCATCGAACCGCCACAAGCGATCCAAAAGACGTTCTCGATCTTGCCCTTGCGCTCGATGATTTCCTGAACCAGATCATGTGCGTTCATCCTGATGTTCCTCCTTGTGGGGCGGCTTTGAGCGACGGCAGCTCGTACCTGCTGTCGTTCTATGTTGTCCTATTTATAACACGCACGGCAACGCCCGTGAAGTTATTTCACCAAAGTTGTTCTATGTTGTTCTATCTGTGGACGTTAGATGTCGAAGACGTAGCGCGAGCCCACAATCTTTTGGCGGCCGAGCAGTAGAGGGCGCCCGCCAGCGTCGGTAAAGTAGGCCTCCATATAGAAGAGCGGCTCACCGACCGGCACCTCCAGTAGCGGGGCCGTCTGAGCATCGGCAAGTGCAATCTCCACGGTGCAGGGGTCGGACTTGAGCGGCGCGCGACCCGAATGTTCGGCAACGAGCGCAAAGATTGAGTTATCGGAAAGGTCCTCATCGGCCAGCGTCTGCAGGTAGGGATGGTCGGCGAGCACAAAGGCGTTGTTCTCGAGCATGACGGGGATGCCGTCGGCCGTGCGCACGCGCTCGACCACGATGAGCTCGCAGCCGGGCTCCACGCCAAAGAACGCCGCATCCTCGTGCGTCGCCGCAACCACCGTGCGCGACACCAGACGCGCACCCGGCACCATGTCGTTGGCAGCACAACCCTCAGTAAAGCTCTGGACGTCACCCTTCTGGCGAATCTTGCGCTTGAGCTTGGGAGCGCACACAAAAGTACCCCTCCCCTGCTGGCGGTTGAGATACCCCGCGCGTGACAGCTCCTCGATGGCGCGGCGCACGGTGATGCGTCCCACGCCGTAAGACTTCGCGAGCTCCATCTCGGCAGGGATGCGCGAGCCGGCCACGTACACGCCGCGCGCGATCTCGCCCTTTAGGTCGTCCATGACCTGCTGGTACAGCGGTACGGCGGGCACCTCGGCGCGCTCGGTTTTATCGTCGAATGCCATCGTTACGCTCCATCCCGTGCATGCTCGGACTCAAACTCTTCAATCGCCGCCATAAACTGCTCGCCAAAGGCGTCGGCCTTTTTCTCGCCGATACCGTTGACCTGGACAAGCTCGTCGCGCGTCTGCGGGCGTAGGCGGCACAGACCGCGCAGGGCCTTGTCGGAAAAGACCATGTACGGCGCCATCTCCAGCTCGGTCGAAATCTCCTTGCGCAGGGCACGCAGGCGCTCGAACAGCTCGGCATCGTCACCCACGCGCGGGCGCTGATCCAGCTCGGCCTCCTCGCGCAGCAGATCCACCGCACGGCGGGCACGAGCCGAGGCCTTGCGCTTGGACGCACGACGCTTAACGGTAAAGACGAACGCCTCGTTCTCGACCTCGCCGGCGCGCGGGCCCAGCCCCACGACCGGGTACTGCCCCTGCGAGGTAGCCAGATAACCGCGGCCGCACAGCTGGCCGATGATATCCTTGATGCGCCCGACCGATTCGCTCGACAGCTCACCGTAGCCGCGGTCCTCGTCCAGATGCATCTGGCGAATGCGCTCGGTGTTGCCGCCGTGGAGCACGTCGGCGATGAGCGACTTGCCAAAACGCATGGGACGCGTGGCCACATAGCGCACGGCAGCTCGGGCCATATCGGTGACGTCCTCGACCTCGAACTGCGTGAGACAGTTACTGCAGTTGCCGCAGCCCTCGGCCTCGTCCGTGGCGGCGCTGCCCGTACCGGCCTCAGCGGCATGCACGGCCGCGGCCTCGTCGCCAAAGTAGCGCAGCATGTATTCGCGCAGGCAGCCGGTGGTATTGCAATAGCCCTCCATCTGGCTGAGCAGGCGATAACGGTTCTGGAGCGCCCACGCGCGCTGCTCGTCGTCGAGCGCCTCGTCGGCCGCATCGCCGCGGTCGATCAAAAAGCGGCGCATGCGAAAATCGTTGCCGTTCCACAGCAGGTGACAGCTGGCCGGATCGCCATCGCGGCCGGCGCGGCCCGCCTCCTGGTAGTAGGCTTCAATGCTCTCGGGCACGTTGTTATGAATCACGTAGCGCACGTTGGGCTTGTCGATGCCCATGCCAAAGGCGTTGGTGGCAACCATCACCTGAATGTCGTCGTCGATAAAGGCGCGCTGGCTCTGGCGGCGGGCGTCGTTGCCCATGCCGGCATGGTAGCGGCCGACGCGAATGCCGCTGGGGCCCAGTGCCTCGGCAAGCTCGCCCGCCAGCGCATCGACCGTCTTGCGGGTCGAACAATACACGATGCCGCTCTCGCCCAAATGCGCGATCACATAGTCGCGCACCCACGCGGCCTTGGCCTTGTCGCCCATCTCCTCGCAGCCAAAGTAGAGGTTCTTGCGATCAAAACCCGTCACCACGGTCGCCGGGTTTTGCAGGCCGAGCATTTGCTGGATGTCGGCGCGCACGCGCTCGGTCGCCGTGGCGGTAAACGCCGCCACGATCGGGCGCCGCGGCAGCGAATCGATAAACTCGCGAATCTGCAGGTAAGCGGGACGGAAATCCTGGCCCCATTGGCTTACACAGTGGGCCTCGTCAATGGCCACGAGCGGAACGCCGATGCCGCCTTCGGTCGCGGCTTTCTGCGCAAAAGCCAAAAAGCGCGGCTCGAGCAGGCGTTCGGGCGCCACGTACATAAGCTGGTAGCGGCCCTCACGAGCGCGCTTGAGCACGGTATTTTGCTGAGCCGGGGTAAGACTGGAGTTGAGATAACTGGGCCTCGCGCCCGCCGCGAGCAGCGCGCGGGTCTGGTCCTCCATAAGCGACAGCAGCGGACTCACCACAAAGGTGATGCCGGGCAGCATGAGCGCAGGCACCTGGTAGCAAATGGACTTGCCGGCGCCTGTGGGCATAACGCCGAGCGCATCGCGGCCGGCAAGGATCGCATCCACCATGCGATCCTGTCCCGGGCGAAACGAGGTGTAGCCAAAATAGGCGCCGAGCGTGTCGAGCGCCATCTGCTGCATGCTATCGGTCATGGTTTCCTAACGTCAGAATCATCTGCCGCCGATTATACGCCGCCACGCGGACCGGTGCCGCACGGCTGTCGGCCACGGGCGATGCAATCCGAAGGGAACGAGCGTGGATTTTTGGACACTTTCAGAATGAGATTGGATAATCTCCCACTTTGAACCCGTCACCAAGCCAAAAATGGGAGATTATCCACGCTCATTCTGCGGGTAGTCGATGTTTTGGCGAGTAGTCATTGGGGACGTTCTTGAATGACTAGTCGTTTAAGCACGTCCCCTATGACTACCACGGCAACGTCGATGTTTTGGCAACGACAGCGAAAGCTCGCCAGAGCGAGCAAGGTGCCTTGAAACAAGGCGGCATTGACCTTCTGGTCATGCCGCCGAAGTTGAAAGGCAGATTGCCGCCCTGGCGGGCTTGCAGCGTCGAGCCGTTACGCGGTTTGGTAAAACCGCGTAACTTACATGACCATGACGTAGCGGCTGCCCACGTAGTACTGCTTACCCATCAGGACCGGCTCGCCATTGGGGCCGATAAAGCCGGCGCGCAGGTTAAGCAGCGGATCGTGCGGAGCGATGCCCAGCTCGGCCGCCTGCTCGGTATTGGCACGAACGGCCTCGACCGTGCGGTAGCCAACCGAGACAATCGGCGTTCCGCCAACACGCTCGACCTCGGCAAAAATCGACTTGTCCTCAAGATCGGCCGTCAACAGCTCACGATAGGCGTCAAACGGCACAAAAATGTTCTCCTCAAAGATGGGCTCGCCGTCGGCCGTACGCACGCGCTTGATATGCAGCAGCAGCGCATCCTTCTGCAGGCCAAAGAACTCCATCTCGTTTTGACGTGCCGGAACAATCTGGCGATCGACCACATGCGCACCGGCCTTCATGCCATTGTCGGCACACAGCGCGGTAAACGTCTGCAGCGTCGAAGCGTGGAACTGGCGGTTGATGTGCGGCGTGGAGACAAAGGTGCCGCGGCCCTGCTGCTTAACCAGGTAGCCATCGGAGCACAGCTCCTCGACGGCGCGGCGCACCGTAATGCGGCTCACGTCGTACTGCTCGGCTAGCTCAAGCTCGGACGGAATACGCTCCTTGGGTGCATAAACACCTTTCTCGATCGCATCCTTGATTTCGTCGTAAATCTGCTGGTAAAGCGGTGCATTTTTGGGCGCAGGCATATCTAATCACTCTTATCGAAATATTGAAATAACTAATACGTATATAACGTCTAGTTTCATGTTACCTCATATTGATAAAACGATACACCCTCCCTACCAAAAAGCGACAGCTTCATTTTGGCAGGTTTTATCTGGGCAAACGAGAGCCTCCCGAAAGCAGCGAGGCTTTCGGGAGGCTCAAGCGGACAGGATTGCGCCAGGCCGGCAAAATGCCAAAACCCTACCTGCCGTCGTCCTGCTGCAGGCTGTCCTGCTCGCCGAGGCGCGCCTGCCTGCTGGCCATGCGTGCGGGCTTGTCGGGATCGGGTACGGCCGTGGGCATGGGCTCGTCGACATGACCGCCCCACCAGCCGCCCACAAAGTTGAGCGTGTGGAACACATTGATCACGGCGCCGGGATCAATGTCGCACACCAACTTGATAATGTCCTGGCTCTCGTAGGTCGAGACAACGGCGTGCAGCAGATACATCTTTTCGCGGCTGTATCCGCCAATGACCTCGGCGCAGCTAATGCCGTGCTGAAAATGGTCAACATAGGCGGTCATGACCTCGTCTGCCTTGCGCGTCGTGATCTGCAGCGTCACGCGGTCGTAACGACGATAGAAACTGTCGATGGTCTTGGTCGAAATAAACTGGAACACGATGGAATACGCCGCCTTGTCCCAGCCAAACATAAAACCAAAGATCGCCAGGATAAAGCAGTTGAAACCAAAGATGACGCCCCAGATGGTCTTGCCCGTGTGGTTGGAAACCCACAGCGCGATAAAGTCGGTGCCGCCGGTGGATGCGCCGGATTTAAGCGCGATGGCAGCGCCCAGACCCGAGACCACGCCGCCAAAAATGATGAGCATGATCTTGTCGCCCAAAAACGGAGCGAAGTGAAAGACGTTGAGGAACAGCGACGAGAGCACGACCTGCATCATCGAGAAGATGACGAAGCGCTTGCTAATGCCACTCCAGCATAGGAGCGCCACGGGGATGTTGAGCGCAAGCATGCCGAGAGAGATGTCGATGTGAACGCCGCCCAGCGAGGTAACGCGATCGAGCAGGACCGCGACGCCGGTAAGACCGCTCGGAAGCAGGTCGGCGGGCTGAATGAACGCCTGGATCAGGAATGTCTGGAGAACGGCGGAAATTGTGACCGCCACGGCGGTAATAGCGCGGCGAACGATGGTGAGACGGCCGAGCATGAGCACGCGGTCCGTGAGCTGATCGATGGCGTTCGCCACGTAGGCTCCTTTCGAAGGCAGATGTGGTTGTGGGGCATGCCCGCGATTGTAGCATGGAGCGTGCGAGGGCGCTTCAATTCACCCTCCCTCGACAACCAAAGCGGGACCAACAACCCCCACGACCAAAGGCCCAAATTATAAGTGAGTAGACTTTTTACGATCTGCCGAGCACACCCAAAACCGCCACCCCTGTGACCTGCGGTTTTACTAGAGCAGATGCACTTTGTGCTCGTCCTACACCAAAAAGTCTACTCACTTAGTCCGAATCGAAGCCAAACGGATCAAAATAGATGACTAATTAAGCCAATCCACCGCAAAAAACGTTTGAACCCGTGCTTCTCGCGGCGGATTGACACTACAAAGCGGCCAAAATGTCGGTCAGATTATCAATAACGGCATCGGCTCGCGATTGATCGAGGTTGACGCCCTCGTGCGGACGCAGCGCCAGGACGCGGGCGCCGGAGCGTTTGCCGGCCTCGATGCCTAAAGGCGAATCCTCGATAACCAGGCACTCGGCAGGCTCCACCCCCAGCGTCTCCATGGCACGCAGGTAGATCTCGGGGTCTGGCTTAAACGCACTGCACTCGTGGCCGCTGATGGTGTAGTCCAGCACGTCGGCGATGCCGGCAATCTCCACCAGCTCGTCGATCAGTTCGCGATAGGACGAGCTCGCGATGGCACACTTCACGCCACGCTCGTGCAGCTCGCGCATCACCGGCTCCGTCTGCTCGTTGAGCAGCTCGGCATACGGAACGGGGTGGTCCGGGCTGTAGACCTGCTTATACTCCACGCGCAGGCGCTCGCGCAGCTCAACATCGTCGGGCACCAGCGCCTTCCAAATGGCCGGCTCGTTAGACCCCGAAAGATCGGGGATCTCGTCAAAGTGAAAGCCCTTCTCCTCCATAAACGCCACGCGACGACGGTTGTAGAACCACTCGGTATCGACCAGCACGCCGTCCATATCGAACAGCACTGCCTTGATCATACGCATCTCCTCCCACCTGCCAAAAAGGGACAGGTTTATTTTGGTAGGTTTTATCTGGGGTTTTATGGCACGACGGACACGCCCTCCCCAAAGCAAAAAGGGGACGGGGCGCAAACCCCATCCCCTCTCAATCAACCCGTAAGGTCTACTTACTTGTGATTAGTAGGAAAGCTTCCACATGTAGCGACGCATGGTCAGCGGGTGCTGACGGGCCTCGGCGATCTGGTTGCCGTACTCGCGCATAACGGCGAGATGCAGCAGCGGGTTGAAGTAGGTGACGACGCTCGCGGGCACGGCGTCGGCCAGGCCGTAGTCCTTGGAGTCGATCAGAGCGACCTTGGCGCCCATGCGCTCAAGGAAGGTGAGGGCGCGGGCGTCCATCGGACGGGTGGCGCCATCGGACATGAGGAAGACGTAGGGCTTACCCTCGGTGGAAACCTCGAACGGGCCGTGGAAGTACTCGCCGGTGTTGTAGGCGGCGGCGTCGATCCACTGCATCTCGGTGAACAGGAAGGCGGCGTTAGAGTAAGCCATCTTCTCGGAGGCACCGGAAGCCATGAAGTAGATCATCTTGTCGTCCTTGAAGTCCTCGGCGAACTTCTTGGCGAGCTTCTTGCAGTGCTGAGCGGCGTTCTCGCAGAGCTCGAAGACGTTGGTGAGGCCGGTGATCATGTCCTCGTAGTGGTCATAGCCCTCGGTCTGCTGAAGGATCTCGAGAGCAAGAGCGATGGCATAGCCGGGCTTCTCGCACTTGGCAGCGTAGTTGGCGTGGAAGCCGTGAACGATAACGTGGTCGGCGTCGACGGTCAGAGCGGAGCCAGCCTTGTTGGTGAGGGAGACGACCGGGCAGTTGTGCTTCTTGGCGGTCTTGTTGGCCTCGACGGTCTCGGGCGTGGAGCCACCGAGGGAGCAGGTGATCACGAAGGTGTGCTCGTTGACCCAGGAAGGCGTGTCGTAGTTGAACTCGTTAGCGGTGAAGATCTGAACGTTCAGCTTGTCCGTGTTGTTGGCCAGGAAGTACTTGGCGGGGTAAAGGTCGGACATGGAAGCACCGCAGCCGACGAAGGCGACGCTGTGGATCTCGTGGTTGGACAGGACGTCAGCGACGATCTGCTTAGGGAGGTTAAGGTCGATCTCGTACATCTGACACATTCCTTTCGATTTTTGCGGCGCCACATTGCCGGACGCTCGCAGGGTTACCGTAGTTTGGACCGAATCGCCGGCCCGTTGAGGATGCGACAAAGGGGCTGTCCCATTGTCACGCATAGGGATGGAAGCCTGCCTGGGGTATGGGATGCCAGGCAGGCCCCCGGGGGAAAGCGGTTAGGCGCTTGGCCGCGACTAGGCCAGGATGCCGGCCGCGGAGAGGGCGATGCCGCCCACGATGGCGATCACGAGAAGCCAACCGGTGTTGACGTTCTTCTTGATGAGCCAGTACATAAGGCCGGTGAGGCCAAGGGAAATCATCTGGGGCATCATGCCGTCCAGGATGTCCTGGATAACGACGGTGCCCTCAGCGAACTGCAGCGGGGTGGTGGCGCCAATCAGCGTAGCGATCATGCCGCCCACGGACATAAGACCCACGATGCCGCAGACATACATGAGCTTCTCCATGAGGTCGCCGCCCTGAAGCTTGCTCAGGTACTCGTGGCCGCCCTGATAGCCCATCTTGGCTGCGAACCAGGTGATCAGCACAGAGGGGACGATGGAGATGAGCATGGCCAGGATCGGGCCCATGATGGAGCCCTGCTGAGCCAGCTGAACGCCCAGGCCAAAGGCGATAACGCGGATGGTGCCCTGGAAGAAGGAGTCACCGATGCCGGAAAGCGGACCCATAAGGGAGGTCTTGACCGCGTTGATCGAATCGGGATCGAAGTTTTCGGGATCCCTGGCGTACTCCTCCTCCATGGAGGCGGTGAGGCCTAGGATGAAGGCGCTCGTCTGCGGGGTGCAGTTGTAGAACGCCATGTGACGGTGGTAAGCCTCTTTCTTAGCAGCAAGCTGCTTGGGGTCGGACTCATCCGGATAGAGGCGATCGAGCGTGGGAACCATACCGTAGAGGAAGCCCATGTTCATCTGACGCTCGTAGTTCCAAGAGGCCTGGATGGCCCAGGAGCGCCAGAAGAACTGGCTGACCTTCTTGTTCAGGGACACGTCCTTGGTTGCGGTTGCCATAGTGTGTTCCTCCTTAGTCTTCGTCGTCTTCGAGCGGATCGTAGTCGGAATCGACACCGGCGGCTGCATGGGAACCGTTGAACTTGAAGCCCATGAAGACGACAGCCAGGCACACACCGATCAGAGCGACCGCGATGACGGACAGGTTGAGGTAAGCGGCGAGCAGGAAACCGATGAACAGGAACGGAGTCATACCCTTCTTGATCATCATGGTGAGCAGCAGGGCCAAGCCGTAGGCGGTCATGATCTTGGTCGAAACGTTAAGACCAGTGGACAGCCACTCGGGAACCATGTTGACGATGGCCTGAACCAGGTCGGTGCCAACAAAGACGGCGAGGAAGATCGGCAGGAAGTACATGACAGCGTACAGACCGGAGCCGGCGCAGATGTGCATACGGTAGGCGGTCTTGAACTTTCCGTTATCGATCGCGCTATCGGCCACATGGGTGAGGGCGGCGATGATGGAACGGAACACGATGCCGAGGAGCTGACCCAGGACGGCGACCGGGATGGCGATCGTCATGGCGGTCTCGGCGGAAGCATCGGTCAGGCACGCAAAGGCAGCGGCCACGATGCCGCCCAGGACCATATCGGGCGGAACGGCGGCGCCGACCTGCACCAGGCCCATGGACACGAGCTCGACGGCGGCACCGACGGCAAGGCCGGTGGGCACATCGCCCAGCAGCAGACCGACGAGCGTAGCGCCAACGAGGGGCTGCTCGAAGTTAAGACGACCGAGCAGGCGGGAGTCCCACATGCAGAACACGCCGACGAGGCCGACGAGCACCGCACTGATGAACGTATTCATACCCTTCTCCTTTCAGTCAGGCAAAAGCCTGGTTGATTACAGCTTGGCGTCGATGTCGACGCTCTGATACGTAGGGGTCTGCTGGACGTAGAGCTTGATGCCCATGTCGAGCAGCTGGTTGACGTCGGCCTTCTGGGTGGCGTCGAGGAAGACGGAGCTGTCCTTGCCGCCGACCTGATCGGCACCGTCGTGGTTGGCGGTGGCGCCCAGGTTGATGGCGTCGAGCTTGTAGCCCTGGCAGAACTGCAGCATCTCGGCAGTGTTGCCAAAGACGAACATGACGCGCTCGCCGAGGGTGTTGAGCTTGTCCATCTTGGCGAGGGCACGCTCGACGGTGAAGACGTTCAGGCGCACGCCCTGGGGCTTGGCAAGCTTAAGAGCGCCCTTCTTGATGTCATCGTTGGCGGCAGCGTTGTCGACGACGATGATGCGCTCGGCCTGAACCTTGGTGGTCCAGGTAAAGACGACCTGGCCGTGCAGCAGACGGTAGTCAAGACGTGCGAGGACGATCTTGGCGGGACCGGAGCTGTGACGGGACGCCTTGGCCTTCTTGGCGGGAGCCGCGGCGGCCTCGACCGGTGCGTTGGGGTTGGTCAGACCGGTGCGGGCCTCGTTGATGAGGGCCGCGAGCTCGGCGCCCTTGACGGGGACGGGGCTCATAGCGAGCGTGAGCGCCAGCGGGATGTTGAAACCGCTGACAACCGTGAACTTCGTGCCGTTCTTGGAAAGCTCGACCATGTTGTTGTTGACCGAGCTGCCGAGCATATCGGTCAGCACATAGACGGTGTCGTCCGCGTTGAACGTGGCGATCATGGCGTCCACCTTATTGGTGATGGGCTCCTTGTCGTCACGAGCAAGCGACACGACGTGGACGTTCGACACGTCGCCGAGAACCATCTCGAGCGTGTCTTTGGCGCCTGCGGCCAGGCCGCCATGAGATGCGAGAATGATCTGATTCATCTTGCCTCCTCCTTTTCGTTATGGTCATTATAACGTCTTATACGTTGCTTATATTGCTAATTAGTATAAAGACCGTTCGCGGGTGAAAATCGACCGTTGACGGGTTTAACGTACTTGAAACGTTGGGGCCGGGCAGGCCGGCGCTGACTGGATAACCCCAGGTCGGATGCCGCGCGTAATCTCCTATCGCACGAAGTACCAGGGGCTTTCCTGCACGGTGGGCTCCAGCGCAATGCCGGTGCGCTCGCGGAACAGATCCATGTCCTGCGATTTCTCCGTCCACCACGCGTTGGGCTTAAAGGTCATGCTCTCAATGACATGACCGACAAACACACTGTTGCGCAGCTTGGAGAAGTCGGTGTTCATAATCAGAATGGACGCGAGCACCAGCACGATGCCCAGGACCTTGATCGCGCCGGCGGGCTCGGCGTAGATGCCAATACCGACCAGAACGGTCGCCACGGTTTCGAACGAAGCCACGACCGGCACCTTCGATGTCTCAAGATCCATCGAAAGGCCCTGCATATAGAAGATGTACGCAAGAGCCGTCGGAATAAAGCCAAAGCCTGCGAACAGCAGAATGAGCTGCGGGGACATTGCCACGGCTACATCGGACCACGGAGCCGAAAGCACTGCCATAAAGCATCCGCCAAAGACAAAGCCCCAAAACGTTACGGCCAGTGGATGGAGCGTCTTGGTAGCCATACGGCTAAACACCGCCAGCAGCGCACCGCAAAGTCCGGCGATCACACCCGACGCGACGCCCCAAGCCGAGAAATGGAAACCAGACAGGTCACCGCTCGTCACCGCGAGCACACAACCCACAATGTTAAAGACGATGGCGACGAGTTTGTTGGAGGTCACGTCCTCGCGATAAAGCACGCGGCCGAGCATGACTCCAAACACCGGCGAGGTGTAGAGCAGCACCGAGGCCGTGGACATGCCCACCTCGCCCATGCACTCGTAATAGCAGGTGTTGGCGACGGCTAAACCGACGATACCGACAAGCGCGCAGGGAACAAGCTCTTTAGGACTTGCCTTGAACAATGCCATGGGACCCGAGGCTTTTCCCTCACGAGCACCTCCCTGGCAACCCATAAATGCCAAGACCGGAGCCATTAAGACGGCACCCGACAACAGGCGAAAGGCCGCCATGCTCTGAGACGAAACACCCAGGGCCGATATTCCGTTAACAAAGATTCCGATGGTGCCCCACATAAGCGCGGCGATCAGCACCAGCACATAGCCCAGATTGCTTTTCTTCAACGCAGCCTCCTCGGTGTTGTTTCCAATATGTTTCGTACTACGTTATAGTCGTTATATACATTTTTCAAGACACAAATCGCCGAACGGAAAAATGATCCGCTGGGAACGGAGGAAAACGGATCAGTGACTCAGACCAGTCCCTAAGTGATCCGTTTTCCTCCGTCCCCAGCGGATTACTTGGCGGTTGCGGTGAAATAGTTCCTAAATAGAGGCTTCAAGCCCCCAAACAGGAACTATTCCACCGCAACTTATGAGGACATCGAGCTGTTAGGCCGCTCTATCCCCTAGTAGTCCAGCTTCCACATGTAGCGACGCGTCATGTAGTCCTTGTGGGTGACGGCGGAAAGCGCGCGCATGTACACGTTGTTGAGGATCGGGGCAAAGATCAGGTGGTTGAAGTACTCGCTCACGCTGTCCTTGATGTCGTTGAGGCCAAGCTCCTTGGCGTCGAGCTGATAGACGCGCTCGCCACCGTACTGGTTGACGAAGCGGATGCCGCGCTCGTCGTTGCAGCGGCTGCGGCCGACGCTGATGAGCTGGAACAGCGAGGTACGCTTGTCCAAGATCTCGAAGGGACCGTGGAAGAAGTCGCAGGTGTTGATGGTGCAGGAGTCGATCTGCAGCATCTCCTGCACGTTGCAGATGCTAAAGACGTAGGCGGCACCAAAGAGCGGACCCTGAGCCATGACGTTGATGCAGGGCTTGTCGGCGTTCTGCTCGGCCCACTTGGCAGCGAGCGGACGGGTGTACTCGACGGCCTTGCGATAGATGGGGTCGACCAAGTCGAAAGCGGCCATAGCGGTCTCGTACTCGGCATAGCCCTCGGTCTGCTGCGTAAGCTCCATGGCGATCATGGTCACGACGGCGGAGTTGGTGCGGCCCATGCAGGACTCGTCGACGGCCAGGCTGTCGTACTGGACCTTGTAGTCGCAGACCTCGGTGAGGCCGGACTCGTCGACATAGATGGCGATGGTGCTGGCGCCGTGGTCCTTGGCGACCTGGGCGGCGACGATGGTCTCCTTGGTGCCGCGCATGGACACGACGACGGCCAGGGTGTTCTCGTTGACGTAGGCCGGGGTGGCATGCACGAACTCGTTGCTGGTGTAGCTTGAGCTCACGACCTGCGTGGCCTCGTGCTCCATAAAGTACTGGGCAGGATAGTTGCCGCCGTTGGATCCGCCGGCGCCAATCCACACGACGCGCTTGATGCCGCCCTTGTCTGCCTTGTCAGCCAAAACCTGGGAGACGACGTCCTTAACCTGTTCCTGAGTAGTCATCGTGCATCAGCCTTTCTTCTCGTTTGATGCTTTCGATGGCATACAAGTTACATATATGTTTTAGCGATGTCGACTAGTTGTATGCTATATTTGTCTTAGAAATTTTGCTGGTAAAGTTTTCGGCAATCCATTACCAGCGGTTTTGTTGTCATGTTGGATACATGCTTGCTTCAGTAAGCATACAAGTTAGATACAGGTTGTTCGCATGAGCACTTCGTCAAAAAAGAACTTGGCCCAATACGAGCGTCTGGCGGGTACGCTGCGTGACCGCATCGCCGCCGGCACCTACGCACGCGGAGACAAGCTACCGTCCGAGATGGAGCTCATGGACGAATCGGGGCTGTCGCGCAGCACCGTGCGCCACGCGCTTAAGGTGTTAGTTGACGAGGGCCTGGTGCGCACCGAGCGCGGACGTGGCACCTTTGTGGCCGACACGCCCGCGCTCCACGAGAACAACCTGGTGTTTTCGAGCTATACCAAGCAGGTCGAAGGCCAGGGCATGAAGCCCACCACGCGCACGGTGGACTCGGGCTTTACCAAGGCGGCCGGCAGCATAGCTAAGTTCTTTGACGCCGCCGCGGGCAGCAAGCTCGTCAAACTTGTCCGCCTGCGCTACCTGGACGACGCGCCGCTGTGCCTGGAGACCACCTACCTGCCGCCAAGCTTTGAGGCGCTCATCGATCGCGATATCAACGGTTCACTCTACGCCACGCTGCGACAGGAGTTCCATCGCGCACCGGCACAGGGGCATAAGACCTTTGAGGTGTGCTATGCCTCGCAAAACGAGGCGTTTTTGCTCAACGTCGAGCGCGGGCAGGCGCTGATTCTGATCACCGACTACGTCTACGACACCGACGGCCGCCCGCTCCATGTCTCCAAGCGCATCCAACGCACCGACCGCGCCAAATACACCGAACCCATCGGCTAGCGCACCAAACGAGGCAAACTGTACCTAATGAACGTTTTACCTGCGGTTTTATTAAATCTCAAGCCAGCATGGCACAAATGCCAACATCGCCTGGCAATACGCGCCGTCCAAGCTCAACTGTTCCTGCTCAGAATATCCAGTACCGCAAATCTAAGTGAGTAGACTTTTCGTGACCTGTCGAGCACACCAAAAACTGTCACCTCTGTGACCTGCGGTTTTACTAAGGCAGATACGCCTTGTGCTCGACCTGCGCCAAAAAGTCTACTCACTTAGTTCGAATCGAAGCCAAACGGACCCAAATCGAAGCCAAATTAAGCCCATCCGCATCAAAAGACGCGTGAATCCGTACTTCTCGCGGTGGATTGACGCTACAAAGCGGCCAAAATAAACCTGTCCCTAAATGGTTGGTTTGGGAAGGTCGGGGAACCAGGTTGGTTTGGGTTGGTTGGGCGTGCGCTCGGCCAGGACCAACTCCATCCAGCACATGTCGTACCAGCGGCCGAACTTTTGGGCGCAGCGGTCGAAGGCGCCCACCAGGCGATATCCCATATGGGCATGGAAATCCTGGCTGTTGTGCGTCAGGTACTCGTCGTCCTTATCGTGCGGCACGGCAATGAGCGCACACATGTTGGTGATGCCCATCGCGACCAGGCATTGCTTGAGCGCGTCATGCAGCTTGCGACCCAGCCCGCCATGGCGCACATCGCGCGCCAGGTAGATCGACGTCTCGACCGACCAGTCGTATGCCTCGCGGCTGTTAAGCGGACTCACGTAGGCATAGCCTACCGGACGCCCGTCCAACTCCATCACCAGATACGGATAGCGCTTGAGCGTACGCTCGATGCGCCCGGCGAACTCCTCAACGCTCGGCACCTCGTATTCGCAGGTAATCGCCGTCTGGCGCACATATGGCTCATAGATGGCAAGCAACGCCGGCGCGTCTTCGGGCGTCGCCAGGCGAATCGTCGGCTCGGACATCTCGTTCATACAACCCTTCTCTCTCAAAAACAAAGGCCGCCTTGCGCCAAACCCAGCGCAAGGCGGCCCTCGTCATTACATCAGGCTACAGAACCGCCGCCAACGCGTCGATATCCTCCTGCGTCGTGGCCCAGCTGGTGCAAAAACGCACCACCGTGTGGGTCTCGTCGTACTTTTCCCAGTACTCGATCGAGGCATGCTCGCGAATGCGAGCCATGTCCTCGTTGGGCAGAATCACAAACTGCTGGTTTGTGGGCGTCTCCAAGAAGAACTGGTAGCCGCGCTCGTGCAGCACGCGACGAAGCGCCTGCGCGGTTTCAATCGCCTGGCGACCAATCTCAAAATACAGGCCGTCGGTAAAAAGAGCCTCGAACTGCACGCCCGTCAGGCGGCCCTTGGCCAGCAACGCGCCGTGCTGCTTAATGCGCGGAATGGGATGCGCCGGGGCGTGCATGCCGCAGAACACCACGGCCTCGCCGCACAAAGCGCCGCACTTGGTGCCGCCGATGTAGAACACGTCACACAGCTGCGCCAGCTCGGGCAGGGTAATGTTGCACTCATCGGCCGCCAGCGCATAGGCCAGGCGGGCGCCATCCACAAACAGCGGAATCTCGCGCTTCTGGCACACTGCGTGAATCGCCGCGAGCTCGGCCTTGGAGTACAGCGTGCCGTACTCGGTCGATAGGCTCACGTACACGGCACCCGGAAACACCGTGTGCTCGTAGCTCTCGTTTTCGTAGAATACCTGGATATAGTCCTCCAGATCCTCGGCGTGCATCTTGCCCTCGTAGCCGGGGATGGTGAGCACCTTGTGGCCGCCAAACTCGATGGCCCCCGCCTCGTGGCAGGCGACGTGGCCAGTCTCAGCAGCAACGACGCCCTCGTACGGCGCGAGCAGCATGTCGATCACCGTCGCGTTGGCCTGCGTGCCGCCCACCAGAAAAAACACGTCGGCATCGGGGGCCTGACAGGTCTCGCGGATAAGCTGCTTGGCACGCTCGGTGTGCGCATCGGTACCGTAGCCGGGCTGCGGCTCCATATTGGTGTCGACGAGCGCCTGCAGCACTGCCGGATGTGCGCCGTGGGAATAGTCGTTGTTAAACGCGAGCATGGCAATCCTCTCTTACCGGGTATCGGCCAGATGATTCAAACGGAGCTATTGTACGCCGTTGGGATAGGCAATGCGTGCGGCAAGGCACTCAAGTGCCAGTACCAGGGCAAAACCGCAGCTCACGTCACTCAAAAAGTGTGCGCCGATCACGATGCGCCCAAAGGCGACGAACGCTGCAACAACAACCGCCGCCCAAAAGATCACGCGGCGACGCGAAGGTTTTTCCTTAAAGGCTGCCGCGGGAAGCCCGGCGAGCATAAGGCCGATCGCCGCATGCGCCGTGTGTCCGCTCGCAAACGACTTGAACCCGTCCTTGATCACGCCGGCGGCGATATAGGTCCACTTGTCGGGATTGCCGATTACCCACCACGGCTGAAAATTGAGCCCCGGCGTGACCTCGATCACGCGCATGCGTGGGCGCGACCACAACGGCTTAACAATGACGTTGAGGATGATGGCCTGAGCGACCCACACGGCAAGTACCATCAGCGCCCAGCGTGTGAGCTTGTCAGGCTCGGTCGCGCGCGTGAGGCGATAGACGATAAGGTTGGCAGCGATGACCAGCACAAACGTCAGTACCAACTGAACCGCGATGAGTTTGCCGCCGACGCGCAGCGATCCGATAATCTCGTAGCCGACCAGACCCACGTTGATCAGAACGCCCAGCGCGGCGAGCCATTTGCTCCCCCTGGAGTCGGGACGCGCCGAGCGCACGAGCATAACGCCCGCGATGCTCGCCGTCAGCTCGAACGGCAGCTCGCCGGCCGCCTCTACAAAGCGGCCGAACAGGCTAGACGAGTTGAACAGCGCGCTCGAGATCTGGTAATCGAAAAACGACCCAACGAGCAGACAAAAGGCCAGGATGACCGCGACAATGGCGACATCTTTCTTATAGATATACCCGAACATGCTTTCCTTTCGATGGGGTCAGATTGCCCAAATGGAGCGTTTGCAGCGTCGACCCGTTAGTCATCGTCGCTCGCGCCCAGCTGCTGCAGCAGCATAAGTGCCGCCGCCACCGGGCCGGTGCCGTCGTTGGCATCGAGGCCGCGACCCAGGCCGCTGCCCGCACCGGCGCCCGCCTTATAGGGCACCGACAGCTTGCGGCTCTTGGGAAAGTTCACCGCACCATAGCGAGTCTTGAACTCAAAGGCCACCTTCTTGGGTACGTCAACGCCCAGGAAGGTAATGCGCCCACCGCTGAGCGTGACGCTCTCGAGCCCCAGGCGCTCGCCGCGAATGCGGATGCGCGCGCGGTTGAACAGGTTGAGCCCCGCCAACGGCAGCTCGCCATGCGCAGCCTCGGTCTCCTCCTGCACCTCGTCGACACTCTCCAGGTCCTCAGCCGCCGCGAGCTTGCGGTACACGAGCACGCGCTGGTCCACCGCCGGCATATACTCCTCGGACAAGAAGTAGTCGGCCGGCAGGTTGATGCCCACGCTCGCCGCCTCCACGCCGGCATCGTCATCGCCGCGCGCCTCGGCCACGGCCTGTCCCAGCATCTGCGTAAACAGGTCAAAGCCCACACTCGACAGGTTGCCGTGCTGCTCGGCGCCCATGAGCGAACCGGCACCGCGGATCTCCAGGTCGCGCATGGCAATGCGCATGCCGCTGCCCAGGTCCTGGAACTCGGAAAGTGCAGTCAGGCGTGCCGTTGCCTCCTCGGTGAGCGGCAGCTCGCCCGGGAACATAAAGTACGCATAGGCCTGCGTGGCAGAGCGGCCCACACGGCCCTTGAGCTGGTAGAGCTGCGCCAGGCCTAGGCGCTGCGAGTCCTCGATGATGAGCGTGTTGGCCGTTGCGTTGTCGATGCCGCTCTCCACGATGGTCGTGGCAATGAGCACGTCGATCTTTTTGGTCGCGAACTCGATCATCACGTCCTCGACCTCGCGCGGGCTCATCTTGCCGTGTGCCACACCCACGCGCGCCTCGGGCGCGGCCTCGTGCACGCGCGCCACGGCATCGTCGATGGTCTTGACGCGGTTGGACACGTAATACACCTGACCGCCGCGGCCCACCTCCAGGCGAATCGCCGCGCTCACCACGTCGGGGTCGTACTCCCCCACGTGCACGATCACGGGTCGACGCCCGGTCGGCGGCGTGGTGATCAAGCTCATGTCGCGCACGCCGCTCGTGGCCATCTGCATGGTTCGCGGAATAGGCGTTGCCGAGAGCGTGAGCACGTCGATTTGCTCGCGCAGATTCTTGAGTTGCTCCTTGTGCTGCACACCGAAGCGCTGTTCCTCGTCGATGATCACCAAGCCCAGGTTCTTGGGGTTCACGTCGGCCGAAAGCAAGCGGTGCGTGCCGATGAGCACATCGATCGTGCCCTCGGCAAACGCCTTGAGTGCGCGCTTTTGCTGCGCCGGGGTGCGGAAGCGGCTGAGCACCTCGACCTCCAGGCCAAACGGGGCAAAGCGCTCAAAGAACGTCTCGTAGTGCTGTTGGGCCAGAATGGTCGTGGGGCAGAGCACCATGACCTGGCGGCCGGAGTCCACGCACTTAAACGCTGCGCGCAGGGCGACCTCGGTCTTGCCAAAGCCCACGTCGCCGCACAGCAGGCGGTCCATGGGCTTGGGCGCCTCCATGTCGGCCTTGATGTCGGCGATAGCCTCCAGCTGGTCGCGCGTCTCGTCGTAGGGGAAGCTCTCCTCCATCTCGATCTGCTCGGGCGTATCGGGCGGACAGGCGATACCGGTAATCGACGAGCGGCGCGTATACAGGTCGACCAGGTCAAACGCCAGCTTTTTGGCATTCTTGCGCGCCTTGTTGGTAGCCCGCGTCCAGTCGGCGGTGTTGAGCCTGGTCAGGCGCGGTTTATCGCCGTCGGGACCAACGTAGCGCGTGATGCGGTCAACCTGCTCCAGCGGCACGTAGAGCTTGTCGCCATCGGCGTATTCCAGCAAAAAGTAATCGCGTTCCTTGCCGCCCACTTCCTGACGCGCGATCTCGCTAAAGAGCGCGATGCCGTGGGTAGCGTGCACCACGTAGTCGCCCGGCTTAAACGGGAAGGTGATCTGCGTAATGTCAACCTTGCGGCGGCTGCGCGCGCGGTTGGCATCCATGCGGGCGTTGAGGTCGGCGATCGAGAACACGGCCAGGTTGGCATCGGGCACCACCACGCCCTGCGGCAGGGCAGCGTCCACAAAGGTCACGCGCCCGCGCGAGATGGTGGGCACGGCGGCGCCGGCGGCAGCCTGCGCGGCGCCCGCCTCGAGCGAGCGGGCGTTGAGCGCATCGGCGCGACGCTCGCGAATGGAAGCACGGGCCTCCTGGCGTGCGGCACGGTCGGCGGAATCCGCCGCTGCCACGCGCACGCGGTCGCCGATAGCGCCGGCGTTTTCGGGCGCCGCGGTCAGCGATTCCTCAAAGGTAATGCCCTCGTCGCCAAAGGTGAGCTCCATCGACTCGCGCGCACCGCGGTCGGGGATGGCAAACACGCAGGCATAGCGCTTGCCCACGACCTCCTGGATGCGCGTCATAAAACGGTTGTCCGAGCCTGCAATGGCAGGCTGCTCAATCTTGAGCTCGGCCGTCACCGCACCGCCGGCACGGATGAGGCTCACATAGTTCAGGCGTTGCTGGGAACCAAAGTCGAGTTGCTGGGCACGCACGTACAGGCCGTCCAGACGGTCGACTCCCGCCTCGCCGGCACGTGCCTCGATATCCTCGTAGGCGCGCAGGCAATCGTCGAACAGCGAGCGCGGCTCGGACAGTACCACGAGCGCCTTGCCGCTCACATGCGACAGCGGGCTCACGGTCTGGCCGTACATCACCGGCAAAAAGCGGTCGAGCTCAGGCGTGACGATGCGCGCATCCACCATCTCGAGCAGCGCCGCTAACTTGCTGTCGTCCTGGCTGGCGCGGTAGAGCGCCACATGCATGTTGTGGACGGCCTCGTCGGTAAGCGCCAGCTCACGGCACGGGAAGATCTCGATGCTGTCCTCGTTGCCGATGGTCTGGCCCGTGGAGCTCACCATGCGGCGGATGCGGTCGATCTCGTCGCCAAAGAACTCAATGCGCACGGGCGCTTTTTCCTGCGCGGGAAACACCTCGACGGTGTCGCCGTGCACACGGAACAGGCCGGGCGCGTCGGCGGCGCCGGCATTGGTGTAGCCCATGCCCACCAGACGCTGCGGCACCTCGTCAAAGGGAATCTCCTCGCCCACCGCAAAGGTCGTGGACTCCCAGTAGCGGCTCTCGACTGGCGGCACGCAGCGCAGCAGCGCGCGGGCCGAGGCGACCATGATGCAGTTGTCGCCGCGTACGATGCGCCCGAGCGCCTCGCAGCGCTGGGCCACCACGGCATCGTCGGGCGCCTGCTCGCGCCAAGGGAAGTCCTTGCGCTCGGGAAAGCGGCACACGTGCGCCAGGCCCACATAGGCGGCAAGGCTACGCGCGGCGCGATCGGCCGCATCCTCGCCACTCACGATGTAGACCGTAGGGCGCGGACGACGCGCAAACTGGGCGGCGGCCATAAGCGTGCGACCCGACTGAGACACGGCCAGCGTCACGTCCTCGCCAGCATCGATCCCGGCCTCGACGGTCTGCAGTGCCTCGGCAGTGTAGAGCTGCGCGGCTATACGGTGAATGAGCATGCTGTTCCTCCGGCATTGCAACGCCAAAAGCCCGCCGGGGCAAGCTCGGCGGGTCGTTCGTCAAATTCATTGCTTGTCATGGTAGCGCATGGAGAGGACTCCAGCTCAAGCGTACGCCCAGCCCCGCAAAAAACGCCAGATAGAACCGGGCTCATCGGCTTCGCCAAAATCTCCCCGTCACTTCGAACGCCGCAACCACGGAAGGTGCCCCAAGAAACGGCTATTCCTCAAAAAAGCTCGCAACGTTCAAGCGGCTCGTCCACTCGCCTATGGTGTTGGCAAAGCCGACGCGTGTGTACACGCCCGCGAAACGACCGCGATACAGGTACAGGCCTTCCATATTAGAAGCGGGCGCAAAACCGAGATCATCCACAAGTCCTTTGGGTGCCTCTCCTCGATGCGGCCCATTGACAAGCGTTCCGCGCAAGCAGGGAGTCTGATACTGCTGAGCATACTCCTGTACAATCGCCCCAGCGGCCGCAGCGCGAGCAAGCACCTGGGGCCATTCCCGTTCCGTGGCATCCAAGCCGGCAACAACGCCAACCGCGTTGTAGCCGCCGCACGGCTTGACAATCCATCGATCCTTTTCGGCAAATCTCGACAACTGGGCGCTTTCGTCCAAAATCTCGGTATAGGGCACATGTTCCCGTACAAACGATTGCTCCTCCGGGCTCAACAAGGACTGACCGGCCCGAGACCACAGAAATGCAAATACGGTCTTAGTCGCACACGGCCACGTTCTAAATCCGCCGACGACGCATGCGAGCCCTTCTTGGGCAGCCTCAATTAAGGCCGAGCGTCCGTCGCACGGCTTATCCCACAGCTCGCCGGTCACCGCGCGCCGCCAAACGCAATCAATAGGACCGGCGGCATCGCACAGCCGCCTAGCACCGCTCTCGTCTTCGCCAATCCGCAGGTCGCGCACATCCGCAAAGCGCGCCACCACACCCCGTCGCCTCATAAGGTCGACAAAATGAGCCGCATCTTCCAAGTCGATGCTTTCCGAATAGTCGACGATTGCCACCGAAGCGGGATATATTTTTGATTGCGGTGCATAGAGCCCCTCGTCAACGCGGGCCCCGTCGTCCGATCGTGCACTATCCTCGGTGCGGCGAGGATGGGCCAGCTTCCACTCTGCATAGGTCTCAAACAATGCGTCTATCCAGCTACCGCACAAATCGTACTGCCGAAAGCCGGGGTGGTCGGATGCAAACTCCTCAAAGGAAGGCGTCATTCGCACCGCCTGACAGACCGCATCGGTCACTACCATTCCGGCACTGCCGTCGGTATTGAGCTCGCAAAACGTATACGAACCGGCATCTTCGTCAAGAAAGATATCAACACGCGCAAGGGGAATTTGGCAATCATAGCCGGCATCCATAGCGCACAGGTCAGCAAAAGCCGGATCCATGCGAAACCACGCACGCACGAAGGCATCGGAACAAAACGCCCGCGTCACCTTGTCCATAATGCCGTACATGCGCTCGGCGGCCTCCTTAAGAAGCGCCGTCATATCCATGTCGAATATCTTTGGCGTCAGAGCCCAGGGCGCAGGATCACCATGGTAGAGCGCATGGGTTTGAGACAAGTATTCGTCGCCTTTGCGACGACCAGGTAGGTCACCTTCGCGCGTGCGTACGATGCGTTCAAAATAATCTTCGAGCTCTCGCGTCTTCAATGTTGCCACGTTACCCTCCATTGCTTGATTTTTTGCTCATGCTACGCCAGCACGCACGACTTCGGCGCGCGTGAATAGGCTTCTAAATTAGCAACACATTTTTGCATGAGGCGGCAGGAGGCGACAAATACTCCAGCTCAAGCGCATGCCCAGCCCCGCAACAAAAACGCCAGACGGACGAGTCGCCTGGCGTTATCAGAGTGAGCTATACGCCGAGTCTAATCGTAGACGCCCATTTTAAGCAGTGTGAAGGTCGGGGCGCCGTCACCCTGTGCGACGCGGACCGTGCAAGTTTCGGTACGGCCCCTGGATGCATCCGCTTGAATTGCGGCGATGAACTGGTCCTTTGGCAGGCCGTAGGTGCTCTCGGGGATGTCGGAAGGAAGTAACGCACCGCCAGCACTGTAAACCTCATAGGTGAGCTCGTAGATGTTGTCGCCAAGGTCAGTCGCGCCCGTAACGATGGCACACGATGGGTTGTAATTTCCCTGGCCGTATTCCTGCTTCAGATACAAGTACCCGTCATGCGCTTCGGCCGAATCGGCAAGCATCTGCCCACCCGACCCTTTATCAAAGGTCATGTCAGCATCCGAGAGCGTCAGACCCGTCAGGCGATTGAGTTCCCTATTGATCACATCGGTCGCCATGCGCTGATAGTGACCGTTGTCATAGTCGCCTTTCTCGATTCGATACGGCGCGTTGTCAATAAAATGGCACCAGATAAACTTGACCAGCTTGTATTTCTCGTCATCAGAAAGTCCGTCAGTCGAATCGAAGCCGCCCGCCTGATACCAGTCCCGATCGAAGTGCTCCTCCGTAAAGTTCGACAGGAACAGGTTCGCCGCGGCATAAGTTGCCTGGTCGTTGAGGTCGACCTTTACGCTGCTGTCGGTCTGCTCGGGCTCATCCGCCTCATCCTCGTCGGCGGCAGGCTTCTCCTTGGCGCTTCCCTTGTCCTTGTGCTCGGCCGAACCCTCGTCGGACCCAAGCACCGTAATCTGCGATGAGCCACCCTGCCCAAGCGGACCCAGCACGCCAGTCAGCGCCAGAGCGGCACCGCCGGCAACGAGCACGCCTACCACGCACATGCCGACAATCACCGCGCGCTTATGTGACTTCTTCTGCACGGAAGGCATCCCTGCCGCCGGCATCGGTGCGGGCTCAGCAGGCGCGGCCGCCGGAGAGGCAGCGCCCATGCGTGCCCCGCAGTTCGTGCAAAAATCGGTTCCGTCGGGCATCTCGGAGCCACACTTGGTGCAAAACATATTCGGGCATCCCCTTACAACAAACGGCATCTGCCGTCATCATATTGAGCCCTCGCGACCCAAATGTGTTGCGCAACATTGGCCACAGCCTTCGGACGCCGGCAAAACGTGCCGGGCCCTACCCCGTCACGCGCACGCTGGGGCAAAGGTCTGCCAGTGGGCACTCGTCGCACTTAGGTTTGCGGGCGTCGCAGATCTCGCGGCCAAAGGTAATCCACTGGTGGTTGACCGACTCCCAATACTCGTGCGGCAAGATCTTGAGCAGATCCTGCTCGGTCTTGAGCGGCTCTTTGGCGTGCGTCTTGGGACTCAGCATCAGGCGGTGCGCGATGCGGTTGACGTGCGTATCCACCGCGATGCCTTCCACGATGCCGTACCCCACGTTGAGCACGATGTTCGCTGTCTTGCGCCCCACGCCCGGCAGCTTTACAAGCTCCTTCATGTCGGCCGGTACCTCGCCGCCGTAGTCGGCAACGATCATCTGCGCGGCCTCCACGGCATGCTTGGCCTTACTCTTATAAAAGCCGAGTGACTTAATGGTGTCCGCCACGTCGGTCACACTTGCCCCGGCCATGGCCTCGGGCGTGGGCCACTGGGCAAACAGTTGGGGCGTCACCTTGTTGACCTGCGCGTCGGTCGTCTGAGCCGAGAGCAGTACCGCGATGAGCAGCCTAAATGGATTCTCGTGGTCCAAGAAGCACTCGACCGGGCCATAGCGACGGTTAAGGCGCTCGCACACCTCGATGGCGCGTTCGCGTTTGGCGGCATTGGTCTCGCGTGGCATAACGACTCCTCGGCTCGGCAGAAACATAACTTCACGGAAACGATTGTCCCACGTACGGGGGCCTTAAGCCTCCAAAAAAGCGCCGGTCTGGCGGCTCCACAGGCTCGCGTATTCGCCGCCTGCCTCGACGAGCTGCGCATGCGTGCCATCCTCGACAATCTCGCCGTCTGCCAGCACCACGATGCGGTCGAGCGCCGCCACGGTGGACAGGCGATGCGCCACCACAATGGAGGTGCGGCCGCGCATCAGGTTCTCGAGCGCCTCCTGCACCAGAGCCTCGGACTCACTGTCCAGGGCAGAGGTTGCCTCGTCGAGCACCAGAATCGGCGCGTCAGTGAGGATGGCACGGGCGATGGCCACGCGCTGGCGTTGGCCGCCCGAGAGCTTAACGCCGCGCTCGCCCACCATGGTGTCAAAGCCACGGGGCAGGCGGTCGATAAACTCCAGGGCATTGGCCAGGCGCGCTGCCTCGCGAATCTGTTCGTCGGTGGCATTGGGGCGGCCGTAGGCGATATTCTCGCGGATGGAGCGGTGGAACAGCAGCGCCTCTTGCGGCACGTAGGCAACCTGGCGGCGCAGGCTCTGCTGCGTGCAGCGCGAGACGTCCTGGCCGTCCACGAGCACGCGGCCGCCCTGTACATCGTCCAGGCGCAGCAACAGCTTGGTGAGCGTCGTCTTGCCCGAGCCCGATTTGCCCACCAGGCCCACGCGCTGGCCCGCCGACACATGGAGCGTCAGGTCGCTGAACACGCTCTCGCCCGCCGCGGCGTCACGGTATGCGAAGCTCAAGTGCTCAAAATCAATCGCGCCCTCGCGCACCTTGAGCTCGGGGGCGTTCTCGTCGTCTGCCACCAGACGCGGCTCGTCCAGCACGCGCGTCATCTCGGCCGCATCGCCGAGCGCGCGGTTGATGCGCTGCATCATGGAGCTCACATAGTTCAGACGCATGGTGAGGTTGTACGTATAGGTAAAGATCATGACGAGCGCGCCGGCAGAGATGCCAAACCACGCGTTGCCGCCCGCCACGAACACACTCACCACGGCCATGGTGATAACGATAAGGCCCGAGGTCGTAAAGTTGCGTTGCATCATGGCGTGCATCGAAACCGTCTCGGCGTCGCGCGCGGCACGGTCGGCGGTATCGAATAGGTCACGCTCAAAGTCCTCGCGCCCACAAGTCTTGACGGCCAGGATATTCGTGACCGCATCGGAAAGCACACCCGATAGCTTGTTCTGCGCGGCGGACGTCGCGGCCGAAAGCGGCATGATGCGTTTGTACATAAGCCAGACAAACGCGATGTAAACGACCATGATGCCCACCAGGATCACGGTAAATGTGGGCACCACCGGGGCGAGCGCCGCTACCGTGCAGACAACCGAGGTGATAGTGGGGATGAGCGAATACACCGTCACGTCCACCAGCCCCGTGTAGCCGCTCATAAAACGACTCGTCTGGCTCACGAGCGATCCGCCAAATCGGCTGGTGTGGAATGTCATGGATTGATTGGAGAGCGTGTCGAAGCACAAGCGCGCAAGGTGATAGTTGCCCGCAATCTCGAGCTTGTAGACGGTGTAGTCCTGCAGCTTGGAGAGGATCTGGCCTACCAGGTTAACGAGCACGAGCGCCAGAATGTAGGGACCAAAGACCTCGAATACTTGATCGCCCGCCACGGGACCCGCTTGGACACGGTCGACGATGAGGGCCATCACATAGGTGTTGGCAAACGTGAGCAAAAAGATATAGCCCGCCGACGAGAATACCGAGAGAAAGACGATCAGCGGCTGCGTGCGCGTGACGTCCCAAAAACGCTGCAATGTGCGGCGCACGGTGGAGCGTTTGAGCGGACTGGTGCTTCTCTGAGACATGGGCTTCCTTTCGCGTCTGATAGGGCGAAACGCCATTGTTGCACACTAAAGTGCACTTCAGGCAAGCACGATTGCGAAAAACGCCCGCGCGCCGCGCTTGCGCCGACGCCCCGCCGTCCGTTGCGGCTAGCCCTCGTCTTCCTGGCCCACGAGTAAGCCTGCGGACTCCAAGCCCAAAATCTCGTCGGCCTCCTCGGCATCTTCCAGGGCGTCGATGTCCTTGAGCTTGCGCTCCATAACGTTGGTGCGCGTGGTGATAATGCCCTCGACCGTCTTGCCCGCGGTCTCGATCTGCTGCTGGGCGCGGCGCAGCGCCGCCTGATAGCGCGGCAGCTCAGCCTTGACGGCGGAAAGTACGCGCAGCACGTCATCGGTGCGTTTTTGCAGCCTAAACGTCTGATAGCTCATCTGCAGGCTGTTAAGGATGGCGGCCATGGTGCTGGGACCGGCAACGTTGACATGATAGTCGCGGCCCAGGGTCTCGATAAGCCCGGGGCGACTGACGACCTCGGCGTACAGACCCTCAAACGGCACGAACAGAATGCCAAAGTTGGTCGTCGCGGGCACGCTCAGGTACTTTTCGCAGATGTCCTTTGCCTCGCGCTTCACCATCGCATCGAGCGTCTTGCGCGCAGCGGCGACGGCCTCCGCGTCGCCCGACTCCTGGGCGTCGAGCAGATGCTCGTACGCGTCGCCCGGGAATTTGGAGTCAATCGGCAGCAGCACGGGATCGCCCTCGTCTACCGGCAGCTTGACGGCAAACTCAACGCGCTCCGAGGCGCCAGGCTTGGTGGCGACGTTTTCCAGATACTGGTCGGGCGTAAGGATGTCCGCCAGGATTGCACCCAACTGCACCTCGCCCAAAATGCCACGCGCCTTAACGTTGCCCAGCACGCGCTTAAGGTCGCCCACGCCGGTGGCGATAGACTGCATGTCGCCCAGCCCCTTGTACACGGCCTCGAGCTGGTCGCTCACCTGCTTAAACGATGCAGACAGGCGATCGTTGAGCGTACGGGAGAGTTTCTCGTCCACCGTCGCGCGCATCTGATCGAGCTGCACGTTGTTGTCCTTACGGATAGCGCCCAGCTGGGCATCGACCGTCTCGCGCACCTTGTCCAGGCGGTGCTCGATGCCCTCGCGGTTGGCGCCGAGCTGTTGGGCCGTCTCGCGGCGCAGGTCATCCATACGGTCGCCAGCCTGCGAGAACTCTCGCGCGATGGTCAGGTAGCGTTGCTGCTCCACGGCCGCATCGGTTGTCTGCTGTTGCGCGATGGCATTTGCCGTGCGGCGGGTTTCGGCCAATGCGACGTTCAGGGTGTCGAGCGCGTTGTTGGCCTGCTCGAGCGCCGCGAGCGTCTCCGCATCGTTGCCGCCACGCTCTCGCAACTCGACACGAAGGCCTTTAAGCTGCAGGGCGCAAACCACAGCAACCCCCACCGCCACCAAAGCAATCACAATAAGCGCAATATCAATAGCAGGCATAGACTCCGCCCAACAAACCCAATCGATTATCAATCAAAACCGCGATCAATCTTACCCCGCCACACGCACCGGGCGCTCCACGGCAGTCGGACAAATGGATTTTGGGCCACAGGCGTCAAAACGCTAACTCTCCCAGCCGGCGCGAACGGTTGTTACGACATCGCCTAGGCGCTGGCCCAGGGCCGCTAGATGCTGGAGAACCTCATTGGGCGAGGCGCCGTTGAGAATGCACGTGAGGGCATATGAGGCCAAAAAGATTGCCGCGAGCCCCAACGGGATCAGCACGATCATCGCCAGCGTACGCAGACGCTGGCTCACGCGGCGGTGGCGCATCCGGCTCTTGTCGAACGCAAGCTCCTGCGCATATGAATCTTGTTGTACGGAATAGTTCTCTGGCGCCGATCCGCCCGCAAGCGAAACCGCGGACGTGGCATTTTGCGCAGGGGGCTGGGCGGCTACCCTTTGCATTTGCATCTCCATAAGCCGTTGCTGCTGGCGCAACATGCGCTCGGCTTGCTGCTGCGGAGTCTCAAGAAACAGATCCATGCTGACCTCCAAAATCGGAGCATTCGACGCTTACGCCCAGCATCCCGCACCGCCAAGGCCACGGCAACGCAATCCGTAGCAATAGCTGCAAAGTTTCTTGCTGACAAAAGCTGTCGAAAACCTCAACAACTCCCCCACCAGCACTTTCTTTGAGCTTTTTTATCGAATGATCTTTTGCCCTTCCGCTAGCCCGCCAACTAACCAAAATCTAACCAAAAGCTTGACGAAAATTGTGAAGACAGGGACCCCAAACAAAACGTGCCGCCCCATAAGGGGCGGCACACAAACCAATCTATGAGCCAAAACTCGCTGGCAAGCCCGCGCCGTCAGACCCGCGGCGTATGCCTTTGCCTCGCGCGACCCTGCGAAGCCGTGAGCGAGAGGGAAAGGGATGCGCCGCGGGTCTGACGCCCGGAACGATAAGGCCGGCAGTTGCCCCGCACTCCGCGGTCGGTGGGGACAGATTACATGCCCGAAAGACCTCGTGCGGCGGTGGCGCACATAAACGCCAAGGCTAGAATCACGAGAGAACCCGCGATATCGACCAGCACGCCCATTGCGCGGCGCTCAAACAGCCAGCTCTCAAAGTGCGGGGCGACATTGCGCCAGACACGCCACAACAAGATGCCCATGCCGATGACGCCGGGGATATTGAGCAGCATAATCTCGGAGCACAAGAGGCCGATCAGGTTGCCGGCGGCAAAGCCCGCATCGCCCTCGCAGTACTTGCGGTAAATCATGTACAGCATGTACGCCACAAACGGCTGCAGGCACGCAGAGATAAACGTAACCACCATTGAGGGATCCTGAGAAAAGACATCGGTGAGCTTATCCACGCTCGTGGCATCTTTCGAAGCCAAGAACAAGCCAATGACCACCACAGGCACCACGCCCAAGATAACCTCGACCAGAGTAAACAACTTAGCAGTCAGATCCTCGCTAGCCGTATTGAGGTGAGGCGCCCACTCAGGATGAGCATGCGCACCGACCTTCTTGTCCTTCTCGGCACGATCGGCCTTTTTGCCCTCGGCAACCCGACGACCAGGATCCTTGCGAGTTCCCGCGGCAGCAACCCGAGCCCGAGACTTCTTACCCATAAAAACACCCCATCAGGTAGTAGATAAACTAAAAGTCGCTACCCAGTGTACCCCACCCAAGAACGGTACCGTCCCAACCAGTCCCCACACAAAACGTGCCGCCCCAAAAGGGGCGGCACGCAAACTTCTAATCAGCTTTTCAGTAACGAGTACGCGACGACCCAACGCCGGGGCGCAGGGCGGGGAAATACCTTTACCTCGCGCGACCCTGCGGAGCCGCGAGCGAGAGGGAAAGGTATTTCCCCGCCCTGCGCTCCGCAGCAGCCAGCACCACGCGCTAGTAGTTCACCACCTGCTCCTCAAAGTACGCCTTGGGGTGGTTGCACACCGGGCACACCTCGGGCGCCTCGGCACCCACATGCAGGTGCCCGCAGTTCAGGCACTTCCACACCTTCACGCCCTCGCGCTCAAACACCTCGCCCGACTCAATGCGCTCGACAAGCTTGTTGTAGCGCTCCTCGTGAGCCTTCTCCACGGCACCGACGCCACGGAACTTCTCGGCGATCTCGGTAAAGCCCTCCTCCTCGGCTGTCTTGGCGAACTCGTCGTACATCGTGGTCCACTCGTAGTTCTCGCCCGCAGCGGCATCACGCAAGTTGTCCAGGGTGTCGGGAACGGCGCCGTCATGCAGATACTTAAACCACAGCTTGGCGTGCTCGGACTCGTTGCCTGCGGTCTCGGCAAAGATATTCGAGATCTGAACGTAGCCATCCTTCTTGGCCTTAGATGCGTAGTAGCGATACTTGGTATGCGCCTGGGACTCACCGGCAAAAGCGGTCTCGAGGTTCTTCTTGGTTTGAGAGTTCTCAAAATCCATAGGTGTACTTCCCTTCAACATGCCGCCCGTAGGCTTGGAGCGGCCTTGTCTTTAGGATGCCCTCAAGCCGAGAATTTAAACCTTACAATCCTCTTCTTCAGATTCGGGTTGGCTACACGCTTAGCCAGCGGTCACCCTCGAAGCGGCAAAAGCCCTCGCGCTCCAAGTCGGCCAAAATGTCTGCGACAAGATCGTGATCGACCGACTCTCGGCCGGCTGCCGTCTCCATCTCGTTAACGCCTGCAACGGCTTCATCGAGCGTAATGCCCGACGGCCGCCCATCGCGCGCAGCCAGCAGCATGCGCACAATATGGGCGCGCTTTTGACGGCGCGAGCCCTCAAACTTGGACTGACGACTATAGCTCGCCGACCGCCTGGACGGATTGGGCAGCGTCTTTTTAAGATACGCGCCGTAATCCAGCAACGCGTAATACCATGCGCGCGGTGTGTCGGCATTGTCTTGAGGCGCGGCAAAGGGCGCAATCTCATCCACCGCCGCACCAGGGGCCGCCGGACAGGCGGATTGGATCAGCGGCACCAGCTCGCGATCGGGAACGGCCGGCACGTCGGGAAAGAAATGATGCAAAAAGACCGTGCGCACGTTGGTCTCCAGATACACACCCGGCAGATCAAACGCAAACGACCGGATGCCCTGCGCCGTCGCCGGGCCAATGCCAGGCAGCGCGACCAGATCGCGCGTCTCACGTGGAAACTCCCCACCCCAGTCTTCCATAACGCACTGAGCAGCTCTGTGAAGCGCCAGGGCACGCCGATTGTAGCCCATCCCCTGCCAGGCATCCAAAACGTCGGAAGGAGCGGCCTGAGCGAGCGCACGCACGGTCGGAAAGCGGTCGAGCCACGCGGGCATACGCGTCTCCACACGCGGCACCTGCGTTTGCTGCAGCATAACCTCGGAAAGCCAAATAATGTACGGGTCGCGCGTGCGGCGCCACGGAAGGTCGCGATAACGCAGGACCCCTTCCGAACGAATCATCGAACGAAAGGGGTCCTGAATCATGGCTATGCTCCTTATGCGGCGCTATTCCTCCCGGCAAGCGCACGCACAGGTGGCGTACTCGGGAAACGCATCGCGGTCGGCGAACTTGGAATCGACGGCCGGAAACTGGCGGTGAGCGACGATATCGCCCAGCGAAACGGAATCGAGGTAGTCGCGCATCAGCGCTTGAGCTCCGGCCCACAGGGGATGATAGCAGCACGTACCCATGCGTGCACAGTCGCCATCGGGCGCGGTGCAATCGTTCATGACCATGGGGCCCTGAACGGCCTCAACGACCTGGCGGATGGTGACATCGTCGGGGCTGACCTTAAGACGCATGCCGCCATGGACGCCACGCAGGCTCTCCACAATACCGGCCTGAACCAAACCATGCTGGATCGAACGGGCAAACGAATACGGGACATTGACCTCTTCGGCGGCGGTGCGAACAGAAAGCAGACGCTCCGGGTCCTCGGCAAGCATCGCGAGCATGCGAAGGGCGTAATCAGTCTTCCTCGATATGTCCATTTTTCCCCTTTCAAGGAATAGGAACAGCTCGAACGAGCTCCGGGGCCGAGCTTACGTCGAGACGTCAATGACCGTATGGACGCCCAAATAGCAAAACGGGTGCCCGCTGAATGCCGCTTTTGAAGCCTCTTGCATCAAAAACGGCCCACAGTGCAATTCAGTATAACCTAACCCCCCTGCTTCGTTGAACAGGTGTTGCGCAACAAACGCCTTGTTTGAACACATGTCTCAAACGGAGCTTGTCCGGGAATTGGAAGGATTTGCTTTTGGGCAAAAGGAGCCGACGGGATCAAGGTCCTATCAAACGCAAAAAGCCACGTCCGAAGACGTGGCTTTAATTGCGTTGGCGGGAAGTACGGGGCTCGAACCCGCGACCTCCGACGTGACAGGCCGGCGCTCTAACCAAACTGAGCTAACTCCCCAGGCAGTCGTTCGCGTTTGTTTCCGCTCGCGTGCGCTGCGGGGATTAGTATACACAGAAGTCTGTCCGGCGCGCAACAACTTTTTTGAAAAAATTTTTGGGGCCATCCGGGAGGGTCTCCGGGGCTGGGGGCGGGGGTTAAGTTTGCTGCTCTACAGTCCTGCGCAAGACGGAAAGCACATTAAGTGCT
>CAJKLK010000016.1:0-48532 GCA_905200715.1 uncultured Collinsella sp. | reverse complement strand
GCGCAGGTGCTTTACACGCACAAGGCTGGGGGTTCGAATCCCTCATCGCCCACCATTGAATTGGAAACGGTCCTCGAAAGGGGACCGTTTTTGTTTGGGCCCGGCGCATGGGATTCGACCCGCCAACGCGTCTGCCACGAAGGCCGTGGCCAAAAATGCCAAATATGACATTCAACTGGTGACAGTACTCATATTTGGCATTTTTGTCCAAAGGCTCTCCTGGCCATTGCAGATTTATGGCAAAAAGGGTTCCAGACCGTCCAACCATGCATCAAATGACGCACCGACGATCTGGAACCCGTTCAAACTGGCTATGTTTTACTCTCGCTACGCCAAAACGTCCGACAAAATCTCGATCAGGCTATCCACGTCGGCTTCCTCGCAGACAAGCGGCGGCAGGAAACGCAGCGTGTGGGCACCAGTAGCGTTAATCACGGCGCCGGCGGCCAACGCGCGGGCAACAATGTCATGTGCATCGCCCGCAGCGTCATCCAAGTCGCAGCCGAGCATCAAGCCGCGGCCGCGCACCTCGGTAACGTGCGGTAACTTGGCGAGCTTTGCCTCCATATAAGCACCCACCTTGGCGGCATGCTCAGCGTAGTCGCCGCGCACGAGCGCGGAGAGCGTCGCAGCGCACGCCGCGACAGCCAAGCAGCTACCGCCAAAGGTCGAGCCGTGGTCACCCGGCTTAAACACGTCGGCAATCTCTTTCTTTGCCACCACGGCACCCATGGGCACGCCATCGGCAATGCCCTTGGCAAGGCTCATAATGTCGGGCTCCACGCCATAGGTCTGGAATGCAAACGGCTTGCCGGAGCGGAAGATGCCACACTGGACCTCGTCGGCGATAAGAACGGCGCCCACCTCGTGTGCCAAGTCGCGCGCCGCCGCCATAAACTCCTCGGTCATGGGGTGCACACCGCTCTCACCCTGAATCGGCTCGAGCATGACGGCGCAGACCTCGCTTCCCAGCTGCTTAAAGATTGCGCGCAGTTCGTCGACATCGTTGGGCGTGCAGGCCACAAAACCGCCCGGCAGCGGACGGAAGCTGTCTTGTAGCCAATCCTGCATGGTGGCCGCAATGGTCTCGAGTGTACGGCCGTGGAAGCCGCCGCGCATGCATACGATGGTGTTGCCGCCGTTACCAGCACGCTTGGCGTACAGACGCGCGAGCTTCATCGAGCCCTCGTTGGCTTCGGCACCAGAATTGGCAAAGAACGTCTCCCACACCTGCTCGTCCGCAGCCGGGGCACCGAGCGCAGCGGCCGTGGTCTCATCGCCGGCGGCAATGGCATCGGCCAGCACGCACGCACCATCTACGTCGTCGTTGGCAAGCTTGGACAGCAGCGCCGCGACCTGTCCACGCTGCTCGATGTAGAAGTAATTGGAGACATGCATGAGCTTTTTGGTCTGCGCCTCGAGCGCCGAGAGCACTGCGGCGTTGCCGTGGCCAAGGCTGCACACACCGATACCGGCAAGAAAATCAAGATACTCACGGCCGTCATCACCGGTGAGCTTCATACCGTGACCTTCGACAAACTCTACCGGAGAACGACCAAAAGTATGCATAACGTAATGGGATTCGAGCGATTGTTGAGTTGCAAGTGACATGGGATGCCTTTCGTTGGGCGCCATACGGCGCAGGGCTATGGGTGCAGGGACGCGACGACCGCGGGTCAGCTAGACCGTCTGGAGCTTCTCGACCTCGTCGAGGTTCTCGGTCAGGCGTGCCGCAAAGGTCGAAAGCGGGTGCGGGTGCGTATCGAACTCGTAGGCCGTCTCGGTGGAGTGGATCACGGTACCGACGCCAGCATCGGTCAGCAGCTCCAGCAGCAGCGAGTGCGGCGTCGTGCCGTTGATGATGTGGGCTCGGAATACGCCAGCGGTAAGCGCATCGACGGCGGCGCGCAGCTTGGGAATCATGCCCTTATCGACCTCGCCGCCGTAGAGCATCTCGTTGACCTCGTCGAGCGTCAGGTTGGAGATAAGCGAATCTTTGTCGCTAAAGTCCTTGTACAGGCCGTCGACGTCGGTCAAGAAGATCGCTTTGTGCGCATGAAGCGCCGCCGCAACGGCGCCGGCAGCGGTATCGGCGTTGATGTTGAAGAAGCCGCCGTCCTCCCCCGCCGCGACCGTGGCGATAACGGGAATGTACTCGCTGTCGAGCAAACGCTCGATATAGTCGGTGTTGACGTGCGTGACCTTGCCTACGCGGCCGAGCTCTGGGTCGAGTGGCTCGGCAATAAGGGTACCGGCGTCGCTGCCGGACACGCCCACGGCAAGGTTGCCGTGGTGGTTGAGCGCCGCGACCAGCTCCTGATTGACCTTGCCGCCCAGTACCTCGCGCACGATATCCATGGTGGCAGGCGTAGTCACGCGCTGGCCGTTCTTAAACTCGACGGGGATGTCGTAGTGGCTGAGCGCCTCGTTGATGGCCTTGCCGCCACCGTGCACGATAACAGGGCGCATGCCGATAATCTTGAGCAGGACGATGTCGCTCATCACGTCACGACGCAGCTGCTCGTCGACCATGGCGGCACCGCCGTACTTGATAACGACCGTCTTACCGGTCAGGTTCTTAATCCACGGCAGCGCCTCGAACAGCAGCTGCGCAGTAACTTCGTTGGATTCGCTCGAGCGACAATCGCGTGCGAACTTCATAGTCTGCCTCGTCTTTCGTGTAGCTATCGCGCCGTGCCTCGTTGCCCGCGATTGCAGCGGGACGCGCGGGACGGTGCGCGTCCGGAGTCTAGGAACGGTAGTCGCCGTTAATGGAGATGTACTCGTGCGTGAGGTCGCAAGTCCACACGGTGGTCGCCGCGTCCCCCGCGCCCAGGTCTGCCGAGATCACAATCTCGGGCGCCTCAAAGCGACGCAGCGCCTCGTCCTCGTCAAAGGGAACGGTCAGGCCATCACGGCAGACGGGCATACCCATCATGTCGATGGACACATCTTCTTGGTTAAACTGCACGCCGCACTTGCCGAGCGCCATGGCAACGCGGCCCCAGTTGCAGTCGTGGCCGGCGATGCAGGTCTTGACGAGCGGAGAGTTGGCGACAGCACGGGCGGCGATATCGGCCTCCTCGTCGTTCAAGGCGCCGGTGACGTTAACCGTCACGAGCTTGGATGCGCCCTCGCCATCTGCGGCGATGTTGCGCGCCAGGCTCTCGCACACCTCATGCACGGCAAAGGCCAGCTCGTCGAAGGCGTCAGAACCCTCGACAATAGGCTCGGCATCTGCGGCAGCGCCGGAAGCAAGCATGATGCAGGTGTCGTTAGTCGAGGTGTCGGAATCGACCGTTACCTTGTTGAAGGTCTGCTTGACGGTGGAGAGCAACAGGGCGTGGAGCGCCGCCGGCTCGACGGGGGCATCGGTAGTGATGACCGCGATCATGGTTGCCATGTTGGGCATAATCATGCCCGAGCCTTTGCACATACCGCCCACCGTATAGGCATTGCCTGCGTGCCCCGCGGCCTCGCTGCGGTAACACACGGCATACTCCTTGGAGTGCGTGTCGGTCGTCATGATGGCGCGAGCGGCATCGGCGCCACCGTGGGCGGAGAGCGCCTCGTAGGCGGCAGGAACGGCAGTCTCAAACGTGTCGATCGGCAAAATCTGACCAATTACGCCCGTGGAGGCGACCAGAATCTGCTGGGGCTCGCAGCCGATGACCTGCGAGGCGATGTTGCAGGTCTCGCGCGCGCAGGCAAGACCGGTCTCACCCGTGGCGGCGTTGGCATTGCCAGAGTTGACCGAAACGCCGGCAATGACGCCGTAGCCCTTGTCGGCGCCGCCCAGGTTGGCACGGCTCACCTGCACGGGCGCCGCACAAAAGCGGTTAGTCGTAAACACACCGGCCCCGGGACAGGGTTTGTCGGGCACGACGAGCGCGTAATCCAGGCGCTCGGGATTCTTGCGGAATCCGGCATGGATGCCCGCCGCCTTAAAGCCGGCTGCCGCCGTTACGCCGCCCTCTACGGCACGAATCTTGATATCGAACTGCTCAGCATTCATCGTCTTTATGACTCCTTATGTCAAACAAAAAAGGGGCATCGGTTGGTGCGCCATGCCAGCCACAATCATGTGACCAGCTTAAGAGTGGCGCCCCACTCGATGCCCGACTACCAAATCGTTAACAATCGAATGTGCTACACCGGGCACGCCACCGTGGGCAAGCCTCGTCGCTCGTCAAAACCAAAGACGATGTTGGCGCACTGGACCGCCTGGCCTGCTGCACCCTTGCACAGGTTGTCGATGGCGCCCGTAGCCACCAGAACGCCCGCGCGCTTGTTGAGCGCGAGGCCGATCTGGGCGGCGTTGGTGCCGACGACCGAAGCCGTCTTGGGCTGCTGGCCGGCATCGAGTACGCGCACGAAGGTGCGACCGGCGTAGAACTGCTTGTAATGGTCGACGACGTCCTCAAGGGCCAAGGTATCGATAGCCTGCGGCGTAAGCGGCATCGTCACCGTAGAGAGCAGGCCGCGCTTGAGCGGCGCCAGGTGCGGGGTAAAGACGACACGGTCGGTTAGGCCCAAAATCTGCTCGATTTCGGGCGTGTGACGATGCTTGCCCACGCCATAGGCCTCCAGGTTTTCGTCCGCGCTGCAAAAATGCGTACGAGCGTTGCAGGACTTACCGGCACCCGTTACACCGCTGATGGCGTCAACGATCACGGGGCCGCTCTGGGCAACCCAGCCGGCGCGCACGGCAGGCGCGGCGGCAAGGCTCGTTGCGGTGGGATAGCAACCGGCGCAGGCGACCAGTACGGGCTTGCCGTCGGCGTGGTCGGATGCAGCGGTCTCCAAATCCTGGCAGAACAGCTCGGGCAGGCCAAAGGCGCGGCTCTTGAGTAGCTCGGGGCTCGTGTGCTCGGCGGCATACCAGGCCTCAAAGACGGCCGGATCGCTCAGGCGATAGTCGGCCGAGAGGTCAATGCAGGAGACTCCCGCGGCAAGCAGGGCGGGCACCTGCGCCATGGCGGCGGTGTGCGGCACGGCCAAAAAGACAGCGTCGCAGGATGTAAGCTCGGGAGCATCGTGCGTCGTGAAGACAAGATCGCTCACGCCGACGAAACTCGGATACACCGCGGACAGCGGTTGGCCGGCATCGGCGTTGGACGTGATGGCAACAAGTTCAAACTCGGGATGGCCGAGTACGAGGCGAATGAGCTCGGCACCGGCATATCCTGCTGCACCGACGATTCCAACCTTTAAAGACATATCAGACTCCTTGTCTGCAGTTTATGCACCAATGCGCATCCCGCAGCCGTCGTTATGAGGTGAGTTGAAACTTTAGCACCAGAAGATGCATATATACGCAAATCTTTTGCATATTCATGCATTGAAACAAACCAGACACATTCACGCGAAGGAATTGACAAAAAAATGCGGGCCCCATATTGCCCAGTGCACCTTACGGTGACGTTGCAATGTGGGGCCCGCTACATGCGAGAATTTAAATTGTCAAAGCTTGCTGAGAGACTCTTTTAGAGCTCGACCGGCACCCATTCGTCGTGGTTGCAGATAAAGGCCTCGGGTTCCTCCACGCTAAAGAAGACGAGCGTGGGATCGTCTGCGCCCTCGTAGTGCTCGCCTAGGCGCTCCAGGTGCTTCCAGCCTGCCTCGCGCATATCGGGAGCAGCCTGGTCATCCAGACCCGCATGCCCGCGCAAGATGAGCCAGCCATGGCCCGGCCACCAACTCGTGGCCTCAAAGCGTTGATTTTGCAGCAGCTCTTGCCACACGTCTTTGGTGCGCGCCGTTACAAACCACAGCTTGCCGTCCTGGATCTGCGCAAACGAAAACGGACGCACATGCGGCTGTCCGTCAACACTCGTCGCCAAATACCATGCCGGCACCGACGTCAGATACTCCAACACCGTATTCAATCCGTCCACGTTTCCTCCTGGCACTAGTCTTTTTGGGTCGGGGCTGTTTTAGCCACCCTATGGTTAAAGCTCCAGGCGCTCTTCGCTGCCGTCAATATCACAGAAGCGGGCGGCGATATTGCGCACCGAGAAAAACGCAAGGCGACCGTCATTGGCGCTCTCGTGTTCCTCGCCAATGCCCACCATATGCTTAAAGCCCGCCTGGCGCACCCGGTCGCTCGCGACCGCGTCGTCCTCGAGCGCAGCCTCGCCAGTCAGCACAATCCAACACTCCCCCGGTTTCCAACCCGAAACCTCAAACTTGGGGTTCGTGCTAAGCTCGGCCCACACGTCCTTATCGCGCGACGTGCAAAACCACAGCTTGCCATCATCGACCATGGCAAACGAGAACGGCCTCACACGCGGCTGATGTCCGTCCGTCACGTCGATCGTGGCGAGATACCACGCCGGAATACGCCTAAGATACGAACAGGCGCGCTCGAGCTGCGCCGTGCGGTCGTTGTCGGTCATAGGGACCCCTTTCCTGCGCCCGAATCGCGCCTAAACAAGTTGAAGATTGATGACGATGACACAAATGAGCAGCAACGCCGTCACCACCGCCGCCAACGCATCGCCGCGGCCAAATGCAAGCGCATGCAGACGCGTGCGGCCCTGCTCGCCATGATAGCAACGAGCATCCATGGCGGCCGAAAGTGTCTCGGCATGACGGAACACGCCCGTAAACAGCGGAATCGCCACACTACCGAGCATACGCACGCCGCCGAGCGGGCCTCCCGTCACGCGCGCACCGCGGCTCGCCTGCGCATCGGCCGTCTGCTTCATCTCGGTGGCAAACTGCGGCATAAAGCGCAGCGCGATACCCATAATCATGCCGAGCTCGTGCGCAGGAAGTCCCACACGCGCAAACGGCGCGAGCAGGTGCTCAAAGCCCGCGGTGAGGTCGAGCGTCGGTGTGGTGAGCGTGATAGCGCTCATACCGGCCATCATCAAGGTCAGGCGGCACGCCATAAAGACGGCGGAATGCAGCGAGCCCTCGCTTATCTGCAAAAAGCCGAGCTGCCACAGAATGCGCCCGCTCTGGTCGGAAAACAGGTTGAGCACCGCGACTACCGCGACGATCGCCAGCAGTGGCGCCATCGATGACAGGACGCGACGAGCCGGCACCCGGGACACGGTATAGATCAGGACAACGAAGATTGCGACCGGGACCAGTCCGCGGAAGCTGCCGACCGTGAGCGTCGTGATCAGAAACACAAAGCCCAAGAGCAACTTAGTTCGCGGGTCCAGGAGGTGGATTGCACTATCGCCGGGATAGTAGCTGCCAAACGAAAACGCCTCCATTAGCAGCCCTCCTCTCGCGCGACCGTCTTGGATTTAGCAATGTCCGCGACGTTGGAAGGACCGTCCGAGCGACCGGTTAGCAGGTCCACCAACTCGTCTGCCAGCGACTCAACCGTATAGAGGCCGTCAAAGCGCAGCGGCACGCCTGCCTTCGCAAGCGCCAGCGCCATGCGCTGGGCAGCGGGAACACCCAAACCGATTGATTTAAGCTCATCCGCACGCGCAAAAACCTGAGTGGGCGTGCCCTCGGCAAACACCGAGCCCTCGTTCATCACGACAATACGGTCGCAGCAATTGGCAAGGTCATCCATACCGTGTGAGACCATGACGACGGTCAGGCCCCCATGGTGAAGTCGATCGATAAGCTCCAGGAAATCGCTGCGCGCCGCCGGATCGAGCCCCGCCATGGGCTCATCGAGCACCAGGACCTCGGGCTCCATGGCAAGCACGCCAGCAAACGCCACGCGCCGCTGCTGCCCGCCCGAGAGCTCAAAGGGGCTCTTGTCGCCCACCGTAGCCAGGTCGAGGCCCACGCGCGCGAGCGATGACGCAACGCGGCGGGCAACCTCGGCCTGCGACAAGCCAAGGTTATGCGGACCAAACGCCACGTCCTGCGCCACGGTCTCGGCAAACAGCTGACGCTCGGGATACTGAAACACCACGCCGACCTTTGCCTTAACCGCGGCGGCGTCCTTCTTGCTTGATAGGTCGAGCCCTAGCGCGCAAACGCTCCCCTCCTGCGGGCGGATTAATCCGTTGAGGTGCTGGACCAGTGTGGATTTACCCGAACCGGTATGGCCTGCTAGCCCCAGGAACTCGCCGCGACGCACCGTCAAAGACACGTCGCGCAGTGCCCACGGACTGCTCGGGTCGTTGCCCCAGAGAGCCTGTTTGTTCGATGCGCCCTCGACGGCTGAGCGCTTGTGCCAACGGCGACGCGCGCGGGCGCTCAGCGAATAGCTATACGAAAGGTGCGAAATCTCGATGACGGGCTCCAGCGCGTCTGCGCCATCGATTGCAGAGGAGACGTTGTCGGAAATACGAGAATCGGATGCGAAAGGCCGCCCGGCGATGCCTGTCCTACTCCGCTTGGTATAAGCCTGCGCTATATCGGCGACCATATCCGCCTCGCGCGCCCGTGCGCAAATGGGCACGCCCTTCGCGCGAAGCGCCCTGCCAAGACAGCACGATGCCGGCATATCCAGGTTCAGCCGCGCGAGTTCGTCCGCCCGCGTCAAGATCTCCTCGGGCGTACCGAGCATGGCAACGCGGCCCGCCTGGAAGACAGCAACGCGATCGGCCTCAGCGGCCTCTTCCATAAAGTGCGTAATCATCACGATGGTCATGCCGCGTTCGTGCAGCGCGTGACAGGCCTTCATAAGGCCCTTGCGCCCGCGCGGATCGAGCATCGAGGACGCCTCGTCCAAAATGAGCACGCGCGGCTCCATGGCGAGCACGCCGGCAAGCGCCACGCGCTGCTTTTGTCCGCCCGAGAGAGCGTGGGTCTCGTGGCGCTCAAAGCCCACCAGACCAACGGCCTTCAGTGCCTCGCGCACGCGCTGCGCGATCTGGGCCGATTCGACCCCTAAGTTCTCGGGACCAAACGCAACATCGTCCTCGACAAGCGTCGCCACAAGCTGGTCGTCGGGATTCTGGAACACCATGCCCGCAGTCGAGCGGATGTCGTAGACCAGCTCGGGATCGGACGCATCCATGCCATCAATGCGCACCATGCCGGCATCGGGCTGCAGCAGCGCGTTCAAATGCTTGGCGAACGTCGACTTGCCCGACCCGTTTCCGCCGAGGATGCAGAAAAACTCGCCGTCCGCGATATTCAGATCGATGCCGTCGAGCGCTTTCGCAGTGCCGTCGTAGCTAAATGAGATGCCCCGACACTCAATCATGCGCGACCTTTGACCTGGTCCTTCTTGGGCGTGATGAGGTTGGAGACCGCCTTGTACACCGCTAGCGTCAACACCGAGTTGAGCACGGTCTTGATGAGGTTAAACGGCAGCACGGCGGGAAGCATGAGCGGCAGAATCACATCGGCTGAGCCATACCAGAACCAAACACCAATGGTAAGGTTTGCGACCATAGAAAGTACCGTAGCGGCAATAACGCCCAGCGCCAGGCCAATCACGGCACCCTTATAGGTATGCATCTTCTGGTAGACGATAGCCGCAGGCAAAATATAGCCCAGCGTGGCAACCAAGTTCATAAGCGCACCGACCCAATCGCCCGTGGTGAGCGCATGGATGACGATCGCCATAGCGGCAACGGCAGTGCCGGCACCAGGGCCATACGCAAATCCGCACACCATCGCCGGCACCAGCGACGGGTCATACGTCAAAAACGGCGCCGAAGGAAGGATGGGCAGCTGCACATACATAAACAGTGCTCCCAAGGCGCACATCAACGCCATGGTAACGAGCTGTTTGGTGCTCCACCTATTCGTGTTCTCAAAATGGATATGCTGCGACTGTTCAGACATAAGATCACCTGCCTCTTTCTTCCGGACTCTAACCGTTGGTACTGGGATCTCACCAGTTCAGCCGGCATGCGAACCAACGCACACACGGGTCGCGGACTCATCGGCTCGGTCGCAGGCATCTAGCCTGCGCCGCGGCGTCCCTTTGACACCGCCCGGTTTACCGCCAGTGGGGAATTTCACCCCGCCCTGAAACAGCAATTGCTAGTGTAGCACCAGCAGGCTTTCGCGCAAGTATGCCAAGGGTAATTTGTGGCGGGGATCAGTTACCGCAACAACCACATCTCTCACTCACCCCAAAGTGGTGCGCCTTTCGCGCAAAGCGCGAAACAGCAACTGGGATACGTATCCCTATCAGCCACGATCTCCGCCCACGCCGACCTCAAGGCCGTAAACGCAGGGGATCCGGGGGCGTGACGGGGGTTTCTCTCCGGAACATTCCGCAGGACGCAAAGAGGCTCCGCAGCGCGAAGCGCGATGCGGAGCCTCTTTGCATGTCCGAGGACGTTCCGGAGAGAAACCCCCGTCACGCCCCCGGATTCCCGGTGGGAGTTCTAGACCTTGTCGGCCTTAGTACATACCGCCGCCCTGCTGACCAGCGGTGGCAGCAGCGATAGCGTCCTCAAGCTGAGTATTCTTGGGCACATCGGAGACGGTAGCCTCGGTGATGAGGATCAGGCTGGCGACAGAAGCAGCGTTCTGCAGGGTGACGCGGCTGACCTTGACGGGGTCGAGGACGCCCATCTCAATCATGTCGCCCCACTCGCCGTTGGCAGAGTTGAGACCCTGGCCGGCGGGCAGCTCGGCAACCTTGTCGACCACGACAGCGCCCTCAAAGCCAGCGTTCTTGGCGATAGTAGCGACCGGAGCGGTCAGAGCCTTCTTGACGATATCGACGCCGATCTTCTCCTCGGGGTCGTCAATCTCGACAGCATCGAGCGCAGGAGCAGCGTCCATGAAGGCGACGCCGCCGCCGGCGACAATGCCCTCCTCGACAGCAGCGCGGGTAGCCTGCAGGGCATCCTCGACGCGGTGCTTGATCTCCTTGAGCTCGGACTCGGTAGCAGCGCCGACCTTGATGACGGCAACGCCACCGGAGAGCTTGGCCAGGCGCTCCTGGAGCTTCTCACGGTCGAAGTCAGAGGTGGTGTTCTCCATCTCGCCCTTGATCTGAGCGATACGGGCGTCGATGGCCTCCTTGGAGCCAGCGCCGCCGACGACGACGGTGTTGTCCTTGGAGATGGTGACGGACTTAGCGGTACCGAGCATATCGGCGGTGATGTCAGCGACCTTCACGCCCAGCTCGTCCAGAGCGGCCTGGCCACCGGTGAGGACGGCGATGTCCTCGAGGATGCGCTTGCGGCGATCGCCGTAGCCCGGGGCCTTGACGGCGCAGACGTTGAGAGCGCCACGAATCTTGTTGAGGACCAGGGTCGGCAGAGCCTCGCCGTCGATGTCCTCAGCAATGATGAGCAGGCCACGGCCGGCGCGCTGGACAGCCTCGAGAACAGGCATGATGTCCTGAACGCTGGAAATCTTCTGGTCGGTGATGAGGATGTACGGATCCTTCATCACGGCCTCCATGCGGTCGTTGTCCGTGACGAAGTAAGCGGAGACATAGCCCTTGTCGAACTGCATGCCCTCGACGGTGTCGATGGTGATGTCGAACGTCTGGGAATCCTCGACGGTGATGACGCCGTCCTTGCCCACGACCTCCATGGCCTCGGCGATCTTCTCGCCAACCTCGGGGTCACCAGCAGAGATGGTACCGACGGAAGCGATCTGCTCCTTGGTCTCGACCGGCTTGGCCTGCTTCTTCATCTCGGCGACGGCGGCGTTTACAGCCTTGTCGATGCCGCGACGGATGGCCAGCGGGTTGGCGCCGGCGGCGACGTTGCGCAGACCGTCGTTGACGATAGCCTGAGCGAGCAGGGTTGCGGTGGTGGTGCCGTCACCCACGGTGTCGTTGGTCTTAGTGGCGACCTCCTTCACCAGCTGAGCGCCCATGTTCTCGATGTTGTCCTCGAGCTCGATCTCCTTAGCAACGGAAACGCCGTCGTTGGTGATGGTCGGGGCGCCGAACGTGCGCTGCAGCGCAACGTAACGGCCCTTGGGGCCCATGGTGACGGTAACGGCGTCGGCCAGAGTGTTGACGCCCTTGGCGAGCTTGGCGCGGGCATCGGTGTTGAACGTAATGTTCTTTGCCATGGTAGGTAATCCTCCAAAAGAAATGTGACTCGCGTCGCCGCTTCCGAGTCTTATGCGGCGGGCGCGTTCAAAGACGAATCAGAGATTCTGGCGAGACTAGGCCTCGACGACGGCGTAGATGTCGTCGGCGCGCATCAGCAGATACTTCTCGCCGTCGACCTTGACCTCGTTGCCACCAAACTTACCGTAGATGACAACGTCGCCGACCTGAACGTCCATGGGGATGCGCTCGCCCTTGTGGTTGACCTTACCGGCGCCAACGGCAACGATGGTGCCGCGCTGCGGCTTCTCCTGAGCGTTGCTGGCGATATACAGACCAGAAGCGGTCTTCTGCTCGGCCTCGTCGGGCTTGACCAGGACGCGATCTGCAAGCGGCTTCAAAGACGACATGCTTGTTTCCTCCTTTGTGGGCCGCACGGTTGAGCCGTGCGGGTTAACCCTTTTTGTTTGCGTACGCGTTGAATGGTACCCACGAATGGCGGGTTATACAACACGGAGTCAAAAAATCTTATTTTTTGGCACTTAGATTTTCTGAATGCCGGGGGATAACTTATACGCGGCGCCACACGGGAGCTGAGTCAACGTTATCGGGCCCGACATTCAGAAAAGTCAGTGCAGCAAAATGGCGATGCGGATAGCGACATGGGCATGGTTTTCGCCGCGCGCACAGGTCCCCCGGGGAGTACCGTGCATTTTTTGGAGTATTCAGCAGGCCAGGACGACTGTATACGCACCGGACATTCCTTATTGGCCCCAAAGGATGTCTTCGACCGGCAATTTGGATCGGCAGACAGACCTCGTCGAGACAAATAGACATGTCTGCGTCGCACCGGATCCCAAAATAACGTCGATCTCCGCAATGTTACTCAATTGCAGCAGCACCGGCGGAACTTGCGTTGCTGAATACTCCGTTTTTTGCACGGCCCAGGCGGGGGTACATAAGGGCCAGAAAGAACATCCCGGCCTCTTTATGCAATCTGCAATGGAAAATATGCAGAATACCAAGAGACGGCATTGCTGATGTCCAAATTGAATGCGCGGGGCAGCAGCGCCGTCCCAAAATTAGCCGCCTGAGCCGCATTTAACAATACGGTAGGAACATCAGCGCTCGTAGATTACGTTACCTGCCAGGTAGGTGGCCTGAACTTTGGTAGCTTGGAGCTCTTGTGGGTCGATGGTGAGCAGGTTTTGGTCCAGGACTACCAGGTCGGCGAATTTGCCGGGTTCCAGGCTGCCGAGGTTTTGCTCGTCGCCTGCCGCATAGGCACTTCCCAAGGTGTAGTTGCGTAGGGCCGTTGCCGCGTCGATACGCTCACTCGGTAACCAGCCGCCCTCGGGCCAGTGGCTGCGGGGGTCCTGGCGCGTGATAGCCGTGTAGAGCACGTTCATGCTGGTAACGGCTGTGATGGGGCTATCGGTGCCGAAGGCTTGGCGGATGCCGCGCTGCTTATAGGTCGCAAACGGCCACATGATGCGGCTGCGTTCCAGGCCCAGGTCGCGCTCCGGACCACCCGGGTCGAGCGTGATATGGCAGGGCTGACTCGAGGCAATGACGTTGAGCTTGCGCAGACGATCGATGTCCTGAGGCAGCAAATTCTCCAGATGCTCGAGCGTGTTATGACCGTGCGGGGGCAGACCGTAGAGCTCTGCCGCCTCCTCAAAAATATCGAGTGCAGCATGGATGGCACCGTCGCCGATAACGTGGATGCGCACGGTGTGGCCGCGCTCGGCTGCAGCCAGAACCAACTTGCGCATGCGCTCGATAGGAACCGTCAGGCGACCCTGATCGCCCGGGAAGCGTGGGTTGGTATAGGGCTCAGTGAGGTATGCGGTATGCTCGCTCGACACGCCGTCGAAGAACTGTTTAAAGCCTGGCGCCGAGAGCAGCGCGTTGTTCGCGTAGCGGGTCTGGAGTTCTTCCAAGCGCGATTGGTCATCCAGCAGCGTGGGAAACAGATGGGCGCGGATGCCCAGCTTGCCGGCGGCCTGCAGCTTGTCGTAAACATCGTCGCGAATAAAGTCGCAGCCCGGCATGGGCATGAGCGACATATCGCAGATCGAGGTGATGCCTTGCTCGGCCATGCGTTTCATTTGGTCGGCGTAAGCGCTCGCGATGCGGTCCTCGCCCAGCCACTCCAGGCAGCGCGGCAGCAGCTGCATAGCAGCTGCCTCGTGGACGATACCCGTAAGCTCACCGTTTGAGTCTTTGTCGTAACTGCCACCCGCCGGAGGCTCGCTGTCGCGCGTAACGCCGAGCGCCTCGAGTGCGCGGCTGTTGAGCCACAGCGTATGCCCATCGCCCGAATACATAACACAGGGGCGATCGGGGAAGGCGGCATCGAGGGAGGCCTTGGTAGGGTGCTCGGGCGGATCCCAACGGTAATCGCGCCAACCCTGGGTCACGACCCAGGCGTCATCGGGCAAGCCTTGGGAAAACTCGAGCGCATGCTGCACCAATGCTGCCTCGGACGCGCCCATATCCATGAGCATGTACGGCGAGGAACCGACCGAGGTATGGAAGAAATGCAGGTGCGCGTCATGGAAACCGGGGCAGACAAACTGCTCGCCGTAATCGACCACCGGCGTGGCGGCAGGTGCGGCGGCAATCACGTCATCGGGCGCACCGACTGCGACGATGCGATCACCTGCAATGGCAATCGCCAACTCGCGGGCGGTATCGATACCGTCTTGCGCGGTAAAAACGTTCTTGGAGCGGATAATCCGATCGATATGCTGCATGGGCATCCCCATCTCTGGCGGGAAATTCAACACCCCCGAGTGTACTCCCCCACTCTTGTTACAAAACCCCAAGCGGCAAACGGCAACTTTACCAGCCCTAGCGGCAGGTGGCATACTGGAGAAAGCCTGTACGATTTTGCGATCGAGCCAACAAGGAGCAAATCGACCATGACGAAGACCAAGGCACAGCAAATTATGGCGGCAACCGAGGTTCGCGCGGCAGACGACGTCACCGCGGCCATCCAGGATATCGCCGCCGAGTTTGAACCCTACATCATCAAGCAACGCCGGCACTTCCATAAGCACCCGGAGCTGAGCCTTGCCGAGGAGCGCACGACTTCCGACATCGCCAACCAGCTCGACGCCATGAATATCCCCTACGAGCGTCCGCTCAAGACGGGCCTGGTGGCGACGCTCCGCGGCACCGCGCCCGATGCCTACCGCGAGGACGGCACGCCGCGCCGCCGCATCCTGCTGCGCGCCGACATCGACGCCCTGCCTGTCACCGAGCAGACCGGCGAGGAGTTCGCCAGCGTCAACGAGGGCTGCATGCACGCCTGCGGTCACGACTGCCATATCGCCATGATGCTCGGAACGTTGCAGATTCTGCGCCACATGACCGATGACATCCACGGCGAGATTCGCATCGTTTTCCAGCCCAGCGAGGAAAACGGCCAGGGCGCCAAGCTCATGATCGGCACGGGCGTACTCGATGGCGTCGACGGTGCCTATGCCGCGCACATCTGGAGCGAGGTCGATGCCGGCACCGTGAGCTGCGAGCCCGGTCCGCGCATGGCAAACACCGACTGGTTCCGCATCGACGTTCGCGGCACCTCGTGCCATGGCGCCATGCCCCAGCGCGGCCACGACGCCGTTATGGTTGCCGCCGAAATCGTCAACGCCCTGCAGACCATCGTCTCGCGCGAGATTAGCCCCTACGAACCCGCCGTCATCACCGTCGGCGAGCTGCACGGCGGCACCGCGCGCAACGTTATCGCCGGTACGGCATACCTCGCCGGCACGGTGCGCACCTATGGCGACAAGACGCATGAGGAGATGCCCGAGCTTATGCGCCGCATCGTGGAGCACACTGCGGCGGCCCTGGGCGCCGAGGCCGAACTCACCGACTACACCATCGCCAACTACAAGGTCGAAAACGATGCCGCCTCGAGCGAGCGCTGCCGCCAAGCTGTGCTCAAGTGCCTGGGCCCCGCAGGCGAGGGCCATTACCGCGGCACGCTTTCGGGCGAGGACTTCTCGGAGTACCTGCGCCGTGTGCCGGGCGTGCTCGCCTTTGTTGGCACGCGCAACCCCCAGATCGGCGCCACCTATGCCCAGCACTCCTGCTTCTACAAGATCGACGAGAGCGTGCTCGCCAAGGGCTCCATGGTAGCCGCCCAGTATGCCATCGACTTTTTGGCCGAGCCCACGCAAGAGGAGCTCGACGGCCCCACGATTGCTGCCGTCGCCGAGGCCAATCCCGATCTGGCCGCCAAGCTGCGCTCTGCCAAGGCCACGGCTGCCGAGGCCCGCGACGCCGTGCACGACGCCCGCACCGCCCGCCATGCCGCGATCAAGGGCATTCACGATGCCCGTGCCGCTGCTCGCCACGAGGAGAAGCGCGACGAGTAGCCGTCACGCCCACCCGTAACAACCTGGCTAGAGCAAAGCGGGGGCGAACGTTATCTCAACGTTCGCCCCCGCTTATGTGTCGACCGCTTTTCTAGCGCGTCCTCCGTCACGACAGGTAAGAGCGAAGGATGGTGAGCCAGCGTGGGGTTTCGAGGTGGATGATATCGGTGGAAACTCCGGCGGGAGCGTGACCACCAAAGAGCAGGCCCGCGTCTGCCGGGTTGATAAGGCGCACGATCCATACGGCGACGACCAGCACGCACAAAACAATAACCGCAATGTCGATGCCACGCTTTAGCTTGCTCGATGCCGCCTCCTCGCGCACGAACGCGAGTGCAAACGCAATCGGCACCACCCAAAACAGCGGATGGTAGGCAAAGGCCGCCGCAAAATCGAGGCGCAATGCTGCCAGCCAGGCCCTCGTCATGCCACATCCCGGACAGGGAATGCCCGTCATCAGGCGAAACACGCAGCCGATATCGAGCAGGTAGAGCACGAGCCAAGCGACAAAGAGCGCGCCGATGCAAGAAAGGGCGCGGCGAATGAGCTCCGCCGCGCCCTTATGTCCCTGGGAGTTGTTCACGCCGCTCTTATCGTTAGGCACGAGCGCCAAGACGGACGTTGTAGGCCGTTGCCATGGCATTGGTATTTTTGATGATGATGTTCATGGCAAAGATGGGGCCAAGACCGCACAGCAGCACGCCGACGATCTGCCACATAAGAACGGTGGTGCCGTTCTCCTGGAACATCAGGCCGTAGCGAGGAGCGTTGGCCTGCAGGCGGTTGCCAATCTTGTAATACCAGTAGTAAGCGTAGAAACCGCAGGTCACGAACGAAAGCAGGATAAATGCTGCCAGACCCGGTGTGGAATCGCCGTCATCCTGGCACATGACATTGATGTCGCGGGCGAGGCAATAGAGGAAGTAATACGAATAGATGCCGCAGGTCACGATGGAAAGCAGAAGCCAGCCGATCACGCCACGGTCGGTCTTAATCGGAGCATAGCCCATCGGGGTAGGTGCAGGCTGCTGAGCATACTGCTGCTGGCCGGCGTACTGTTGCTGCCCAGTGTACTGCTGCTGAGGCTGAGGCTGAACCGCCTGAACCGGAGTGGGCTGAATCTGCGTGGGCTGCGGAGCAGGCTGGGGCTGAGGTGCAGGCTGTGGCGCGGGCTGCGGAGCAGGAGCAGCGGAAGCGGCACCGATGGCAGAACCGCAGACAGGGCAGAATTTGGCATCATCCGAAATGGGAGAACCACAAGTGGGACAGAACATAAGCTTCTCCTTTTCCTAAGGCGTTGCACGCCTTCAAACCTTACACGTCTATGTTCTCAACAACAGCCGCGACGTTGTTGCGCAACATTGACCAATTTTTGAGAAATTTTGCTGCAACCGTTTTCCCAGGCATTTTCTTGCGTCCGCAGTAGAAACAGGCGCCCCGGGCTCAGTTGCCCAGGGCGCCTCGACCGACTATTCGGTTTGATTGTTTTCGGCAGCAGGATTATCGCCCGGCTCATCCGCCGGCGTGGCAACGGCATTCCAATCGGGTTCTGCAGGCGTCGCCTCGGGCGCGGGGGCCGGTGCTGGGGCAGACGTCGGCGCGGGCGACGTTGCGGGCACAGGTGCGGGTGCCGGGGCAGATGCCGGGGCAGGTGCAGGCGCGGGTGCCGGGGCAGGTGCAGCACCAGTGGCGGCCGTGGGATTGAATCCCGCAGGAGCAGGCTTCTTCTCACCCGGGAGCACAAACGTCAGGACATCGTCGGCATCCTCGTCGGCCCACTCGCTGGCATGACGTGCCGCCCAATAGCCAACGGCGCGATACTTGAGCATCTTGCCAAACACATTCAGGAACACCGTGACAAAGGCAACGATCATCAAGAACAGGATGAGTGTGATGCCGCCGCCCTCGATGATTGCCTCGATACCCGTGGGGCGATAGTAATAGCTATACATACCAAACGTAGCAATGGCGCCAAAGATGGCGGTGAAAATCCAGGTGATGATATTGGAAACGATGCCCGTCAAGAACTCGGGGAGAATCGATGCGCAGAACAACTTGCCCAGGTTGGCCTTATAGGACTTCCAAACCTTCTCAAGCGAAAACGCGCTTTCCACGCGGCCGGCGACTGCAAAGTGCATCACAGCGGCATCGCCAAACATCTTAAAGAAGATGCCCAACACAAACGAGACGAACAGGGCAAAGACAAGCAGCCCCATCGAACCGATGAGGGCACCCTCAAGACCGCTCGAACCATAGAAATAATATGAACCGACAGCACCGATCACGGCGCCCTCAAGCACCGAGAGCACCACGCCAATCACCGGAATAATGGCCACGAACTCGAGCACGCCTGTAATGACAGACGAGAAAATGCCCAATCCAAACGAGGTCGAGCGCAGCAGCGGACGCTCCATGCCGTTATCGTCCTTGAGCGACAGGTCGCGACCCCACTCGATGGCAAAGCCGGCGCCGCACACGCTTGCCACGTAAGCGAGCAAAAAGCCAATGGCCGCCGCGATGCCACCGATAACGGGAATAAACAGCACCAGCACCGACACGATGCAAATCAGCGCCGGCAAAAAGGCAATCTGACATACGCGAACCAGGGCGCCGGGAACCTTAAGCATATCGTTGAAGGCCTGCGCCATGCAGCCCTTGGGCACGTTCATAGCCGGCTGGGGCGCAACGAACGGTTGGGGCTGGGGCTGGACAAACGGCTGACCCTGCGGTTGGGGTTGAGCTTGCGGAGCGGGGCCGGCGGCCTTGACCTCGGTATTAGGGGCACCGCACACGCCGCAGAACTTGTCGTTATCGCCCATGGGGGCGCCACACTGCGAACAGAACATCGAAATCATCCCTTCGTATCTAGAGCGAATCACCTGGATCGCAAACGATGTCTTTGGCATCATTATCGCCCAATGTGGGGACAAATACTCCAAGATGACCGATTTGCAACGTAGGCGGCCTTATTCAATGATTCGAAGGATGCGTCCGCGCTAGTTCGTGCCGCGGAAGCCCTTGCCCACAATCTCGGAGCTGTCAACGATCGTGATAAACGCATTCGGATCGATATCGCGGGTATAGCGGCGCAGTTGCACTGCCTCGCGACGGCTCAGCACGCTCATGATCACCGTGACGCACTTGCCCGAGAAGGCACCGTAGCCACGGCTGATCGTTGCCGTGCGGTTGAGATGCTTGACGATAAACTCCTCGACTTTGCGCGGTTCGGCGCAAATAATCGTACAGACCTTACGAAGGTGAATGCTCTCGATGGCCTTGTCGACCACAAGCGTCTTGGCAAACAGACCGAGCACACAGTACAGACCGACACGCGGGCCATACAAAAAGGCCGCGATGGTTACGATGCCGATATCGACCAGCAGCAGCGCGCGTCCGATCTCGAGCGTCGTGCGACGTTTGAGGATCATGGCAAGGATGTCGGTGCCGCCCGTCGAGGCGCCGATGTCAAAGACAATAGCGCTGCCGAGCGCCGGCAAGATGACGGCAAAGCACAGGTCGAGCCACATATCACCCGTCAGAGAGACATCGGTCGGAATGAAGAGCTCAAACAGCGAGACGTAGGCCGAAAGCGCAAACGAAGCGAAGACGCTCCACAGAATCGCCTTGCGCTCCAAAAAGATAAAGCCCAGAACGACCAGGACCGCGTTGATAATCCACATAAAGACGCCGACGGGCAGAGTCGGGAACAGCGTGGAAAGAATGACCGACACGCCCGAGGTGCCGCCGAAGGCAAAGTGATTGGGGGTTTTAAAAGCCACGATAGCGAACGCCGTGAGGATCAGGCCCAAATTGAGCTCGGCAAAAAAGCGCGGAAAGCCTGGCTCCTGGCTGCGCTTGCGGCCGGCGCGCTCGCCACGTTCGATATCCTCGCGACCGACAACGCGCTCCATCGGCACCACCGGAGGACGATGTACCTCCTCGGCGGCACGCGACGCCGCCTCTGCCGCAGCGGCTTCAATCGCCCATGCCTTGCTTTCGGTCTCGTGTTCGTCGGCCATTACGGCAACCCCTCGTTAACAATTTGGAAACAATTCGCCCATTAGGGTAACGCGGAACGCGAAGATTGCAACCCTTAGTTAGACGAGCGGTATGACCGCATCGAGGGCATATAGAAAACGGCCGGCCGCGCTTTTGCATGCGCGACCGGCCGTTGACGTTTACGCAGATAAAACCTGCCAAAACAAACATCCCTTTTTGGAAGGTTACTCGTGCTGGCTGGTGCGGTGCTCGTACTCCTCGGGGGTGATGACATCCTCGATGCGCAGGTTGACGCCTGCCACCTCAAGACCGGTCATCGCGGCCAGACGCTCGGTGACGCGCGCCTTAACGTCGTCAAAGATCGCAGGCGCATAGGCGCCGTACTCGATGATGACCGAGATGTTGACGACTACGCGGTTATCGTCGGTGACCTCGACCGTCACGCCCTTGGTCAGGTTCTCGGCACCAAACTGTTCCTGCACAAAGTGCATAAGGTTACCCTTCATGCCCAGAACATGCGGCACCTCGCGGGTGGCCATGGCGACGATCTTCTCGATCACGCCGTTGGAATAGGTCAGCGAGTCCTCGGACTCGTCCGCCTCCTCGTCCATCTCCTCGTTGTCCTCGTCTGCATCGGACTCGGCCTCGACGAGCGCCTCGTCCTCGAGCGTTACATCCTCCGCCTCGGCGGCGACGACCTCGTTCGCCTCGAGCTCGGTATCGGCCACATCGACCTTCGTGTTAAAAGCCATGGTTCCTCCTTATGCCTGCCGCGAGTGCGACAGTCGAATACGTATTAGCGGCCGCTAAACAGGCGGCCGAAGAAGTTGACGATACCGTTCTCGCCGTCGCGAATCTGGCCGATCACGGCGCCGATCAGCACAAAGAATGCGATGACGAGCGTGTCCCACAGGCCCAACGTAAGTACCAGCACGGCGAGGATAAAGCCTGCCACGGCGCCGAGCGTAGTGTTGGGGTGGCGCACGGCGTAGCTCCAGATAGCAGCGCCCGTACCTTTGATGAGACCCATGGCCTCGTCAAAGTCGTTGGCGGCGCTGTCGTGCTGCTCGCCGGCCTCGGGCTTGGTGTCGGCGGACTCGCCTGCCGGCGTAGCGTTCTGGTCGATCGACAGGCGCGGCGTGCGGGCGGTCTTGTCTTGGTTGGTATCACTCACCGGAAACCTCCACGGTCTGGACGGTAGTCTTGGACGGCAAAAAACGGACGCGCGCGGTCGTGCCCGGCGTGCCGAGCATGGTGTCGCAGGCCTTCTCGATGCGCTGCTGCATCGCGGTGGCAAGAGAGGCGACGTCTTTATCATCGAGCGCGATGGCCTCGACCTTAAAACGAACGCGCGACTCGTCGGAGCCTTGAACGCGCGCCTCGATATGCTCAACCATCACGCGATCATCGCACTCCGCCGCGGCACGGGCGCACGAGGAAAGCGCTGCGAGCGTAACCTCGATATTGCGCTCCCCCGCCGGATGCACGCAGGACGGCTCGCGACGCGCGAACATCAGGCGGAAAAAACCGATGAGCACGCCAAGTGCCACGATGGCGGCGCACGCCGTAACGACGACGCGAGGCATGGTGTCACGCAACAGCAACATAAAGCGATACGTATACGGTCCCCAGAACTGGCAGACAAGCGTACCCAGCGCCACGATGGCGGCGGCAAGATACACGATCGCTAGGGCTCGTTTGAGTACGCGCACGCGCGCTCCCTTCAGGTTTCGGTCCACAGAATGCAAAACGATTCGCATCATTATAAAAGAGCCGGGTCCGGTGCCATACGCACGCGGATCCGGCTCATCTATTCCACGAGGCTTGCATGCTCGCTTCATTATGCCCAGATATGCACGGCTTAACCCGTGCAGGCGCTACTCCTCCTCGAGGGCAGCGATGACCTCGTCGGTCATGTCCATGGTGCTGTAGACGTCCTGGACGTCGTCGAGCTCCTCGAGACGGTCGATAAGGCGCTGAACCTTCTTGGCGTCGGTACCGGAGACCTCGGTCGGGGTAGTCGGGACCATGGTGGTCTCGGAGCCCTTGACCTGGACGCCCTGCTCCTCGAGTGCCTTGGAAACAGCCATGACGTCGTTAGCAGCGGTCCAGACGATCCACTCCTCGCCGGCGTCCTCGTAGTCCTCGCCACCGGCCTCGGCGATAGCCATCATGAACTCATCCTCGTCACCGGCAGCACCGTTGGCGATCATGGTCTCTTTCTTGGCGTTCTCGTCCAGGATCTCCTTGGCGACGACAATCTGGCCCTTGCGCTCAAACTGGAAGGCGACGGAGCCGGAGGTGCCCAGGTTGCCACCAGCGTGGGAGAAGGCGGAACGGACATCGGCGGCGGTACGGTTGCGGTTATCGGTCAGGCAGTCAACGTAGACGGCAACGCCGGCGGGACCATAGCCCTCGTACACGATGTTTTCGTAGACGGCGGCATCGGCACCCGAACCAAAAGCCTTGTCGATAGCGGACTTGATCTTGTCCTTAGGCATGGACTGAGCCTTGGCCTTGGCAACGGCAGCGGCGAGGCTGGCGTTGTTCTCGGGCAGCGGGTCGCCGCCGAGACGGGCAGCAACGGTGATGTTGCGGCTGAGCTTGGAGAAGAGGGCGGAACGCTTGGCGTCCTGCGCGCCCTTACGATGCTTGGTTGTGGCCCACTTAGAGTGTCCGGACATACGTGTCTCCTATCGGTTTCGACCTAAAGCCCAGCGCAGATGCTCGGGCAATATAAACAAACGTCGTTATGATATACCTACTGGCCTGCGAGATAAACCCCAAAATGAAGGCGACATGATGATGCAGCCCCTTGGTACAAGGGGCTGGTGCAAAGTAACCTGTCCCCTTTGCACCAAATTAGGACCAGAGGAGGTCGCTGCGGGTGATGGTGGCGCCGATGGCAAAGGGCATGCAGGCGATGACCGGATACAGGTAGCGCATGTAGGTCGAGCCGTTGCAGGGACCGATCAGGCACACGGCGAGCACACCCAGCAGCGGCACCCAAATGGCCAGCCCGCGCCACGAATGACGGCGTAGCAGATAGACCACCACGGCGATCATAATCCACACGTAGGTAGCCGAGCTCATGGTAAGCGAGATAAACGGGATGCGTTGTACTGCCACGCGATACAGGTTGATCAGGTGGTCGCACCAGCGCACAACCTTGCTATCGACCGGATGGAAGTCAAAGTACTTGAGGTTATCGGGCTTCGCCATAATCTCGGCACTGCGCGCCGTGCTGTAGACCCACGCATCGCGGGCACTCGGATAAAAGTAGCCGTAGTAGTTATTGATGAGCGCCGAGATATAGCACTCGGGATCCTTTTTGAACATCTGGGCCCACACCTCAAAATAGGCCTTGATGTCCTCCTGCGAGGCGTACTCGTTAAAGCAATTTTTGACGGCGTCCGACTTGTCCGGGTTGTAACGGCGGCCCAGATTCTCGTACTTGAGCACACGGTCGATCACGGCACGCTCTTCGTCGGTCACCAAGCCGTCGCAAGGAGCCTCCACGATGGTGCCGTCCTCCTTAACCGTGGGGTTGACGCCCGAGTTGAGGCCGTCGTGCTTTTGGACGAAACGAGCCGTCTGCTGGAACGGAATCGAGAGGATTTCGCGCTTGGAACCAGGCGTGATGTCGTGCGCCGGCATAAAGACCTTGGTGAAGTACATATTAGAGGCAAGGCAGAGTGCAAGCACCGCAAGAACTCCCATCCAGCGGAAACGCGGGATGGCGCCCGAAGGCGCAGCACCAGCCTGCTTGGCTGCGCGACGAGCCGTATGCGCGTCCCATGCGCAAAACGCCGCCGCGATTACGCATGCCGCCAGGGGAAACACCAGGCCGCCGTTGCGCAGAAACGTGGAACCCATGGCGCCCAGAGCGAGCAGCAGCCAGTCGTGGCGCGCAAAGAGCACGGGCCTCTGTTCGCCCGCACGCTCGGCATTGGCATCGCGACGGGGCAGGCCGCAGGCCGCAAGCTTCACGGTCTGCACCAACAGCACCAAAAACGCGTCGGCAAACAGCACGTCTTTGGTAAGCAGGGCCGCGTAGTTGGAGAACATGGGCATAAACACAAAGAACAGCAAGATCACGCCGCGGACCGGCAGGCTCACGCCCAGCTTGCGCAGCGACGAGATGGAATAGGCCATGCAGGCGGCCGTGATGACAAATTGGGCACAGGTGTAGATGGCAAGTCCCGCATTGGCGCTGTTGAACAGTGAAAGCCCCAGCTGGACGCACGAACCGATGATAGCCGTGTGCACCACGGGGTGATGTCCGTTGAGCAACACGTTGGGATTGAGCAGACGCAGGTAGTCACTCGTGCCGTTGGGGTAGTTGAACCACTGGCGAATCTGCGCACCCGTATCTCCCATAAAAAGGCCGGGCAGCGAAGCGATGAGCGTGGGCGCCCAGGCGATCATAAGCACCAGAAAAGGCCCGGCAAAGGGATGGACCGAGAGCACGGCGTGAGCCACACGCCATACACGGCCAAAGTGCGCTTCGGAAAACGGAATGCGCCGAGAGCTCAGCCAATCTAGACACTCAAAGGCAAGGTAGAAGGCAACGACCGCCAAGAGCATCCAGCCCGCACCGCCTATCCAGGCGCAGATGATGCGCGCCTTGTCGCCGAGCACGATCTCGGCCGAATCGGTGAGGTCGTAGCTGCGGCCAAACACCATGCAGACGGCAAAGAACAGCGACGGAAGGATCACCGAGGGACGCCAAGCGTCGCCGCGGCCAAAGAATACGTAGCGAAACGGCAGCGTGAGCAGGCAGGCAAGCGCGAGCAGCATGACCGCGTCGGTATGGCCGGCAAACGAGAGGAGCACCTCGTAGCACACGTACAGCATGCCCGAGGCTTTGGGGTCAATCGCCAAGACCGCGTTGCTCGACACCGGGGCGGGATCGATGGAAAACGCCGTGGTCGCCAACAGCGCGAGCAAAAATGCGATGAGCGTCTGCTTGGCGGGGTAGCGCTTAAACCAGACGATGCGGGCAGCGTCGCGCGCAGCCGTTGTGGAGAGGTCGGAATCCTTCACAGTCCGAAAGCCTTTCTAGAAACCTATCAAACTCGGCAAGACCACCACAAAGGCGCCTGTCCCCTTTGTGGTGGTCTTGGTGGTTAGGCGTCCAAATAGACGCGCTGGGGGCGATTGCGGTGTCGGGCGAAGATGATGAGCGCCAGACCGGCGATCACGAGCGGCAAACTCAGCAGCTGACCCATGGTGATGACGCCGCCCAGCAGATAGCCCAGCTGCGCATCGGGCACGCGCACAAACTCAACGAGAAAGCGGACGATGCCGTACCCCATCACGAACACGCCCATAAACGTACCCTGGGGCAGCAGCGGCTTTTTGCGGCTGAGCACCTGCAAAATACAGAAGAGCACGACGCCCTCAAGAAACGCCTCGTAGAGCTGGGAGGGATGGCGCGGCATATCGCCCGCGGTGCCGCCAAAGACCACACCCCAGGGCAGATCGGTCGGTTTGCCCCACAGCTCGCCGTTGACGAAATTGGCACAACGGCCCAGGCACAGGGCCAGCGGGGCGCCGATCACAGCAAGGTCGGCGACGGTCCAGGCGTCAAGCTTGTACATGCGGCACACGATGATGCCGCCCAAGATGCCGCCCACCAGGCCGCCGTGGAAGCTCATGCCTCCCTCGTTGGTGGCAAAGATTTCGAGTGGGTGGGTCCAATAGTAGCCATCGCCGTAAAAGACGACATAAAACAGGCGCGCGCCGATGATGAGGCCAAAGACCGCGCCGACCACGACGCTCGTCAGGTCATCAATCGTAATGTCGAAGCCCCAACGACGCTGCGTGCGGTACATAACGACCGCCGTGAGCAGAGCGCCGACCACGTAGGCCAGGCCGTACCAGTAGATGGTGATGGGACCCGCCGAGATCGCGACGGGGTCAAGCATGTGGTAGAGGTCGTTGAGCATATCGATCCCCTGCTCCCTACATACAAATGCGGCCGCGGGCCTTGCGCTCGCAGCCGCATATCTGGGCGTAACGTCTATGCGGAGCGTACCGTCCGCAGCTTTCGCATCTTAGAACGGTGCGTACTCGTCGTACAGGTCCTCGGCCTCGCCGGAAGCATTGACCTGCTCAACGCGGGTAACGCCGGGCACGTGCTCCTTCAGGATGCGCTCGATACCCATGGAAAGGGTTAGCGAGCTCATGGGGCAGCCGGCACAGGCGCCCTGCAGCTCCAGCCTGACAACACCCTCGTCGTCGACGCCCACATACTCCATATCGCCACCGTCGGCCTGCAGGTTGGGGCGGATCTCTTCAAGAACCTTCTTAAGCAGCTCTTCGTTAACAGCCACAGGGGCTCCTTTCTCACAATAACGCGGGCACGCCCGCGGACAGAAGCTATGTTACTACAGCCATGTACCCGCTCACGAGCCGTCCATGCGCGCAGACGCGACTTTCACGAGTAGTCAATTTGGGACGGGGCTCTTTGAGCTGCGTTCGTCGTCAGATAGCGACAACGCATATTACTGCCGAGTCTGTCCCCCGGTACCAATCTGAACATCGACGATAACCTGGCGGTAGCTGATGCCGCAGGAATCGAGAATGCGGCGGCTGATACGGCCGTCATCGGTGTCGGCATACTTATTGTCCAGGTAGACGACCTCGCCCACACCCACCTGCGCCAGGATCTTGGCGCAGTCGTGGCACGGGAACAGCGTGACGTAGACCGTGGAACCCTCGAGGTCTTTGAGCGAGCCGCGGTAGTTGAGCACGGCGTTGGCCTCGGCATGCACCACGTAGTTGTGCTTATCCTGCAATGGGTCGTCGCTCGTGCCCCACGGGAAAAAGTCGTCGTTGAGCGCCGAGGGCGTACCGTTGTAGCCCACCGAAAGGATGCGGTGGTTGGTGCTGGCGATGCACGCGCCCACCTGCGTGTTGGGATCCTTGCTGCGGCGCTGCGCGGCGATGGCCACGCTCATAAAGAACTCATCCCAGCTAATAACGTCGCGGCGCTTGCCCGACGCAGTTTGATGAAGATCGTCCGACATGGCAGACACCTCCGTAATCTCAACAGTTTGACCCATTGTAGCAGGTGGAAGGTGGAGACGTTTTTGTCCCACCGCCCCATCGCTACGCGCGACGGGGCTTTTGATTGATGTGGTAGAGCTCGGCCAGACCGCGAAGCGTCAGTGCGTCATCGACCGTCAGGCTATGACCGACAAGGGCCGCAAGTGCCTCGGCATCGTCGCCGGTAATGACGATGGGCACATCGCCCTCCCCCGCGGCCTTGGTCGCGCGCATCTCGGCGAGCACCATGTCGAGCATACCGTCGATGCGGGCCACCTCGCCCAGAACCACGCCCGAGCGCATGGCCTCACGCGTGTTGCGGCCGATGACATGCGTCGGTGCCGAGGGCTCAACCTGAGGCAGGCGCGCCGCAGCGGCCGAGAGCGAACGGGCGCCGAGCGCCAGCCCCGGCGCGATAACGCCGCCGACAAAGGTACCGTGCGCGTCGATGACCTCGATGTTGGTCGTCGTGCCCAGGTCAATCACGATGCACGGCGAGCCGTAGACGGCGCGGGCCGCCACGGCATCGGCGATGCGGTCGGGGCCGATCTCGGCCGGATCGTCGTAGTGCACGGGCATGCCGGTCTTAAGTCCCGGCCCCACCGTGAGCACGCGCCCCGTGCAGGTGCGGGAAAGTGCCGCTTTCCACGGGCGCTCGAGCGCGGGGACCACACAGCTCAGTACAGCAGCCGCGGGCACAAGCGCACCCGGCATGCCCGCATCGGCCGCCAGTGCGGCCATGACCTGCACGAGACGCATGCGCGCCTCGTCTGCTGTGATGCTCGACGGCGTGGTGATCTCGCACGTCGCAAGCGGACATTCCTGCGCCGCGGCCGAATCCTCTGCAAACAGGCCAAAGCGAATGAACGTGTTGCCCACGTCGACCGTCAATATATATGCGCACCCATTAAGCATCGTCGGCGCTCCTTTCGTCTGCCCAGCAGTATATCGCCTACCTAAACCAGTCATCCCAAAATGACTAGCTTACGGCTATACTGGTGCGCGGTCGCGCGCGAGCTCACGCGGCGACCCTTGGTAACCCGACTTCCCGCGCTGTATCCGTAGCGGCGCTCCCGGGGGAAGCGGATATACGCAAAGGAGTTCTATATGAGCAATCCCTCGAACCGCACCTCGATGCGCGGTCAACTCACGCTGCGCGGCGTCGTCATCGGCGTCCTTGGCTGCGTGATCATCACGGCAAGCTCGGCCTATACCGCCCTCAAGATGGGCGCCCTCCCCTGGCCGATCATTTTCGCTGCCGTCATTTCGCTGTTCTTCCTGAAGCTCATGGGTAACGCCAGCCTCAACGAGGCCAACGTCACCCACACCATCATGTCCGCGGGCGCCATGGTCGCCGGCGGCCTGGCGTTTACTATCCCGGGCGCCTGGATGCTGGGCTATGCCGACCAGATCAGCTGGCTCGACATGTTTATCGTGGCGCTCGCCGGCACCATCTTGGGCCTGCTGGCGACAGCCCTCATCCACCGTCACTTTATCGTGGACGCCGCGTTGGAGTTCCCCACCGGCAACGCCGCAGCTCAGACCCTGCGTGCGACCGAGGCCGGCGGCAAGACCGGCAAGCAGCTCTTTGGCTCCATGGCCATCGCAGGCATCTATAGTGTGCTTCGCGACGCTTTGGGCGTGGTGCCCAGCATGCTGTGCACGCTCAATATCCCCGGCGTGACCTTTGCCATCTACAACTCGCCCATGTTGCTGTCCATCGGCTTTTTGGTGGGCTTTGCCCCCGTCGCGTTCTGGTTTGCCGGCGCGCTGCTGGGCAACTTTGGCATCATCGTTGGCGGCACCGCTGCCGGCCTGTTCGATGTTGTGACCGCGCAGGGCATCGTCAAGTCCCTGGGTATGGGCCTTATGATGGGCTTTGGCGTCGCCGTCGTTCTCAAGGACATCCTGCCGCAGGTCGCCGGTATCGTCCGTGGCCTCGCCGCCGACAGCTCCACCGACACCGACGAGCAGTCGCTCATCTCGGGCTCCCTTAAGCTCGACGCCGGCATCATCGGCCTGGGCACCGCAGCCATCGCTGTAATCGTTGCCATCGCGCTCGACCTTGGCCCTGTCCCGGCTGTCATCGTCACGCTGTTCACCTTTGTCACCACCATTATGAGCGCTCAGAGCTGCGGCCAGACGGGTATTGACCCCATGGAGATCTTCGGCCTCATCGTCATGCTCATCGTGGCTGCCTTCGCGCAGCTCGCGCAGGTCAAGCTGTTCTTTATCGCCGGCATCGTGGCCGTGGCGTGCGGCCTTGCGGGCGACGTCATGAACGACTTTAAGGCCGGCGCCGTGCTAGGCACCAACCCGCGCGCGCAGTGGGTCGGCCAGGCCATCGGCGGCATCGTGGGCGCCCTGGTCGCTGCCGCCGTCATGGTCGCGCTCGTCACCGCCTATGGTCCGGACGCCTTTGGTCCCGACAAGAGCTTCGTTGCCGCACAGGCAAGTGTGGTCGCCACCATGGTCTCGGGCATCCCGAGCGTGCCGTGGTTCGCAGGCGGCTTTATCGCCGGTATCGTCATGTACTGGCTCGGCATTCCGGCCATGATGATCGGCCTGGGCGTGTACCTGCCGTTCTACATGTCGCTCACGGCCTTCTTGGGCTCCTGCGTCAAGCTCGCCTACGACAAGTGGGCCGCACACCGTGACGCCGCCGCCGGCCTTTCGGACGAGGAGAAGGCCACCAAGGACGCCGCCTTCCAGGAGCAGGGTCTGGTTGTCGCCAGCGGTCTGCTGGGCGGCGAGTCCATCGTCGGCGTTATCCTGGCGTTTGTCTCTGTTGGTGTGAGCCTGCTGGGCTAAGTCGAGCGGCTGTTCACTCGCAACCAGGCAACAGCCCGGTCGCAATCATATTGCCTACGGCTTGCCCGGTCGGTAGCTTTTGTGGCTACCGACCGGGCTTTTTTGATATCGATACAGAGAAAGGCCGACGCGCTGCGTATCACAGCACGCCGGCCTTATCGGTTGAGTCATCGAGTCAGTCTCGCAATTAACCGCAGCTCGTTGCGAAACCAGTACTCAAAATACTACATCTGCTTGCGGCGACGATCGCCCAGCGTTACGCCCGTGGCCACGAGCGTCACACCGCCGATGACGAAAACCTCGCCCGCAAGCGCGGAGTTGTCACCCGTCTGGGCGAGCGCACCGTCCGCGGCCTGCTTCTTGGCAGCGGGGGCCTTTGCGGCTGCCTGGGTAACCTGGGGCTTAGCCTGCGGCTCGGCCTTGGGATGATACTTGTCGTACTCGGTCTGTGCAGCTGCCAGGGCATCCTTGGCGTCGTTAAGCCCTGCCAGCGCGGCGGCATAGGCGTCGTTGGCATCGGACAGCTTGGCATCGGCGTCGGCCTCGGCCTGCTTCAGACCCTTCTCGGCGTCGACGGCGGCCTTATAGCGAGCATAGGCAGCATCGAGCTTGGGTAGCTGATTTTGCGCCGTCCAGCCCGCGTTGAATACCGTTACGCCAGCGGCAAGGGAAGCCTCGTGGTCGACGTGCTCAAGATCGGCCTGAAGGGCCTGATCAGCCTCAAGCTCGGTCTGGGCATCGGCGATGGCCTGCTCGGCGTCCACGACTGCCTGGTTAGCGGCATCGAGCTGTTTTTTGGCATCGGCGACGCCGGTACCGGCGGCATCATAGGCTGCGTTGGCGTCGTCGAGCGCCTTCTGAGCAGCGGCGTAGGGCTCGAAGGCCTTGTTTGCGGTGGCCAGAGCCGCCTTAGCAGACTTGACCTCCTGCTGTGCGGCGGCAAGCGCCTGCTCCTTGTTGGTGACCTCCTGCTGCGCGTTCGAGAGGGCCGTTGCCGCGGCCGTCGCTACGGCCTCGGCATCGTTAACGCCAGCCTGGGCGACATCGTCGGCCGCCTTAGCCTTGCCATACGCCTCGTTAGCCTGATCGAACTCTGTCCTAGCGGCATCGAGCTTGGCGGTAAGGTCCTTGACCGAAGCGGTAGCGTCGCCATATGCCTTGTTGGCCTTATCGGACTTTGCCTTGGCGGCCTCGTAGCCGCTCTGAGCATTCAGTTTACGAGTCGAAGCCTTAGAGGCGTTCGTCTGGCATTCGGTAAGCTTGGAGTTGGCGTCGGCAAGCGTAGCCTGCGCAGTGGCAGCCACGGCCTTAGCAGTATTGAGGTTCTGCTGGAGAGCGTCGATGTCAATACCAGAAGCATCGAGTTTGCTCTTAGCGGCGTCGTAGGTGCCCTTGGCGGTTGTGGTGGCAGCCCGTGCATTCTCATACTCGCCCTTGGCGGTATTCATCGCATTATCAGCCGCCTTATAGTCCTCGTATGCACTGCTGGATTCATTCACCTTAACCCAATAAGTATCCCTCTTTGCTCCAAAGTCCTTCTGAGCTTTTGTAAGCTTGCTTTCAAGTTGCGCCAGCTGATTCTTTTGCTCTTGCGTTACATCGGCACCATATGCAGAGTCGATATAATCGTTCACGAGTTTCTTGAAATCCGCGACGGAGAAATCGCAGTCAGACGAGTCAAAGGAAAAATCGTTGATCACGCAGGCGCCGACGTTGTCTCCCTTTCCATTGCCAACACCAAATCCCATCGCAACATAATCCGGATGGATAATATTCAAGTAATGGCCAACCTGACTATAAAAACTGGGGTCGCTCATATACAGCAAGTACGCATGTGTTTTGTACTGCTCATACGACGGGTCCGACGCAACTTTTTCGTCCCAAACCCGCTTCTCTTCTGTGTACCAGCCGGTATAGGGGTCGCCAAGCGTGTCAATCGTCTCTCCACCCGTATAGGCATAGTCCAGTGTCGACGATAAATTCTCCGCATTTGAATAGTGCTGGGCGTGAAGACCTGTGTGCGCTGAGTAGTTTACCTGCAGCACTGCCGCCGCCGTCTGCTTCAGGCTCACAGATAGCTCGCCAAGCCCGTTGGCTTTCCTAATATTGTTCAACGTATCCATATACGTCAGCGCATTCTTTAGTTGTTCGAATGAAAATGAAGACGTATTGTGCGTTCCATCGTTGTCGACATATTGATCAAACCAATCAGCCTTGTTGATGCCGGCGGCGGCGTTACCGCTCAGCCAAGCCGATGCAATGCGCGCATTTGCGCGCTGCGCATCGGTATAGGACGAGTCATTCGCGATGGAGTCCATTAAACCAATCACGCCCTGCTTGGCTTTTTCCTGGTCGACCGTCATGGTCGATTTCAATGCATCAATCTGTCCTTCGAGATCGCCAAGCAGCTGATTAGCCTCGCCGAGTTCCTTCTCGGCCACATCCTCCGCCTCGTATGCCGCCTTGCATTCAGTGTATTTGTCGTCCCTATCCTTTACGGCCTGATCGTAGGCAGCTTTCTTGTCCGCCTCGGTCTGCTGGGCCTGCTCGTAAGCAGCCTTGGCGGTGTTGTATTCGCTGGTCAGATCACCGAGTTTGCCGTTGGCTTCGTCGAATGCAGTCTGCGCAGACGACACGGCAGCGTTGGCGGCACTGGCCTTCTCCTGCGCAACAGTGGCAGCAGCCTGGGCTGTCTGCAGATTCGTCTGAGCGGTCGTATCGGCAGTCGTCGCAGCATCGAGTTCCGTTTGCGCGGCCTTGAGCTCACCAGCGGCGGCGACCTTGGCTGCCTCGAGCGCGTTCAGGTCGACGCCCGTGCCCGAAGTGGCGGCATCGAGCGCTTTCTGGGCGTCGTTCAGCTTATCCTGAGCGTTGTCACGCGCGGTGGTCGCAGCGGTAAGGGCATTGGCAGTCTCCTGCTTCTTGTCCTGGGCAGTCGTCACAGCCGCCTCAGCGTCAGTCTTGGCCTGCTCGGCCTTAGCAGCGGCGGTCCTAGCTGCCGCAAGCTCACCCTCGGCCTTCTTCACATCGGCATTCGCCGCATTGAGCTTGGCCTGCGCGTCCTCGACGGCCTTCTTGGCGGCCTCGTACTTATCCATATCCATGGCATCGAGCTTGTCCTGGGCATCCTTGAGCGTCTTCTCGGCCTCGCTCTGCTTCGCCTTGGCATCCGCAAGCGCCTGGGTCTTGTCCTCAACGCTCTTCTTGGCCTGGTCGAGTTGGCCGTTCAGGTCGCCCAGCTTCTTCTGCTGCTGCTCGGCCTTGTCGACGGCCGCCTTAAGCTCGTCGATCTTCTCCCGGAGCGCGGCGACCTCCGCTGCGTTCTGCTCGGTCGCGTTATCGGTCACGGCCTGTGAAGCCTGGTCTTTTTGCTGCTGAGTCTGCTTTTTCGCCTGACCCGCGGCATCGGCCTTCTTTTGAGCCGCATCGTAGGCCGCCTTGGCAGCCTCGAACTGCTTTGCCGACTCCTCGGCCAGCTGCGCCGCAGTCTTCGCGACTGCCTGGTTACCGGCAACGACGGTACTCTCGATGGGGCTTTCGCCCTTTGCGGCATCGGTGGTATCACCAGCCGGCGCGGCGATTGCCGCCAGCGGCGACATGAGCGGCTGAGCGATGAGGCCTGCCGTCAAAACAGTTGCGACGGCGCGGTTAGCGACACCCCTCACGTTGACGGTCTTGGCCGGAGACGAAAGATGTTTTGGACTGTACTTTGCCATGTTGTACTCCCTTCGACACAGCGCTATCTGCGTTACCGCGAGTCTAGGGCCACATTTCCCGGTCTTTGTTGCGCAACAATGCGGCAAAGCGGGCAAGTCGGTTGTTCAACAGCTTTCGACACAGTTCCGTCACATATGCAGTTGAGATTGATTCATTTTGCGAGGCGTTGCTAAATGCAGGCAAAGCCGTCTGGACGCCCCATCCCGCGTCCCGAAATCCGTTCCACTTGCCACGGTGTAGAGTAATAGCAGCAAGCGCAACGCGGCCCGTGTTAGAACGAGGTGGACATGGAACTCGATAAACAACAGATCAAGCGGCTGCGCGAGCGCCATCATCGGCGCCACGGCATCCGCCCTGCCCATAGCGAGGCGGCTGAGCAGGCAAGTCGCTTTTTGAAGCAGGCATTCAACATTCGCGAGGGCCGTGCGCCCTATCACGTGATTCGCAAACGCTTTGTAAACGGGGCGCGCCTGACTGGCTCGCACTTATGCATCCTGATCATTGCCATGTTAATCGCGAGCATCGGCCTCGATATCGACTCGGACATCGCCATTGTAGGTGCCATGCTCATCTGCCCGCTCATGGGCTCGGTCCTTGCCATGGCATACGGCATTGCCACGCTCGACCGCGAGATTACCCTCGAGGCCGTCGCGGGCTTGGCTCTACAGATGGCCTTTTGCCTGGTCACGTCCACGCTGTATTTTAAGCTCTCGCCCCTTGGCACCACCACGGCCGCCATCATCGACAATTCGACACCGACTGTGTGGGACCTTGCCGTCGCGCTCGCGGGCGGCTTTGCGGGCGGCCTGGGCAACTCGCGCGATCAGGAACCTGCCACGCTCATCGCCGGCGTGGCCGTGGCGACCGCGCTCATGCCGCCCCTGTGCGCGGCGGGCTATGGCATCGCCATCGCAAGCGGGCCACTGTTTCTCTCGGCGCTTTATGAGTTTGGCATCAACGTCGTCTTTATCGCGCTGGCGGCCGAAGCCGTATTGCTTCTTTTACGTGTACCGCTCAAGCGTGACCTCAACGGCGACGGCATTGTGACCGCCGAGGAAAACGCCGAGGTCGATGAGCTGTCACACAAGGTGCGCCGCCGCATCATCGTGGGTACGGTGATCTTTGCCATCCCCTGCATCGTTATGACCGCGGGATCCATTGGCTCGGCGCAGGCCGGCGTGCAGGACGGCTATGGCGTCACCGAGACCACGCGCGAGCTTGCGGCGGTGCTGCCAGGCTTTAAGGATTACGCCGTCGCCGTCGAGACCTCGGCCACCGAAGGCGACGAGGAGGGCATCGTCGAGCGCGAGATTGTCGCCCATGTGACGACAAGCGAGGCGCTCGGGGCGCACGACCGTCACGTCGCCCGCAAGCTCATCGACCTCAATGTACCCGAGCTCGATCGCGTGGAGTTCGATGTGAAATGATGCGGGGCGGCCCTATAGCTCGTACTTGTACACGCGGTAGATGTACTTCTCGGCTTTCATCTCGTAGGTGGCGATGGGCAGTCCGTAGCGGTCGTACTCGATAAAGGTCTTGGCCATGCCCGATGCCACGAGTATGCTGCTCAAATTCCCGACGCGCTGCGCGCTGCTGACGTAGCCTGAAAACGGTACTGCGATCTGGTCCACAAGCTCGTAGGTGTGCGCCGTCTCGTCCACTGTAAAGATGCGACTAAACGAATGCGTACCCTTGTTGTAATCGGTCACCACCGCGGCGCCCAGCTGGCCCCAGTCGAACTTGGGATAGCTTTCGGCCGCACCAAAGTTGTTGTCGTACAGCAGCACTTGGTAGCAACCGGTCGTTGCCGTGTCAGAACTCGGCAGATACGTTACGCTGTGCTGGCCTGCGTTGAGCGAAAAATCGCCCTGGGCTTGCAGCAGTTTGTCCTCAAAGCCCGAACCGGCCCAGAAATCGGGCGAGCCCATAAGCCAATCGACCGTGGGTGTGCCGTAGATATCGGCGAGCTTGATGACCGTCGAGGTCTCGCGCGAGCTGAGCAGGACGGTACCGCCGCCGAGCCACTGGATCGTGTTGACATGAATCCAATCCAGGTCGCCGTCCGAGGCAACCTTGGCGCTCGCCTTGAGGTCGGGAAATATGTCGCCCAGGTCTACAACGAGAGAGACATTGCCGGTGGTCACGTCGATTTTGATGATGAGATCCTCGACGTTAGTGCGCTCGCCTTTGTCTTTGGCCGCTGCGCGATCGACGTCCAAGTCGGCCTCGGAGCCGGCGTGGCTCGCCAGCACCAGCAGGTTGCCGTCGTCGTCGAAGGCGTAGTCGTGGTGCAGCTCGTAGTTGCCGGTGCTCCAGACATTCACCACCTGGCCGATGGCGTTGATCTGGGCCATCTTGGTCGTCGAGACGCTCATGATCATGCTGCCATCACCCGGGAACAGCAGGCGATGGCTGCGGTAGCCGATGATCGGCACCTCGCCGCGAATCTGACCCGCGTTGTCGTAGAGATACATAAAGTCGAGCTTGGACGAGTCGTTGCCCAAGATGGTAAAGAGGCCATCGGCGAGCGGCGTGTTGGATTCCCCCGCCGTGACGGTGAGGTATTTCTCCTCCTCACCCTTGAGCGCCGACGTCTTGACGGTGAACGTCGAAGTGCGGCTGGTGCCATCTTGTGCCGCGCAGGTGAGAGTCACCGTGTTTTTGTGGTTGGGAATGAGGCCGATGACCTTGAACTCGTGCTCCGTGGCTGGCGTGTCGCCACCGTGGGGCGTGCGGAAAAAGGCGGCGACTTTGGGGGAATCAGCGAATTTCTTACGGCCGGCGACCTCGTAAGTGACGACTACGGGATCTGTCGTTGCAAAACGCACGTAGCAACTCAGGGTGTCGGTACCAAAGGGATCGGTTTTGACAAACGGGGCAGTTTCGTCGTAGTCGCCTGCAGCGTACTCGGCATCGAGCTGTTTTTTGATGGCAGCCTGTTTCTCGACGTCGTAGGTCGCGACGATCTGATTGTAGATCTTCTTTTGCTCGTCAGTGAGTCCGTCGTCCGCGTTAGACATATCGTTCGCATCGGCTCCGGCAGCAGAGCAGCCTGCAAGTCCCGCGTTCGTCAGCGCCAACGTGCCCGCCGCCATGCCCGCAAGGGTAGCACGACGCGTGAGCGGCCAGCCGCCTTCGTTACTCGATCCCATGTCGTCACCATCGAAGAATTCCATCGCTGCCGCTTCCTTCATATTTCAGGGCACTTGCCAAGCTCTGTCCAATTTATGACTCGAAGCTTAACAAACGCCCCTTAAGGATAGCTTAGGCTCGCGGCAGCCGGAGCTGTTAGCCGCAAGACGCACAGGGGACGCAGGAATGCGATGATCCGTTTTCCTCCGTCCCCGAGGAATCATTTTTTAGTACTTGAAGAAGCCCTCGCCCGAGCTTTCGCCCAGCTTGCCTTCGTCGAGCATTTTCTTGAGGACGGACGCCATAGCCTTAAAGTTGTAGGGCATCATCATCTTCTTGAGCAGCGGGCTCACCAGGCCCGGGACCTTCTGATACTGCATAACGATGTTGTAGGCCGTCTGGATGCCCACCGTGTCGAATACGCGGAACGGGCCCTTGGGGGCACCGGTGCCACGCGTCCACGCGAGGTCGATGCTCTTGGGGTCACTCACGCCCGAGACATACAGGTCGAGGCCCGAGAGCAGCCACGGCACCAGCATGGAATTGAGCAGGTAGCCGTTCTTTTCCTTGTTGACGAGCAGGGCAAGCATGCGAATATCGTTGGCAAAGTCGACGAGCTCATCGAAATAGCGCTTGTCGGTTTGGTCCTGTGCCATGACCTCGGTCATGTTGTTCTTCCAGATGGAGTTGGCAAAGTGTAGCGACAGGTACTTCTCGGGGCGACCAGTGTACTTAGCAAAGGTGCTCGGCAGCAGTGTGGAGGAGTTCGTCACGATGACGGTCTTTTGCGGCAGAGCCGGGGCGAGCTTCTTGTAGAAGTCGATCTTTGCCTGGGTGTCCTCGGCCATAGACTCGATGACCAGGTCGGCGTCGGCCACGGCCTTGGCAAGATCGAGCTCCAGCTTGAGCGTGGAGTAGGCGCGCTCAACGGCAGCGAGCGCCGCCTCCTTGTCGAAGGGCTTGCCGCTATCGGCGATACCGGAGCACCACTCGCCCGTGCCGTCCGCCATGCCATCGATTGCCGCGATGTACTCCTCGCGCACGTGGTCGATCTTGGGCTGGGTGCGCCCGATGCTGCCCTCGCTGCGCAGCCAGATTGTCACATCAAAGCCGCAGTAGGCGGCCTGGAAGGCAATCTGGCTTCCCAGCACGCCGCCGCCGGCAACACAAACGGTCTTGTAGCTCATAGGAACAGTCCTCTCTTGCGTAATTCCATAGATGTGTATTTATTCAACCGTAAGGATGACGCGCACTGGGGGTGGGTTCCATAAACGGACGGTAATTTGCGGCGAACGGCTACACTTGTTCATTATCTCAGGGTTCCATGTCCAGAAAAAACGGGTGGCAGCCGTGCCGGCTACCACCCGTTTGTCTTATATCCGGCTCGAAGTAGGCCAACTACTTCTTAATGCCGCGTCCCAGGCGCTCAGCGACCGACGCCACGGCGCTCTCGTCGACCGAGCCGCAGCTCACGCAGCCATCGTGGGCACGCATCTGGCCGGTGACCTCGTCCATCGCGAGCGGCGCCACCTTCTCGAGCTTAAAGCCCTTACCGGCGCGCATGTTCTCCTTCGCCACGCTAATCATGAGCTTAATGCGGTTGAGCTGGTTGACCTCGGACGCACCGGGGTCGTAGTCCACCGCGACGATGTTGCTCTCGGGATGCTGGCGGCGCAGCTCCTTAATCACGGCCTTGCCCACCACGTGATTGGGCAGACACGCGAAGGGCTGCGTGCAGATGATATTGGGTGCGCCATGATCGATCAGGTCGAGCATCTCGGCCGTGAGCAGCCAGCCCTCGCCCATGTTGTTGCACACCGAAAGCACCGTACGGGCCTTGTCGGCCATGGTGCCGATGCGCTCGGGCGCCTCAAAGCGGCGGGACTTCTCGAGCATCTCCTCCACCGGCGTGCGCATCCAGTCCACAAGCTTGATGAGCGCTTGCATGCCCGCGCGCGTAGTGGCAGAGCTTCCCAGCTCGTCCTTCTGCAGCTCGGCGTTGCTCATGGAGTACAGGAAGAAGTCGAGCAGACCCGGTACCACGGCCTCGCAGCCCTCGCGCTCGATGACATCGACCACGTGGTTGTTGGCCGTAGGGTGGAACTTGACCAAGATCTCACCGACCACGCCCACGCGCGGCTTGGTGCCCTCGCCCACGAGCGGCATGGTGTCGAACGCGCGGATGGCCTCGCGGCATAGCTTGGTGTAGTTGTGGCGGTTGAACTTAGGCGCCAGCTTGCGAGCGCGTGCCATGTACTCCTCGTAGAGTGCGTTCGCCGCACCGGGCGTGGCCTCGTACGGACGGCAGCGGTAGAGCATCTGCATCATCACGTCGCCAAAGAGCACCGCGTAGACTGCCTGCTTAAGCAGCGCCGGCGTAATCTTAAAGCCGGGGTTGTCCTCGCCGAGCGCCACGGCCGAAAGCGAGATCACCGGGATCTCGGGGTGGCCGCTCTCACGCAGGGCCTTGCGGATGAGTGCGATGTAGTTGGTGGCACGGCAGCCGCCGCCGGTCTGGCTGATAACCACGGCCGTCTTGGACAGGTCGTACCGACCGCTCTCGATGGCCTCCATAATCTGGCCGGTCACCAAAATGGACGGATAGCAAATGTCATTGTTCACATAGCGCAGGCCGGCCTCGACGGCGTCGTGGTCGGTCGAGGGCAGCAGCTCCAAGTTGTAGCCGGCACCACGGAACACCTCTTTGACCAGGTCAAAGTGGATCGGCGCCATCTGCGGGCACAGAATGGTGTAGCCCTCCTCGCGCATCTGCTCGGTAAAGGGCACCTTGGGCCATGCGGTCGAGGCGCTCTCTCGCTGCGCCTCAAACGTGTACTTGCGGCTCGCGAACGCGGGGGCATCCGTGGAGGGTGCCACCGGCGCGGCGTCGCCCTGCTCGTAGGCCTCGCCCGCTGCCGTGGCCTCGGCCAAGCGCTCGGCCTCCTGGTCCTTGAGCGCGGCCATGAGCGAGCGGATGCGGATGCGCGCGGCGCCCAGGTTGGACACCTCATCGATCTTGAGCACGGTGTAGATCTTGCCGCTGGCTTCCAGAATCTCCTGCACCTGATCGGTGGTCAGAGCGTCCAAGCCGCAGCCGAAGGAGTTGAGCTGAATCAGGTCCAGGTCGTTGCGCATCGTCACAAAACGGGCGACGGCGTACAGGCGGCTGTGGTACATCCACTGGTCGACGACGCGGATGGGGCGCTCGGGCTTCACGAGATGCGCGAGCGAATCCTCGGTAAAGACCGCAAAGCCAAAGCTCGAGATAAGCTCGGGCAGGGCATGGTTGATCTCGGGGTCGTTGTGGTAAGGACGGCCGGCGAGCACGATGCCGTGACCGCCGTGGTCCTCGACCCACTTAAGAGCCTCCTCGCCCATGGTCTGGATGTCCTCGTGGAAACGCGCATCGGCCTCAAAGGCAGCGTTGACGGCGGCATCGACCTCGGAGCGCGTGATCTTGGGTCCACGCACGCGACCGCGACCAGCTTGCGAATCGGCCACGCGGTCGACGGCGAGCACCTGGTACAGGCGGCGCTTGAGCTCGGTCTTGTCGTGATACGGCACAAACGGATACAGGAACTCGATGTTCTGCTCGCGAATCTCGTCGATGTTGAGCGCCAGCGCCGTGGGGTAGCTCATAACGATGGGGCAGTTATAGCAGTTGCCAGCGGTCGGGTCCTCCTTGCGCTCCCAGCGCACGCACGGCATCCAGATGAAGTCGACGTCACGGTCGATGAGGTTCATCACGTGGCCGTGGCTCATCTTGGCCGGATAGCACACGCTCTCGGACGGCATGGACTCGATGCCCGCCTGGTAGGTCTTTTTGCTCGACTGGTCGGACAGCTGCACGCTAAAGCCTAGGCGCGTAAAGAACGCGTGCCAGAAGGGGTAGTTCTCGTACATGTTGAGTGCGCGCGGGATGCCCACGGTGCCGCGCGGGGCCTCGTCGGGGCTCAGCACCTCGCGGTTAAAGAGCAGCTCGTTTTTCTTTTTGAAGAGGTTGGGGGCCTCGGTCTTCTGCTTTTTGTGGCCGGCACCCTTCTCGCAGCGGTTGCCGGTGATAAAGCGCCTGCCGCCGCCAAAGTCGTTGACGGTGAGCTGGCAGTTGTTGGAGCAACGACCGCAGCGGACATGCTTTTGCGTCACGGTGAGGTGCGCGATGTCCTCGGCAGAAAGAATGGTCGAGGTGCCGTCGGCGCCGGCGCGATCGCGGGCGAGCAGGGCCGCACCGTAGGCGCCCATGCAGCCGGCGATGTCGGGACGCACGGCATGAACGCCGGTGAGCTGCTCAAACGCGCGCAGCGTGGCATCGGACATAAAGGTGCCGCCCTGAACGATCACCTGGCTGCCGATCTCCTTGGGGTCGCGCAGCTTAATGACCTTGAACAGGGCGTTCTTGATGACGGAATAGGACAGGCCGGCCGCGATGTCACCCACCGTGGCGCCTTCCTTTTGCGCCTGCTTGACGCGCGAGTTCATAAAGACCGTGCAGCGGCTGCCCAGGTCGACGGGGGCCTTGGCATGGATGGCGGCGTCGGCGAACGCGCGCACGTCCATGTTCATAGACACGGCGAAGCTCTCGATAAAGCTGCCGCAGCCCGACGAGCAGGCCTCGTTGAGCATGATGTGCTCGATGACGCCGTCCTTGACGCGCAGGCACTTCATGTCCTGGCCGCCAATGTCCAGGATAAACTCGACGCCGGGCAGGAATGCCTTGGCGCCGCGCAGGTGCGCAACGGTCTCGATCTCGCCGGAATCGGCCTTGAGGGCCTCGATGAGCAGCGCCTCGCCGTAGCCCGTGGTGGTCACGTGGCCGATGGTGCAGCCCGCGGGAATGTGGTTGTAGAAATCGGCCATGATGACCTTGGCCGTGCCCAGGATGTCGCCGTTGTTGTTGCCGTACCAGGTGTGCAGCAGCTGGCCGTCCTCGCCCACGAGCGCGGCCTTCATGGTGGTGGAACCGGCGTCGATGCCGATGAACACACGGCCGGTGTAGCCGTCAAGCTTGCCCTTGGGGACGACCTCGGCGTCGTGGCGACCCTTGAACTCGGCAAAGTCCTCGTCGGTGGCGAAGAGCGGATCCAGACGCTCGACCTCAGCACCCTGCGTGTCGCCCAAGCTGTCGATAGCCTCGATGAGCTGCGGGAACGTGCTGAGCTTGTTGGACTCGTGCGCCATGGCGGCGCCGCTCGCCACAAACAGGTGAGCGTTTTGGGGCACGATACGGTGCTCCTCGTCCAGGTTGAGCGTGAGGTAGAAGCGGTGGCGCAGCTCGGAGAGATACTGCAGCGGGCCGCCCAGGAAGGCGACGTTACCACGGATGGGACGGCCGCACGCCAGGCCCGAGATGGTCTGGGTCACGACGGCTTGGAAGATGGAGGCGGCCACGTCCTCGGGACGGGCGCCCTCGTTGAGCAGCGGCTGGACGTCGGTCTTGGCAAAGACGCCGCAGCGGCTGGCGATGGGATAGATGGTGGTGGCGTTGGCCGCGAGCTCGTTGAGGCCGCTCGCGTCGGTGTGCAGCAGGGTTGCCATCTGGTCGATGAACGCGCCCGTACCGCCGGCGCAGGTACCGTTCATGCGCTGCTCGATGCCGTTATCAAAGTAGATGATCTTGGCGTCCTCGCCGCCCAGCTCGATGGCGACATCGGTGGCCGGGATGAGAGTCTCGACGGCGCGCTTGCTGGCGATGACCTCCTGGACAAACTCCAGGTCGAGCCACTGGGACAGCAGCAGGCCGCCCGAACCGGTGATGGCGCAGGTCATTTGGGCAGCCGGCAGCACGGTCGCAGCACCCTCGAACAGGTCGCGGGCGCAGGCACGGACGTCGGTGTGGTGGCGCTGGTACTTGGCGTAGACGATCTGGTTGTCGTCGTTGAGCACGGCGAGCTTAACGGTGGTGGAGCCCACGTCGATGCCCAGGTGCAGGTTGCCACGAGCGTTCTCGGGGTTGAAGATCGCGCCTTCGGGGGCGTGGGCGGCGGCTATGGGCTCAGCGGCGGTGGCGGGCTCGCTAGTGACGGACGCCTCCCCTGCCGCGTTCTTGGCATCGGCAACTGCCTCGGCAACTTTCTCGGCTGCCGCGGTCGCGGCCTTCTGCGCGGCGTCCACCACGGCGGGCGCAGCCTCGCGTGCGGCAGCGACCATGCGGTCCTTGATGCCCTCGACGAGTTTGCTCATTGTCTCTCCTCTTAGTTGTTGGACCTGACGGTTGCGGCGGTGTCGGCCGCGTCCTCGAGCTGCAAGTTCAATAGCTTCATGCCGTATTCCGGCACGTTAATATCGATGGGTTGGCCATACAGGTCACCAGGGCGCACAAAAGCGAGCACCGTCATAATGCGCGCCATGGCCTCGGGCGATTCGGTGAGTCCACGCTCAAACCAGCGCTGAATCATGCCGACCTCGGCACTCACGACGTAGGTGACGTAGTAGTCAAAGAACGTGCCCAGCGCCAGGCCCAAAATGCCCGTCTGCGCACGCGGCACTACAGCCTCACGCGCGGTGTCGATGATCCTTTTAATGAAGGCCTGGTCGCCGCCCGGACCCAGCAGCGCACCGATTAAGTCGCGGTTGGCCGCAAGATAACGCAGCAGCTCAACCGAACCGGGCGCCGGCTCGAGCTCATCGATATTGTGATAGAGATCAGGCAGCTGAGCTGCGGTGATGAGCTCAATGCGCTCACGGATCTCGGTCAGCAAGCCGTCCTCGATTTGATTGATAAAGTCAGGGATATCGCGGTAGTGCGAATAGAACGTGCGGCGCGTAAGGCCAGCGCGCTCGGTGAGCGACGCGACATTAATGCGCGAAAGGTCGCCGCTTTCGGCAAGCTCGCTGGCAAGTGCCTGGCGAAGGGCACGCTGCGAGCGAAGGGACCGGCGATCGCATTTCTCGAGTTGGGACAAGCGTCCTCCTTGTTACTCAGTCCGTGCGCTATTGCACAGTGCGAGTATTATTGCACACCGTGTGCATCAACACGTAAAGGCAATATTTTGGATGTGACAAAGGGCAGCCCCTTTGTCACATTCCGCCCACCTTTTGAATCGGCATTACCGATTGTCCGAAATGGCATTCGTGGGTAGAATAGTGTCGACGGCAGCCCAAGTTGTAGCTAGCTGGGCAGCGCCGTTGTTTGCATTAGGGGGTCAACGCCTTAGCGGCGGCGACCCCCTTCTGTTGCGCTTCGAACGCTGCTTGAGTGCCTCGGAAAGGCCGACAAGCGCCGTGAAGAACGAGACCAGAGCGGTCAGAAGTCTCACGAAATCAATCAAATCGGTCATGGGCATCACCTCCCATCAGATGGAGGGCGCTGCCCGGCACATGGAACTGCCGCCAACAGCATCAATTCTATCAAAGCGCAGTTAGATATGCGAATGTTTGTTCGTATTCCAAGCACACAGACCCCTGTGACAAAGGGGCTGTCCCTTTGTCACATTATTCGATGATGGTGCGGGAGTTCTGCTTGCGCATGGTGGCGAGCATGTGTTTGGGGACGGCGTGGGCCATGCAGCTGCCGATGGTCGCGCTCGCGGCGGCCTTGGCTGCATCGCTTGCGTTTTTGGTCGCGTAGCTGTGGCGGAAACGCTTGAGCATGGCAATGTCGTTGCCGCCGTCGCCGTAGACCGCGACCTCGTCCTCGGCAATACCGTAGTAACCCGCCAGCCAGGCCACGCTCTCGCCCTTGTTGCACGCCACGTCCGTGATCTCGAACATCACCGGATCGAACGGCGCGTTGACCACGCGGTCCGAGCGCTCGACCAAATACGCCTTAAGGTCGCGCTCCAGCTCGGGCGAGGTCACGCGACAGTTAATCTTGCACACATCGTGGCGCAGGATGTCACCGATCGACTGGTCGAAATACTGTTCCTCGTGATACCTACCGCGCGCACGCATGCCGCGCATCACAATACGCTTGATGGGGCTGTCCTTTTTAAAGCCCGCCTGGTGCATCTCGAACGACCCACTCGAGAACATGCCATCGGGCGTGGAGCAATCAAAGCAAATGTCCGGGAACGCCTTGAGCAGCTCCTCGGTAATCTGCGGATCGATAGTCCAGGTCTTGAGCACTTCGCCATGGCTGTCGCGCACGATGGAGCCGTTAGAGCAGCAGGCATCGAGCGCCAGCCCCGTAAAGCCATGCTCGCCGATTGGCAACGTCGAGCGTCCGGTCGCGGGAACCACATGCAGGCCAGCCTCGGTCAGCTCGCGAATGGCACGGCGGATGGTCCCATCTGCCTCGTGCAGGGCGTTCAGCAGCGTTCCGTCTAAGTCGCTCGCAAACATCTTGATCATGGGCATGCCTCTCCTTCGTCTGCACGATATTGTAGACGAAGGAGAGGCATGCCCAAATAATGCCGTCCCGGCGCGGCGTGCCACTGCCTCCACAAATTCATGGTGCCCCAACGCGTTAAGACAATCGCCACAAGCGACTTTTCAGCCGATAAAACAGCGCCGTCGTCAACGTCAGCACCGCCAACATGCCTGCGAATACAATCGCCGGTGTCCATCGATCATATGCGAGCCCATAAACCAATTGGCCAATAGGCGTCGCACAGGAAAGCGTCATATAAACGAGTGCCAGCACTTTTCCGCAAAGTTCCTTTGGCGCTGACCGCTGAACAAATGAAACGATTTCGACCGATGTAATGCTTGCCCACGCCATGACCCATGCCGAGCCAGCCGCAAGCGCGGCAAACGCTAATTCATCAGGACCGTTCAGTAGCGTGACAATAATCGGTACGACTCCAAAACAAATCATCGCAACATATCGACAAATGCCCTTGAAGGAAAAACGATGCGGCCAAATACCGACCAAACCACTGCCGACAAGACCACCTAAGCCCATAGCCACCTCAATAATCCCAACAAAGGATGACTGCATTCCGAAATGCTTTGCAACAATAACGGGAGCGCCAATCGTTAGCCCAACTAACTCAAGGTTCAGTACGGCCGCAATCATAATTACAACGAGCAATGATGCGTTTTGAAACAGGTAGCGAATCGACTCCCGGAAATCGCTTCGGCATGTCGAGCAAGTCGTACTGTCCCCTGTCATTCCAGATGAGGCATATCGCTTGAGTGTGCCCCCGAACAGCAGGGCTGACACCGCAAACGTCAACGCCGCGGTTTCGCATAGAACATCGATACCAAAGCACCCATAGATTGCCGTCCCGACTACAGGCCCCAAGATATTGCTCATCATGGTTATCTGCGAGACCAACGCAGTGGCACGCTCAACCTTTTCTTGGTCCGTCATGCGCACCGTCTCAATTTGAAGCATCGGTTTCAGCAGCGATTGGATGCCATATTGGACGCAAAGCATTGCTGCCACGACAACCGCAAGAGGCAGCGAACGCTTCACGGGGATAAACAGCAGTGATGTAGCCATCAGAACAATGCCGAGTACCACAAGAACCCCGCGATGTCTCCCCCGATCCGCCAAGATCCCGCCAACCGGAGTCGCGAGCACGCCCGGTATGAACGCTATCGCCGCGACGGCGCCATATAACGTTGAGGAGCCGCTGCAATCGAACAAGTAAAGCGGACACGCAAAGCACAGTGCCGACAACATCGAATACGCACACAGCTGTGCAACAAGAAGACCAAATAGCCTGATAGATCGCACTGTTTTTGGCGCCAATGAAACGCTAATTCTTCGCATCCCAGCCATAAGCCTGCCCCCAAATACATACTGTTAGTATGTATTTAATGACTTGAAAAGGGCAGCCGTGGCTACCCTCACAAATCAATTACATACCGTTGGTATCTATATTACCACCCGGCACGGTTCCATACGTCCCAAATCTGGGCCGTTGTCTGGAGCACTTCATTACCCAAATCAAGCCCCACCGCGGCCGCCATCTGCGCCAAACATTGTGCGCGAGCAAGCATTCGCTCCTTGGGTTCAAGCGGACGAAACAGTGGCAGCAACCAGAGATTCGCCAGCAACGATACGGCCTCTGCCGCTTCGCGCGGACATTCGCACGCAATGGATCCGTCGGCGATGCCCTCCTCGATCACCGGCAAGAGATAGCCATCGGCCGACTCGTCAAATGAGCCCTGGTACTGCATCGCCAGTAGACGCGAGCTTTTTACCGGATCTGCTGCAGGACGCATGCGTGCCCATAGTTCAATTTGCGGAACGACGGACTCGGGCGCGTACAGCCGCTTGAGCTTTTGGGCTCCGGTCATATTACCGATATCAAGCATCGAGCGGCGGTGCTCAACAATCGGAGTCATCGCCCGATCAAACGCGGCGTTGAAAATCTCCTCTTTGCTCTTAAAGTGATGATAGACAGCACCCTTGGTCATGCCATCGAGGCGGTCGACAATGTCTTGAATGCTCGTCCCCTCATAACCCCGTACACAGAATAGCTCCAGTGCCGCGTCGAGAATCTTCGCGACAGTCTCCTCGGGATATTTATTACGACCCATAATCCGTCCATCCGCAACGCAAGTCTTGTGCCTCATTGCAGCATTTTAACGTTGCGGATGGTAGGCGGTCGATTCTACACCGCGGCGGAGCCGTGTTCGCCGGTGCGTATGCGGATAACCTCCTCGACCGGCTCGACCCAAATCTTGCCGTCTCCAACGGCACCGGTGCGAGCAGCGTTGCAGATAATCTCGACAATGCCGTCGACATGTTCATCGGCGCAGATGAGGGTGAACTGCACCTTAGGGATCGTGTTGACAAGCAACTCGTTGCCGCGCACGTATTCCTTCCAGCCATGCTGCGCGCCGCAGCCCTGCACTTGGTTGATAGTCATGCCGCGAACATCGGCAGCAAACAGCGCGTCTTTGAGAACCTCAAGCTTCTCGGCACGAACGATCGCCGTAATTTTCTTCATAGTGAATTCCTCTCTTCAATAAAAGAAATGAATTGTCCTTCACATGGCACGGGTTTTCCAGGTGCCCGAGATTGCCCCGAAAGAGGAGCGCCGCGTACTTCGGTACGCAAGCGACGGTTTGAGGGGCAAGGTCGGGTGCCTGGGAAAGCCGAGCTGCTAATCGAGCCCGGAGAACGAAGGATATGCGCTCTCGCCGTGCTGACTGGCATCCAGGCCCAGCGCCTCGTCAGCCTCGTCCACGCGCAGGCTGCCGTGGAACAGCGCCTTGACCACCGCAGCGATCACCAAGTCGAGCACCATCACGATGACGACCGTCACCACAATGCCCAGAATCTGCGAGACGAGCAGCGACATGTCGCCCGTGTAGAACAGACCACCCTTACCGGTCCACGAGAGCTCCGGCACGCAGAACAGGCCTGTGAGCACGCCGCCCAAGATGCCGCCGATACCGTGGCAGCCAAACGCGTCGAGCGCGTCATCGTAGCCAAACTTGGTCTTAAGATGGCTGATGGCCAAGTAGCAGACGGGCGAGACGATCAGGCCCATGACCAGCGCCGCCCACGGCTCGACAAAGCCCGCACCCGGCGTGACCACCACAAGGCCCGCAACCAGACCGGTGCTGGCACCCACCAGCGTGGGGCGACCGGTGTGTACGCGCTCGACGGCAAGCCACGAGACCA
>CAJKLK010000015.1:0-51649 GCA_905200715.1 uncultured Collinsella sp. | reverse complement strand
GAGACTCCTTGTTTCGTACGAATGCGGACGGCGGGCATTCGCCACCGTCTGTCAAATCAATCTATCCGCATGAAACATTAAGGACGCATCAAGCCCCTTCTCTCCGTTTTTCGCCCGTCATGAACTACTTGGTAGATTGTAAGGCATGTCTCACACATCTACCAAAGCAAAAACCACCACAAAGGTGTCTGGCCCCTTTGTGGTGGTTGCGACGTTTACGCTAGTTGAGACTTGGCTAGGCCAGGTCGGCGCCGTTGGACTCGATGACCTTCTTGTACCAGAAGAAGCTGTCCTTGCGGCTGCGGACAAGCGTACCGTTGCCGTCGTTGTCCTTGTCGACGTAGATAAAGCCGTAGCGCTTCTTCATCTCGCCGGTCGAGGCGCTCACCAAATCGATGCAGCCCCACATGGTGTAGCCCATCAGGTCCACGCCGTCCTCAATGGCGATCTCCATCTGTTTGATATGCTCGCGCAGGTAATCGATGCGGTAGCCGTCGTGGATTGCACCGTCCTCCTCGACCTCGTCCACAGCGCCCAGGCCGTTCTCGACGATCATCAGTGGCACCTGGTAGCGGTCGTAGACCTCCTCCAGGTAGTAGCGCAGACCCTCGGGGTCGATCGCCCAACCCCAATCGCTCTTCTTGAGATACTCGTTGCCGGCGCCACCAAAGATGTTGCCCTGCTCCAGCAGCACCGGGTCGGCCGTGGCCGTGGCGCTCATGTAGTAGCTAAAGCTGTAGAAGTCGACCTTGCCGGCGGCCAGCGTGGCGGCGTCCTCGGGCGAGACCTCTACGTGCACGCCTTCGCGGCGCCACACGCTGGGCGCCCACGAGGGATACGCACCGCGCACCTGCACGTCGCCGCAGTAGAAGTTCATCTCGCGCTGCTGCTTTTGTGCGGCCAGAACATCTGCCGGGTTGCACGTGTGCGGATAGCAGGCGTTGCCGGCGATCATGCAGCCGATCTTGTTCTGGGGATCGATCTGATGGCCCATGGTGACGCACTTGGCGCTCGCCAGGAACTGATGGTGCAGGGCGTCGAAGCGCGCCTGCGGGTCGTCCCAGTCGCAGTCGCCAAAGGCCATGGGCGTGTCAGTTGCCTCGGGCACCATGCCGCCGCCCATCACCCCGCCAAAACCGCCCATGAGCAGGCAATTGATCTCGTTAAAGGTGAGCCAGTAGCGCACCAGACCCTTGTACTCGGTCATGACGGTGCGGGCGTAGTTGAGGTAAAAATCGATGAGCTTGGGGTTCTTCCAGCCTCCGTAGTTTTTGGACAGACCATAAGGCAGCTCATAGTGGCTAAGGGTGACCATGGGCTCGATGCCCTGCTCCTGACAGGCCTGAAACACGCGGCGGTAGAACTCGATGCCGGCCTGGTTGGGCTCGGCCTCGTCGCCGTTGGGGAAGATACGGCTCCAGTTGATGGACATGCGGTAGCACTTAAAGCCCATCTCGCCAAAAAGCTTGATGTCGTCGAGGTAGTGATGGTACATGTCCACGGCCTCGTGGCTGGGATAGTGGTACTGGGGCAGAATGCCGTCGGTGATGTGGCGCGGCTCGGAGACCGTGCCGCCGGTCATGATGTCGGGAACGCCGAGGCCCTTGCCATCCTCGTTGTATCCGCCTTCGCACTGGTTGGCGGCAGTGGCGCCGCCCCACAGAAATCCATCTGGGAAAGCCATGTTGGCTCCTTTCGTACGTGTTGGAGTGAGTTTCGTGGCGGGACCCCTTTTTGCGCATGCGCAGGCCATCTCGCCCATTTGAAAAAAGCCGGCAGGGCGTTTGTCCCCGCCGGCTTGATACCGATTCTTTGTCGTTTGGGTTACTTAGCAGCCTCGGGCTTGTAGGTGACAAACTCGATCGCGAAACCCACGGCGGCACCCACGAGCGAGGCAACGATGGCCCAGATCATGTGGTTGATGCCGTTAACACCGGAGGGGTCGATGAAGGACAGCCAGTTGAAGACGCCCAGACCACCGGACATGTACACCACGGCGCCGGAGAGACCAATGATGAGGCCACCCACAGCAGAACCGATGCTGGCGTTGATGAAGGCCTTCTTATCGGGCAGGGCGACACCGTAGATAGCGGGCTCGGTGACACCAAAGAAGAAGGCGGAGATCATGGCCGGCAGCGCGATGCCGCGGAACTTCTCGTCCTTGTTCTTGAGATACATGGCAAAGAGCACGGCGCCCAGCGAGAAGGAGTGAGCGATAACGGAGCCCAGGATGTAGTCGTGGCCCAGAGTGGACAGGTTGACCAGCGCGATGGGCACGAGCGACCAGTGGAAGCCAAAGATGACCAGGCACATCCAGAAGGCACCGACGAGGGTGCAGCCCAAGAGGGAGCCGATCATGGGCAGGCCAAACAGCAGTGCGAAGAACTCACCGAGCAGGTTGGTGATGAGCGTGGCGATGGGGCCAATGACCAGGTAGCCAAGGGTAACGGTAACGGTGACGACGATCAGCGGGGTGAAGAACATCTTCATAGAAGCGGGCATCCACTTCTTAACCCAGTGCTCGAGGGTGGAGCCAAACCAAACCATGAGCAGGATGGGGATAACGGAGCTGGTGTAACCCGAGGCAGGCATGATGAGCGGCAGGCCCAGGAACGTGGTGTACCAAGAGAAGGTGCCGGCAAAGCCGAGCTCGACGGAGCCGACAACCTCGCCCGAGGTCAGGGCAACCATGGTGGGATACACCAGGGCAAAGGCGATGGCCATGCCGTTGAACTCGCTCATCTTGAACTTCTTGGCCGCGGTGTAGCCAAGCACCACGGGCAGGAAGTAGAACATGCCGTCGGCGACGGTGTAGAGCAGCGTGTAGGCGCCGTCGTTGGCAAAGCTCGGGACCAGGAAGGTAGCGAGCGCCAGCAGGCCCTTCATGATACCGGCGGCGGCGAAGGTGCCGAGCATGGGGGCGAAGATGCCCGAGATGAGGTCGATGATCACATCGGTAACGCCCTTGGGAGCGGCATCGTCGTCATCGGCGTCGACGGCGCCGCCGTCGCTAAAACCGCCGGCCCTGAGAACGGCATCGTAGACGTCCTCGACGATGTTGCCCACAACAACCTGGTACTGGCCGTTGGCGTGCATGACCTTGATGACGTTGGGCAGCTCGGAGATTGCCTCGTCATTGGCCTTCGACTCGTCCTTGAGCTTAAAACGAACGCGGGTAATGCAGTGTGCGACGCATTTGACGTTGGACTTACCGCCAACCAGCTCTACGATCTGGGCAGCAAGATCGTCGTATTTACCTGCCATGATCTGTCCTCTCTTTTCCAAATTTCGACAAAAATATCCCCTACCGCGAGCCGGTACCTTGCCCGCAGCCAGAAACCAAAAAAGAATTGTTGCGATTGCCGCCAGGCTGGCGGCCTTACTCACTCGGTCTGCGAAGCCGATCGCAGACGGTTGATATGCATCATCAGATACAAAAGCTCCTCGTCCGAGCAGCTCTGCTTAAACTCTTTCTCGAACACGCGGTTGATGGCGTACGCGCACTGGTATGCCTCGGGAAAATCGCGGGCGGCCTGCATAAACAGCGAGGAGTTCTCGGTCTGCGTGCACTTGCCCTTGCAGAGGCGGCGAACCAAAAAGCGCAGGTGCGCAAGAAAGCGAATGTAGCTATACGACGCCGTGTCGAGCGAGCAGCCGAGCTGCTTTTCCACGGAATGGGTTACCTCATCGAGGACGCGGGTGCTCTTCATGATGAAGTCCATGTCCTTGGCGCGGCCCATGCCGTCGACCTCGGCGTTAACGATATGGAGCGCGATGCTCGTGGCCTCGTTCTGACCCAGCTTGACGCCGGTGTGCTTTTGCACGATAGCGAGCGCGGCCTGGCCGATCTCGAGTTCGCGCGGGTAGATGAAGGCCACCTCGTGCTCGAGCGGGTTGGGAGCGCTGAGCTGGTCGTCGTCGCGCTGGACGGCAAACTGCAGGTGATCTGCCAGGATAAAGGGCAGGCCACCGGATAGCTTGCAGCCAAGCTGCTGCGACGCGAAGCAGGCAATGTCGCTTGCCGCGAGCAGCACATCGTCGGGAAGGGTGCCGACCATATCCTGCAGACTCTCGGGAACGTTATAGAATTTGCGCTGGATGAGAGACTCATCGGCAAGCTCGTAGGGCATCTCGTGGAAACCGATGCCCTTGCCAAAGACAACAACCTCTCGGCCGTCATCGCTGGCGGCAAGAGCAACGTTATTGTTGATCTTTTTTAAAATGAGCATGAAAAAACTCCTCGGACATCGGCGCTAGACGACGGGGCGATATTCCTCGTCTTCTATTATGCGCAACTGATGCCTCCCGAGGAGTAACAAACTTGTGAGCACGTGGGCAATTGTAGGATGAAACTTGCATGCGGCGTAAGCCCCATTGGCGCGAAAGTCCGCCGAACGGTAGGAAATCGCCCGTAAACGGCAAAACCACCACAAAGGTGCCTGGCCCCTCTGTGGTGGTTTTGGCTGATGCCCCGATGTTACTCGCGCGGAGTGCCGTAGGGGTTGTACAAATCTGCGAGAGCAAATGCGCTGGTGGCGGGATTAAAGTCAAGCTCGAGCACACAGCAGTTGCCGATGCGGTTCTTCATCTTGAGCGGTTCCACGCCCACGCCGCGCATGACCTGAGCCGCTGCGGCGCCATGGCTCACGCACAACACGCTCTCATGTCCGGGGCGCTGCATGAGCTCGATGATGGTAGCCATGATGCGCTCGCGAAACTCGTCTTCGCCCTCGCCGTCATACTGCTTGTAAAAATCGCCGTACGGCAGGCGCGGATTCAAATCCTCGCTCGCGCCCTCAAACTTGCCAAAATTCCACTCCTTAAGGCCCTTGACGCGCTCGTAAGGCTGATCAGGAAACGCAAGCTCAAGCGTGTCGCACGCACGCTCGGACGTGGAACTGTACGCATGGTCGAACGCAAGGCCACGCTCTCGCAGGGTCGCGCCGACAGTTTTAGCCTGCTCGATCCCCAGCTCGGTAAGCGGCGAGTCACACCAACCCTGCTTGCGACGAAGCAAGTTAAAGAGCGTTTGACCGTGACGCATAAAGTACAGTTTTGACATGAGACCTCCGTAATCGCAATCGTTTGTCAGCGATTATTGCACCTCGAGGTAGGTTTAAGTCAAAGGCTCTTTGATCAAAACCACCACAAAGGTGTCTGGCCCCTTTGTGGTGGAAATGACGTTTGCCCAGATAAAACCTGCCAAAACAAACCTGTCCCTTTTTGGCAGGTTTTAGGCCAGATGATCTTGGATCAGATCGCAGATGGCTCGGGCGTCGTTGATGTTGATGGCTCGGGTCGCAAAGCCTGCGTCGAAGGCCTGACGCGCCAAGGCCTCATTACAGGCAAGGGCCAGCGTGCGACCGTCGACCAGGTCGAGCGAGCTCTTGCCGCGCAGACGGTCGACACCGGAGCGCGCGACGACGATGTTGTCGAAGCCCTCGGTCTTGTAGCCCTCGATGATCACCACGTCGACATCGTTGTAGCGCGACAGCAGCTCGCGTGCGGGCATCTCGTCCTCCTCGCGCGTGTCGGCGTACTCCGCCCAGCGCGTGGCGCAGATGAGGCCCATGTGCTTGGATCCGGCTTGGTGATGGCGCCAGGTGTCCTTAGCGGGCACATCGATATCAAAGCCGTGGTGCCCGTGATGCTTGAGCGAACCCACGCGCAGGCCGCGGCGGGTGAGCTCGGCGATAACCTTCTCGACGAGCGTGGTCTTGCCCGAGTTTTGGTAGCCGATAAACGCGATCGCGGGGACGGCCGGTGCCGCAGGCGCGGCGGCGACGGGTGCGCTCGCGGGTGCGTCGCCCGCGGCTCCCACGGCCTCAACAGCAGCGGCCTGACGCTCGGCGCGATCCCACACGCCCGAGCGGCCGCCCTCCTTGTGCAGCAGGCGCACGTCGACGATCTCCATGCCACGATCGACCGCCTTGCACATGTCATAGATCGTTAGACATGCGGCGCTCGCGCCGGTCAGGGCCTCCATCTCGATACCCGTCTTGCCCGTCACGCCGGCCGTGACCAGTACATGAAAGCCAACCTGCCCGTCCGTGCGCGCCGGCGCCCAGCCCTCGGGCACGTCCTCGGCCGGCGTCCCCGCCGGAGCGATGGGCGCAATGTCGCACTTGCTCTTGGTAATGAGCAACGGATGGCACATGGGGATGATGTCGCTCGTGCGTTTGATGGCCATGATGCCCGCCACGCGCGCGCAGGCAAGCACGTCGCCCTTCTTGGCGCGGTCCTGCAGCACCATGGCCTGCGTCTCGGGGTGCATGAGGATGGTGCCCTCGGCGATGGCGATGCGATGGGTCTCGGCCTTGTCGGACACGTCGACCATGCGCACCTCGCCCTTGGCGTCCACGTGCGTCAGCTCGTCGCGACGGGCGTCGCGGGCGGGCTCGGCGGCAGCACCGGCAGACGGCTGCGCGGACGCGTCAGCGTTATCAGCATTCGCCGCGACTGAGGCTTTGTGGGCAGACATCGCGGCCCTGCGAGCGGCCTTGGTGGCATCGGCGTACCTGCTCTTGGCCATATGATCATCCTCCGATTTGAGACATAAATCGTTGCGTGCCCTCAATTATCGCGTGTTCCTGCGGTTTGTGGGCCACGGCATCGCGCCAAATCGAAAGTACCTGCATATCATCACCACGGCGAAGCGCCTCACGCACCGAATACTCGGCATCGCTAAACAGGCACGGACGCACGTTACCGTCTGCCGTCAGGCGCAGGCGGTTGCAATTCGCGCAAAAATGGTTGGACATGGCGCTAATGAAGCCGACCGTTCCCGCCGCACCCGGAAAGTGCCAGTAGCGCGCAGGGCCCGCGCCGGCAGGAGCGTCGTTGATGTCGAGTGGCTCGAGCTCGCCCAGACCCACCGCGGCGGCCCCGGCATTGATGCGCGCCCGCAGCTCGTCACTCGGCACGGTATCGCTCGCGTCCCACAGCTCGGGATTGAGCGCGGGCGCATGCGGGTCCACGGCGCAATGCGAGCTCGTGCGCTCGTCGCCGATGGGCATGTATTCGATAAAGCGCAGGTGGATGGGGCGGTCGACGGTCAGTCGTGCGAGGGCCGCCACATCCTGGTTGAGCCGGCGCACCACAACGCAGTTGACCTTAACGGGCTCAAAGCCCCAGGCCAGCGCCGCGTCGATGCCAGTCATGGTCTGCTCGAGCCGACCCAGGCGCGTGATCTTTCCAAAGAGCGTAGGGTCGAGTGTGTCGAGCGAAATGTTGATGCGGTTAAGCCCCGCGTCTTTGAGCTGCGGTGCCAGCTTGGGCAGCAGGGCGCCGTTGGTGGTAAGCGAGATATCCTCGATCTGCGAAATCGCGCGGATGTCGCGAATGAGCGGGATGATACGGCGGCTGACCAGCGGCTCACCACCCGTCAGGCGCACGCGGCGAATGCCCTCCCCCGCCACCAAGCGCACAAAGCGAGCGATCTCCTCGGCGCTGAGCAGCTCGTCGTGCGCACGGGGCGCCACGCCATCGGCCGGCATGCAGTAAATGCAGCGAAAATTGCACTTGTCGGTAACGGCAATGCGCAGGTAGTTGATATCGCGGCCAAAGCCGTCATGTTGCACGTGCCCGTCCACGCAGCCCTCCCCTCACGCGGCGTTTTATTCTTCGGAAAACATAATACCCCACGAGAGAATCACGCCGACACCCGTACGACAGGACAGGTCGCTTTGAGCAAGACCGGCTTCCCAAGCCCATCCTCAGCATACAAACCATCACAACATTCGATGCTTTTCCCGATTTTGGCAAAAAACGTCGAATGTTGTGATGGTTTGCCTGCCCACGGCACCCCGTAGAAGGACCAAAGCGCCCCTAAAGGCCGCCGTCCCAGTGCCGAATCACGAATTCTCGCAGGTCGTTCTGACGTTTCTGGAACGCTTCGCTTCGGTCGCACTTAAGGCCCATAGCGAGTGCAATGGCGTTCATCGCCCGGTGCAATTGCAGCTGATGGGCAAACTGGGTCCCGGTGAGGACGATCATCCTAAAGCCCAGCGCGCTCAGCACGGTCATACGCTCCGCATCCGACGCGCTGCTCTGTTTATCAAGATGGTCCGAACCGTTGTATTCAATCCCCGTACCGCTCGCAGGCGCATATACGTCGATCTCGAAATACCCGGCCTTTGCGAGATACTTGAACTCGTTGGGAACATCGACCCGATAGTTGAGCTCGATCTTGGCGTATCCCAGCCCTCCCTGGGAACGTTTTGCAACGACCATGATTGCGGTGGCCGTCTCCATGGGCGACCGCGCGCCATCGTGCACGCGCTTGAGCACGGCGGCCGCGCGTATAGCCCCCTGACGAGATCGGTTCTCATTGCAATAAGCAATCAAGTCGGCAACGGTATGCCTCTGCCCCATTTCGATATAATCGCCTGTCGACAGATGATTCAAATGGTATCGGGCACAGATTTCGTAGCCATATTCCAGCTGTTCAGGCTCGCTCATCCACGAACCCGCTTGGACAAAGCACATGGTCTCATCAACCACCAGAAGGCCCTCTGCCACCTCGATAAGATGGCCTGGAGGTACTGGCGCTCCAAACACGTGGCACCTAAATCCAGCCGGCGTCGAGCGCTCAAAATCGAAGTTGACGAGTGTGTCGATATGATCGAGCTCTTCTCGGGGAATACCGAGCGAAACCAGATAGTCGGTAACGATCCCAACTGCCGTTGAAGCCCTCAGCCCCTTGGCATCGAGTCCCAATTTGGGCAGGCTCGCGGTCGACTCCGCCTCGTTAGCAAGCGAGTCCTCATCGTATAGGCTGATTGCTCGCGAGAGCGGCTCGGACGGGCGCGCCACGTTGTGGTACAGCCAGGCAGTCTTATGGGACAGGACGATCGGCAGGTCCATGAGCCCTCCAATGGAGTCGGATAACCAACCTTATTCCCCTGCCCACGGGTCCGCACACCTTCGTGCGCAAGAAAGTGATTCCACCCGATCGAGTGGTAGAACAACCATCACAACATTCGATGCTTTTCCCGCTTTTGGCAAAAAACATCGAATGTTGTGATGGTTTGAGGCGAGGTGAGGGGCACGGAGGGGTCAAAGCATCGTGCTCGAACGGGTTAATCCAACTCCTTTAACCCATGCGCCAGCTGCCAGTACTCGCCGTGCTGGGCGAGCAGCTCTTCGTGCGTGCCGCGCTCGATGATGCGGCCGTGTTCGAGAACCATGATGGCATCGGCGTCGCGGACGGTGGACAGACGGTGCGCGATCATAAACGTGGTGCGGCCACGCATGATGCGGTCCATACCGCGCTCGATGAGCTTTTCGGTACGCGTGTCGATGGAGCTCGTGGCCTCGTCCAGAATGAGCACCGGCGGATCGGCGACGGCCACGCGCGCGATGGCGAGCAGCTGACGTTGGCCCTGCGACAGGTTGGCGCCGTCGGCCGTGACCGGCGTATCGTAGCCTCTAGGCAGGCGGCGGATAAACGAATCCGCGCAGGCGGCCTCGGCAGCGGCGCGCACCTCCTCGTCGGTCGCGTCGAGCTTGCCAAAGCGAATGTTCTGCGCAATGGTGCCGCTAAACAGGTGCGTGTCCTGCAGCACAATGCCGAGCGACCCGCGCAGGCTGGCCTTGGCAATGTGCTTGACGTCGATGCCGTCGTACGTGATCTCGCCGTCATCGACCTCGTAGAAGCGGTTGATGAGGTTGGTGATGGTCGTCTTTCCGGCGCCCGTCGAGCCCACAAACGCGATCTTTTGCCCCGGCTTGGCAAACAGGTTGAGGTCCGTGAGCACGCGGGTGCCCGGCACGTAGGAAAAGTTCACGGCATGGAAGCGTACGTCGCCGGCAAGCGGGACCAAGCCGCACGTGAGCTCGGTGCCGTCGGCAGTCACCGCGCGGCCCGACTCATCAACGGCTGCCACGTCATGCAGGTGCCCGTACGCGCCCACGCCCTGGCCCTCGGGAATCTTCCATGCCCACGCGGCGTCGCCCGTCTGTACCAGCCCCACGCAGCCCTCGTCCACCTCGGGCTTAAGATCCATGGCGGCAAACAAGCGCTCGGCGCCGGCCAACGCATTGAGTAAGAAATTACCCAGCTGCGTAAACTGGTTGATGGGCATGGCCGCCTGGCGTACAAAGACCAGGTAACTTGCAAGCGCGCCTACGTCGGCGAGTCCCTTGATGCAGAGCATGCCGCCCGCCACGGCAACGATGGCATAGTTGACGTAGCCAATCACGACGGTCATGGGCACCATGGAGTTGGCATAGCTCACGGCGACGGTGCCGGTGCGGCAAAGCTCGTCGTTGCGGCAGGTGAAGCCGGCGACATTCGCTGCCTCGTGATTAAAGACCTTGATGACTTTTTGGCCCGAGACCATCTCTTCGATATATCCGTCCAAGTCGCCAAGCGATGCCTGCTGGGCGGCAAAGAAACGCTTAGAGCGCGCGCCCGAGTAGCGCGCGTACAGCACAATGGCCACATCGCACACGAGCGTGATAATCGTGAGCTGCCAGTTAAGGATGATGAGCATGGCCGTGGTGCCCACAACCTGAATGGCGGCCTGAATCACGTTGGCAAAGCTGTTGTTGAGCGCCTCGGAGACGGTGTCGACGTCGTTGGTGAAAAAGCTCATGATGTCGCCCGAGCGCGTGCTGTCAAAATAACTGAGCGGCAGCGTCTGGATGTGCGCGAACAGGTCGCGGCGAATATCGGACACCACGCGTTGGGCCGCGCGCACCATGATCTGCGAGTAGCCCAGAGCCGAGAGCACGCCCGCGGCGTAGATGATCGCCGTCAGGATGACCTGCTTGGCAAGCAGTTCCTCCCCGCCCGTGGCCAAACCGTTAACGATGGGGCGCACCATGTAGGTACCGGCGAGGCTCGCGATGGCGGCGACGGAGGCGAGCACGCCCACCGCGAGCAACGAGAACTTGGCATGCCCCATGTAGGAGAGCAGGCGGCGCACAGTGCGCTTGAGGTCGGCCGGGCGTGCTTGGGCTGCGGTCTTAGGCATGGCGCTCACCCCCTTCCAAGGGTAATCCGCTGGGGGCGAAGGAAACCGGATCATTCGCGCAGCCATTGTCGCTGCCTCCGGCGGCGTCAGCGTTCCCCGCAAACTCCATCTGCGAGGCGTAAATCTCCCGGTAAATGTTGTCGCCCGCCAGCAGTTCCTCGTGCGTGCCCACGCCGTGAACACGACCGTCGTCCAACACCACAATGCGATCGGCATCCATGACGCTCGCGATGCGCTGGGCGATGATGAGCACGGTCGTATCGGGAATCCGAGCGATGTGCTCGCGAATCTTAGCGTCGGTCGCCATATCGACCGCGCTGGTGGAGTCATCAAAAATGAGCACGCGCGGATGCTTGAGTAGCGTGCGCGCGATGCACAGGCGTTGCTTCTGGCCACCCGAAACACCGGCGCCGCCTTGGCCCAGCTCTCCGTCCAGCCCGCCGATACGATCAAGGAACTCGTCCACGCACGCCGCGCGGCAAGCCGCGAGGAGCTCATCGTCCGACGCTTGCGGATTGCCCCACTGCAGGTTCTCGCGCACGGTGCCCGTGAACAGCACATTCTTTTGCAACACAATGCCCACGGCATCGCGTAGGGTCGCGAGGTCGTAGTCGCGCACGTCGTGTCCGCCCACAAGCACGGCGCCTTCGGTGGCGTCGTACAGGCGCGCAATCAGCTGCACAAGCGAGCTCTTGCCCGAACCCGTGCCGCCGAGGATGCCCACCGTCGAGCCGCTCTCGATGCGAAGGTCGATATGCTCGAGCACATCCTCGGCTGCATCCGCGCGGTATTTAAAGGAAACGTCGCGAAACTCGATACTGCCGTCCGCTGGCGCCGCAGTCGCGAGGTCTCCCACAGGATTGGCGATAAAGGGCTCTTCATCGAGCACCTCTGCGATACGGCCCACACTCGTGAGAGCGCGCGTGAGCAGCAAAAACACGTTGGAAATCATCATGAGCGAGTTCATGATCAGCAGCACGTAGCTCATAAAGCCCGTGAGCGAGCCCACACCCAAGCGACCTTCGATGATCATGCGGCCGCCAATCCACAGGATCGAGAGCGCGGCAACATACATCGAGAGCTGGAACACCGGCAGGTTGAGCACGGCGGTGCCGAAGGTCTTGGTCGCCGTGCCGGCGAGCTCCGTATTGACGGTGTCAAACTTGTCGCACTCGTGCTCGGCGCGCACGTAAGCCTTCACGGCGCGCACTGCGGTAAGGTCCTCTTGCACCACGCCGTTGAGGTGGTCCATCGAGGTCTGGAGTTGGCGGTAGAGCGGGCTCACGCGCACGGTAATGATACCGAGCACGATGGCGAGCATCGGCAGAATGACGGCAAAGACCGCCGCGAGCTCGCGCGAGAGCGCAAAAGCGTAGACGAGGCCCATGACCAGATTTACCGGCCCGCGCACCATGGGGCGGAAGCCGTTACCCACGGCGTTTTGAATCACGGTGATGTCGGTGGTCATGCGGGTGACAAGTGAGCTGGCGTCGTAGTTGTCCAGGTTGCCAAAGGCGAGCGTCTGGATCTTGCGATACTCAGCCTCGCGCAAGTTAGCGCCCAGCCCCGAGGCAACGCGGGCGGACGTGCGTGCATAGCCCAAGCCAAGTACCAGCGAAAATGCGGCGCATACCAACATATACGTGCCCTGCAACAGCATGTAGTTGATGTCGCCCGCGGGCACGCCCACATCGATGATATTTGCCATGATGACCGGAATAAACAGCTCGAGCGCCGTCTCGGCCGTCACAAAGAGCATGCCGAGTATGGCATCGCGGCGGTATGCCCCCAGATAGGAAAACAGAATCTTGAGATTGCGCACGCAGGTTCATCCCCCATCAAACGTTGTTCGCAAACCCATGTATTATGGCGCGCCGTGCGGCGGCGTCAAGTGCTCCGAAATCGATTTCTGCAAGGCTAGTACAGGCGCCATGCTCACAGGGCACACGTCCGTATTCAATTGGAAATGAACGCGAGCGTGACTTTTTTCGCCCTGCCGCCAACGCAAACCTTGACTCTACAATCGTTATAGGGTTTTCACTACACTGGTAGCTAAATGAACCAATCCAGAAAGTACCCCGCCCATGGAACACGACCTCACACGCGGCAATGTCCTCAAGACCATCGCGGTCTTTGCCCTGCCCTATATGCTCTCGTACTTTTTGCAGATGCTCTACGGTATGGCCGACCTGTACATGATGGGGCAGTTTAGCGGCGCTGCCGGCATCACCGCCGTGGGCAATGGCGCGCAGACGCTCTATATCATTACCGTGACGCTCGTGGGCCTGGCCATGGGAACGACGGTCATCGTCGGCCACGCCGTGGGCTCGCGCCGCTTCGACCGCGCCGAGACCGCCATCGGCAACACCATCACGCTGTTTATGGGCGTCTCGGTAGTACTGGCCGCCATCTTGTTTGCACTATGCCCGCAGGTTGTGGCGCTCATTGGCACGCCGCCCGAGGCGGTCGAAGGCACCGCCGCCTACCTGCGTATCTGCTTTGTCGGCATTCCGTTTATCGCCGCATACAACATTCTCTCGGCCATCTTTCGCGGCCTGGGCGATTCGCGCTCGCCCATGTACGTGATCGGCGTGGCATGCATCATTAACATCGCGCTCGATTTTCTGTTTATCGGCCACATGGGGCTCGGCCCCGTGGGCGCGGCGCTCGGCACGGTAACCGCCCAGACGGCAAGCGTTGCCCTCGCGCTCGTATGGCTCAAGAGCCGCCGCACGAACGTCCATGTTAAGCGCAGCGACCTGCGTCCCCAGCCCGAGGTGCTCGGCAGCATTCTTAAAATCGGCGTGCCCGTGGCCGTACAGGACGGCTGCATCCAGGTGGCATTTATGTTCATCACCGTCATCGCCAACCATCGCGGCCTGGTCGATGCCGCTGCCGTGGGCCTGGTCGAGAAGATGATCAGCTTTTTGTTCATTGTGCCGAGTTCCATGGGTGCCACCGTCAGCGCGCTCACGGCGCAAAACGCCGGCGCGGGCAAGGGTGATCGTGCACGTCAGGTGCTCAAAGATGCCATGACAATCTCGGTAGTGTATGGCTGCCTGATCACAGCGCTGATGTGGCTGGTGGCACCGGCGTTTATTGGCTTTTTTGCCAAGGACCCTGCGGTGGTCGCGGCCGGTACCGGCTATATGCACAGCTACATTTTCGAGGCAATCTTTGCCGGCATCCACATTTGCTTTAGCGGCTTTTTCGCTGCGTATGGCAAGAGCTACATCGGCTTTGCGCACAACGTGCTGGCCGTGGCACTCATTCGCGTGCCCGGCGCGTGGCTGCTGTCGAATGCCTATTCCGATACGTTGTTTCCCATGGGTATCGCCTCGCCGTGCGGATCGATTTTGTCGGCAGCCATCTGTGTTGTCGCGTTTACCGTGCTCAACCGCCGCGGAGCTTTTGACAGGCTAGTGGCGTAGCGGCTCGTTCGTGCCATACGACGGCCGCGCCGCACGGCCCCGATGTCCCTCCCCTGTCCATCGAAAGGAGCAGTTCCATGACCGACTCGCCAACTGAACATACTGAGGGCCTGCTCCGCATTGGCGAGGTGGCGCGCTTGTTTAACCTGAGCGTGGGCACGTTGCGCCATTACGAGCAGATGGGCCTACTGGACCCGGCGCACATCGATCCGGCAAGTGGGTACCGCTACTACGGATCGCGGCAGCTTTCCACCCTCAACACCATCAGCCACCTGCGTGTTCTCGACTTGCCGCTGGCGCAAATCCGAGAGTTTGTGACCACGCGCGATGTGGAGCTCATGCAGCGCCAGCTAGCTCAGCAGCAGGAGCTCATCGAGCGCAAGCGCCGCGAGCTGGAACGCGTATCGCGCAAGATCGACAACCGGCTTGCCCTGCTCCACGATGCCCTGAACACCGAGCTCGATACCATTTGCACAATCGATGCGCCCGAGCTTCGCTGCGCCGTGTTGCGCGAACGCGTCAACCCTACCGACGCCTATGCGCTGGAGTGGCAAATTCGTCAACTGCAGAAGGGTCAGCACGAGACCTTTGTCTTTCTGGGCAACTTGGGCGTCGGGATTGGCGCCGAGCGCCTCGCCGCCGGCGACTTTGATGGCTACGACGAGGTCTTTCTGCTGCTCGATGACACCGATGATTACCTGGGTGATGTCGAAACGCGACCCGCCGCGCGCTGCCTGACCCTAAGCTTCCGCGGCACGCACGGGCAAGCAGCCCCACGCTATGAGCAGCTGCTCAGCTATATGCGCGAACACAACCTGACACCCGCCGGCCCCTCGCGCGAGATCGCCCTCATCGATGACATCATCAGCGACGACCCGGCAACCTACGTGACGCAGATCACGGTGCCAGTTACTGTGCTCGATTAAGAACCTCACGGACAGGTATGAAGCGTAGCTCAACTAACGAGCGTCGGCTGCAGGAGAACCATCACGCCGGGGGCAGTCCCCGATATGGCGGTTTTACTCCTCCGGAATCGGAAACGCACGGATGAACTCTGCGGGCGAAAAGGTCTTGATGGTCGAGCGCACAAAGGCAGCGCGATCGCGCGTGATGATAAAGTCCACGCCGGCACGCTCGGCCATCGCACGGATACAGCCGTCCTCAAAGTCCGGCTCATCGGAATAGGCGGAGGTAAAACAAGCTTCTTGGTCGAGGGGCTCTACCGAGTAGCTCTTAAGGCAGTCGCGCACTACCTCGCGGGCGCGCACCTCGCCGGCCTGTTTAGTGAGAATGTAATACGCGTCCTTGAGAGAGCAGGCCGAAACAACGCCCTCGATAAGCCCCACGTCAACAAGCCCCTTGATCGTTTGCGCCGCCCCATGCTCCGGCCGGCCTGGTAGCACGCAATCGAGCAGATAATTGGTATCGAGAAATGCCCTCATAGGTAGCGCTCCCTCGCGATGCGCTTTTCATCTTCAACCGTCATCGTATCGAGCGGCGTTCCCTTGGGCATTTTGGCTACGAGATCGAGATACTCCTGGTAGTCCGCATCCTCTGCGAGCATCTCGCGAATCTCCTTCCAGGTGATATTGGGATGCCACATCGTACCCACGTCGCGCTTGGGCTTGTCCGAGCCGCGCGTCGGCTTTGAGCCCCCGCGCTCCTGGGCAGCGTCATATTCCACCGCAACTGAACCTTGATAGTCGAGTGGCACGATCTTGAACAACGGCTTGCTCCGCTTGAAGACCACAACCTCCTCGCCCTCATTGGCAACCTTTTCGGCCACCTGCGTAAGGTTTTGACGCAGCTCCGAAAATGCGACAGTAACCATAACGGCTCCTCTCAACATATATCTTCACTGCTAAGTATACACGTTAATGTTAATGTTAACGTATATGAGAATCACCACAATGGGGTCAATCCACCATTTCGAAACCCTCTGCTTTGTATGAATCTTCTATCGCTCCGGAACGACACCGCTCCACGGAATCACCCTCAGCAACCTACGTGACACAGATCACGGTGCCGGTTGCCCCAGCAAAGTAAGATCCGCCCGGAAGGCATCATGCTTTCCGGGCGGATCTTCAATTTGGTTATCGAAGCGCTAAGCTTGGGGCACCTGACCAGTCGCCAGGATCTGCTCGAGCGCATCCTCGTCCAGCACGGGTACACCCAGCTGCTCGGCCTTGGTGAGCTTGGAGCCCGCCTTGGGGCCGGCGACCAGATAGCTCGTCTTCTTCGACACACTGCCCGAAACCTTGGCGCCGAGCACCTTGAGCGCCGCGCCCGCCTCGTCGCGGGTGCGGTTGACGAGCGTGCCGGTGAGCACGAAGGTCAGACCCGCGAGCGGTTGTGCATCGGCGAGCTCGCCCGCCACGCCCGCGTCGGCTGCGGCTTGCGCATGAGCGGCGCCCAAGTCAACCTCGAGTGAAAGGCCCGCTTGGCGCAGACGTTCCAGCACGGCAAGGTTCTCGGGCACGGCCAGGAACTGCTTGACGCTCGCCGCAATCTTGGGACCGATACCCTCGCACTCGGCGATGTCCTCTTCGCTCGCCAAGATAATCTTGTCAATCGACAGGAATCGCTCGGCAATGACCTCGCCCACACTCTTGCCCACATGGCGGATACCCAGGGCAAACAGCACGCGACCGAGCGGTTGGCTCTTGGACTTGTTGAGCTCGGCGATGATTTTCTCGGCCGTCTTAAGGCCTACTGGGATGGGGTCGCCCTTCTTGACGCCCTTTTTGCTGTTGGAGCTGGCATAAGTGCGCCCTGTGTCCAGGCCGGCGATGTCGTCGACCGTGAGGTGGTAGAAGTCCGCGACATCGTGGATCAGGCCGGCGGCGATCATCTTGTCGACGATCTCGTCGCCCAGGCCGTCGACGTCCATGCAGCCGCGGCTCACCCAGTGGAGCAGGCGCTCCTTGAGCTGCGCTGGGCAATCGATGGACACACAGCGATAGGCAACCTCGCCATCCTCGTGGACCACGGGGCTACCGCACACGGGGCAGACCTCGGGCATGCGCCAGTCGACCGAATCGGCCGGGCGCTTGTCGAGCACGGGACCCACGACCTCGGGAATCACGTCGCCCGCCTTGTGCACGATGATGGTGTCGCCCTCGCGCACGTTTTTGCGGCGGATTTCGTCGATGTTGTGCAGCGTGGCGCGCGCGATGGTGGAGCCGGCAACCGTCACCGGGTCGAACTCGGCGACCGGCGTGAGCACACCGGTGCGGCCCACCTGGATGCGAATTTCGCGAAGGACGGTCTGCTTTTCCTCGGGCGGGAACTTAAAGGCGATGGCCCAGCGCGGTGCGCGAGCGGTAAAGCCCAGGTCGAGCTGCTGGGCAAAGCTGTCGACCTTTACGACCACGCCGTCGATGTCGTAGTCCAGGTCACCGCGATGCTCGAGGGCCTGGGCGCAGAACTCGTGGACCTCGGCCGGCGTGGCGCAACGAGCCACGTTAGGGTTGACGCTGAAGCCGGCATTGCGCAGCCAGTCGAGAAATTCGCGCTGGCTGTGGACGTGCAGCGGGTCGGTATCGGCGATGGCGTAGATAAAGGTGGCAAGGTCGCGGCGCGCCGTGACCTTGGGGTCCTTTTGGCGCAGGCTGCCGGCGGCGGCGTTGCGCGGGTTGGCGAAGGGGTCGCGGCCCTCGGCATCGGCCTCTTCATTCAGACGAACAAAGCTGCCTTTGGGCATATAGACCTCGCCGCGTACTTCGACGGTACGCTCGCGGTCGGCGCCCATGTGGGCGAGCGCTGCCTCGGACAGATGCATAGGCACATCCTTGATGGTGCGCACGTTGAGCGATACGTCCTCACCCGTGGTGCCGTCGCCGCGCGTGGCGGCGCGCACGAAGGTACCGTTTTGGTAGGTAAGCGCCACGCCCAGACCGTCGATCTTAAGCTCGCAGGTATAGGTGACGCTGCCGGCACCGAGCGCATCCTCGGTGCGCTGGAGCCATGCGTCGAGCTCGTCCAGATCCATGGCATCGTCCATGGAATACATGCGCGCCATGTGCGTGACCGGCGTAAACTGCTCGCTCACGTAGCCGCCCACGCGCTGGGTATAGCTGTCGGGCGTCACCAGGTCGGGGTAGGTCGCCTCGATCTCCTGCAGCTCAACGAGCATTTTGTCGAAGGCGGCGTCCGTGATCTCGGGTGCGTCGAGCATGTAGTAGCGGTACGCGTGGTAATCGAGCTCGTGGCGCAGCTCGGCCGCACGCGCTGCCGCCTGGGCACGAGCGTCGGTCGGTGCGGCGGCATCCGCGCTCGCGGGCGTTTCGGTATCGATGTCCACACCGTCACCAAACAGGCTCGATTGCTCCATTGCGGCACTCCTTCGCTCGATTTCAAACGGATACTAGAGTACCACCGGTCACGATGGGGCCGAATAACCCTTTCGAACCGCACCGAATCGGCAGCCGACGGACCGGGGTGGATCGCGCGATCAAACCATACCCTTGCCATTTCTAAATGATCCGTTTCCCCGTCCCCAAGGGATCATCGCGAAAAGAAGGGGCTGTCCCGCGTTGGCGGAACAGCCCCCTCTGGCATCGGTATGTGCGATACGACTCGTTAGAAACCCTGGCCGTAACCCTGGCCCTGGCCCTGCTGGCCCAGCAGCTCCTCCAGATACTGGCGCAGCTGCTCGTCAGTAATGCCGCCGTTGCCGGTGTCGGTTGCGCTGTCGTCCTGTTGCTGGTTCTGCAGCTCCTCGTCAGAGCCCAGCTCGACCGTGACCTTCTTCTCGTCCTTGCCGCGCATGAACGTAATCTCGACCTTCTCGCCCACCTCGTGGCTGCGCAGCGCGATGATCAGGCCATCGGCACTCGTAATCTCGTCGTCGCCCAGCTTGGTAATGACATCGCCCTCCTGGATGCCGGCTTTGGCGGCTGGACCGTCCTCGACGACGCTCGCCACGTACGCGCCGCTATCGGTGCTCAGCTTGTTAGTGCGGGCGTTGAGTGCGTTGACGCTCGAAAGCGTGGCGCCCAGGTACGGATGAACCGGCGTCTTGCCGTCGATGATCTGGTCGGCAATGTTCTTGGCGTAGTTAACGGGAATAGCAAAGCCCACGCCCGAGCTGGAGCCCGAGTAGCTCTCGATGAGCGAGTTGATGCCCACGAGCTCACCATTGTCGTTGACGAGCGCGCCGCCGGAGTTGCCCGGGTTGATGGCAGCATCGGTCTGAATCATGTTTGCATAGATGGTGTTGCCGCTGGTAGAGCTCATGGCCGTGGAGCGGTACAGCGCCGACACAATACCCGTGGAGACAGACTGCTCGTTGCCGAACGGCGAGCCGATGGCCATAACCCACTCGCCCACGTTGAGCTTGGAAGAATCACCGATCTCGATCGGCGTGAGCTTGGAGGCGTCGGCGTCCTTGAGCTTGATGACGGCGAGGTCGCTCGAGGCATCGTTGCCCACGAACTCGGCCTCGTAGGTGGTGCCGTCGTCCATGGTCACCACGTACTGGTCGTAACCATCGACCACGTGGTTGTTGGTGAGGATGTGGCCCTCAGTATCGAGCACCACGCCCGAGCCGACGCTGCCCGAGTTGTCCGACTCGTCGGCAGACTGCGAAAGCGAGCCATTCTGGCCGCCGCTCGAAGTGGCGGTAATGGAAACCACGGAGGGCAGGGCCTTGGCAGAAACGGCCTCGGCCAGCGTGGTGTCCTCGGAATCAATCGTAATCTTTTGCGTCGATGAACCCGAAGCACCCGCCGTCACGGCATTCTTGCCGCCGCCAATGTTGAGCGTGCCGCTCATAATGAGCGCGATGACCAGCAGGGCGCCGCAGGCGCAGCCGGCAAGCGCTGTAATAAAGATCGGCAGCTTTTTGGTCTTGGTCTTGACCACCGTGTGTTTGTTTACGACCTGCTGGCTGCCTAGCGGCTTTCCGGTCTGCGTGTCGTAGGCCTGCACGTAGGGAATGTTGCTGTCGGCAGGCGTCGACTCCACCTGCACGCGCGGCTGCTGCTGGGTCTCGCCGGCGTTGCCCGCATCCTGGGGACGCTGGGAATCGTACTCGCTCATAGCTGCGATCCTTTCGTCAAATAACCAAAGGCCCGCCAAACATGTGGCGGGCCATCATTGTTCACGTTGAGTTGTACCCCAATATGCGGGTGTACGTGTATGAGAACGCAATCTTTTAGGAAGGCTTAAGTTCTGTTGCAGATTCGAGAGGAACCCGCACCTGCGTCAAAACCACCACAAAGGTGCCTGTCCCCTTTGTGGTGGAAATCTAGTCCTTAAACAGATAACCCACGCCACGGACGGTGGTGATGTGCGCCGCGATCTGCGGGCCCACCTTGGAGCGGATGCGTCGGATGTGCACGTCGACGGTGCGCGTGCCGCCGCAGTACTCAAAGCCCCACACGCGGTGCAGCAGCACCTCGCGACTGTAGGCGCGGTTGGGATGCGTCGCCAAAAAGCTCAGCAGCGAGTACTCCATCAGCGTCAGGTCGATGGGCTCGTTATCGAGCGTCACCTGGTAGGTAGCCAGATTAATCTCGAGGTTATCGATGTTGAGCACATCGTCGGCGGTGACGGTCTCCTCCTCGCCCATCAGGCGCTGCGCGCGAGCCTTGAGCTCGTTGGGCGTCGCCGTGGGGCATACAAAGTCGGCATGCGCGTGATTCGGCAGGCGCAGGGTACCGAGCGCCTCGTCGTCAACGATCACCAGCATGGGGACACCGCCGCGATCGTCGAGCCACTTGGCAATCTGATCGATGCGGTCGCTACGGATGCCATCGGAATCGAGGATCAGCAGGTCGAAGTCGTGCGCCGCAGTCGGCGAATCGGGAGTTGCCAGGCTCACCTCGACACCCAGGGTGGTCGTCAGGCTGCGGGCAAACTCGTGGAAGCGCGTCGTGCGCGCCATGAACAGGGCACTCTTTTCGGACATATCGGCCTCCAAAGAAATGAGCTCAATCGTACTGGAACAAGTCAGCGCGATTAGGAGTTCGCCAGGTAGTGCTTGATCTCCCACTCGGTGATCGTAGACTCAAACTTATGCCACTCGTCGCGCTTCTTTTTGAGGAAGAAGCTGTGGATGTGCTCGCCGAGGGCATCCTTCATAAACTGCGAGCCCTCAAACACGTCGAGCGCCTCTTTGAGCGAACGCGGCAGCGGCGTGTAGCCGGCCTCGAGCATCTGACGGTCGGTGAGCTTGAGCGTCTCGGCCGTTGCCTCGGGTGGGAGCTCCAGCTTGCGCTCGATGCCGTCGAGACCAGCCGCCAGCGTGACGGCGTTGACCAGGTACGGGTTGGCCATGGGGTCGGGGCTGCGCAGCTCGATACGCGTGGACAGCTGCTTGCCGGGCTTGTAGACCGGGATGCGAACCATACTCGCGCGGTTGCGCAGGCCCCACGTGGCGTACTGCGGCACGGAGTCGCCGCCCGTGGTGATGCGCTTGTACGAGTTGACCGTGGGGTTAGTGATGGCGCTAATCTCGCGGGCATGCGCCAGGATGCCGGCCATGTAGTGCTTGGCGATATCGGAGAGGTGGTACTTCTCGTCGTCCTCGCCCCAAAAGACGTTGTTGCCGTCGTGGTCGAATAGCGACTGGCACAGGAACATAGCACTGCCGTCCTCACCCGCCAACGGCTTGGGCATAAAGGAGGCGTGGCAACCGCTCTCGTAGGCCTGCTGTTTAATGATGAGTTTTGCCGTGGTGATGGCATCGGACATGCTTAGGGCCTCGGCGTGGCGCAGGCTCATGCCGTGCTGCGAGCGACCGGCGGCGTGGAAGGTGTACTCCACGGGCACGGACATCTTCTCGAGCGTGAGGACCGTGTTGCGGCGCAGGTCGCGAGCGGCATCGCTCACCGAAAGATCGAAGTAGCCCACGTTGTCGAGCGGCTCGGGGGTGTGCTCGTCGGGGAAGTAGTAATACTCCAGCTCGGCGCCCACGTTGAGCAGATAGCCAGCCTTCTCGGCCTTGTAGAACATGTGGCGCAGGGCATCGCGCGGATCGCCGGCAAACGGCTTGCGATCGGGAGTGCATACGTCGCAGAACACGCGAGCGACGCCGTTATGGCTCGGGCGCCACGGCAGGATCTGGAAGGTCGAAGCATCGGGAAACGCCAGCATGTCGGCTTCCTCGGGCGTGGCAAAGCCCTCGATGGCGGAGCCGTCAAAGCCAATACCCTCCTCAAAAGCGACCTCGAGGTCCTCGGGGCTAATGGCAAAGTTCTTGAGGCGGCCGAGAATGTCGACAAACCACAGACGCACAAAGCGGATGTCACGCTGCTCTACGGAGCGGAGTACGTAATCGATGTTCTGCTGGTTCATGTCGCTCCCCTTTCTTTCGGGCGGGTTTCGACTGGTCTATATCGCAGATACTATCGCAGAAAAATGTTTCCGCAGGGTTAAAGCGTATCAAGCGCTCAAAAAACGTGTGCGAACAGGCGGTCACGAACGAATGGTTAGCGCGAGGTCGAAGCGCGGTGTTCGATGTGGCCGGGGACCTCGATGCGCTTGGGGACGAGCTTTGCGGCATCGCCCACCGTAGTGGTAACAACGTCGATGCGCTCGGAGAGGCACTCGACCACGCGCTCGGCAATGGCGAGGGTGTCTTGCGCTGCCGTGGTCACACCGCCAAAGAGGACGTGGTTCCAGGGATAGTCGTCAAACGTCGCGATCTTGAGCCCCGCCGGCAAGGAGGGTCCCAACTGTGCCAGTGCCTCGGTCAGACGCAGAAAGACCAGGCCGTTGACGGCGATAAGGCCGAGCCTTTTGCCTGCGAAGTCGCGGATGGTCTCGTCCAGGCGGCTGACGCCCGTGGCACCGCCATCGACCAAGGTGATAACCTCGCCGGCAAGGCCGCGGTGCGAAAGCTCGTCGGCAAAGGCCTCGGCGCGTTCGCGACGCACGGGGCTGTCGTCGCTTGCCTCGGTGAGCAGGCACAGGCGCTCGCTGCCCGCAGAGGCCAAGGCGTCTACCAGCCCGACAACCAGTTCACGGTTGTTAGATGTCACCAGATCGACACCGCCGGCGGCAACATCGCGGTCGAGTAGCACGACGGGTAGGCGTCCCGCTGCCGCGACGATTGCCTCGTCGTTGCCGCCACAGGTATTGACGACCAGGCCGTCCACGCCGGCATCGATAAGTCTGGTGAGCGACTCTGCTTCCTTGGCAGAATCATTGCCGCTAATGGCCGTCATGAGCGAGCAGCCGCGCGCGGCGGCACTGGCAGAAAGCCCTTTGAGCATGGCGCTGGAGAACGGGTTGGCGATGTCGGCCAAGATCACGCCGATGAGGTTGGTACGCGAGCTGCGCAGGTTGCGCGCGGCGGCACGTGGGCGATAGCCGGTGCGCTCGATAACCGCCGCGATGCGAGCACGGGTTTCCTCGGTCATTTGCCCGGGGCGGTTATTGAGATAGCGCGAGACCGTGGCCGGGCTCACGCCTGCCTCGACGGCAATGTCCTTGATTCTCATCTGCGCCATAGCGCACCCCGTTCCCCAATTGTCGACGGTCTGAGCCATTTTAGGCATTTTTTAAAATCTCGGTTGCAAAACGCTGTAGGTGAGCAGCATCGTTTTTGCGTTTCGAGCAGATGCGGTGATGGACTAGATAGACGAGTCTTTGGACAGCTCGAAATAGTCAGGATGCAAGGCGATAACCGGGCCCTGCTCCTCGGGCATCAGGTGCAAGTGCGTCTCGGCCAGATAGCTCGCCGTGTCGGTATCGCCCCTCTTAATGGCCTCGAGAATCCGGCGATGCTGCCGACGAATCGGCTCCCAATCCAGATCCTGCGACACCATACGCAACCAGTTGTATCGCTCAAAATGCGTGTTGACGCTCTTCATCCAATCCCACAACATATGGCGGCCGGCAATCTCAAAACACGTCTCATGAAACAGGTTATCCAAGTCGAAAAAGCGACGCGTTTCGCGATGGTCGAGCGATTCGGACTCGGCAAGAATCTGCTCAAGCCGCTGCTTTTGCTCGGGCGTGGCGGCAGAGCAGCATTTAATGAGCACGCTTCTCTCGAGTTTCTCGCGCAAGAAACAGGCGTTCTCGGCGTGCTCCATGCTGATTTTTGAGACATAGGTGCCGCTTTTGGGACGCGTTTCCACCAGCTCCTGCTCGCGCAGGCGCACAAAAGACTCGCGAATGGGCGTGCGCCCGATTCCCGTCTCCTTTTCCAGACCAATCGCCGAAAGGCGCGTGCCGGGCTTGAACTCGGCATAGATAATCTTGGAGCGCAATGCGTTGTATGCCTGATCTTGCAGGCTTTGATAATGCTGGTGTTGTTCCATAAAGCCCTCGGATGAAGCTCACGGTTTGTCGAATATCACCACGTAATACTATCGCATCCCCCATTCCCTCAGCTGAGGTGAAATGGGGCGCGCTCGCGTCGCCAGGATCACAAGAGCAAGCGGCGGCATCCCGAAACCCGGGACACCACCGCTGTTTTGCTATCGGATGGCGCAGAGACGCCCCTCCTCATGCGCCAAGGGATTGATTAGAGCTCGCAGGCAACCTTGTAGCCATCGCCGATGGCATCTCGGATGTTGCCACACTTCTGGGCATCGCCCAGCACGTGGACAGCAACGCCAGCAGCGGCAAGGTCGTCGGCCAGCTTGGTATTGGGACGATAACCCATGGCAAGCACCAGCGTATCGGCATCGGCGATGGTGTGGATCTCGCCGTCCTTCTCGTAGCTGATGGTGTCCTCGGTAATCTCGGTCACTTTGGCCTCGGTCAGCACATGGACGCCCTTGGAGAGCATGCGCGTGATGAGCACCGCGCGACCGGCACCGCCCTCGTTGGCGGCGAGCGTCTTGGTCATCTCGATGACGGTGACGTCGCGATTGGCCGGCGACAGGTCGTTGACCAGCGGGGCCAGGTAATCTGCCGTCTCGCAACCGACGGTGCCGCCGCCCACGATGACGATCTTCTTGCCCGGGAAAGCCTTGCCGCCCAGCAGGTCGTCGGCCGTCATAACCTGCTTAAAGCCCTGCATGAAGGCCGGAGCGATGGGCTCGGCGCCATAAGCCAGGACAACCTCGTAACCTGCGTAGTCGCGCTGAATGTCCTCGGCCGAAAGCTCGGTGCCAAAGACGCATGTGACGCCTGCCTCGGCCAAGCGACGGTATTGATACTTGATCACGCGGGTGAGCTCCTGCTTTGCCGGCGGCACGGCCGCGATGCGCATCTCGCCGCCCGGTTCGTCCTGCTTGTCCACGAGCACTACGTTGTGGCCGCGCTTGGCGGCAATGTAGGCTGCCTCCATGCCCGCAGGACCAGCGCCCACAACGAGCACGTTCTTGGCCTCGGCGACAGGCTCGTAGCCAGCCTCGTCACGCTCCACGTCCGGGTTGACGGTGCAGGAGATGCGCTTGCCAAACATAATGCCGTTCAGGCAGCGCAGGCAACCGATGCAGGGGCGGATGTCGTCGGCGTTGCCGGCAGCGGCCTTGTTGCAGAACTCGGCATCGCACAGATTGGCGCGGCCCATCATGCAGATATCGGCAGCACCGTCCTCGATCAGCTCCTCGGCAATCCAGGCCTCGTTGATGCGGCCGACGGTGGCGACGGGAATGTTCACATGCTTCTTAATCTCGCGCGAGCAGGCGGCATGCGAGGCCTGCTGGGTACCGGCGGCGGGAATCGCAGAGCCGCGCTTGATGGTGGTGCCGCCCGACACGTGAATCATGTCGACGCCGGCCTTTTCCAGGCGACGCGAGACGTAGATCATGTCGTTGAGGGTCAGACCGCCATCGGTGTACTCATCGCCCGAAATGCGGACGTCGATGATAAAGTCCTTGCCACAGCGCTCGCGAATCTCGGCGATGACCTCAAGCAAAAAGCGCATGCGGGCGTCGAGCGAGCCACCGTACTCATCGGTACGCTTGTTATAGAGCGGGGTCAAAAAGCCACCGAGCATACCGTGGGCGTGCGCCGCATGGACCTCGACGCCGTCAACACCGGCCTTCTGCATGCGCACAGCAGCGTCACCAAACTGATGCGTGAGCTCGTGGATCTCGTCGATGGTGATGGGGCGCGGCGCCTCACGGGCATAGGACGGGCCCACAAAGGACGGAGCGATCAGGCGCGGCGTGCCCGGAATGTTAAAGGCCATGTAGGCGGGGTGGAAGAGCTGCGGCATGATCTTGCAGCCATACTCGTGGACGGCCGCGGCGAGCTTTTCCCAGCCGGGGATAAATGTGTCGTCGTAGCAGCACATGTCACCCGGCAGATAGGTATAGGTGGGCTCGACCGTCACGACCTCGGTGATGATCAGGCCCACGCCGCCCTTGGCGCGGGCACGGTAATGATCGACCAAGTCGTCGGTCACATAGCCATGATCGGCCAGGTTGGTGGACACCGGCGGCATAAAGACGCGGTTCTTGACCTCGGTCGTACCGACCTTGATCGGGCTAAAGAGCATCGGGTAGGCACAGGACTCCATACAGGGTTCCTTTCGTTTGAGCCGCTCGGCGGCAGTTGCTAACGTACTTATCGTATCAGTAACCGCGCTGTACCCGACTGTACACGCTCCCCCGGCTTTTACTCAGCCCACAAAAAGTTGCGGTGGAATACGGAGTAGATAAGGCCTTTGACAGCCAAAACAGTCCGTATTTCACCGCAACTGATGGGCGGGATGGAGTTGAAGGCTCAGATAGTCAGTCATGCCCTCATCCGCCACTCCCTCACCTACAGCACGCCGTCCAGCATAAGGTTCACCTTGAGCACGTTGACCGTGGGCTCGCCGAACACGCCGAGGAAACGGCCCTTGGTGCACGCGGCGATGATGTCGCGCACCTCGTCCTCACTTTTGCCCGTGGCCTTGGCAAGGCGCGGAACCTGGTACTCGGCGGCATCCGGAGAGATCTCCGGGTCGAGGCCGGACCCCGAACACGTCACCAGGTCGACGGGCACAGCGTCCATATCGGCATCGGGGTTGGCGGCGCGGATCTTCTTCACGCGCGCATCTATCAGCTGCCGATACTCCTCACTCGCCGGGGACAGGTTGGACGGGGCACCATACGCCATGAGCTCGCCGTCTTCGCCTTCGACAATTGATACGTTCTGGATACGACCCCACATGTGGGCTTCGTCATCGAAGTTCTGGCCGATGAGCTCGGAACCCACAACCTTGCCGTCGACCGTAATGAGCGATCCGTTCGCCTGGTACGGAAACGCAAGCTGCGCGACGCCGGTCACCACGAGCGTGTATCCCAGGCCGCAGACGATGGTAAACAGCGCGAACACGCCAAGTGCGCGCGATGCGATACCTTTGAACATACAAACCTCCGTCTACATCATGCCAATGCCGAACAAGGCCAGCAGCATGTCGATAATCTTGATGAATACGAACGGTGCCACGATACCGCCCAGACCCCACACCAGCAGGTTGTGGGTCAGCAGCTGGCCGGACGAAAGCTCGCGGTACTTCACGCCTTTCAGGGCGGCAGGAATCAGCGCGACGATGACCAGCGCGTTGTAGATAATGGCGGACAGCACGGCCGTCAACGGGTTGGTGAGGCCCAGGATGTTGAGGGCGCCCAGTCCCGGATAGATCGGAGAGAACAGCGCCGGGATGATGGCGAAATACTTCGCCACGTCGTTGGCAACAGAAAAGGTCGTGAGCGAGCCGCGGGTCATGAGCAGTTGCTTGCCGATGCGCACGACCTCGATGAGCTTGGTGGGGCTGGAGTCGAGGTCGACCATGTTGCCGGCCTCCTTGGCAGCCTGGGTTCCCGTGTTCATGGCCACGGCAACATCCGCCTGCGCCAGCGCCGGTGCGTCGTTGGTGCCGTCGCCGGTCATGGCGACCAGGTGACCCTCGCGCTGGAACGAGCGAATCTTCTCGAGCTTGCCCTCGGGGGTGGCCTCGGCCAGGAAGTCGTCCACGCCCGCCTCGGCGGCGATGGCGGCTGCCGTGAGCGGGTTATCGCCCGTCACCATGATGGTCTTGATACCCATGCGGCGCAGGTCGGCGAACTTCTCCTTCACGCCGGACTTGATGATGTCCTTAAGGTAGACGACACCCAGCACACGTCGGTCCTTTGCCACGACCAACGGGGTGCCGCCCACCTTCGCAATGCGTTCGACGGCCTCGTCGCACTCCTTCGAGAACACTCCTCCGGCAGCCTCCACATAAGCGCGAACGGAATCGGCCGCACCTTTGCGAATCTCGCTGTCGGCGTAGTTCACACCGGACATGCGGGTCGCCGCGGTGAAGGAGATGAACTCCATACCCTTATCCTCGAGCGTGCGGCCGCGCAGACCGAACTGCTCCTTGGCGAGCACGACGATGGAGCGGCCCTCGGGGGTCTCATCCGCCAGAGAGGACAGCTGCGCGGCATCGGCGAGTTCTGCCGGATCGACACCGTCGACCGGAATGAACTCAGCGGCCTGGCGGTTGCCCAAGGTGATGGTACCGGTCTTATCGAGCATGAGAATGTCGACGTCGCCGGCGGCCTCGATGGCGCGGCCGGACATGGCCAGCACGTTGGCCTCGTTCAGTCGGCTCATGCCGGCGATGCCAATGGCGGACAGAAGGGCGCCGATGGTAGTGGGAGCCAGGCACACGAGCAGCGCCACGAGCGTGGTCACGGCCGTGGGGTTGACCATGTCGTTAAGACCGGACGAGAAGCAGGAGTAACAATACAGGGCCAACGTGACCAGGATAAAGACGATGGAGAGGGCCACCAGGAAGATCTCCAGAGCAATCTCGTTAGGGGTCTTCTTACGCGCGGCACCCTCGACCATCGCGATCATCTTGTCCAGGAAGCTCTGGCCGGGCTCGCTGGAGATCTTGACGATGATCCAGTCGGACAGCACCGTGGTACCGCCGGTGACGGCAGAGCGGTCGCCGCCGGCCTCGCGGACCACGGGGGCGGACTCGCCGGTGATGGCGGACTCGTCAACGGAGGCAGCGCCCTCGATGACGTCGCCGTCGCCGGGAATCTGCTCGCCGGCGCGTACGATCACCAGGTCGCCGCGCGTGAGCTCGGTGCCGGGAACGACGGTGAAGTGCTCCTTGTCCTCAACGGACTCGATGCGATGGGCCTCGACATCCTTCTTGGCCGCACGCAGGGAATCGGCCTGGGCCTTACCGCGGCCCTCGGCAAGCGCCTCGGCGAAGTTCGAGAACAGGTCGGTGAGCCACAGGATGACCGCGATGGCGACCACATAGTAAGTGGGCACACCCGCGTCCTGCACACCGAAGATGGAAGCGACGGCCAGGACGGAGGTCATGACGGCGGAAAGCCACACCAGGAACATGACCGGGTTTTGAATCTGGACGCGAGGATCCAGCTTGGCAAACGAGTCGCGGACCGCGCGGCCCATCATGTCTTTTTGCATAGTCATAAAGCTGCGCCCTCCTTTACGCAATCATCTGGAAGAACTCGGCAACGGGGCCAAGCGCCAGGGCCGGGAAGAAGCTCAGGGCACCGATCAGTAGAACGATGAACACGAGCAGGAATACGAACATGCCGTTGGTGGTGGACAGGGTACCGGCGCTCTCGGCGACCTTACCCTTCTTGGCCAGCGAGCCGGCGATAGCCAGCGTACCGATGATGGGCATGAAGCGGGCGAACAGCATCTCGAGGCCGAGCATGACGTTGATCCAGGGAATGTTGCAGTTCATACCTGCAAACGCCGAGCCGTTGTTGCCGCCGCATGAGGTGAAGGCATACAGCACCTCGGAGAAGCCATGCGCCCCGCCGTTGTTGAGTTGGTCGACAAGACCGGGCACCATGCAGGCGATAGCGGAGCTCACCAGAATGGCGAACGGAGTGGCGAGACACAGAACCACCGCCCAGCGCATCTCGGTCGGCTCGATCTTCTTGCCCAGGAACTCGGGCGTGCGTCCGACCATGAGGCCGGCGATAAACACCGTGAGGATGGCGAAGCCGATCATGCCGTACAGGCCGCAGCCCACGCCGCCGAACACCACCTCGCCCAGCGCTATCTGGAGCATCTGGACAAACCCGCCGAGCGGGGTGTAGGAGTCGTGCATGGAGTTGACCGAGCCGTTGGAAGCAGCCGTCGTGAAGGCGGACCAGGTGGAAGAGGAGGCGATGCCAAAGCGGCTCTCCTTGCCTTCCATGTTGCCGCCGGCCTGGCCGTCGGTCATCTCGATATTGACCGCTCCGCCATCGGCCAGCTGCGGGGTGCCCGCATGTTCGTTGACGGCGATAATGCCGGTAAAGATCACCAGCAGGATGAACATGGCGGCAAAGATAGCCTTGCCCTGCTTGGTGTTCTTGACGCCGATACCGAAGGTGAAGCAGCAGGCGGCCGGGATCAGCAGCAGGCTGGTCATCTCGATGATGTTGGTGAAGGCATTGGGATTCTCATACGGATGCGCAGAGTTCGCGCCAAAGAAGCCGCCGCCGTTGGTGCCGGACTGCTTGATGGCGACCTGAGGAGCCGCGGGACCCTGGGGCAGGAACTGCTCGGTGACCACGCGCGCGCCCTCGACAACCTTGCCGTCGACCTTGACCGTGTCGCCCTCGATCTGGGCGCCGTCGATGACGCTCCAGCCGCCGTCTGCATTAGGCTGGACAGCGACGGGCTCTACGAGCTCAGCCTTCTGAGCCGGCTGGAAGTTGGAGATGACGCCACCGGCAGCCAGGCAGATGCCGAACACGAGGTTCAGCGGGATGAGCACATACAGGACGGTACGGGTGAGGTCGACCCAGAAGGAACCCAGACCCTGCTCCTTGACCTGACGGAAGCCGCGGATCAGCGCGAACATGACCGCGATACCGGTGCCAGCGGAAACGAAGTTCTGCACGGTGAGGCCCATGAACTGCACAAAGTAGGACAGGGTGGTCTCACCGGAATAGGATTGCCAATTGGTGTTGGTTATGAAGGAAGCGGCCGTATTGAACGACAGGTCCCATGACACACCCGGCAGGTGCTGGGGATTGCCTGGCAAGAAGGACTGAAGCGCCTGGAGTGCCACAAGAGCCACGAGGCCGATCCCCGAAAAGACCAGCACGCTCGCCAGATAGCGCCTACACCCCATCTGCTCTGCCGCGTCGATGCGAAGCAGACGATAGACGCCACGCTCCACAGGAGCAATCACAGGCGACAGGAACGTATGCTCACCATCCATGATATGGGCCATGAATCGACCGAGCGGAACGGCCAGGACGACGAGCACGGCAAAGTACAAGATGTACTGAATCGCAGCGTCCATAGTTTACGAATCACTCCTCATCAGAATGTAGATGTAATAGATAAAGAGTCCAATGCAGACGACTCCGATAATGGGAATGAGGATGTCCATTACCGCCCCTTTCACGCGCGGTCCGATGTCTCGGACGCCTGCTCTCGCAAGCGTCTGGGGACAGTAAACGCTTCTAGGGATTAAAGAGGCGTGAGGGCTGGGGCTCACGACCTTAAGATGCCGTAAAGATGCAGGTAGAAAGCACTATTGCGGCTGCAGTGCGCCTATACTCGACCTCGCGAGTATACAGTGGCGTCCTCGCCGCGTATGCACGCATGGACAACGCTTCAGAAAGGCTACGCTATGCAGCGCGACGCATCGGACACTCGCGTCAATCCAGACCTCATCCTCAAGGCAATTGAGAAAAACGAGGTTGCCGACGACGCTCGAACCAGCCGGGGACACCTCAAGATTTTCTTTGGCTACGCTGCTGGCGCGGGCAAAACCTATGCGATGCTTCAAGCCGCCCACGCCGCCAAGCGGCGAGGTGTCGACGTCGTCGCGGGATACATCGAGCCGCACGAACGTCCGGCAACTGCCCATCTTGCACAAGGGCTTGAGAACGTGCCCTGTAAACTCATCAAGCACAACGGCATTGCGCTCAGCGAGTTCAATCTAGATGCGGCTATCGAACGCGCCCCTCAGCTCATCCTTGTCGACGAGCTCGCCCATACGAATGCGCCAGGGTCTCGCCACGACAAACGCTATCAAGACGTCGAGGAACTTCTACATGCGGGCATCGACGTCTATACGACCGTGAACGTTCAGCATATCGAGAGCCTAAACGACATGGTTGCATCCATCACCGGCGTTGTCGTGAGCGAACGAATCCCCGACCGTATCTTCGATGATGCCGACCAGGTCGAGCTCGTCGACATAGAGCCCGAAGACCTACTTGAGCGCCTTCGTGCCGGCCTCGTCTACCGTCCCGCACAAGCCGACCGAGCGCAACAGCATTTTTTTACCGTCGAAAACCTCACCGCACTCCGAGAAATCGCGCTGCGCCGCTGCGCCGATCGCACCGGCCACCTCACAGACGCCGCACGCGTGCTGGGAAACCGTGACTACTACACCAAGGAGCGTATCTTAGTCTGTGTCTCCCCGGCGCCGACCAATCCCCGCATCGTCCGTGCCGCCGCACGCATGGCGAAAGCGTTTCGCAGCGAGCTCGTCGCCCTGTTCGTAGAGAGCCCGCGCACGCAAGCCATGAGCGATGATGAGCGAGCCAAGCTTGCAGCCAATATCGCCCTAGCCGAGCAGCTCGGAGCACATATGGAAACCGTCTATGGCGACGACGTCGCGTTTCAGATCTCCGAGTTCGCGCGCCTGTCGGGTATTTCGAAGATCGTCATGGGGCGCACGGGCGAGCACAGCAGCGTCCGTCAGGCCCTCTTTGGCCGCAAATCTCTCGTAGAACAGCTCATAACATTCGCCCCGAACCTCGACATTTACATCATTCCAGACCAGTCGACTCCGCCCTCCCGACCCAAAGGACGCCGCCATGCGCTCGCCCTGCAGCCGCCCAGCAGCCGAAACGTGCTTCGCACGCTGGCCCTCTCTCTTGTCGCCACGGCGATCGGCACGGCTTTCCGCCATCTGGGATTTGCCGATTCCAGCATCATATCCCTCTATATCCTCACGGCCCTGCTGACCGCCGTCACCACGACGGGGCGTATCTGCACGATCGTATCGAGCGTGCTCTCTGTAGTGCTTTACAACTTCTGCTTCGTCACGCCTCTGTTTTCGCTCGCCAGCTACGACCGAAGCTATCTGGTCACGTTCGGCATCATGTTCGCTACCGCTATGGTCGCCGGCGAGTTAACTGCGCGCATCGCCGACAATGCCCGTACCTCCGCCGAGAACGCATTCAAAACGCGCGTACTCCTCGAAACGAACCAGCTCTTACAGCAAGCCCATAGCGCGGAGGAGTGCGCCCGCGTCGCCATGAACCAACTCGTCAAACTGCTAAAACTCGACGTGGTCTTCTACCCCGCCGAACACGGCACGCTCGGCAAGGCGCTCTATGAGTCCGCTGGCACCGAAAACCGATCCGCGTCGCTGCTCACCGACTACGAGCGCGCCGTTGCAACCTGGACCTTCACCAACAACAAGCGCGCGGGCGCAAGCACGCGGACCCTGCCTGAGGCGCGCTGTCTCTACCTCGCGGTTCGCACCGGCGACAAGGTATTCGGTGTCATCGGCATCGCCCTGGAGGGGCGCGAGACCGAAGCCTTCGAGCATTCGATCGTCCTATCTATCGTAGGTGAATGCGCCTTGGCGCTCGAAAGTGACCGAGCGGCGCAAGAGCGCGAAGAGGCTGCGGTCTTGGCGAAAAACGAGCAGCTGCGCGCCAACCTTTTGCGCTCCATCGGCCACGATTTGAGGACACCCCTCACGGCTATATCCGGATCTGCGGCAATCCTTCGGAAGAGCGACGAGAGGCTCAGCCTCGAACAACGCTGCGATCTTGCCGATGCCATCTACGATGACTCCCTCTGGCTTATCGATACCGTGGAGAACCTCCTCGCCATCACACGCGTCGAGGACGGCACCATTCGCCTCAACCTCACATCCGAGCTCATCGACGAGGTCATCGAGGCCGCCCTCAGCCATGTCGCCCAAGCATCGCATGGACATGCCGTCACCATCGAGCACACTGACGACATCCTGCTGGTACGCGTCGACGTCCATCTCATCATGCAGGTGCTTACGAATCTCATCATGAACGCCTTCAAATACACGCCCGAGGACTCGACTGTCACCATCAGCGCACGTCGCGAGGGCGCGTTCGTCGTGGTGGACGTCGCAGACGATGGGCCGGGTGTGGCAGACTGCGACAAGCCTCATATCTTTGAGCGCTTCTTTACCTCAGGCAATACGCGGCCCGTGGATTCGCGTCGAAGCATCGGCCTTGGGCTGTCGCTCTGCCGCTCCATCGTGGAGGCGCATGGCGGCGTCATCGAAGTTCGCGACAACCACCCCCATGGGGCCGTCTTCCGTTTTACCCTGCCCGCTGAGGAGATCGAGATTCATGAATAATGCCGCTAAGCCACGCATCCTCCTGGTCGAAGATGACCTGACCGTTCAAAACCTCGTTTCGACCGCGCTTGACCTCCACGGCTATGTCGTGAGCAAGGTTTGCAACGGCCAGGCCGCCATCATGGATGCGGTGTCGCATGGCCCCAGCCTCATCATGCTCGACCTCGGTCTTCCCGACATTGACGGTATCGAGGTCATCACGAAAATCCGAAGCTGGTCGGCAGTCCCCATTATCGTCATTTCGGCGCGCACCGAAGATTCCGACAAGATTGCAGCACTTGACGCAGGGGCAGACGACTACCTCACCAAGCCCTTTTCTGTGGATGAGTTGCTCGCGCGCGTCCGTGCGAATTTGAGGCGTTCCTCGATGGCGTCGAGCGAGTCGACAGAAGCGAGCACGTTCGACAACGGTCCGCTGCATATCGACTACGCCGCGGGATACGCGACGAAAGACGGACGCGAGCTCTCGCTCACCCCAACCGAGTACAAATTGCTCGCCCTTCTGGCGAAAAACGTCGACAAGGTCCTCACCCACACTTTCATCACCCGCGAGATATGGGGCACGAGCTGGGACAGCGATCTGGCGAGTCTGCGCGTGTTCATGCGCACCCTGCGCAAGAAGATCGAAGCAGACCCCTCTCACCCCAAGATGATTCAGACGCACATGGGTGTCGGGTACCGCATGCAGCGTCTCTAGCCCACCCCACAAAAAGTTGCGGTGGAATACGGAGTAGATAAGGCTTTTGACAGCCAAAACAGTCCGTATTTCACCGCAACTGATTTAACGATACCCAAAAATACTCTTCAGCTCGCCTCGCTCGCGCTCAAATGCGCAAAGCGCCCCGCGAACGAATGCCCACGGGGCGCTTTGATGTCCGGACCTTATTTGATACCGCGGCCCAGGTCTTCGGCGATTTTGTCCACGCCCTTAAGTGCGGCGCACGTCTTTTTGTTGGAGCAATGCCCGGTGCAAACGCCACCCTGAGCGCAGTCGGCGCAGGTGCCCTTACGGTGGATGCGCACGCATACCGCGACAAACGCAATACCGATAACAGCCAGTACAACAATATCGATAGGTGCCATAGCAAGCCTCCTCTAGTTAACCATCACTTACTTTACCCCATTCTCCACCTACCAAAAAGGGACAGGTTTATTTTGGTCGGTTTTATCTGCGGAAACGCCATATCTCCCCCACCAAAAAGCCCGAGTGTCGCTGGGACACCCGGGCTCGTGGAAAGGGGTTACCTTGATGCAGGATTAGGCAGAGATGGCAGCAGAAGCGGTGTTGGTCTCATCCTCGTCCGTCCAAGCAAACTTGGGCATGGGGCGGAAAATCTGGAAGAGCATCGCAACCAGCAGCACAATGGCCACAACCGTCCAGATACCAAACTGCCCCAGAACAAGCAGGTTGTAGAACTGGTTGATGAACAGGGCGATCACCCAAGCAAAGGCGCACTCGTAGCCGATGGCAATCGCAGTCCACTTGCCGGAGTCCATCTGGTTGCGGATGGTGCCAATGGCGGCAAAGCACGGAGCGCACAGCAGGTTGAAGGCGCCGAAGGCAACGCAGGCGCCCATGGTGGGGAACATGCCCGCAAACGCGGTCCACAGGCTCGGGTCGGTCTCGCCCGCGTCGGCGACGGACAGCAGCGAGCCGGCGGTGGCGACGACGTTCTCCTTGGCGACGAGGCCAGAGACAGTCAGCGCGGTGGCCTGCCAGGTGCTAAAGCCGAGCGGGGCGAAGATCCAAGCGACCAGGTTGCCCAGCATGGCAAGCACGGAGTAGTCCATAAACTCCTCGGGGATGCCGTCCATCGCAGGCAGGAAGCCAAAGGAACCGTTATAGCTACCAAAGTTGGAGAGGAACCAAACGACGACGGTGGACGCAAAGATGACCGTGCCGGCCTTCTTGATAAAGGCCCAGCAGCGCTCCCACACGTGCAGCGCCCAAGAGCGGATCGCCGGGAAGTGGTAGGCAGGAAGCTCCATAACAAACGGCGTCGGGCGGCCGGCGAAGAGCTTGGTCTTCTTGAGCATAAGGCCCGAGGCAATGACGGCAAAGACGCCCAGGAAGTAGAAGAGCGGGCTGATCCACGCGGCGGTGGTGGAAGAATCGCCGATGATGGAACCCATGAGCAAGGCGATGATCGGCAGCTTAGCGCCACAGGGAATGAACGTGGTGGTCATGACCGTCATGCGGCGGTCCTTCTCGTTCTCGATGGTCTTGGTGGCCATGACGCCGGGGACGCCGCAGCCCGAAGACACGAGCATAGGAATGAAGGACTTACCGGACAGGCCAAAGCGGCGGAACACGCGGTCCATGATGAAGGCGACGCGGGCCATGTAGCCGCAGTCCTCCAGGAAGGACAGCATGACGAACAGCAGGAACATCTGCGGCACAAAGCCGAAGATGGCGCCCAGGCCGCCAACGATACCGTCGCAGACCAGCGAATCGACCAGGCCACCGTCCTCGGTGCCACCCGCCACGAGGGCATCGTGCACCATGGTGGTGATACCCGGGACATAGGGGCCGTACTGTGCCGGGTCGACCGAGTCGGCGTCGTCACCCGCGGCCTCGACAGCCTCATCGTAAGCATCGCGGCCCTGACCGAGCACATACCAACCGTCGGTGCCAAAGAGCTGATCGTTGGTGAAGTCGGTCACCGTTCCGCCCAGGGTGGAAACGGCGATGTAGTACACGCAGAACATGATGACCACAAAGATCGGCAGGCCCAGGATACGGTTGGTAACCACGCGGTCGATCTTCTCGGAGGTGCTCATCTTGGCCGGGGCTTTGGTGAGGCACTCGTCGATGATGTGAGCGATCACGCCGTAGCGCTCACCGGTGATGATGGACTCGGCATCGTCGTCGCAGTCCTGCTCGCACTGGGCGACCAGCTCCTCCACGCGAGCGGCCTTCTCCTTGGTGAGGTTGATGAGTTTGCAAGCGTCCGCATCACGCTCGAACAGCTTGACGGCGTAATAGCGGCGCTTGTTGGCGGGGACGCTTGCCGGCAGGTTGTTCTCGATGTGGTCCAGAACGTCCTCGATGGAGGAGTCGAACTTGTGCTCCGGCACCTGGCCCTTGGAAGCAGCGGACTTCTTGACCTGCTCGAACAGCTCCTTGATGCCCTTGTTCTTAAGGGCGGAGATCATCATGACCGGGCAGCCGAGCTTCTTGGAGAGCTTGTCGGTGTCGATCTTGTCGCCATTCTTCTCGACCAAGTCGGCCATGTTGAGGGCAACGACCACGGGCAGGCCGGTCTCGATAACCTGAAGCGCCAGGTACAGGTTGCGCTCGAGGTTGGTGGCGTCGACAACCTGGACGACCACATCGGGCTCGCCGCTCATGAGGTAATCACGCGAGCATTGCTCCTCGGGGCTGTAGGGGGAAAGCGAGTAGATGCCGGGGAGGTCCGTGATGGTAACGTTCTTGTCGCTTAGGAGCTTGGCCTCCTTTTTCTCAACCGTGACGCCGGGCCAGTTGCCAACGTAGCCGTTGGCGCCGGTGATCAGGTTGAAAAGCGTGGTCTTGCCGCAGTTGGGGTTACCCGCCAGCGCGACATGGATCTGAGAATCCGCCATTCAATCCTTCTTCCTTGTGTGCCCGCGCTGCTTTCTCCGCACGGGCTGGATAATGTGCTTCAAAAATGCTGCATTAAGTTAGAAAAACCTAACTTTATCTGCAGAAATATACGCCGCGAGCCCTTACTGGACCTCGACGACGGCCGCCTCCTCCTTGCGGATGGAAAGCTCGTAGCCGCGCACGTTGATCTCGACCGGATCACCGAGCGGTGCAACCTTCACGACCTTGAACGAAGTGCCCTTGATGAGCCCCAGGTCCATAAGGTGGCGGCGAAGCGCACCTTCACCGTGAAGCTTGACGATGGTAGAGCTCTCGCCCACCTTAACGTCACCCAACGTCTTCATCCTCTTGTCCCCCTTTCGGTTTTTATGAAATGCTGCTGACTAACCGACGGTCATGATGTGCATGGCAACCTTGGAATCGATGCCAAAGCGTGCGCCCAGCACCGTGACGATGATATTGGCACCACTCGAGCTCACCACGTGGATTTCGTTGCCCTCGACAAAGCCGAGGTCCTTGAGGTGGTGTTTCATGTCCTCATTGCCCTTTACACGAGACACGCGCACGGTTTCGCCCGCTTTTACCATCGAAAGCGGCATGGCCGGCATCTGCGGTCCGCAAGACATGAGTGGCTCCTAACGTCAGTTCGTCCTCAACATCGACGCGATAAAAGTTAACCACGTCTATGTTCGCTTTAGTAAACTAGCACGTGGTTAACTTTTTGGAAAGGGTCTCTATTCAGTTTTCGAAAAAGTTTCCTATACGAAACAAAAAGGCGCGACAAAGGGCTGTCCTTTGCCGCGCCCTGTCATGCTTAGAGCGAGAGGTTTCTGATCGATGTAACGCAGGAAGCCTCGTCTACGCCCGAAACGCGGAAGATGATGTCCTCGCCGCACTCGCCGTAGAGAGCCATGAGGCCCATAACATCGCGGCCATCCGTGTGGCGGTCGCCGATGCTGACCGACACGTCGCTACGATGTTTGGCAATGATGTCATAGAGCAGCGCAACCGGGCGGGCATGCAATCCCAACGGATCTTTAATCGTCTTTGTAAACTCGACCATGTCCCCTCCCACGACATCGCACATTCGGCCGGCAAAACCCAGCCACGTGGTAGTTATTGTAGCGTTAGATGCTTGTCGAGGGCCCCTCCGGATACCCCGTGGGCAAAACCATGCCCCAAAACACAAAAGAAGGGGCCCCGTAAGGCCCCTCCTTAGGAAAGGGAATCGATTTATTCCACAGCCGTAGATTAATCCTAGCCGCTACTCCATCATGTCGAGGACGGAGGGGCGCAGCTCGCTCTCGGCGGCCTCGGGATCGGTCTCGCGCAGACGGTTGATATAGCGGTTGTACCACATCACGGCAAGGCCCAGGAAGACAACCACACCGCCAACGTTGTAGACCAGCGTCAGCCACAGCGGCTGATCGAGCGGAATGGTGCCGCAGATAAGCACGAAGCAGAAGACCACAAGCAGGAATGCAGCAATGGCCAGGCCAAAGGTACGCGAACCCATGCGGAAGCCACGGGGAGCAGCGTCAAAGTTCTTGCGCAGCATAAAATAGGCAAGCAGGATCAGCAGCGGCGGGAGCAGAGCGGTGGCAGCCGTCATGTTGGTGACGATCATGAGCAGGTCGTCGAGGTTACCAGAGCCCAGGGCCGGGATGATTAGGATGGGGACGACGATGGCGAACTGCAGCCAAGCGGCGCGGGCAGGAATGCCATGCTCGTTGAGCTCAACGATCTTGCTACCAAAGACGCCCTTGGGGATCTCGGTGAAGAAGACCTTGATGGGAGCGGAGGTCCACATCATGAGGGAGCCCAGCGTAGCGGCGAGAAGGATCAGGCCGATGACGCGCGTGGACACTTCCATGGGAATGCCAAAGTGGGCAAAGACAGCGCCGAACACGTCGAAGATGCCGGTGGAGATGGCAACGCCGCCCTCGGGGATGAACAGGTTGACCAGCAGCGAAGCGCCTGCATACAGAAGGCCGATGGTCAGGCCGGCGATAACGACGGTGCGCACGAAGGCCTTGACGCCGCCCTTAAGGTCGTTAAGGAACACGCCGACGGACTCAGCGCCGCCAACGCCCTGGATGATCCAGGCAAGCGTACCGAAGAAGCCCCACATAGTGGCGAAGTTGCTCATGTCGGGAGCCATGTTAGCGGGAGTAGGAGCCGTAGCGAACTCAACGCCGCCAAAGGCAGCAGCCAGGGACAGCAAGATGAACACGGCAGTCAGGCCGAGAGCCGCGGTCGAACCGAAAGAGGAAATGGAGCCAATCCACTTAGCGCCCTTGGTCGAAACCCACGTGGCGATAGCAAAGACGACGATCTCAATAATGGTGATCCACAGCTGCGAAAGCTCAGCATTGGCACCAAAGAACACGTAGCTCGCGTAGATGATGACATTGGGCAGGACGGACGCAAAGTAGAACAGGTTGACGAACCAGTAGCTAAACGCCGTCAGGAACGCCCAGCGGCCGCCCATCGAGGTCTTGACCCAGGCGTACACGCCCGACTCGGAGTCCTTGTTAAGGCCGACGAACTCGGCAGTAACCAGGGTATAGGGGACAAAGTACAAAAGCGTGGCGAAGAAGAACGACGGCGCAGCTGCCAAGCCGATGGCCGCGTTGTTGTTGATGATGTTTTTGATACCGAACACGGCGGCGACCGTCATGCCCAGCAGAGCGAACGAACCGATCGTTCCTCGTTTTTCAGAACTCATAAGCCCTCCCAATCATCTATTAAATGTCATCTAAACCCGTCCGAGCTGCAAGTGCAAACACGGACGGCGCACCTGCTAAGGGGAATGGGGAAAAGGGAGTCAACAAAGCCATCCCCCTTAACGGCGCGAAGCAAACGTCCAGGCGGACGAATACTACTTGTTGGGGAAGGAATAACCTTCGACCGTCACGTGCAGTACCACGACGCGGGGATCCGCGGCATCGGCCACGACACGGTAGGCCTCGTCAATTTCGACGACGGCAACGCCGCCGGCGGGAATCGTCACGGTCTCCCCCGCCCCCTCAAAGCGCTCGCGATCATCGATATCGCTGTAAGCGCGGGTGCAGGTGAGACCTGCCTTGGGGGCAACCTCGACGGTCAGGTCGCCGTCGAGAGGAGCGAGCACGGCATGGTAGCGACGGTGACCGACCAGATCGGCAGTAGCCGCCTCATGAGCGTTCACCCACCAGTACACCAACGAGTCGCCGATGGAGTAAGCCACGTCGTGCTGTAGGTCGGCAACGCCATCGAGCGCCTGGCCGGTGCGCATCCACTTCTTGACGGACTTCATCTGAGCGTCGAAATCGGCGCGCGAGTTAAAGACATGCATGGCTTATGCCTCCTTAATGGGTGCCAGCGCCTGAGCCAGATCGGCAGACGTCAGCGGTCGCAGGGACACCTCAAAGCTGAAGCTCTCAAAACGGGTGCGATAGGAATCGAGCACCTCGGAACCCCAAGAGTTCGAGCCAAGGCCGAGCAACTGGTCGTTGATGTTGACCGTGACCGTATCGCCCTTGACAAGGTCGTAGACGTGCTTGGCGTTATCGATGGCCTCGCAGCTATAGGGCCATGCCGAGAATGAGAACGGGTTGGAGGCGGCGTCGCTCGGACGCGTCACGACCAGACCGTCACCGTGGCTGGAGCGCAGGGCAACCCAGCGGGTACCCTCGCGGTTGGCGCAGTCCTGAGGCATAACGTAGGGCGTGAACATGTCGTCGACCGTGGTGCGGTAATGACCGACCGGGTTGGCGCGCAGCGAGTCCGGATAGTTCTCGCCCGGACCGTGGCCATACCACTCGACGGCACGATCGCAACCGGGGACTTCGAAGGAGATGCCGATGCGCGGGATGATATCCGAGTAATCGCCATAGGGCTCGCCGGAAACCTTGAGGTCGACACGACCGCTCGGAAGCACGGTGTAGACGAGCTCGACGCGCATGCCGAACGCGCGGACGGGAGGAGCGATACGCTGGCTCACGGTCACGACGACCGCATTGCCATCCTGCTTCCAAGAAACCTTGCGGGTAGACGTCTGCATCACATCGATGAAGTTGTCCTTCCACAGTGAGTCATACTCCTGCGCATGGTTATCGACGAGCGGATGCCAAAAACCAACCTGGGGACCAGAGGCCATGACGTCGCGGCCGGATGCCTTCCACTCGCTCACGGTACCGTTGACCTTGCTGAAGGTCAGCTCACCGTTGAGGGAGTGAATGCGGATTTCCTGCTCGGTCTCCTCGACCGTAAGCTCAGGACGAGTGGGAGCCGCGATGGCTGGCGCCGGATGGTTGGCGATGGCAAACTGGCTTGCACCCAGTTGGAACATCGGCTCGCACCAGACGTGAGCGGCCATGGTGTAGGCGTGCACGGTCAGCAGGGTCTCCCCCACTGCGGCCTCGCGAATCACCAGCGGCAGCTGGACGGACTCGCCGGGGGCAACCGCACCGGGCATGAGCGTCTTGCGGCAGACCACGTCGCCGTCCACCAGGGTCTCCGCCGACAGGCAAACATCCTCGAGGGTGGTAAACCAACGCTTGTTGGTGACAGTCAGCTCGCCCGCCTCGGCGTCATAAGCCATGCGAACCGGGCAGATGACCTGACCATACTCAGTGAGGCCCGGGCTCGGCTGCTGCCAAGGGAACACCATGCCATCGATGCAGAAGTTGCTGTTGTTGGGGTAATCGCCGTTGTCGCCACCATACATATCGTAGGCAACGCCGTCCTCGGTCACAGCAGCCAAACCGTGGTCGCACCATTCCCAGATAAACTGGCCTTGGATGCAATCCCAGCGATCGAAGACCTCCTGGTACTCGGACAGGCCTCCGGGGCCATTGCCCATGGAGTGACCGTACTCGCAGTTGATGCGCGGCTTGGGGAACGGATGCTCACCAAAGTCGTTCATCTGTGACACACGGGAGTACATGGTGGAGATGACGTCGACGGTATCGGCGTTGCGGTCCTCCTCGTAATGGACCGGACGACCGTCGAGCTCGTGAGCCTTGGCGTACATCGCGCGGATGTTGCAGCCATAGCCGCTCTCGTTGCCCATCGACCACATAATGATGCAGGCGTGGTTGCGCTCCTGCATCACCAGGCGCTCAACACGGTCGACGTAGGCCGGCTCCCATGCCGGGTCGTCGGTGACCAGGGCGATATTGCCGATATTCTCGAAGCCGTGGCTCTCCATATCGGTCTCGGCGACCAGCATGATACCGTATTCGTCGCACAGCTCGTAAAAGCGCGGGTCGTTGGCGTAGTGGGACGTGCGCACCGCATTGATGTTGTGTCGCTTCATGAGCTCCAGGTCGCGGCGCATGCGATCGAGGCCCACAGCGCGGCCCTTGTGATCGTCGTGATCGTGGCGGTTGACGCCATGCATCTTAAAGTAAGTGCCGTTGAGGTAGATATGATTGCCCTCGACCGTCACCTCGGCAAGACCCTGGCGATGCGGGACGTACTCGCTGACCTGGTCACCGTCGTAGACCTCAAACGTAAGGTCATAGAGGAAGGGGTCCTCGGGATTCCAGAAGTGGGCATCGGTCACGCTGCACTCGGCATGGCCGTCGACGCACTCGCCCGTAGCCACCACGTTCTCGCCATCGCTGAGCGTAAACACGACGCGGGAAGCGCCCTCGGCCACCGTATCGAGCGTAATCAGAGCGGCATCGCCCTCGCGGTGCGTGCGGAACCTAAAGTCGACCAGGTGTGCGGCGGGACGCTGCATAAGGTACACATCGCGGAAGATGCCCGATGCCCACCACATGTCTTGGTCCTCGATATAGCTACCATCGCTGTACTGCAGAACCTTGACCGCAAACAGGTTGTCGCCCTCGACAAGCGCGTCGGTCACGTCGAACTCGGCAGACAGGCGCGAGCCCTTGGTCATGCCGATAAACTTGCCGTTGACGTACAGCTCGCCATAGCTCTCGATGCCGTCAAAGCGAATGATCTCGCGAGCGCCGGCAGGCACGGCGGGAAGATTGACGATGCGCTGGTACACGCCCGTGGGATCGTCAGAGGGAACGAACGGCTGATCCACCGGGAACGGGAAACCCTCGTCGGTGTAGGCAAGGTTGCCATAGCCGTCTACCTGCCACAGGTGCGGAACCTCCACGTGATCCCACTCGGGCTCGTACGTGGAGAGCTCCTCGTTGGAGACGGCAGCGGGACCCTCAAAGAGGCGGAACTGCCACGAGCCGGACAGCTGGACAAACCCGCGCGACAGCTCGCGGCTGTACGTTGTAGCGAGGTCGGCGGTCTCGTAGCCCATAAAGTACGCATGAGGTGCCAGGCGGTTCCTGTGGGTGAGCGCTTGGTTTTCCCAATCGTTAATGGCGTCCATGGTGATGCTCCTTCGTCATCGTAGTAATTCTTGTGCAACCGGTTGTCCTTATCTTACGGTCGATGCAAAAAACTGTGCAACCGGTTGTCCGCTGAACGGTCGATTTGGTCGGGTTAACGGTGCAACCGGTTGTACAACCGGGACACTTATGTCACCCTGAGTATCGACACTCAGCGCAAGACATCGTTCTTAAGCTCGTAGGCAACCACCACGCCCGCTGATATCTCACCCACACGAGACGTATTCGATTGTGGCTTGGTTGCAAAACGACACCGGTCACCGGATACCATGAACGCTGTTCAGGCGCACTATAGTAAGCTGTATCCGCACCAACCCGTATCAGCGACAACATCGACCGCATTCTCCAGGAGACGCCATGACCCAACCAGTTCGCACCGCACCTACGCTTGCCGAGGTTGCCGCAGCTGCCGGCGTGTCGCGCTCCACGGCATCGCGCGCTCTCAACGATTCGCCCCGCATTAGCGAGGAAACCAAAAAGCGCGTCCGCGCGGCGGCCAAGGAAGTCAATTTTGTCCCCAACGCTCGTGGCCGAGCGCTCGCTGTCGGACGCACGGAAATCATCGCCGTGCTCGTGACCGAGCCCCTGAGTGAACTCTTCAGCGACCCCACCTATAGCGAGTTTTTGAGCGGCATTACCGAGGAGCTGTCGGAGTCGTCCTATCTGCCCGTTATCTTGCAGGCGTCTTCTACGCATGAGCGCAACCGTGCACGCGAGCACTTTGAGCGCCGCTCGTTCGACGCCGTAATCGACGTCTCCCCCTACAAGGGCAGCGAGCTGCTCGAGGTGCTGCGCGATCTGGGCGTACCCACCGTGTTGTGCGGCCAGCTCGAGGGCCACCCCTATCGCGATGTGTTCTCGACGGTCTACTCTGACGACGAAGAGGGCGGACACTTTGCGGCACTCGCCATGAAGGAACGCGGGCGCAAAGATATCGTCGCCGTGTTGGGACCGCAAGACAACCCCGCTGTTGTCGACCGCCTGCGCGGCTACCGCGCTGTCTTGGGCGAAGACCTCCCAGACGCAAACGTTATCTATACCGGCTGGAACAACGGAGACGGCTATCAGGCCATGCACCAGATCCTCGCGCGCGAGATTGCTTTCGATGGCGTGCTCTGCGGATCGGACCGTATCGCGGCTGGCGTCATCACTGCACTCAACGAGGCAGGCCTATCCGTTCCTGCGGACGTTTCTGTCGTCGGCTTCGACGATCACGAGATTGCGACGCGCTGCGTCCCCGCGCTCACGACCGTCCGCCAGCCCCTGCGCGAAGAAGGCCACATGGCCGCCAACATTGCGCTCGACATGATCAAGGGTGCCGAGCCCACCACCTCCGTGATGCACATGCAGCTGATCCAGAGAGACTCGCTATAAGAAACTGGGGCAGGCTTTCCGCCAGACAATTGTTGCGGAAAGACTGCCCCGTTTTGAGCGCTCATTCTGGGGTACAGTTTCCGTTAGACAGCTCAACCGGAAACTGTGCCCCATTATTTTGCCGAATTCTGGGTCGCGCTTTCCCAGAGGACCCCCTTTGGGAAAGCGTGACCCGTTCTGGACACAGATTCCGGGACGCACTTTCCGCGACGCCCGGTCACACCATGCCCTCACAATCTCGGCGTATAAAAAACGAGGGAAGGCACACGTCCTTCCCTCGTTGCAAGCAACAGGTAGCCACTCGCCTACATCAGGCGCAGGCTGACGTCCTTGAGCTGGGCGCCGCTAACGGCACTCGGGGCGCCCGACATGAGGTCGGAGCCGCTGGCCGTCTTGGGGAACGCCATGACGTCGCGGATGGAGTCGGAACCGGTGAGCAGCATGCACACGCGGTCCAGGCCCAGAGCGAAACCGCCCATCGGGGGTGCACCAAACTTGAGGGCCTCCATGAGGAAGCCAAACTGAGACTCGGCGCGCTCCTCGGTAAAGCCCAGAAGCTTAAGCATGGACATCTGCATCTCGGCGTTGTGGATACGCATACCGCCGCCGCCGGCCTCAAAGCCGTCCATGACAAAGTCGTAGGTGCACGAACCGGCTGCCAACGGGTCGGCCTCGATCTTGGCGATGTCGGTCTCGGTCGGCAGGGTAAAGGGCTGGTGCTCGGCAGCATAGGCCTTGCGGTCCTCATCCCAATGGAACAGCGGGAAGTTGACGACCCACAGGAAGTCGTGACCCTCACGCTTGATCTCGAGTGCGTTGGCCATGTGGGAACGCATGCCGCCCAGGATCTCGTCAGAGAGCAGACGCGGGCCGGCGGCGAACATCACAAGGTCGCCGGGCTCGACGTCCATGCGCTCGCGCAGAGCGGCCATCTCCTCGTCCGAGAAGAACTTGACGATGGGGCTGTTGATGGAGCCGTCCTCGCGGAAGGCGATCCAGGCCAGGCCCTTGGCGCCAAACGTGGAGGCCACGCCGGCGAGCTTATCGATCTTGGCACGTGCCCAGGCACCGGCGCCCTTGGCGTTGATGGCCTTGACAACGGAGCCCTCCTCGTTCGCGGCGGTCGCAAAGACCTTGAACTTGGAGTTGGCAAAGATGTCGGTCAGGTCGACCAGGTGCATGCCATAGCGGGTATCGGGCTTGTCGGAGCCATAGGTGTCCATGGCATCCCAGTAGTTCATGCGACGCAGCGGCGTGGGCATCTCGACACCCATGCGACCGAAGGCATCGGCAAGAACCTCTTCGAGCGCGCTCATAACATCGTTCTGGTCCACGAAAGACATCTCGATATCGACCTGGGTGAACTCGGGCTGACGGTCGGCACGCAGGTCCTCGTCGCGGAAGCATTTGGCAACCTGGTAGTAGCGCTCGACGCCACCAACCATAAGCAGCTGCTTCAGAAGCTGCGGGGACTGCGGCAGGGCGTAGAAGTTACCCGGCTGGATGCGGCTGGGGACGATGAAGTCGCGGGCGCCCTCGGGCGTGGACTTGAACAGGGAGGGCGTCTCAACCTCCATGAACTCACGGTTGTGCAGCGCCTCGCGAATGGCAAAGGTAAAGTCGGAGCGCAGCTTGAGGTTGGCCATCATCTCGGGACGACGGAGGTCCAGATAGCGATAGCGCAGACGGGTGTCCTCGCTCGTCTCGATGCCGTCCTCGATCTGGAACGGAGGGGTAACAGAAGTGTTGAGCACCTCGGCGTGGTCGGTCAGGACCTCGATCTCGCCGGTCGCGAGCTTGGCGTTGGTGGTCTCCTCGCCACGGGAGCGCACGACGCCGTGGATCTTGATGGGCCACTCGGGACGCATGGTCTCGGCAATCTTAAAGGCATCGCCGTCGGAGTGCTCGGGGTCGAAGGTGAGCTGCGTGATGCCCTCGCGGTCGCGAAGGTCGCAGAAAATAAGACCGCCGTGGTCACGGCGACGGCTCACCCAACCGGTGAGGGTGACCTCTTCGCCCACGTTCTCGCGGCGAAGTTCGCCGCAGGTACGGGTGTGCATGGAATGCTCGTCGATGGGACGGGTCTGGCTCATACCAGTGATCCTCCTTTATGGATCTGTGCCGCCCCGTGTCGTTCCGGGCGGCGTCGTACAGATTTGCCCAGCCTGCGTAAACCGCGCAGCCGGACATGGCGTTCTATCTTATCGCACCTGTGTCGATGTACCGCGAAAAAGTAACTCTTGCCCAAAGACTTGACGGAGACGAAACAATTGACGCACCGCGGCGCCCGCCCGCGCTCGTCACGTGCGACAATATGCCCCAATAAAACAGCACTCGGAAAGGCCCACCATGACTGCACGCCTCATCGTTATGGATATCGACTCCACGCTCATCAACCAGGAGGTCATCGACCTGTTGGGCGAGGAGGCCGGTGTGGGCGAGCAAGTTGCACAGATCACCGAGCGCGCTATGCGCGGCGAGCTGGACTTTAAGCAAGCGCTCGAGGAGCGCGTGGGGCTGCTCGCCGGCCTGGACGAGAGCGTGTTCGAGCGCACCTTTGAGCGCGTGACATTTACCCCCGGCGCGTTGGAACTTGTACGCTCGGCACACAGCAAGGGCTGGAAGGTCGGCGTGGTGAGCGGCGGCTTCCACGAGGTCGCTGACAAGATCGTAGCCGCCGCGGGCATCGATTTTTGCCTGGCCAACCGCCTAGAGGTCGTGGACGGCAAGCTTACCGGTAAGTTGGCTGCCGACATTGTGACCAAGGAGTCCAAGCTCATCCAGCTGCTGGACTGGGCAGTTGAGTGCGGCGCCGATATGGCACACACGGTCGCTATTGGCGACGGGGCAAACGACATCCCCATGATCCAGGCCGCGGGCACTGGCATCGCGTTTTGCGCCAAGCCCAAGACGCGCGAGGCAGCCCCGTTTACCATCGACGAGCGCAACCTGATGCTCGCCATGGATATCATCCTGCGCGACTAGCCGATCTGTCTAACAATTGAATCAGTCCGTCCTATAGTTTCCGAACAATTTTGTCTTAGTGTTCGGAAACATACCCTTTGAGTGCTAGACTTTGCGCCGTCGAAGGGAACATATATGGATAAGCGAGATCTTGAGCAGCTGCTGAGCGATGTTGCCGGCGGATCAGTCACCCCTGCCGATGCCCTTACGCGCATCCAGACGGCTCCGACCGCCGATTTGGGCTTTGCGCAGCTTGATCTTTCGCGCGGAGTGCGCCAGGGAGCCGGCGAGGTTGTCTACGGTGCCGGTAAAACCGCCGAGCAAATTGCCGCCATTATCAAAGCATTACTCGATGCAGACCAGGAGCGCATCCTGGTCACGCGCTTAGATGCCGAAAAAGCCGCGCACACCGCTGAGCTTCTCGGCAACGACATCGACCTGGGATATGTCCCGGACGCACAGCTCGCCCTGGTGGGCGGCAAGCCCTCCCCCACCGGCAACGGACGCATCGTCGTCGCCTGCGCCGGCACGAGCGACCTGCCCGTCGCCGAAGAGGCGGCACTGACGGCCGAGTTCTACGGCAACGAGGTCGATCGCCTCTACGACGTGGGTGTCGCCGGCCTGCACCGCCTGCTCGCTCATGCCGAGGAACTCGCCCAGGCGCAGGTGGTCATCGCCATCGCCGGCATGGAGGGCGCCCTGGCGAGCGTTATCGGCGGTCTGGTGAGCTGTCCGGTCATCGCCGTTCCCACCAGCGTGGGCTATGGCGCGAGCTTTGGCGGCGTGGCCGCACTGCTCGCCATGCTCAACTCCTGCGCCAGCGGCGTTTCGGTTGTCAACATCGACAACGGCTTTGGTGCCGCCTACCAGGCAAGTCTTATCAATCATCTGAGCGCTGGTACGCCCTGCGCCCGTTAAGGAGCATTCCATGTCCAACCATCAGCACACGCTTATCATCGACGGCACCTCGGGCATCAGCGGCGACATGACCGTCGCGGCCCTGCTCGACCTGGGCGCCAGCGAGGAGCATCTGCGCGAACAGCTCGCCACGCTTCCGGTCGATGGCTTTGAGATTGCCGTTACACGCGTAAACAAGCATGGCATCGACGCCTGCGACTTTGACGTTCAGCTGGCAGAGGAGCTCGAGAACCACGACCACGACATGGCCTGGCTCTACGGCAACGAAGCGGGCACCGAGCACACACATGAGCATGAGCACCACCATCATGACCATGGGGAGCACGAGCACTGCCATGAGCACGCGCATGACCATGAGGGCCACGCCCATGAGCACGAGGATCATCACCACACCCACCACCATCATCACCGCTCGCTAGCCGACGTCGCGGAAATTATCGAGAATTCGCAGCTAAGCGATGGCGCCAAGCGTCGTGCGCTCGCCATCTTTACCGCGCTCGCCGCCGCCGAGGCCAAGGCTCACGGCAAAACGCCCGAGACCGTCATGTTCCACGAGGTAGGCGCCGTCGACTCCATCGTTGACATCTGCTCGGTCGCCATCTGTCTCGATGACCTGGGTATCGAGGACATCGTGGTCGAGTCGCTCTCCGAGGGTCACGGCACCATCCACTGTGCCCACGGCCTTATGCCCATCCCGGTGCCCGCCGTCGTCAACCTATGCCAAGCAGGCAATATCGCCCTCACGCCCGCACCGGTCGCCGGCGAGCTCGTGACGCCCACGGGCGCCGCTATCGTCGCCGCACTGCGCACGTCCGAGCACCTGCCGGCCCGCTACCGCATCGAGGCCGTCGGCTACGGCGCCGGTAAGCGCCCCTACGAGGGCTGCTCCGGCACGCTCCGTTGCCTGCTCGTTCACGTGGATGCATAACCATGGATGCCCGCAAAACCAAAAGCCGCGCCGCTATTGTCACGGCGTTTTCCGAGCTCCTTCGCGAGGAGGACTACGGCAAGATCACCGTCGGCGACATCATCGCGCGCGCTCACGTAGGCCGCGCGACATTCTATGGCCTCTTTAAGAGCAAAGACGACCTACTATCCGAGCTCGTGAGCGACATCTGCACCCACGCCCTCGACGACGATGGCACACCGCTCGATGACCCACTCGTGCAGATCGAGCATATTCTCAACAATCTCTGGGAGCGTCGCCAGGGCGTCCGAGCCCTCGTAGCCGGCGCCGGCTCACGCGTCTTCGCCGACTGCCTCCGCAAGACCATCATGTCGCGCGCAGCCGAAACCGTCCCCACCGACCCAAACGGCCCCGCCGGCACCATGGACCGCAGCTTCTTACTACACCACATAGCCTCAAGCTTCGTAGGAATGGTCCAATGGTGGGCCTGGCACAACTTCGAAGCCCCAAAAGAGGACGTAGCCAAAGACTACCTATCAGCCATAAAACCCCTCTTCAGCTAAGTAACTATCCCTTCCCAAAGTGGGAGCCCCACCCCAAAGTGCGGATCCCATTCCAAAGTTCCGCTCCGCTCATGACGCCACGCATCCCAAAGTGTCAACAACAGCCCAACGCCCCTACCAGCAACAAGCCCCTCTCATCCAAATTCAGCTATATATGTTGGGTTGCTTGTTCCAACGCGACTAAGATCCCGCAGCTGGCCGCATGGGGTAACTTCCCAGCGCATTCCGCAGGACGAAAGAGCCCCCGCCGCACGAAGTTGAACTGTCTCCCATTTCTTGGACATGAGAAATGGGAGGCTTTTTATGCGTGT
>CAJKLK010000014.1:0-66533 GCA_905200715.1 uncultured Collinsella sp. | reverse complement strand
GGCAGGCACCCCTCCGGATGTGGGAAGTTTGCGCTACAGGTTACTTGTCGGTGCCCAGCTTGTGTGGCTTGTAGGCGAGGGCTTTGACGAGTGCGTCGGCGGCGGACTTGACGGCTGCCGGTTGCGGATCGTTAGCGTGGTCCTCGGGGTGCACGGGCAGGTCTTTCTTGACCGCATCGTGGATCAGGTTGAGGTACTCGTTCACGCCGGTAGTCGACAGGTGCGTGCCGTCGCCGTCGAACAGGTCGTTGCGGTTGGCACTGTAACCGTACCAGTCGATAACGCGTACATTCTTGTAGCGCGTGGCGGCGTTGGCGATGGCTTGATTCGTGGACCCGACCCACGGCTGCGGGCTACGCGTGTTTACAAACACGACAGTTCGCTGCTCGCCGGCGTCGGCCATGATCGCGTCGACCTGGGCGTCCGTTACCAAACCGTTGGTGCCCAGGGCAAAGACCACGATCTTGCCGGCAAGGTTCTGCTGGATATAGCCCTCAAATGTCGCGCGGCCCGCATCAAACTGGCGGCCCTTTTCGGCATCGATGTGGCTGTGCGGGAACACGCCGTCAAAGGAATCAACGGCGCGCAGCGACACGGAGTCACCGATCATCAACAGGTCGTAGGAGCCATCGGGGAAGCCGTCGTTGTCCTTGTCGGTGTCGTCGGCCGCCTGCTGGTCGGCGGGTGCGGTGTTTTTGGCTTCCTTGTTCAGAACTTCGGCGCCCTCGCCGCTCAGCGCAGACGTCTCGGGCACAAAAATCAGGCCGCCCAGTGCAACGACCAACACGACAGCGCAGGCCGCGCAGACAGGGACGTGCGCGCGTGCCCAGTTGGCGGGCGTGGTGGTGCCATCGCGGAATTCGGCGACGGTGCGGCCGAAGGCACCCTTCCTAAACGGCGTTTCGATAAAGCGATAGGAGCACTCGGCTACGGCGACCACCACAAGTACCTGCAAGATGTACTGCCACCAGGGCGTATCGCTGATGTTGGCGACCGGGTTCATAAGCAGCAGCAGCGGATAGTGCCACAGATAGATGCTGTACGAGCGCTTGCCAACCCACACGAGCGGCTCGGCGGACAGCGCGCGGGCAACCATTCCCTGGGGCTGCACGCAGGCCGCGATGACCATGAGCGTGAGGATGGAGCATAACAGCGTGCCGCCGCGATACTGGAACGCGGTGTAGCCGTTGGTGAGCGCGACCATGGCGGCAAGGCCGACCAGACCCACGACGCCCAAGACATCGATGGATGCGGGCGAGGACCAAAAACGCACGAGGGCGCTCGGCTGTGCCGGGGCGGTCTCGGCTGCTTCGTCGGCCTTCTTGCCAGGATTGCCCTCGGCGTTATTGCCGTGCTTGGCGGCGCCAACCAGGCGATTGAGCCCCAAACGATGAGCGAGACGCACCGGCGCCAGGTCGCGATCGGGGATAAAGGCCATCCAGGCACCCAGCAGCAGCGAGAACACACGGGTGTCGGTGCCGTAGTACACGCGGCTGGGGTCGGCGGCAGGGTTGTAAAGCACCATCATGGCGAGGGCAGATACCGCGGCAAGGCCCAGAACCACGCGGCGCGTGTTGGGCTTGCTCACATGCATGGATACCATGGCAAACAGCAGTGGCGGCCAAATCAGGTAGAACTGTTCCTCGATGGCAAGCGACCAAAAATGCGTGAGCGGCGAGGGGTCGCCCAGAGCATTGAAGTACGAGACGTTTTGGGCAATCTGCCACCAGTTGTTGAAGAACAGCAGCGACGGCAGGATGTCAGGGCGCATCTTGGTGAGCATCACGTGGTTAAAGATGGTGCACAGCGCGCAGGTCACGAACACTACCGTTACCACGGCAGGGACCAGGCGACGGATGCGGCGAATCCAGAAGCTCTTAAGGTCGATGCGGCCGGTTTTAGCGATTTCGTTGAGCAGCAAGCGCGTAATCAGATAGCCCGAAAGCACAAAGAAGATCGTGACGCCGAGCAGGCCGCCCTGAGCCCACGTAAGGTTGAGGTGATAGAGCACCACCGCGACGACGGCGAGTGTGCGCAGGCCATCGAGGGCGGGGATATAGCGGGACTTGGGGCGAGCAGGCGTCTGCTCCGCGGCGGGAGTGTTGGCGCGGCCAGCGTTGTTGGCAGAAGCGCGATGGGGGCTCGCAGTGCGTCGCGGCTCGTTGGCACGGCGCACGCCCTTCACGCGTTCGTGCGGCGCCGACTCGTTGCCCGTGCGGCGTCGACCGCGTGGGCTCGATTGAGGGAATTGTTCCATAAAACATCATCCAATGACGAGAATAATCAGCACATATTCATTGTAGCTGCCTGCTCCTGTGAATGCTTGCTGCTGGCGCAACCTCAAGGGCGCGTTCACATCAAAGTGAACTAAAGTTATAGGGGTGCGAGAGCGCACGATCGACGGCCGACGGTGGGCATAAGGCCCGCAGATGAGGAGGTTTCCATGGCAGATCGCGGCATCGTTGCGGTGTTCGGCAGCATGAACATGGACCTTTCGGTGGCGTGCGAGCGCATGCCGCGTGCGGGCGAGACCGTCGGCGGCAGCGGGTTTATCACTAATGCCGGCGGCAAAGGCGCCAACCAGGCCGTGGCTGCCGCGCGCATGGGCGCGCGCACGCACATGATCGGCGCGGTCGGTCGCGACGCGTTCGGCGCGTCGCTCGTGGCGGGGCTCCAAGATGCCGGCGTGGACTGTGACTTTGTAGCGCATCGCGATGACGTAGAGACGGGAACGGCGACCATCATTCGCTGTGAGGGCGACAACCGCATCGTGCTGTCGCCGGGCGCCAATCATGCGCTTGCGGGCGAGGACGTTGCCCGCGCGCTGAGACGTCTGGTGGCCGATGAGCTCGACGGCGACGCCAGCGAGATTGCCCCGGCTGCCGGAAGCGTCTTTATCGCCCAGGGCGAATGTGACCTTGCGGCGACTGCCGAGGCGCTTGTTTGCGCTCACGAGCTGGGGTTCTATACGGTCTTTAATCCAGCGCCTGCCTGTGAGTTGCCTGCGGAGGTCTGGTCTGCAGTCGACCTGGTCTGCCCCAACGAGACTGAGTGCCAGGTGCTGACGGGCATCTTGCCCGCGGATGATGCGAGCTGCGTCGCGGCGCTCAATGCCCTGCTCGCCAAGGGTGCCGGAGCTGCGGTCATCACGTTGGGTGGCGCTGGCTCGGTTACGCTTGGCGATGACGGCGAGCTGCTGCGCATGCCGGCGCTTTCGAGTGCGGTGGTCGATACGACGGCCGCGGGCGATACATTTATCGGTGCGCTTGCCGCGGCTCGTCTGGAGGGCCTGCCGCTCTTTGAGTGCATGGCGGTGGGCGCACGCGCCTCGGCGGTGACGGTGTCGCGCCTGGGCGCACAGCAGTCGATTCCCACGCGTGCCGAAGTTGAGCGCGTGTTTGATTTAGACGATTTAGTACAAGACGGAGAAGCGGAGTAGAACAATGGCAATTAAGAAGCTGATCCTTGATCTGGATATGGGTGTGGACGATGCGATGGCGCTTGCCTATGCCATCGCGAGCCCCGAGGTGGAGCTCGTCGGCATTACCACGTGCTTTGGCAACGTGCGCGTCGACCAGTCGGCGCATAACTGCTTGGCGGTGCTCGACCTGTTGGGTCGTCCCGAGGTGCCGGTGTACCTGGGTGCCGACCGTCCTCTGCAGGCGACTGAGCCCTATACGCCGCCGGCGTCCACCGCGCTCATTCACGGCAAGAACGGCATCGGCGGCGCGAGCGTGCCCGCGTCGCCCTACGAGCCGGTGGGGGCGACGTCTGCCGACGGTAACGCTGCGGTCGATTATCTGATCGATGCCGCGCGCACCTATGGTCCCGATCTGGTCTACGTAGCGACCGGCCCGCTCTCCAACCTGGCGCTTGCCCTGGAGCGCGATGCGGCAGCGGTGATGTCTATCGGCCGCGTGGTGGTTATGGGCGGCGCCTTGACCGTGCCCGGCAACGTGAGCGCGGGCGCCGAGGCCAACATGGCAAGTGATCCCGAGGCGGCCGACGCCGTGCTGCGTTCGGGCCGCAAGCTCACTATGGTGGGTTTGGATGTGACGCATCGCGTGGTGCTCACGCGTCGCGACATTGCCGGCTGGACGGGCTCGGGCACCATGGCCGGTTGCGCGTTTGCGAGCATGGTGGAGCACTATATTGGCTCGTACGAGATGAACGCCCCCTACCTGGGTGGCTGCGCGCTGCACGATCCGCTGGCCGTTGCCGTGGCGATCGACCCCACGCTCGTGGGCGCGCTCGGCTGTAATCTGCGTGTTGATCTGCTGGGCGAGTATCGCGGCCGCACCATCTGCGATGAGCGCCGTGTGGCCGACCCCGACAAGAGCGCACTCGTGGCGCTGACCGTCGACGCCCCGCGCTTCCTGTCCGAGTTCAAGGCGCGTATGGCCCGCGTCCTGGGCTAAATGTTTTTCACGCCCCGCCCCATGTAGTCAATTTGGGACGGGGCTTTTTTAGCTACCGACTAAATGTGCCCGTTGGGGGAATAGTCGGGCCACTTTGCTTGACAACAGGCTAAACTGGCTATTAAACATTTACTATTCTGTTTAGATTGAATTTGCGGTCGTTTAGTTGTCGAGTCACGAGGCGGTCAGGCCACGATGCTCGACCACGACCGTTGCTAGGGGGAACAATGGCCAAAGCAAGCGTTCGCGAGATCAGTCGCATCACCGGTTTTTCGCCTGCGACCGTGTCCAACGCGCTCAACCGCAAGCGCAGCGTGAGCGAGGAGACCGCTAAGGTCATTCTGGAGTGCGCACAGTCGCTCGGCTACCAGCAGTCGACGCAGCTCGAGAGCATCCAGTTCGTGCTTGCGCGCAAGACGGGCGCCATCCTGGACGAGAGCACCTTCCATCCCGCGGTCATCGAGGGCGTGGAGCGCCAGGCGCGTCGCCACGGCATGAGCACGAGCTTTGTCTCGCTCGACTTTAGCGACCTGGACGCCGTGCGCCCGCAGGTCGAGGGCCTGATCGCCGATCCGTCCGCCGCCATTGTGCTAATGGGTACGGAGTTGGGCGAGGAGGACTACGCCCTGTTCGCTAACGCCGCCGCCCATCTGATTGTGCTCGATGGCTGGAGCGATCGTCAGTATTTCGACGCCGTGGTCATTGCCAACACCGATTCGGTGCTGCGCGCCGTGGACTACCTCATCGAGAAAGGTCACAAGCAAATCGGCTATCTGGCGGGCGATCTTCGCATCCGCAACTTTAAGGATCGTGAGCGCGGCTATCGCCAAGCGCTCGAGGACGCGGGCCTTGAGGCCAACCCGACATGGCGCGTCACGCTGGGCACCACGCTCGAGGGCGCTTATCGCGACATGGGCGCGTGGCTCGACAGCGTCTCGCGCGACGACCTGCCGACGGCTTTCTTTTCCGAGAACGACGTGCTCGCCGTAGGCGCCATGCGCGCGCTCAACGAGCACGGTATTCGCGTGCCCGAGGATGTTTCGATTATCGGCTTTGACGACCTATCTCTGGGTGCCTTCTCCAACCCGCCGCTCACCACGGTGCACGTTCCCAAACACGAGGTGGGCGAGATCGCGGTGCGCCGCCTGGTGGGCAACATCCGCAATCCCAAGAGCTATACCTGCAAGACGGCCGTATCGACCTATTTTGTCGAGCGCCAAAGCGTGCGCGAAATCTAGGCAGAACGGCGCTTGATGAGCGATGCCCCCAGCTCGATCTTGAGCGGGTGATGCTCGGCCTCGTCGATGATCTCGACGAGGCGTCGTGCGGCGATGATGCCCATATACTGCGAAGGAACGTTGAGCGTGGTCAGCTGCGGCTGAACGTAGGTGCCGCCGATGTTGTTGTCGAAGCCGACGATGCGTACGTCTTCGGGCACGCGATAGCCGCGCTCGATGAAGGCTTTCATGGCTCCAATAGCCATATCGTCAAAGACGGCGACGTAGCTTTGGGCAAGGGGCTCGCCCGAATCAATAATGTCGAGCATGCCCGAGTAGGCCTCGTCTAGATCGACGGCGAGCTCGTGGATGATGCCGCATTTTTCCGACCCGGCTAGCTGACCGATGGCGTGCTCGTAGGCGAAACGTCGTTCGGCGAAGTTGCCCAAGGTAATGGGCGTCGTTAACAGGCCGGGGACCGATCCATACTTCGAATACAGGTACTGTACGGCAAGTGTCATACTGGCAGCGTTGTCGATCTTGACCGTGTCGACCCCAACGCTCATGCATGAGTCCAGTAGCAGCAGGGGGCAGTCCAGCGATGCAAACGGCAAAAAATCCGACTCGTACATCTCGGTTGCGAGGATGATGACGCCGTCATATCGTGCCTCGGCGATGTCGGCGATCTGTTGGTGAATGTTTTCGAATGGCGAGTAGTTCACCAGCGAAAACGAGAATCCCGCATGCCTAAGGGCGCCCTCGACTCCGGCGAGCATGTCGTCGAAGAAGGGGGTCGCAAAGATGCGGCGCCGGTTAAAGGCAACCAAGGCAACGGTTCCGCTTCTTTGTCGCTCGAACTTAATCTTGCTAAAGTCGTAACCTAGGGCTTCAGCGGTGCTGAGCACCAGCTGCCGTGTTTTTTCGCTTACGCCGCGTCGATTGTTAAGTGCAAGGGAGACGGCCGCTGCCGAGATTCCCAGCTGATCAGCAATTTGTTTTGCAGTAACGGCCATGGTGGTTCCTAACGGTTGTTAACTTAAAACGAGCTTAACACTTGGTTGTTCATTAAGCTAAATATTTAGTAAATCAACTTAAGAATCGATAGAAGTTAAGTTGCGTCCCCAGTAGAGTTTGTCTCAACAAACGCAACAGCAAGGGGGACGAGATGATCAGCGTTATTTCCGAAATGCCCGTTACGGATGAGAGCTATCCGTTTTCGAGCGCCGAGCGCTACTGTCATCTGAGCGCGAATGGCTACGTCGAGCGCGAATATCGCGTTGACGGCACCGCCAACGTGTATCGCACTGCCGACGAAGATGGCGGCGTAGAGGTCATGACCGCCGATGCCCCCTATTCCAATCGCATTGTTGTCCGCGCGCCCAAAGATCCGGCGCAGGCGAGCGGCAACGTGGTGGTCGAGATTATCAACCCCACATCGTTCATGGAAATCGAGCGCATGTGGATTCTGGGCTACGGCGAGTTTGTGCGCTCTGGTGACATCTATGTAGGCATCACCAGCAAGCCCAATACCATCGCCAAGCTCAAGGAATTCAATCCCGATCGCTATGCCTTTATGAGTTGGGCGAACCCGACTCCCGAGCGACCCTTCGACTATGATCCGGCCGAGCTCGAGCGCGGCGGCGCACTTCCCGACATGGACATCTCCTACGAGACGGGTCTGTTTTGGGATATGCTGACCGATCTTGCGTGGCTCCTGCGCGAGGACTCCGACCTCAACCCGATCCGCGATTATCCGCACCAGGCGATCTGCCTTACGGGATGGTCCCAGTCAGGCGCCTATCTGTTCCGCTACCTCAACAGCTTTGCCTATCGCGAGGAGGTGCGCCGCGACGGCCGCGTGTTTGACGGCTATCTGTCCGGCGGCGGCATCCATTCGCTGTGCACTCCCGTCAACCAGTATGAGTGCTGCCGGGACTATGCGCATCACCTGATGCGCGTGGAGCACGTCGAGGAGCCGTTCATCGCCCTTCAGACCGAAAGCGAGAACGGTCGCTTTGAGAGTTGGCGCACGCTTATGCCCGATAGCGATGCCCCCGATTTTAAGTACCGGCTGTACGAGGTGACGGGCGCCTCCCACGATACGCAGTGGAGCTATGTCGACTATTACCAGGACGACGAGGATCTTAAGCGTATCGACCACCTGCCGGTGTATGTCGGCAAGCATGCCGAGGCAAACGCCTATCCATCGCAGTATCTCTTCCACGCTGCCTTCCGCAACCTGTTCCGTTGGGTCCGCACCGGCGCCGCGCCGGCAACGTGCCCGCGCATTGAGCTGGATGCAAACGGCGAGAACGTAAAGGATGCCCTGGGCAACACCAAGGGCGGTCTTCGCACCTGCCTGCTCGAGCATCCGTTTGCCCGTTACTCCAACACGAGCCTGGTCGAGCCGGGTCAGGGCACGGTCGATAAGACGAGCGACAAGGATGGGCTGTTTGGCCACATGGAGTCGTTCTCGGCATCGATGCTCAAGGAGCTGTACGGATCGCTCGAAAACTACCGCGCCCTGTGCGAGCGCGATACGGCGATTGAGGTGTCGCAAGGCTTTGTCTGTGCCGAAGACGCCCAAGCGATCGTTGACTTTGCCGTGAGGTCCGCGAGCGAGCGGGGACTGAACTAGTAGGTATTAAGACCGGAGAGGGGTCTGTAATGGATACGACGTTGAACCAAGACGCTGTCGTCGAGATCTGGCGTCCGGTCGTTCTGACGTTTGAGAGCGCCTGTTCGTTCGACAACCCGTTTTTGGATGTTGAGATTTGGGCGGAGTTTGTCGGTCCGAGCGGCAGGGTGATCCGCCGCGAGGCCTACTGGGACGGCGACCGCACCTACCGCGTCTCGTTTGCCCCGACCGAGCTCGGCGCTTGGAACTATGGTATCGAGGCTCCCGAGCAGACCGGTCTTAATGGCCGTGTGGGCAGCGTCGAGGCTGTACCGTACAAGGGCGACCTCGACCTGTATCGCCACGGCTTTATCCGCGTCGCGGACAACCCGCACTTATTTGCCTATTCGGATGGCACGCCGTTTTTTTTGGCTCGGCGACACCCACTGGGAGTTTGCCTACCGCGAGAGCTGGGACAAGTCGAACCACCCTGGCATGACGAGTCAGTTCCGCGGCATGGTCGACCTGCGTGCCAAGCAGGGATTTACTGTCTACCAGACCAACTTGCGCTCTGACATGGGCGCAGATGGTCGCTACTGGATTGACGGCGGTATGCCCAAGGGCGCAGAGGATCTGCCCAATGTTGCTTTCTACCGGCAGGAGCTTGATCGCCGCATGGCCTATGTCGCCGATGCCGGTTTGGTCAACGCGCTTGGCCAGGCATGGGCGTTTTCTATTCGCGGCGATCATGGCGTGGAGCATCAAAAGCACCTTGCCCGCTATCTGGTGGCGCGCTATGGCGCATATCCGATGGTTTGGACGCTTGCCGGCGAGGTTGCCGGGTATGGCAAAGAAGATCGAGCCGCTTTGATCGACGGATGGCGTGAGGTCGCCTTGGAGATCGAGGCCCGCGACGGCTATGGCCACCTGGCTACGGCGCACTATACCAACGAGCGCCCCTTTGCCGATTACTACCAGGACGAGGCTTGGATGGACTTTACGCTCAACCAGGCCGGTCATGGCGATTACCTGATCAAGGCGAGCGACTACTTTGACTATCTGGCAGCTCATGACGACAAGCCCTTCGTCGAGGGCGAGGCGCTCTACGAGTTTTGCTCGACGCTCGAGGAAATGGGTACGCGCCTGTGCACCGCAGACATGTTGCGTCGCGTGGCGTATATCTGCATGCAGGCGGGCGGCGCTGGCTATACCTACGGAGCCCAGGGCATCTGGGACAACGTGTGGGAAAGTCCCGAGGAGCTCGATCCCTTTATGGCGATCTTCAACCGCTTTGGCATTACGTGGGCCCAGGCGGTAGACGGAGAGGGTGCAGTCCAGATGGGCTATATGCGCTCCTTCTACGAAGAAAATCACTTCTGGGAGCTCGCTCCCTACGAAACGACCGATGCGGGCAACCTGTTTGCCAACAAGGCTCCGCTGGCAACCGCCAACCGAGACCTTTCGCGCATCGTCGCGTACTTTGGCGATACCGTGCGCCGAAAGCTTGCTATCGAGGGCGTGCCGACGGGCGCTGCCTATGCAAGCCGATGGTTTAACCCCCGCACGGGCGCATACCGTGACGGCGAGAACGTCTCTGTCGTCACGGACAGCATCACACTGCCTGACAAACCCGAGGTTGGGGATTGGCTCCTCGTCCTCGAGCTCAAGGCATAACCATATTTCCCTTGGTCATAGGCGGGAAAGAGTCGGCCGCAATTTCCCGCTTGACAGCTAGATGAATCGTTTAGAGAGGATCAGTGAACACGAAATGAGCGTTCTCGATTCGATGCAGGGCTTCCTCGAGAAGCACGTGGGCCCCATTGCCCACAAAGTGAGCAGCTTTAAGGTCGTAAAGGGCCTTATGTCCGGCATGATGGCGACCATGCCCGTTACGCTGGGCGTGGCGCTGCTCTCCATCATCAACGGACTGCCGATCCCGCCGCTGCAGGCGTTCCTTACCGGCACTGGCATGTCGGCGACGATTGCCGATGTGTTGGTCGTCACCATGAACCTCGGTGCCATCTACATGTGCGCTTCGGTTTCGTACTCCTACGGCAAGGTGCTTGAGAACAAGGGCCTTACGACGACGGTTGCGTCCATTGGCGTTCTGCTCCTGCTGATCCCGCTGGGCCATGCCGAGGACGGCTCGACCTTCATCACTACCCGTTACCTGGGCAGCTCGGGTCTGTTCGTGGCCCTGCTCGTGGCGCTGATCGTGCCGAAGGCGCTTAACTTCCTTATGAAGCATATCGCCATCCCCATGCCCGATTCCGTTCCGCAGTTCGTCAACGACTCGCTGTCCCCGATGTTCTGCGCCATCGTCATCTTTACCTCGGCCGCGCTGCTTAAGTGGGGCATGGGCCTGACGAGCTACGGCGATGTCTTTAACCTCATCAACTCCACCATTGCGGTGCCCGTTATGTTCCTGGGCTCCAGCCCGTGGGCCGTCGTCGTCTACTTTATCCTGTGCAACCTGCTGTTCTTCTTTGGTGTACATCCCAGCGTCCTTATGAGCGTGTACATGCCGGTCGTTTCGACGTGCGCTCTGGCCAACGTCGAGGCATACCTTGCCGGCCAGCCGCTTCCGTATCTGCCGTTCATCGTTATGTTCTCCGTGGGCTCTGTTGACGCCCTGGGCATGGAGCTTGCGCTGCTCACGGCCAAGTCCGAGCGCTACAAGACGCTTTCCAAGGTCGCTCTGGTGCCTGCTATCTTCAACATCTCCGAGCCCATCATCTTTGGTACGCCCGTCGCCATGAACCCCTATATGTTCATCCCCTACATCCTGCTCAAGCCGGTCGCATGCGCCGTTGCCGCCATTGGCCTGCTGCTGGGTCTTGGCAACGCGTATAACCCGACGGTCAACATGCCGTTCGTCGTGCCGCTGCCCATCACCGACTTCTTCATCGGCGGTCCTGGTCTGGTTGTCATTGTCTGCGCTGCGATTCTCGCCGTTGCCCTGCTGTTCATCCCGTTTGTCAAGATGGCCGACAAGGAGGCCCTCGAGGAGGAGGCCGCCGCAAAGGCTTCTGCCGAGTAGGTCATTGTCCGTAAGTTCGTAGGTTCGGCCGATCGCGTTGATTGCCGAAACATACAAGTCCCTGTGAGGGGTTACAGGAAAGGAACTGCAATGAAAAACATCGTTCTTATGTGCGCCGGTGGCATGTCCACGAGCATCATCATGAAGAACATCAAGAAGGCTGCCGACGCCGAGGGCCTGGAGTGCGAGGTCTCCGCCCACGCCGTCAGCGAGGCTGCCACCATCGGACGCAATGCCGATTGCATCCTGCTTGGGCCGCAGGTTGGCTATGCCAAGGACGAGGTTTCTGCCGCATGCCCCGAGGTACCGGTCGGCGTGATCCCCATGGCCATCTACGGCATGATGGACGGCGCCAAGGCTCTGGCCCAGGCCAAGGAACTGATGGGACTGTAGGTATGACGGCAGAAGAGATTCAGCTTCAGAGCTTTCAGATCATTGCAGGCGTCGGTTGCGCGCGCAGCTGCTACATCGATGCGATTCACCTAGCTCGTGATGGCAAGTTCGAAGAGGCCGAGGCGAAGATCGCCGAGGGCCAGCAGCACTATGCCGAGGGGCACGCGGCTCACGGTGGCCTTGTCCAGCAGACTGCAGCTGGCGAGAACCTGAGCATCGATCTTTTGGTTGTCCATGCCGAGGATCAGCTTATGAGTGCCGAGGGCTTTGGCATCCTTGCCAAGGAGTTCGTGGACGTCTATCGCAAGATGGGCGCGTAACCACGGGCCTTGCAGCCAGATTACCCCCGCGGGCGGTGTGCTCGCGGGAATAGGGCGGTATTGATTTCGCGTACATACATATGCGGATAGAGAGGGTCCTTCGGGGCCCTCTTTTTGTTGCCCTTGTATGTTCAGATTGTTTACATACCGTTTAGGCTGATTTCCCTACCGTTTACGGGACTTTCGCGCTAAACTACTAAACAAAAGAGTAAAACATTTAGTAAACAGAACAAAACGAAACATCCGTCTGTTTACTGAACATGTGATTAGGGGAGGACGTACATGGACAAGATCAAGCTCGGCTTTGTGCCCACGCGCCGCAGCATCTTTAGCGCGCCGGACGCAATCAAGTATCGCGGCCTGACGGCTGATCGCCTGCGCGAGATCGGCGTCGACATCGTGGATATCGACGACATCAATGAAGAGGGCCTGCTGTTCGACGACAGCCATATCGAGCCCATCGTCAAGAAATTCCGCGCCGAGGGCGTCGATGGCATTATGCTGTGCCACGCCAACTTTGGCACCGAGTACGTTTGCGCTCGCCTTGCCCGCGAGCTCGGCCTGCCCGTGCTGCTGTGGGGCCCGCGCGACGAGCGCCCCGAGCCCGACGGCACGCGCCTGCGCGACAGCCAGTGCGGCCTGTTCGCGACCGGCAAAGTCCTGCGCCGCTTCCAGGTGCCCTTTACCTACATGACCAACTGCCGCCTGACCGACCCCGAGTTCGAGCGCGGCGTCTGGGACTTCCTGGCCGTGTGCAACGTGGTCAAGACCTTCAAGCACACTCGCATCCTGCAGATGGCCACCCGTCCGTTCGACTTCTGGTCGACCATGTGCAACGAGGGCGAGCTGCTCGAGAAGTTCAACATCCAGCTTTCGCCCATTCCCATGACTGAGCTTGTCCAGGCCGTGCGCGACGCCCAGACCGACGAGCAGGCCATGGCCGCCATGCTCGCCCACATCAACGACAGCTTTGAGATCTGCATCCCCGAGGATAAGGTTCCCGCGGTTGCCGGTCTTGCCATCGCCATGAAGCGCTTGGTCGAGAAGTACGGCTGCAACGCCGGTGCCATCCAGTGCTGGAATGCCCTGCAGGACGAGCTGGGCATTATGCCCTGCGCCGCCAACGCCATCCTCAACGAGATGGGCATCCCCATCGTATGCGAGACCGATATTCACGGCGCCATCACCGCACTGATGGTCGAGGCCGCCGACCTGGGCCGTCACCGCGGCATGTTCGCCGACTGGACCGTGCGCCATCCCGATAACGAGAACGGCGAGCTGCTGCAGCATTGTGGCCCCTGGCCCTGCAGCTGCGCGGCCGTCAAGCCCAAGCTCACCTACCCGCTGGCTTTCGATCACCCCGGCGCGCTGACGGCCGAGGCCAAGCACGGCGACCTCACCCTTGCCCGCTTTGACGGTGACAACGGCGAGTACTCGCTGCTACTGGGCAACGCCCGCGGCATCGACGGCCCGGCCGGCATGGGCACCTACCTGTGGGTCGAGGTCGACAACCTCAAGCGCCTCGAGGCCAAGATCGTCGAGGGTCCCTACATCCACCACTGCGTCGCCATTCACGCCAACGTGGTGCCGGTGCTCTACGAAGCGTGCAAGTACATCGGCATTGCCCCCGACTTATACGACCCGATTGAAGAAGACGTCAAAGCCTACCTGCGAGGAGAGTAGAAATGGCAACTATCGAAGAGCTTGAGTCCCTGCGTTGGGACCTTCGCCGCGATTGCGTCGATATCATCATGGCTGGCGCCGGCGGCCATATCGGCGGCGACATGTCGGTGATCGATGCCCTCATGACCCTCTACGCCAACCATCTCAACATTTCGCCCGAGACCGTCGACGATCCCAACCGCGATCGCTTCGTGCTCTCCAAGGGCCACGCAATGGAGGCCTACTACACGGTGCTCTGCCACGAGGGCTATCTGGACCTCGATGACGTCAAGGCCCGCTTCTCCAAGTTCGGCAGCCCCTACATCGGTCACCCCAACAACAAGCTCAAGGGCATCGAGATGAACTCGGGCTCGCTGGGCCACGGTCTGCCCGTGGCCGTGGGTATGGCGCTTGCCGGCAAGATGGACGGCCGCGACTACCGCGTCTACACCATCATGGGCGACGGCGAGCTTGCCGAGGGCTCGGTCTGGGAGGGCGCCATGAGCGGCGGCAACTACCAGCTCGATAACCTGTGCGCGCTCGTGGACCGCAACCGCCTGCAGATCAGCGGTAGCACCGAGGACGTCATGAAGCAGGATTCGCAGGAGGAGCGCTGGGCCGCCTTCGGTTGGAACGTGCTGTCCATTCCGGGCAACGACGTCCAGGCCATCGACGCCGCGCTGACGCTGGCCGCCGAGACCAAGGGTAAGCCCACGGTCATCATCCTCAACACGGTGAAGGGCTACGGCTCGCCGGTTATGGAGGACAAGGCCGCCTGGCATCATCACCTGCCCAACGATGAGGAATATGCCCAGATCATCGCCGATTTCGCTGCCCATAAGGAGGCCATCAATGGCTAACAAGATCGCCAACCGCAAGGTTATCTGCGACACGCTGCTCGAGGCCGCCGCAACCGATAAAGACATCGTCGTCCTGTGCTCCGACTCCCGCGGCTCCGCATCGCTCACGCCGTTCTTCGACCAGTATCCCCAGCAGTCCATTGAGGTCGGCATTGCCGAGCAGGACCTGGTGAGCATCGCCGCCGGCATGGCCTCGTGCGGCAAGAAGGCCTGGGCCGCCTCGCCGGCGTCCTTTGTGACCACGCGTTCGTATGAGCAGTGCAAGGTCGACGTCTCGTACTCCAACACCAACGTCAAGCTCATCGGCATCTCGGGCGGCGTGTCCTATGGCGCCCTGGGTATGAGCCACCACTCCGCGCAGGATATCGCCGCCATGAGCGCGATTCCCAACATGCGCGTGTATCTGCCGAGTGACCGCTTCCAGACCGCCGAGCTCGTGCGCGCCCTGGTAGCCGACAACAAGCCGGCCTACATCCGCGTGGGGCGCAACCCGGTCGAGGACGTGTACGCCGAGGGCGAGTGCCCGTTCCAGATGGATCGCGCCACCTGGGTGCGTCGCGGTACCGATGTGACGCTTGTCGCCACCGGCGAGATGGTCCGCCATGCCGTGGACGCCGCCGATCTACTGGCCGAGCAGGGAATCTCGGCAACGGTGCTCGACATGTACTGCGTCAAGCCGCTCGACGCCGAGGCCGTGATTGAGGCCGCCGGTGCCACGCGCGCCGTCGTGACCGTCGAGGAGCACAGCCCCTTCGGCGGTCTAGGCTCTATGGTCGCGCAGGTGGTGGGCGAGCATTGCCCGCGTCCGGTCAAGTGTCTCTCCCTGCCCGACGCGCCGGTCATCACTGGCACGAGCCCCGAGGTCTTTGCACACTACGGTCTGACGGGCGAAGGCATTGCCAAGGCTGTCGCCGAGTTCCTCGGCAACTAGTAGAAACAGACGCTGCGCGGCCGCCAAGCACCGCACCTTGCCGTTCAAACCGTCGCTTGCGTACACAGAGTACGCGGCGCTCCTCTTTCACGGCAATCTGCGGCGCTTGACGGCCGCTCGCTCCTTGTCCGTCGGGTCGTCTTCGATTTGGCGGAAGGAATGGGAGAGTACATGAGCAAATACATCATCGGAATCGATCAATCCACGCAGGGCACCAAGGCGCTGCTGGTGGACGAGGGCGGCCATTTGATTCATCGTGCCGACCGCCCACATCGTCAGATTGTCAACGAGGCCGGCTGGGTGAGCCATGATCCAGCCGAGATTGCCGCCAACGTGCTGGCCGTGGCGCGCGCCGTGGTGGAGGAGACCGGGGTCGATCCGGCCGACATCGCCGGCATCGGCATCTCCAACCAGCGCGAGACCACCGTTGCCTGGAGGCGCACGACGGGCGAGCCACTGTGCGACGCCGTGGTGTGGCAGTGCGCCCGCGCCCGTGAGCTGTGCGACGAGCTGGCCGCGCGCGAGGGCGTGGCCGAGCTGGTGCGCGACACGACGGGCCTGGTACTCTCGCCTTACTATCCGGCGGGCAAGATGGCTTGGATTCTCGCGAACGTTCCCACGGCTGCCGAGGCCGCGGCGGCAGGCGAGCTGTGTCTGGGCACCATCGATGCCTGGGTGGTCTGGACGCTCACGGGCGGCGCGGAGTTCCGCTGCGACTGGTCTAACGCCAGCCGCACGCAGCTCTTTGACCTGCGCCGTGGCTGCTGGAGCGAGCCGGTGTGCGAGGCCTTTGGCGTCGATGCAGCCTGCCTGCCGCAGGTGACCGATTCCGATGGCCTGTTCGGCATGACGGACCTGGGCGGCTTTTTGCCGGCGCCCGTGCCCATTCACGGCGTACTCGGCGACAGCCATGCCGCCTTGTTTGCTCAGGGCTGCCATAGCCGCGGCATGGCCAAGGCGACCTATGGCACCGGCAGCTCGGTCATGATGAACGTCGGCGACGAGTTCGTTGCCAGCTCGCACGGGCTTTCGAGCTCGCTTGCGTGGCGTATGGACGGTGTGACCGAGTATGTGCTCGAGGGCAACGTGAGCTACGCCGGCGCCGTCAAGACGTGGCTGCGCGACGACCTGGAGCTCATCAACAATCCCGAGGAAGTCACCGACCTGTGCTACGCCGCCAATCCGGCGAGCCGCGTCTACTTTGTGCCTGCGTTCACTGGCCTGGGCGCGCCGCACTGGGCGAGTGACGCCGAGGGCTGCGTCTTTGGCATGACGCGCACCACGGGCCGTGCGGAGTTCGTAAAGGCCGCTGACGAGTCGATCGCCTATCAGATTTTTGACGTCATCGATGCGATGGTCGAGGATTCGGGTGCAACGCTGGCAGAGCTTCGTGTTGACGGCGGTCCCACGCGCGACGCGTACCTGATGCAGTTTGAGAGCGACTTGGTTGGCTCGCCCATCCGCATTGCGAGCAACGACGAGATGAGCGGTCTGGGTGCGGCCTGGGCCTGCGGCATTGCGCTGGGCATGTACACGCGCGATGTCGTCGACGTCTATGGGGCCCGCGGCATCGTGGAGCCTGCCATGCCCGCCGACGAGCGCGCCAAAAAGATCGCCGGCTGGCGCCACGCCGTAGCCGCCACCATCTCGTACACTGCCTAGCATGATTATTCTGGGACGGGGATTAAAAACCCATCGATCCCCGTCCCAGGTAGCTTATTTGGGACGGGGCTTTTTTGACTGGTATGATTGGTGCGACCATTCGAACCAGCTAAAAGAGCCCGTCCCAAATTGACTACCGAGAGGATCTGCCATGGAACGCATCGCGAGTTTTTCCGTTGACCATCTGCTGCTTGAGCCCGGCGTGTATGTGAGCCGCATCGACCGCGATCCGGCGACCGGTGCTGCCGTCACCACGTTTGACCTGCGCCTGACCACGCCCAACAAGGAGCCGGTCATGAACACGGCCGAGTGCCACACCATCGAGCACCTGGGCGCGACGTTCCTTCGCAATCATGCCGAGTGGTCGAGCCGCATTGTCTACTTTGGCCCCATGGGCTGCCGCACGGGCTTTTACCTCGTCGTATTTGGCGAGGTGACGAGCGAGGAGATCCTGCCGCTCGTGCGTGAGCTGTTCGAGTTTGTCGCCGACTTTGAGGGCGATGTCCCCGGTGCCGCTCCCGAGGAGTGCGGCAACTACCTGGACCAGAACCTCCCCATGGCAAACTGGCTCGCGCGCCGTTACCTCGACCGCGACCTGGCCGATATCGACGAGAAGCACCTGCACTATCAGCAGGCGTAAGGGCTTTATCGCCTAAAACGCGCGCATTGGGCGCCTTCGCTTATGCGGGGGCGCCTTTTTGTTGAGTGGCCGGGATGAGCGTTCAAAATCGCTCATGTTTGTTCTAGAATGTTCGTATAGTCACATTTACGAACAGGAGTGAACATGCATATCTATTCTGTCAACGATTCCGAGTTCAAATCCTATGGCAACGTTTGGGATAACGTTCCGTCCGAGCTCACGTCGCCCGTGCTCGAGGCGCTCTCTGCCACGCCCATTCCCGAGGGCAGCAAGTACGTAGCAAGTGCGCCGGAGCTCGAGGGCGTCAAGGATGCCGACAAATTGGGCTTTCTCATGTTTGGCGGTCGTCCCTTCCAGCTCGGCTGGTGCAACGGCCACAACACGCAGCTCAACTGCCTGGAGTATCACCGCGCCAGCGAGTTTAACCTGGGCGCCCGCGACTTTATCCTGCTCGTGGCGCATCGCTGGGAGATCGAGGACGGCAAGCTCGACACCGCGTGCGTCAAGGCGTTCCGCGTGCCGGCGGGTACGGTCGTCGAAGTCTTCAACACCACGCTCCACTACACGCCCTGCATGGTCGACGACGGCGGCTTCCAGGTGATGGTGGCGCTGCCGGCGGGCACCAATGGCCCGCGCCCCGAGGCTGCGGCCGACATGCCCGCGGCTGGCGACAGCTACTGCTACTGGAAGGCTGACAAGTGGGTTCTCTGCCACGCCGACAGCCCCAAGGCAGCCGAAGGCGGCTACGTAGGCCTCGTCGGCAAGAACCTCGACATCACCCGCGACTAGAATCTTCTGTCTCGATTTGTAACATCTAGCGGGCTAAATCGTCTCTACCTGTTACAGATCGAGACAAACCTGCCCAAGCCGCCACAAAGGTACGTGTCTCCATTGTGGTGGCTGCCTAGAGCTGACTGCGCAGGTAGTCAGCCATATATGGTACGGCGAAGCGCACGTAACCGCGGCGTGCCTGTTCGATAACGCCGGCGTCGATGAGGCGCCGGCGATACTTTTGCGCATAGTCGGGTGTGACCGACATCCGCTTCGCTACATCGGAAATGCGCGACGCAGCGTCTTCGTCGTCAGCCATTGCGGCGAGAAACGCGACGTCTCGGTCCGATAGCGCGGCGAGCGTCGTCTCACAGACGTCGTTTTCGAAATCGACCTTCGACGCATCGATGGCTCCATCGATGAGCTCTTGCGTCGCGCGTTCTCCTGCATTGCAGCGATTGGCGATGTTGTAGCCGATGAGTTGCAGCATATAGGGCGAGCCTTGGGTTGCGCGAGCGGCATAGAGGCGAAGATCGCTTGGAATATCAAGGCCGAGCTCATCGAAAGCCCGCTGATAATAGGCGTCGACGTCTCCGACCGAAAGCGGATCGAGCGCGACCTTGCGTGCGCGGTTGAGAAATGTCAGCACGCGGTCGTTGAGCGTCGCCGAAACTGCTCCCGGAAGGCCAGCCATAACAAGCGCGACGTTGAGCCCCTCACCGACCAGCTCTTGGTAGGCGGTGACGAGCTGTCTAATCTCAGGTGAATTAGCTTGGAGCTCATCGATAAGGATGAGGATGCCGTGTTCCTGCTCGGTCAGTTTGCGCGCCAGCTGTGTGAGCTTGAACTGGAAGCTTTTGGTTTCCTGCACATCGCGCGTGAACTCAAGGCCGGCTGAGAAGCCGAAGACGCTCAGGCCGCCGCCCGCAAGTTTGGGGAGACGATGCTTGTTGGCGTAGGGCTCGCCCGCTTCCTGGATCTTCTCAACAATACGCTCGAGCATATCCTCGGAGGCTACGGTGGGCGTGGCGACAACAAAGCCGAGCTTGCGTGCGCGGTCGGCAAGTTCCCACAGCAGAACCGTTTTGCCGCTGCCTCGCTGGCCGAGCATGAGCATGGCTCGGTCTCGGTTGCCCGGCTCCTGCTCAAGGCCGGAGATGAATGTCGAAATCACGCTCCCGCGCCCCACCAGATAGGACGGGCGATTTCCAAATGAGGGGGAGAAGATGGTTTCAGTCATGAGTCTCCTTTCCTTTTTTTCCTATTTTTTCCTTTTTTTCCTATTCAGTCAAATGGTCTGCCACCCGAGGGCGGCTACGTAGGCCTCATCGGCAAAAACCTCGACATCACCGTGGACTAGAACCTTTCGTCTCGATCTGTAACATCTAGCGGGCCAAATCGTCTCTACCTGTTACAGATTTAGACAAACTGCAGGGGCCGCCCGAAAAATCTCGATCTGTAACACCAGGCCCGGTTTTAGCGGCCTACCTGTTACAGATTGAGACAAACCTGTCCAAACCACCACAAAGGTGTCTGTCCCCTTTGTGGTGGTTTGGGCGGGCAGGTATCAAAAAGTGTCAGACGGGGGCGGCTGCCGAGCGCCTGCGTGCGAAAAGAAGTGTCGGCCTGCGCCGCTGTCGTTGAGAGAGGCCCCGTTTGCGGGGATACTGAAGCCACGACAAACAGCGTGTGAAAGGATTGATGCATGGCTTTCCGTAAAGACTTCCTGTGGGGCGGCGCGACGGCTGCCAACCAGTGCGAGGGCGCCTACGACGTGGATGGCCGCGGCCTGGCCAACGTGGACGTGGTCCCGCACGGCAAGGACCGCTTCCCGGTCTGCCTCGGTGACCTCAAGATGCTCGAATGCGATGCCGACCATTATTATCCGGCGCACGGAGCCATCGACTTCTATCACCACTACAAGGAGGATATCGCCCTCTTTGCCGAGATGGGCTTTAAGACCTTCCGCATGAGCCTGGCCTGGACCCGTATTTTCCCCAACGGTGACGAGGTCGAGCCCAACGAGGCCGGTCTGGCCTTCTACGAGGACGTGTTCCGCGAGTGTAAGAAGTATGGCATCGAGCCGCTCGTGACCATCACGCACTTCGACTGCCCGATCCACCTCATCAAGGAGTACGGCGGCTGGCGCAACCGCAAGCTCATCGACTTCTACAAGAACCTCGCGACGGTGCTCTTCACCCGCTACAAGGGCCTGGTCAAGTATTGGCTCACCTTCAACGAGATCAATATGATTCTGCACCTGCCGTTTATGGGCGCCGGTCTGGTCTTTGAGGAGGGCGAGAACCGCGAGGAGGCCAAGTTCATCGCTGCGCACAACGAGCTCGTGGCGAGCGCCTGGGCCACCAAGATCGCCCGCGAGATCGACCCCGACGCGATGATCGGCTGCATGCTTGCCGCCGGCACCTACTACCCCTACAGCTGCCGTCCGGGCGACGTACGCGCCGCACAGCGCGATAACCAGCAGAACTACTTCTTTGTGGACGTTCAGAGCCGTGGCTACTATCCGGCGTGGGCACTCAAGAAGTTTGAGCGCGAGGGCATCGACGTGGGGATGACCGACGAGGACAAGCAGATCCTTGCCGAGAACACGGTCGACTTTATCAGCTTTAGCTACTACAGCACCCGCTGCTCCGCCGGTGCCGACAACCCCGATGTCGAGAGGACCCAGGGCAACGCCTTCGCCGGTGCCAAGAACCCCTACCTGCAGGAGAGCCAGTGGGGCTGGGCTATCGACCCCATGGGCTTCCGCATCACGCTCAACGACATGTACGACCGCTATCAAAAGCCGCTGTTTGTGGTCGAGAATGGCTTGGGCGCCAAGGACGTTGTCGAAGAGGACGGCTCTATCAACGACGACTACCGCATCGATTACCTGCGCCAGCACATCCAGGCCATGCGTGATGCCGTGACCGAGGACGGCGTGGACCTGATGGGCTACACATCCTGGGGCTGCATCGACCTGGTGAGTGCCTCGACGGGCGAGATGTCCAAGCGCTACGGCTTTATCTATGTGGACCGCGACGACGCCGGCAACGGCACCCTCAAGCGTTCCAAAAAGAAGAGCTTCGACTGGTATAAACACGTCATCGAGACGAACGGCGAGGACCTGGCCTAAGGCTTTCCCAACAACTATAGCCTCCTAACCAAGGCGCCCGGCGAGCAGTTAATGCCGCCGGGCGCCTTGTTAAGAAAGCACTCATTGGGGACGTACTTAAATGAGTGTCCGCAGAATGAGAGTGGATAATCTCCCGTTTTTGGCTTGTTTGTGGGCTCAAAGTGGGAGATTATCCACTCTCGTCATTGGTAGTCATTGGGTGTTCCTATAGTTTTGTCAACCGTCGGGGCTACTCCCGGTAGGGCACCCGGTCGCGCATCACGGCGTATATCGCCCTGAGCCGCTTCCTCGCGACGGCCTTGAGCGCCCGCCCGTGCCCCATGCCCCGCGCCCTGCAGGCCCGGTAGTACTCGCCGTAGCGCCCCGAGGACCTCACCAGGCTGTTGCACGAGAAGATCAGCAGGGACTTGAGCCTCGCGTCGCCGCGCCTGGACGCCCTGACCGACCTCACCGACGTGCCGGAGCTCCTCACCCTCGGGGCTATGCCGCAGTACGAGGCCAGGTGGTCGTGGTCCGGGAACCTCCCGATGTCGACCGACACCGCGAGCTGCGCCGCGGTCCTCGGGCCGATGCCGGGCACGGTGAGCAGGCACGCGTAGGTCTCGTCGCCCTCGAGCAGCGCCGCCGTCTCGGCCTCGAGGGCCCCGGCCTCGTCGAGGGCCTCCGATATCCGGGCGGCCAGGAACCTGACCTGCCTGTTCTCGGCCTCGACGAGCGCCGGCGGGGGCGCGGCGGGGGCGGCCGCGGCCTCCCCGGCGGCCTCGGCCCGCGGGCCCCCGGCCCCGGAGCGGGCGATCCCCCACGCCCCGCCGAACCCGGCGAGCAGCTCCAGCCACCGCCGGTCCGACAGGTCGACCGCGGCCTCGAGGGCCGGGCAGGACTCGAGCAGCACCGCGCGCAGGCGGTTCTTGTCCCTGGTCGCGCAGGCGACGACGTGGTCGCGCTGCGACGAGAGGGCGCGGGCGGCCTCGAGGGCCTCGCCGCGGCCCGGGACCCCCGACAGGGAGTCCGGCACGCCCAGGGCGGTCCGCGCGATCACCGCGGCGTCGCGCTCGTCGGTCTTGGCCTCGCCGGCGAACAGGCCGGCGGCGCGGCTGGCGGCGAGCCCGGGCAGGTGGGCGACCCCGAGCCCCGCGGCGCGGGCCCGCCTCACGGCGAGGGACCCTATGTTGCGGAACTGGTCGACGACGACGAGCGTGCCGGCGGGCGCGGAGGCGAACAGCGCGTCGAGCTCGGCCTCCCTGTTGCGGACGGGGGCGCTGGCCAGCACCTCCCCGTCGCGGTCGACCAGGCAGGCCCAGTGCGATGACTTGCCGACGTCCAGGCCGAGCACGGCCGCGGGTCTGGTGGATGTCGCTTTCACGGTGGTATCCTTCCGGTAGTCGTTCGACCGGATGGCCTCCCCCTCGGCACTCACATTACCAGCCGCGGCACCTGCCCGGCACTTTCCTATCAGCCGTCGGGGGCGGCGCGTCCCGCGCCGGCAGCACCCAACGGGCCCTCTCGGGGGCAGGGACGTTCGGCCGTGCGCGGGCGCCCGGTCGGCGGCCCGTTCTGGGCGCGCCTCAATCGTAGCCCGAGACGGTCCCGGGCTGACAATTTCGACTGTAATGGACGTACTTAAATGATTAGTCGCTGGGGACACTCCTTGCCGTCGGCGGATTTTGGGACATGTGGCTCGCTTTTTGGGCCTGCCTGTCGGTACACTAAAAGCACTATGGGTACCCGCGAGCGACATATCGGCCATGCGGCCGCCCGATCCGCGCCCGTAGCGGATCCTAGGGGCGGCAGGCTCTTCGCCATGCCGCGATTCCTTGTTGGCATAACACATCAGGTGTACCGTCACCGCGTCTTTGCTATCGCCGGCGCCATCACCGCGCTGTTCCTCATGCTTTTGGCAGTCTTGCCGGCGCTGTTTGCCTCCGACCCCAAGCTTTCCAACACCGTGCCCGCCTATAGCGAGGTGTCCGAAGAGGTTGTGGATGCGCTCGTCCACTCGAGCTCTCTCCCGCTGCTTGTCGCCGCAATTATATTTTCGATTTGGGGCGTATCGGTCTATCTGCGCTGTTTGGACTATGTGTTGCGCCGCCGTCTTGTTGCCGTCGCCACCATCTGCGCCCTGTGGATGATCGAAGTCATTCTCAAGTACAAGTCGTTCACGCCGTTCTATGCCACCGTGCTGTGGTACCTGTACTACGTGCCCATGACGCTCATTCCGCTGCTCTACCAGTTGTGTGGTCTGCGCCTTGCGGGCCTGGAGCAACACCGCCTGGGTCGCCGCTACTGCGCTGCGCTGTGGATCGTGGCCATCCTACTTATCGGTTTTGTGCTCACCAACGATTTCCACCGGCAGGTATTCCACTTTGACCGTGCAAGCGACACCTGGAGCAACGATTATACGTACGGCTGGGGCTATTTCGCTGTCTTGGTGTGGACGGCCTTTAACTTCGCGGCCTTTTTTATCCTGGTGGGTCGGTCCTCGTCCTTTCGCATTCAGCGCTTTTCGGGTACGGCGGCGCTTGTTTTGTTGGGTGGTGCGTTCTTTGCCATCTCGTATGCCCTGCGCGTGCCCTGGGCATGGAGGCTCAACTTCTCGCTCGTCTATTGCGTCTTGTGCGTGGTGGCGATGGAAATCTGTCTCGATTGCGGTGTCATTCCGTCGTATCACGACATCGCCGGCATCTTCGATACCTTGCCGCTCGACCTCAAAGTTCTAACGCGCGATCTGCAGGAAGTCTATGCCACACCGGTGTCAAAGCCAATGCCGGTAGGCGTGCGCGAGGAGTTGCGGACCCAGGAGCACGGCCGCGCCCATGCCTTTGCCGTAGAGTCCAATCCCGATGTAATGTACCGAGCCTTTCCACTGCTGGGCGGATCGGCCCTGCTTGCCCAAGACGTGTCGGAACTCAACGAGCTCAATCGCGAACTGGCGCATCGTCGCATGGAGCTGCAGCGTCAAAACGAGCTGCTCGCCGCCGACTACGATCTTAAGACGCACCTGGCAGATCAAGAGGCCGAGACCTTGCTGGTCCAAGACGTGGACCAGGCGCTTGCCCGCGCGCTCGAAGGGATGTACGACCTGCTGAGCTCGCTGCCACCGTTGACCGACGAAGCGTCTTCGCACGAGCGTTACCGCATGCTACAGCGCGCCAAGATGCTCGTCGCCTATTGCAAGCGCAAGGGGTCGCTCACGTTGGCGCAGCACGGGGAGGGCGGCTTTGATCGCGCCCGCATTCAGCTCATCGCCAACGAGCTCGCAAGTGACCTGCGCACCATCGATGTCGATTGCGCCTCGATTATCGCCATACGGCGCCCGATGCACGCCAGTACGGTAAGCGCGCTGTACGACTGCGTGTATGACTTTGCGTTTTTTGCCTACACCACCGACCATCCGGCGCTTATGTATCACTTGGGCGACCATGACCGGTGCAGTGTCGAGCTGCGCGCCACGCTTTTTTCCAACGATGATGAAGATCTTTCGCAGACGCCCGCTGCGCAAGAGCTCGAAAGTGCTCTGCAAGGGCGCAACGTGGCATACCGCCTTGAGGGCGAGCCCGGCCAGCTGCGCATGATCGTTTTGATGCCGAGGGCGGGTGAGTGACGATGCAGATTTCGCTCATCCTTCCCCAAATCGTTGCGCTCGATGTTGTCTTTGCCCTGGCTGCGTGTCTGCAGATGATTCACGTCCCGCTCATCGCATCGCGCCGCTCGTCCTATAACCGTAAGGTGATTTGCGCCTACGAGGCGAGCCTTGTGCTTCACCTGATGATTTCGGCGCTCATCTTATTCGCGTCGTCTGGCTCGTATCTGGTGGCGCCGCTTGACGTTTGCGCCAGGGCAATGGGCGGAGTGCTGTGGCTCAATGCCGCGATCTTTGCCTATAGCGTGGTGCTTATGGTGCACTATCGTCGCCCCGTCATGCTGGCCGAGCTGCTGCTTGTTGTCGCCGTTACACCGCCGGTGGTTTTTGCCATGGGCTCGGCGTGGGCCGTTGTCCTTATCGCGGAGGGAGCGTTCTTCCTGTTCCGTTCCATCGCGGCGCTCTTGATGGACGTCCGTAACCGCCAGGAGGATATCACCGCGTTTTCGACGATCGAAACCATCAACGTGATTCCCGTGGGCATCCTGTATCTGGACCCGAGGGGCCGTCCGCTGCTCATGAACCGCTGCATGCGAAAAAACCTGGTGGAGCTTCATATGCCCACCGACCTAGGCGATATGAGCGGTACGTGGAACGACCTGCGCAAACTCAGCATGCAAATGCCCGAAAGCAGCCAGAACCGCGTGCGCATTAATCTGGACCGCTTTGGTGAGGCGCGCGTTGTGGTCGAGGTTTCTCCCGCCGAGATTCGCTTGTTTGTACACGATGACGTTATGGTTTCGGGCCGCCTCTTCGAGCGCATTATCGGCCTGGATGTAACAGAGTACGCGCATGCTCATGATCGCCTGGCGCAAGCCAACCGACTGCTCGAGCTTGCGGGCCAAGAGCTCCAAGCCCAGATCGAAGAAGTCAAAAAAGTTGCTGACAATGCGGCCTATCTGCGTATGCGTGCCCGCGTGCACGACGTGATCGGGCAGCGCCTGTCCATCCTCCATCGTTATCTGGAGGAGGGACGCCTGGATGACGAGTCACTCGAGCAGATCGACCCGCTGCTGCGCTCAATCGCTGCCGATCTGCGCAGCGGGGGCGACACCGAACCGGCAGAGCAACTGGGCGATATCGTCCATGCCTTTGGCCTGGTGAGCGTGCAGATCGATGTGGAGGGAGAGCTGCCAAGCGACGTGCGTGTCGCCGCCGCATTTTTGCAGATTATCCGCGAAGCCTCGACCAATGCCACCAAGCATGCACAGGCCCATCAGGTCCATGTGCGCCTGTGGCAGGAGACGTCGAAAGACGGTGCTGTTGCGCGGATGACCGTTTCTAACGACGGCGCGCCTGCGCCCGTATCGTATCGCGAGGGAACGGGTATTCCAGGTATGAGGCATGTCGCGCAAGATCTGGGTGGCAGCCTAGAGGTTCACGCCGCCCCGCCCTTTACGCTTACGGTGTCCATTCCGCTTAACGCCAACGACACGTCCCAAAGGAGAAGCTCATGATCCGCGTGTTAATTGTCGAAGATCAGGCCATTCTGCGCGAGAGCCTCGCGCGCTCCGTTGGCGACCAGCCCGATATGACCGTTGTCGCCGCAATCGCCGATGCTTCCGAAGCCCTCGATGTCGTACTCAAGGAGCGCCCGGACATGATACTGATGGACGTGTGCACCGAGCACGATTCCAACGGCATCGTGGCGGCGGCGCGTATTAAAGAGGAGCTGCCCGAGTGTCGCGTCATCATCATGACCGGCATGCCCGAGATCACCTTTGTCGATCAGGCTCGCGAGGCGGGCGTCGATAGCTTTGTGTACAAGAACGTCGGCATCGACGAGCTGTTCGCCGTGATGCGCTCCACGCTGGCGGGCTACTGTACGTTTCCCAAGCCGCCCGAGAGCATTTTCTCGGGCACGGCGGCCCTTGACGATGTCGAGCTGTCGATTTTGCGCCTTGCCTGCGAGGGCAAGAGCCGTCGCGAGATCGCGGCCGAGCTGTTTATGAGCGAGGGTACCATCAAACGCCGCATCTCGGAGATCCTGAGCAAGACCGGTTACGACAACATCATGCGCCTGGCCGTACATGCGGTGACCGAGGGCAGCATCGTTCCCAACATAGAGCGCTAGCGCTCGTTACGCATCGGCATAAAAGCGACGGGGCCGCAGGATCATCTCCTGCGGCCCCGTCTGGTGTGCGCGGATGTGTCCGCCAATCCGCGGCTGATGTTACGTGCCGTTACGCGATGGTTGCGCTGTAAGAGGCGACGTCCTCGTAGGAATCGGTCAGGTAGGCGTCGATGCCGATGGTCGTATTGACCAGGTCGTCAAGGCTATCGAGCGTGCCGTTCGAGAACGTGAATTCCTCAGTGGCGTTGGTGCCGGGCATCAGGTGAGCCGAGAACCAGGGTTCCTTCATGGTGCCGTTGACGTTGGTCTTGCCGGAAGGAGCGTAGAAGGTCAGGTCCTTGTCGCTCTTGTTGGTGATGTTGACGACAAAACCGATGTCGCCCCACTCGTCCTTGAACTTCTCGGTGATGGTGATGGTGCACAGGTCGTCATCGGCAACGGTGACGGCGGGGGAGATTTCAATCTTCTGGACGTCGTCGTCTTCGACGGCCTCATCGATCTCCTCTTCCTTCTCGGCTGCCTCGCGATCCTTCTTCACCGTACCGGACAGATCCTTGTCGGACTTCGTAAAGACAAGATTGCCGTCATCTTCTTCGAGGATGAGTTTGCCGTCCTTGAGCTTCATGTCATGCGACTCGTCTTCGGCGGTGATGGTTACGGTGGTGGCGTCCTTTGCCTCCCATTTAAGGTCGACGACTTCAAGGAACAGGTCGAGGGCGCCTGTACCGTCCTCATCGAGAATCAGGACGCAGTGGACACCCCAATCCTCGAGCATCTTCATGTACTCATCGGTCAGCTCTTCGCCCTCCAGGGTTCCACCCGAGAGTTCCCAGCTGCCGACGAAGTTGGCCTTGGGGTCTTTGCCGCCGCCGCTGCAGCCCGTCAGGGCAAAGGCGAGCGCAAGGACGCATGTCAGAAATGCGAGTACGGATTTTTTGAACGTTGTCTTCATGGTGTCCTCCTTCTTGTGTGAAAACCCATAGAAGCAAATGCGGGGGTGGCGGATCCCCCGCCAATTACCAGATAGAGGGGCTAGGGCCTGGGCGTTCCGCAGTTGCTGCAGAACTTGCCGCCGTTTTCGCTGCCACAGTTGGGGCAGAACCACTTGGCCGGTGCCGGGGCGGGTGCGGGACTGCCACATTCGGGGCAGAACTTGCCGGTGTTGGTGGCACCGCAGCTGCAGGTCCACGTGCCGGCCGCGGGGGCAGCGGCAGGAGCCGGTGCGGGGGCGGGTGTCGGAGCCGGTTGTGGGGCAGTCTGTTGCTGCGCCTGGCCGGTGGCGAACAGCTGGCTGGCGTTCATGCCGCCCATGCCGCCTGCCATGCCCATGCCCATAAAGCCGGCCATCGCGCCGTTGGGGTTGGCCGCTGCCGCGCGCATTGCGTCGCTCTGGGCACTGGCGATGTTGGCGGCTGCCATAGTGGGATCGCGCATGACCGCGGCCTTCTGCAGGTCCTTGATCATCTGCTCGTCTTCTTGCGAAGCGGCGATGGAGTTGACGCCAAAGCTCACGATCTCGACACCACGCAGGTCACGCCAGTCGGCAGAGAGGACCTCGTTGAGCGCACGGGCGAGCTCGGTGGTGTGGCCGGGGATGGCGCTGTAGCGGATGCCCATCTCCGAGATTTTGGCAAAAGCGGGCTGCAGGGCGGTGAGCAGCTCGGACTTAAGCTGGCTGTCGATCTTGTCGCGCGTGTAGCTATCGGTCACGTTGCCACACACATTGGTGTAGAACAGCAGCGGGTTGGTGATGCGGTACGAATACTCGCCGTTGCAGCGCACGGAGATGTCGACGTCCAGGCCAATGTTGTTATCGACCACGCGGAAGGGCACAGGCGAGGCGGTGCCGTACTTGTTGCCGATGATCTCCTTGGTGTTGATAAAGTAGACGCGCTGGTCTTTGCCCGCGTCGCCGCCAAAGCTAAAACGGCTGCCGATATTGGCGAAGGTCTCCTTGATGGAATCGCCCAGGTTGCCGCTAAAGACGCTCGGCTCGCTGCCGGTATCGAAGACGAACTCACCGGGCTCCAGCGCGACCTCGATGATCTTGCCGTTTTGCACCACGAGCATGCCTTGGCCGTCGTTGACGGCGATGACCGAGCCGTTGGAGATGACGTTGTCCTCGCCGCGCGTGTTGGAGCTGCGACCGCCGGTGCGCTTGCTGCCCTTGCAGGCCAAGACATCGGCGGGCATCGATTCGCAATAGATAAATTCCTTCCACTGGTCGGCCATGACGCCGCCGGCAGCTCCCAATCCAGCTTTCAAGAGTCCCATGGTGATCTTCCTTTCTCGTCAAAGGCCGGGTGGTATTGGTCAGAATGGCTAATCGTCCTTGTTGTCCTTCATGACGACCGAGGTCTCGGTATGGCTGAAGGTGTCGTGCTTCTCGGCCAGGTCGAGCTCGCCGCAGTACTCGTCGGCGTAGGTGGCCTCGTTGGCCGTCTTGAGCTGGCCCACCAGCAGCACGTCTGCGATGATTACGATGATCAGCGGCGCGACGATGTTGATGAGGATGCCCTCGACATCAAAGGTGAGGTAGTCCGGATCGAAGGCGTTCCCACCCATGAAGAGGATCTGGGAGAGGGCAAATCCGATCACAAAGAACAGCACCGAGGCGATAGCGAGCTTGGGCTTGGAGCAGGGAAGCTCGCCGACCATGCGACCGGTCTGGCCGTTCATGGCAAACAGGTAGCTCTTGCCGTTCCACGAGGTGGAAAGCATCCAGACGGGGAACAGGGCGTAGTTACTGTCTTCCCAGGTGTAGTCGAGCTGCTTGCTTTCGACCGTGGCGTCGTCGTACTCGTCGACGACGGTCTCGCGCAGGGCCGAGATCGTACTTTCTTCCATACGACGCTCGGCGCGCGCTTTGCAGGTCTCGCAATCCTCGTCATAGCGGTTGGCGATGTAGCCGGGCATATAGGCGACCGAGAACGGGCGCAGCGCGTCGTAGTCAAACGGCTCGATGGCATCCATGTGGCCGTCGGGCATCTTGGACGATCCGTCGACGGGCACGCGCTTAAACGAGATGTTGCCCTTGCGGTAGGCATCGTAGTGATCGGTGGTCGTGACGGTGTGGTCGGATTCCTCGGTTACGGTTTCGTTGGTCGCGTCGAAGTACACTTCGCCGTCCACGTGGGCGCCGTAGAGCCAAAACGGTACGTAGACACCTTGGACTTCGTCGATATGGTTGCCGGTGACAAAGCTCTTGGGCAGCAGGATCTTGCCCTTGTAGTGTTCCTTGAGCGCGGCCATGACGTCGTCGCGCCCGAGCTTAAACGGGATCACCAGGTCGGGTGAGAAGTCGCCTGAGAGCTGGCCAGGTGCCACGGCGGAGTTGCCGCAGTACGGGCAGGTGGTGACGGCGACGGTGCCGTCCGAGACCAGCTCGGCACCGCACGACGAGCAGATGTAGCCGGCGTTTTGAGCCAACTCCTGCACGGCATCGTCGACAGCAGGTTTGGGAGCTGCTGCTGCGGCATCGGCTTTGGCATCTGCCTTGTCCTGGCGCTCGCGATAGAGGGCCTCGACTTCTTCGACTTCAAAACGCGAGTCGCAGTAGTCGCAGACGAGCTTTTGCTCGGCACTGGCAAAGTGAAGGGGGCCGCCACACGCGGGGCACTGATAGTTGACGCTCTCGAAGGCCATGATCGGTCCTTTCCGTGCCGGGTGCTATGCGCCGATAGCGCCGCCGCAGTATTCGCAGCGCCCGCTGGCATCGGGAATGGTGGTGGCTCCGCAGAAGGGGCAGGTGACCGCGGTCTTGGGGGCCTTGGCGGCCACGACGCTGTCGCGCGTCTCCTGGCGCAGCTGCACCAGCGCATCGCGGACTTCGGTTGCCTGGCGCTTGGCCTCGCGGTACTCGATGGACCCGCGCTGATCGATGGTGGAGTCGTTCACGCGCAGGTTGATCTCGGTAAAGTACGGCGTGTTGACGTGGATGGTCAGATTAAAGTCGTAATCCAGGTCGTAGCGCGGCGGGTTGTAGCTCTCGCGCTCGCCATCCTTGGTCTCGCGATAGATTTCGGTGCGATGCTCGTCGATATCCATATCGCAGCCGAGTACCTGCGAGAACTCGATGATGTCGGGATTGGCGTCGCGCCAGCGGCTCTGCGAAGTGATGATCAGCAGGCCCGCGTCTTCGTCGAGCATGATGTTGGTGCGCCCGGCAGAAAGTGTGCGCGTGGGATTGAACGAAGACAGGCGCTCGGCGTTGGCCTCGCGGTAGGCGAGTTGCTCGCGGATATCGTCCGCGGTGCTGGAGCGATAGCCGTGAAAGTAGGGGGAGAGCTTGCCGGCACACTCTTTGCACAGGTAGCCTTCATTGATTTTTGTCTTACCTAGAAGTCCCAGCTCGGTACCGCAAATCGCGCACTCTTTCTTCTCGAACATCTTGTCAAAGAAGCCCATGGCTGCCTCCCATCAACTGGTAGCGTGTGTCACTTTTGATGATGGGGGAGTGTGCAGCCTTTCACGATACCCAGACGGCTCAAGGAGTCTCCACAACTGGGACACATGGCCCATTTTTGACTAGTCATTGGAGCACTCATTGGGGACGTAGAATGAGAGTGGATAATCTCCCGTTTTTGGCCCGTTTGTGGGCTCAAAGTGGGAGATTATCCACTCTCGTCATTTGGGTGTCAAAAAATCATCGCTCGTTTGGCGCCTGGGGGACACTCTTTGTCGAATGTGGGCGTTGCCCTTGCTACGCCACGGTCACGGCGACCTGGGCGTAGCGGGTACAGGGGCGCTCGGCGCGCGTCTGTACGGCGAGGGTGAGCACAAGGCGGTCGCCGGGTCGTGCGTCGGAGGGCACGATGAAAGCGGTGTCTACCGTGCATTTTTGCCACATCGACAGATCCTGGACGCCTGCATAGCTCGATGGGTCTACGGCCACATCCCAATGTGCATCGAAGCCCCTGTCGTCGGGGTCGACGATGGTCGCTGTAAGGTCGACACGCTCGCCGGCTGCGGCGTTGCGGTCGGCCGTGACCTCGACAACATGTGCCGGATGCGAGCAGACTGCCGGCGCATGGGCGCACCATTGCGCGCGGGCGGCAAAGTCTTCCTGATAGGCGCGCAGATAGGGATTGGGGTTGTCGCCTGAGGGCGTGCCGATGGTGGCAAAGGTGGCGGGTACGCTCGCATCGGGGTGTCCATCAAGAAACATGCGGCCGAGCAGCGTGTCGAAGCCGCGGTCATCGATGCCGCGCAGGCCAAACGGCAGCAGCGGAATATAGGTCATGCTGTCGCCTTCGGCCATAAAGTCGCCGCGCTCAAACTGCATCGCGGGCACGCCTTCTAGGCCCCAATCCAGACGGGCATGCTTGCCAAACTGAAAGCGCTCGGGCTCGTTTTCGTAGACCTTACCGTCGCCGTAGAGCATATAGCGCGCCATGAGGGGGCCGTTGCCCTGCGTGAGATTCTGCTCGGGCCAGGGAGCCTGAAACAGTGGCAGCGCATCGGGCTGAGCCGTCTTGGCGTCGACATAGCCGCCATACATATAGGGCACGCGCCAAAAGATGAGCTCGGGAAAGAGCTCACGCCCATGGTCGAGCCATGAGTTGTCCTGCCCTACGCCATCGGCAACGCCCATCACGCGCACCCTCCGATAGACTCGCTGCTGCACGGCAGACCATTCGGGCGTGGCGCGATAACGCTCGGCAATGCTCATGAGGGCGCGAACGATGGTGTTCATGCCACCCCAGCTGAGCAGCCATAACGTACGTGGGTCATCATCCAAAATTGTCTGCGCAATTACGCGAGACCCCTCAGTTTCCTCAGTCACATCACCCTCAAAGGCAACATTTCCCACAAAGGTGCGCTCGATCATCTGGGCAGGCGTGGGAAACGGCGGCTCACCGGCAGCGGCCGCATTCGCCTGCAACTGCGGCCAAGCCTGGGCATATTCATTGCTCCAGAGACTCTCAATCCAATGCTCGGGAAACGGCCGATACTCACGAAGCTCGCCAGCCAGCGGATCGGGCTCATGAGGCACAACATCCCACTCATAAGAGCGACGCCCTTTGGTCCGCCAATGTGAATTCACCTCGTCCAGCGTATGAACCCCATCCCCAAGAAAGTGATACTGCGAAGCCGTATACACCACGGCCCGAACATCAAGCAAATTAAGATACAGAGCCAAATGAACAAGCGAGTTCATATCATCGACTTCCATATCAGTAGTAACAATCACCCGAGTTAACTCTTGGGACATAGGAACAGCTCCAATCAAAATCAATTCAGCCAGTTACGCGCAAGGCAAGACGGGACCCACGCTCCCATCGCCGTCAACCCGGCGGCCTGCTAGAAGCGGCCGGCCAGGGCCAACGACAATGGCAACGCAGCGGGGACCGGGTGCTAGTTTTGCAAACATTCCGCAGGGGGCATGGGACGGCGCAGCGCGAAGCGCAAGGCGCCGCCCCATGCATGCCCGAGGACGTTTGCAAAACTAGCACCCGGTCCCCGCGCCGGGATGGATTACCGTTTGACCCTGGCCGACCACTCCCAGCAGCCCACCGGCTCGCCGTCGATGAGTACGTTGCCCCCGTCGAAGTCTTGATAACACAGGTCGTTGAATTGGTGGATCCACACGCCGTGGTTGAACGTCTTCTTGGCCGAGCCGTCGGCCTCGCGATACACGCCGGTCAGGTCCTCGACATGGCTAAAGTAGGTGAGATGCACGTTGGCGCCGGCATCGCGCAGGCGCGCGAACAGCGGCAGCACGGTCTGTTGCGGGTGCACGAGCTCGTCGCCCTTGGAGTGCGTAAACCACAGCGGCGTCTTGGCGAGCGCGGCAACGTCCTCGTCCGTGGCGTTGTACCACGGGGCGCAGCAGGGAAGGCCCGCGGCGAAGAAATCGGAGTAGTCGGCGCACAGGCGCAGGGTCATAAAGCCGCCGTTGGAAAGGCCTGCGACCACGATGCGGTCGGTATCGATGCGATCGGCATGCTCGGCGACAAACTCATCGATGAGCGCCTTGAGCACGGGGGAGTAGATGCTCTGGTTGGAGCGACCGAGCTGCTCGACGCCGTTATCCATCCAAAACGTCGGAGACTGCGGCACGAGCACCCAGGCAAAGCCGCCAAAGTAGCGCTGGATCTGCGCCTGGCTAATGGCTGTGACGCGGTTGCCGATATAGGCGCGCGTGGCACCTTCGCCCTGCGTGGCGCCCTTGCCTTCGCCGGCGCCGTGCAGGTACACCACGAGCGGGGCCTTTTGGGGCACGACCGTGGCCTCGGGCGCGAAGGGATTGAAGCATGCTGAGTCCTCGGCCTTAAAGCTGGGCTCAAAGAAGCCGTATTCGAGCGCGATACCGTCGACGGCGGTCTTTTGCGTGTCGTTGCTCCAGCCTCTGAGTGCAGGGCAGATATCGCCACGGCAGGTGTCGAAGACCAGGCCGCAGGTGGGATCGTCGCCGTCATTGCCGGGAAGAGCCGCGAGCTGCGTGATGCGTAGCTGGTCATCGAGCATGTGCGAGCCCATGACGCCGCCTTCGATGGTTTTGGTCAGGCGCTGCTCGGCGACCTCGAGCGCCACATGGGTTCCCACGGCGAGCTTACGGCCGTCCTCGTTGCACGGATAAGCGGCGAGGACGTTGACATAGCCCACGGAGGGCGCGGCATGGTCGGCGCCGCGCTCCTTGCGCATCAGGACCTCGCCCGTGCGCTCGTGACGCTCTACATATATATGGAAGGTGTTCGTGTCGATGTCGTTGGCGCGTACGGTGCAGGGCAGGTCGAGTACGACCTTGCTGATCCAGGGGCCAAAGTCGCCCAAGGTGGTGACGGTTGCGTAGGTACACGATTTGAGTTCCATGAGCTGCCTCCCTTGTGCCGTGAATGCCTAACATTCGCGGCAATACAATCTTAACATGTTTAGTGTAATGCAGAATTGCAGAATAGCTAGATGAACTCGGTAAACGTCAAAGTTGAACGCGTCATGAACTACTAAACATGTGTTTACTATCTTCTGGCAGGGTTTTTGTTGTTGAGTTAATAGGTTATGAAGGTGTCCATTAAAGCAAAAGCCCACATAGACAGCTATATATCGATACAGAAGCAAGGGGACGATTTACTACTGTTCAGTTACGTTCACCCCCGATTTCCTACCGTTCACCGGACTTTAGACGGCAAAATCGCCACAAATGAGGCGCTCCGTGTAAACTAAAGCCCGTAAACGTTCAGTAAACAGATTGTTTACGACAGCGTATCCAAGGGTTCGGCAGCCGTAAGGGGTTATAGCCGCCGGACCAAAGGCGTGCCTACGTCCAACTGGGTAGGCACACGAAGATATGGGGAGGGGTCCCATGGCAGTAGATAATAAGCAGATTGCCACCGATGTCCTCGAGCTCGTGGGCGGTGCGGAGAATGTTTCCGTCGCCACCAACTGCATGACGCGCCTGCGTCTGACGCTCAAGGATAACAACAAGGTTGACGTGGAGAAGATCAAGAAGGTCAAGGGCGTTCTGGGTTGCCAGTTCGCCGGCAGCCAGCTCCAGGTCATCATCGGTCAGAACGTGCCCAAGGTGCTCGCCGAGTTCGTCGCCATGTCCGGCGTCAAGCAGGGTGCCGCGGTCGACGAGAACCTCGACGCTCCTAAGGAGAAGTTCGAGCTCAAGAACCTGCCCAACATCATCCTTGACTACCTGTCGGGCTCCATGACCCAGCTGATTCCGCTGCTCATGGCCGGCGGTCTGTTCCGCACCATCGCCGCGGTCCTCGGTCCCACCATGCTCGGCGTTCTCTCCGATACCGATCCGACCTACACGTTCCTCTACACCACCCTGTACGAGGCCACGTTTACCTTTATCCCCATCTACCTGGGCTATGCCGCTGCTAAGAAGCTCGGCGCCTCCCCGGTCCTGGGCATGCTCCTCGGCGGCGCTCTCATGGCCCCGTCCGTCGTGAGTGTCGCGACTCAGGAGGGTGGCGGAATCATCTCCGTCTACGGCATCCAGATCGCCGCTGCCAACTACCAGCAGTCCGTCCTGCCGATCATCCTCTCGGTGCCCGTCCTGTACTTTGTTGAGAAGTTCTTTAAGAAGGTCATGCCCGACGTGCTGTCCACGGTCTTCACGCCGTTCTGCACCATGATCGTCACCATTCCCATCGCCTTCATCGTCCTTGCACCGATCGGCAACGAGATCGGCAACCTCATCGCCAACGCCCTCTTTGGTCTTGCTGACCTTGGCGGTATCGGTATCCTGATCGTCATGGCCATCCTCGGTGCCTTCTGGCAGCTCTTCGTGGTCTGCGGCATGCACATGCCCGTCATCCTGCTCGCTCAGGTCCAGATCATCGCCGCCGGCTACGATCCCTTCGTCTTCGTTTCCACCAACTGCGCTATGGCCGCCGTCTGGGGCTGCGCTTTCGGTGCCTTCCTCAAGATGAAGAACCCCGACGAGAAGGGTCTTGCCCTGGGTTACGTCATCTCCGCCATCGCCGGCGGTGTCACCGAGCCCGCACTCTTCGGTATCCTCATGCGCTTCCGCCGCACCATGCTCGGCATGTTCATCGGCGGTGCCATCGGCGCCGTGTTCTCCGGCCTCACGGGTGTTACCTACTACCTGGCCGGTGGTGCCTCCAACTTCCTGGTCTTCACCAACTACCTGCAGGGTGGACAGATGAACACCGTCTGGGCTATCGTCGGTATGGCAATCTCATTTGTCATCGCAGCGGCCGTCGTCTTTGCCACTGGCTTCTCCAAGGAGGAGCTCGCCGAGATGGAGGCCTAAGGCCAAACCATTCGGTCACATACGACCTTACCTACACGACAGGGCCCCGTCAGGCGCAAGCCCGGCGGGGCCCTTCTTGCAAGGTAGACTGATTGGGGGCGCGTGGCGCCTACTCGCCGGGGGGTTGCTAAGCGCCAGGTGCTTTCGCGCGGGGTTATCGCGAAAGAATCTGCCGGTTCGCAACTCCTTTATCAAACGAAAGGACATGCAGATGAGTTTGGGAAAGCTGACCGTTAACGGTCGTCAGGACGGCTTTTTGTGCGAGGGCAAACCGTTCTTTTGGTTTGCCGATACGTGCTGGAGCGCGTTTACGAGCATTACCGAGGCCGATTGGGACTACTATCTGACCCGTCGCGCCGAGCAGGGCATGAACGTGCTGCAGATCAACACGCTGCCGCAGTGGGATCGCTGCTGCCCCGATCTGGGCATTTGGCCCTATGCCAGCGAGGACGGCGTGCATTTTGATTGGTCCCGCCCCAACCAAGCGTACTGGGATCGTGCCGCCGCCATGTGTCGCGCTGCCGTCGAGCACGGCATTCGTCCGGCACTCGTGCTTATGTGGTGCAACTACGTGCCCGGTACCTGGGGCGCCAAGATTGCCGAGCGTTGCGGCGCCGAGATTATGCCGCGTGAGGAGGTTCGCGCCCACGTTGCCCGCGTCATCGAGAACTTGGGCGAGTTTGACCCCGTCTACGTGGTGACGGGTGATACCGATTTTGCCGGCGACGAGGCGATTGCCTATTACGAGGACGCGCTCGACGAGGTCGTCAAGCGTGCGCCCGAGGCGCTGCGCACCATGCATATCAACCGCGGCAATCGCACCATTCCGGCGCAGTATCTGGACCGTCTGGACTTTTACATGTTCCAGCCCGGCCACAACTACGAGGGCCAGCCCGAGGCATGGCGCCTGCCGCAGGACTTTATCGCTAACTATCCCAAAAAGCCGATGGTCAACTCCGAGCCCTGCTATGAGCAGATGGGTGCGTCGCGCAACGTGTACTGGCGCTTTACCGCGCAGGATTGCCGCGCGAGCGTTTGGTCGTCGATTCTTGCCGGTGCCAGTGCCGGCGTGACCTACGGCGCACACGGCGTTTGGAACTGGCAGACGTCGCGCAGCCAGGGTTCGGTCCTGGGCGAGGGCTTTGATATGCCCTTCCGCTGGCAGGAGTGCCTGCAGTTTGCGGGCGTGTGGGACTTTGGCGCGATCGAGCATGTGCTTGCCGGCCTGGGTGCCACGGCTGCCGACGACGCGCTTGCCGTGGTTCCGGCGCAGGAGCTCCTCGATGACGCGCGCGAGGCCATTCGTGTGGCGCGCGTTGGCGATCGCGTCGTCACCTACCTGCCGCGCACCACGGCGCTCAAGTTTAAGCTCGACGGCGCGCGTGGCTGGACGGCGACGGTCCTCGACATGGAGGACAAGCGCATTGCCAAGCTGCCCGTGCGCGACAACGGCGACGGCAGCGTGCGCGTGGCTCAGCATCCCTTTGAGCACGACGCTCTGGTGATCCTGGCCCCCGGGCGCTAACGGCTCTTCTTCAACTTTTACAACCCAGTCCCTTTCATTAGGCTGCGACGGAATGGTTCCTGCATGACGGCCTTAAGCTGCCAAGGGGGAGCCATTCCGCCGCACTCATTGGGGACGTACTTAAATGAGTGGTCTCGTGAGTTTGAGGGCGAGGTGGGCGCTCGATACAAGGCGAGTGTCGTGGACATATGGGATATGACGGAGGAGGAGCTTCCCGGAACCTTTGAGGGCAAGTTCCGCATCGACCTCCCTAGTAAACAATATATGCTGCTTCGTCTGACCAAAGTAGGGGCGTAAAACAGAGAGATAATCGGCTCCGGGCGCGATTTGCGCATGACCTTCATAAGGGCAGCTCCTGTGGTGGTCGCGGCGATGCACGTCCGGGACCATGGCGCGTGAGGAGCGAATATGCAGGAGTTCTTTGGAATCGATGTGGGCGGTACGGCCGTTAAATGGGCTGTGCTGGGCGAGGATTTTTCCATCCGCGAGCGTGGGAGCCTGCCGACGGGCTTTACCACGGCTGAGGAGACGGTTTCGGCGCTGATTGGGCTCGTCGAGCCGTACCGTGAGCGCGTGAGCGCCGTAGGCGTGAGTGCACCCGGCGGTATCTACGAGGGAGACGTCACGGGAACGATCCATCGCGGCGGTGCGCTCACGTTTATGGACGGCTGCCCGCTGGGAAAGCTCATGTGCGAGGCGCTGGGGGTGCCGGTTGCCGTCAATAACGACGGTAAGTGCTGTGCGCTCGGTGAGTATGCGGCTGGCGCCCTGCGCGGGACGCGTTTTGGCGTGGTGCTCGCTATTGGCACGGGCATCGGCGGCGGCATCGTCATCGACGGCAAGGTCCTGCGCGGCGCGCACTGCTTTGCAGGCGAGTTCAGCTTCTTGCGCAACGATGTCACAACTGCCGCGGGCATGGAAAACTCCTTTGCGGGTTCGGGCGGTTGGCGTGCGCTCCGTGATGCCGTCGTTGCCGAGAAGGGCCTGCCTGCGGATTCTCCGGTGGACGGCCGCCGCGTCTTTGAGTGGATCGCGGATGGCGACATGGCGGCGCAGCGCGCACTCGACCGCTACGCTCGCTCATTTGACGGACAGCTTATCAACCTGCAGGCCGTGCTCGACCCCGAGGTCTTTGTGATCGCAGGCGGCATCTCGTGCCATCCCGAGCTCGTCGATGCCCTGCGTGCGCAGATGCCGCTGGCCCTCGCGAGTTACGAAGGGACCCTTGCCGGCATTCCTGTGCCGCAGATAAAAGCGGCCGAGCTCGGCAACGACGCCAACCTTTACGGTGCTGTCCAGGAGGCCATGCGCCTGGTGTAGCGCGAGCCAAACGAGGCTGTCAAAAAAGATAAAGGCCGGCGCGAGCCGCCCGCATCGACGCCCTGCCTGCGCTAAACTGGAGGGCACGTACGCGATTACGAGAGGAGCCCGCATGGAGGCTTACAAGCAAGAGTTCATCAAGTTTATGGTCGAGTCCGACGTCCTTAAGTTCGGCAGCTTTACGCTCAAGAGCGGCCGTCAGTCCCCGTTCTTTATGAACGCCGGCGCTTACGTGACGGGCTATCAGCTCAAGAAGCTGGGCGAGTATTATGCCCAGGCTATTCACGATAACTTTGGCGATGACTTTGATGTGCTGTTTGGACCGGCCTACAAGGGCATTCCCCTGGCCGTCGTGACCGCGATTGCCTACCACGAGCTGTACGGCAAGGAGGTCAAGTACTGCTGCGACCGCAAGGAGGCCAAGGACCACGGCGCCGACAAGGGCAACCTGCTGGGCTATGAGCCCCAGGACGGCGACCGCGTGGTCATGGTCGAGGACGTCACCACCAGCGGCAAGTCCATCGACGAGACCTATCCCAAGGTCAAGGCTGCTGCCGATGTCGAGATCAAGGGCCTCATCGTGTCTCTCAACCGCATGGAGGTCGGCAAGGGTGGCGTGACCACCGCTCAGAAGGAGATCGAGGCCAAGTACGGTTTCCCCGTCGCGAGCATCGTCTCCATGGCCGAGGTCGTCGAGACTCTCTACAACCACGAGATCGACGGCAAGGTTGTCATCGACGACGAGCTCAAGGCCGCCATCGACGCCTACTACGAGCAGTACGGAGTTCGTTAGTTACGCGGTTTTACCAAACCGCGTAACAGCTCGACGCTGCAAGCCCGCCAGAGCGGCAATCTGCCTTTCAACTTCGGCGGCATGACCAGAAGGTCAATGCCGCCTCGTTTCAAGGCACCTTGCTCGCTCTGGCGGGCTTTCGCTGTCGTTGCCAAGACATTGGCACTCCCGTTGCTGGCGATGCGGCACTTGGGGACGTTCTTGTTTGACTAGTCGTTTAAGAACGTCCCCAATGACCAGTCTGAAATGAGTGTGGATAATCTCCCGTTTTTGGCTCGGTGACGGCCTCAAAGTGGGAGATTGTCCACGCTCATTATCTGAGTGTCCCATAATCCACGCTCGTCGCTACTTAAGCCCGGGCAGGCGGGTGTAGGGAAACAATCGCTCGAGGAACTCGGAGCAGCGGGCGTAATCTTTGGCAAAGTAGCTGCTATAGAGCGAATCGAGCACGTACTGCACGGCGATGTGGCTGGCAAACTGCGTGATGCGGTGCGTCATGCTCTCGTGGTCGCTCACCATGAGATAGGCGGCAAAGCCGGGGTGAATGCGGGCGCAGTATGGTGTGCCGATGACGATGACCGGGACATGCCGACTACTGAGGATCGGCAAGATTTCCTTGAAGTTGGGGGCAAGGCCGCTGTAGGAAATGACGATTGCCACATGGTCGGGGCCCGAGGTGAGCGCCGTGCGCACCTGGGCCTCGACGCCGCCGTAGCACGTCGCGCGCTTACCGGCGGAAAGCAGACGATCGTGGAACATTCCCGCTGGATAGAGGTTGTGCGAGCCCGTGTAGATGTCCACGGTGCCGGCGCGCATGACGAGCTTGGCGGCGTAGTCGAGCTGTGCGGGGTCGAGCAGCTCCTGCGTTTCGGCCAAGGTAGTCTGGTAGAGCCTCTCCATGCGCTCCATCACCTGCGCAGGGGTGGAGGTGGCATCGAAGGGAAAGTTGATGTCCACGTCGCGCCGGTTACCCGCCTCGGCTGCCTGACGGATGAGCTCGACCTTGAGGTCTTTGAATCCCTCGAGGCCGAGCTTTTTGCAAAAGCGGTGCACGCTCGCGACCGAAACATTGGTGCGGGCGGCAAATTCCTTGATGGAGAGTCCGCGGACGTCTTCGCCCATGGCAAGGGCCGAGATGCCGAGCTGTTGCTCGGTAGGGGTGAGGCCCTGCGCTTCGGTGATCTTACGTTTGATATCCATGCGAACTCCCACACTCAACAAACCTGCCAAAAAGGGGCAGGTTTATTTTGGCAGGTTTTGCCCGCAAAGGGTAACGGGACCGAGGATGCCGCTCGGGGCGACGGGTTCGGTGAGGGCGAAGATGTCGGGAATCGCATGATCGAGCGTGTTGATGACGTCGACGGTGAGTTCGTGCGTGCCGGCAGCAAGAGGATTGATGGCAAAGCGATAGGGCGGACAGATGCGTGTGCCGAGTGGGTGTCCGTCGAGCGTAAGTGTCGCGACTTCGTAGACATCTCCCAGGTCGATTGTGGCATCGGCAAGGTCGTTCGCCAGCTCGAACAACGTGCGATAGCGGAACGTCCCGCATGCATTGGGGAATCGCTCGGCCGTGAGATCGCACAAGTGCTCGAGTTCCTGCGGGGCGCCAAAGGTTCCGCCGCCGGCAGGGGAGAGGGCGACGGTCCAAGGGCCGTTGATGTCGAGGGCGAGCGCATCGCTCGAGTCCATGTCCGCGCCGTCCCCGGACTCAAGCTCGCCGTCCGTCTCCAAGGCAACGAAGCAGCTCTCGAAGGGTGCGAGCTCAAGCGTTCCGTCAAACGCAACGGGATCGGTGCCATTCAACAGGTCGAGGCGCGTGCCGCAAAGTCGCTCGCCTTGCGCGAGTTTAACTGTGCAGTCGATGCGTTCGTGCGGGTGCTCGTTGACCAGCATGACGTAGGTCTCGCCGGCGTGCTCGTAGCGAAGCGCGCGCAGCCAGGACTGGGGCGTGTCGGTGACAACCGTCTGCAGCCCAGCGTTCGCCAGCACGCCCGCCATATCGGCAAGCGGAGTCGCTGCAAGTTCATCCAGTTCAACCACGTCATCGGCGTCGTAAAGCGCGCTCGGCACCTCGTCGACGGCGAGGACCATAACTCCCGCATCCATCATGCGCCTTACGGCCTGCGCCGTCGCCGAGCCAATAAATGAAGCTCCTGGCATAACAAACGCCTGGTAGCGGCAGCCGTTAACGGCCAATACCCCGTCGGCAATCGAAACCTCGTAACGGTCCTCATCCTCAAAAGCCTCGGCGGGTACAAAATCAAAGTCGATCTGCGCGCGCGTGAGCTCGGCAGCCACGCGCTCGATAGGCATGGCGCTGCCGGCCCACTCGGCATCGGCGTGGTACAGGATGGCGACGGGACGCGCGGCGCTGCCTCCCGAAAGCAGCGTTGCCGTACGGTTCATATAGCTCATGAGCTGGCCAAAGTGCGGCCATTGCGGATTGTTACCGTGTGCGTAAAAGTGCGGCGGGCAGTCCCAATCGGGGAAGGGCGCCATGCTAAATGCGTGCGGCGTAAACCAGTTAATACCGCGGACGAGCATGTGGTCGGCGATCCATTTCATCTCGCGAAGGCCCTCGTGCCAGCCAAAGGCGCCAAAGACCTCGGCCATGCAGCGTCCCTGCTTTTTTGGGTCGAGACGCGCGGCCGAAGAGCCCAGCTTGGCAAGCGCGTAGGTAAAGAACTCCATGTTCCACGCGCCGCGGAAGTAGCTGTAGCGCCCGTGGTCGATGCCGGGGGCGAGCTGGTTGATGACAACGTCGATGCCCGCCATATCTTGTCCGGCGACCGCGCGGAAGTAGTGTCCGGCGCCCTGGCCCAGGCGCGTGTGGCAACTCTTGTCCTCAATCACATGTCCGATATGCATGACGCCGTGCTCGCGGCACCAGTCGCCAATTTGCTCGTCAAAGCATGCGCGGTAGAGTTGCGTGGCAATGTCCATGTAGGTGTGACGGACTCGGGCGCCATTTGCCTCGCGTGTCCAAAGGCCGTGTAGCTTGGTGAGCCAGTCCTCGCCAAGTGCATTGCGCAGGCGGCTGGCAAGCTCGTCCGACCAGGGTAGTGCCATATCGCCGCGTCCAATAAAGCTGCTGGTAGAAGCATCGTCGAGAGCCGTGCCCTTCTCGTTCATAAAGCCCGGCTCATCGGTAAAGAACCCCAGGATGGTGCAGCCGAACTCGTCGCTCAGGTGCTCAAACGTGGGCTCGTAGACGGCGTCGATGAGCACGCGGCACGAATCGGCGTCGACCATATTGATGTACTCATCGCGAAAGCCGGTCTTTTGGCTGGTGACGTAGAGCTCGACGGTGGCGATGCCGTCGGGGGCGTCAAAACGCAGGCGGGCGGGGGTGCCGTCGGTCTGCTCAACGGAGAGCTCAAGATCGAGCGGTGCGCCGGCGGCGTCGAAAGTCGCCGCGCCCACAAAGCGCTCCGTGGGATCCATAAGATTGCCGAGGTTGATGACCGTGGACGGCTGGGGACCGAGGACCGTAACCGTGCGATGTTTGAGCACGGTCTTCTTAAGCACGGGGTCGACGTTCTCGCCCGCAAGCGCGCCGTTGGCGTAGCCCGTGGGGAAATGGGCGTCGTCGAGCAGCCAGATCTTCAACCCCAAGCGCTTGCACTCGCCGATGATAAAACGCAAGTCGGACCACCAACCATCGCGACAAAACTCGGGATGCGTGCGCGATTCGAGGCAGACCTCGCGGATGTCCGCGCCGGCAATCTGCTCCAGGTATTCGGTAATCGTCTCGCGCGCCTCGCCCTTGAGCCACAAGAACGGAAGCACATGGTTGTCGTATGCCGTCATATCCACTCCTCTAAAACCAACCTTTTAAATCGATTGAAGTCAGAGTACGCCGAGCGCGCCGTCCTGCTAATATCAAAACCACAGCAGAATATGACTGAATCAACGATAGTGATGCCATGGATCTTGCACGTTTAGACAGCCTTCTGCTCGAGCTGACCGACAGCGAGCATGCTTACCACGCGGGCGCCCGCTATGACTGGAATGATGCGTTCAGCTCGGGTCATCAGCAGAATATCGGTGAAAAACATATCCATAAAATTGGTGACCCGACGCGAGCCTTGCACCAAGAAGGCATGCCCGAGGGCCTATCAATCGTGCGCAACTCGCGCTTCAACCCTGTACCGGAGCATGTGCACAATTATGTCGAAATCAGCTATGTCTATCGCGGTCATGCGCCACAGGTCGTCAACGGCGCACAGCTCACGCTTGCCCAAAACGAGGTGCTCTTACTCGACGCCGCCTGTCCACATGCCGTAGGCGAGCTCGGCGAGCATGACATTATGCTGAGCATCGTCATCTCGCGGCCGATGTTGCACCGCAGCCTAGAGCAGAGCCTGTCGCCGTCAAGCACCGTCTCGCAGTTCCTCATTAATGCCCTCAATGAGGAAACCGACCACCACGGCCATGTGCATTTCCGCACGGGCAACAGCCGCCGCGTACGCCGATATATGCAGGAGATGCTGTGCGAGCTTCTGGAGCCGATGGCGGCGAGTTCCCAGATCGTGTCGAGGCTGTTTGAGTTGCTGCTGGTCGAACTTATGCAAAGCTATGAGACATCGCTGCTGCAGGCGGACATGCCCAGGCTGCCTTCGGCGCAGGTCGCGGCCGCCGTGGGCTACATCGAGCGCCATGCCTGCGATTGTACGCTCGAAGACGTAGCTCGCCACCTCCATCTGAGTCCCAACTACGCAAGCGCGCTGCTCAAACGGCAGACGGGCCGCACGTTTATGCAGCTCGTGCAGGAGAGCCGTCTGACACGCGCGGCAACACTGCTCGACGCCGGCTCCACTGCGGAAGCCGCGGCGCGCGAGGCCGGCTACGCCAACATGAGCTTCTTCTACAAAAAGTTTGCCGAGCGCTATGGCTGCACGCCGGCGGCGTATCGCCAGCGTTTACCCAGATAAAACCGACCAAAATAAACCTGTCCCTTTTTGGCAGGTATCAGGAAGTGTCAGGGGCGGGGTGACGGCAGGGTGCCGCTGCGAAAAGAAGTGTCGGGTTTGGCACCCCTGCCCCTGGCTGTCGCGTGCGTGGGCGATACTCGGCTTATCGAACCGCGATGCAAAGGAGATGCTCATGGCAAACATCAAGTTCCCCGAGGGCTTCTATTGGGGTGGCGCCACCGCCGCCAACCAGTTTGAGGGTGCTTGGAACGTGGACGGCCGCGGTCCTTCCGTCGACGACCACTTCCTGGGCGGCAGCTACAAGGAGCCGCGTCAGATTACGATCGACATCGACCCCGACCGCTTCTACCCCAATCATGATGGTATCGACTTCTACCATCACTACGAGGAGGATATCGCGCTGTTCGCCGAGATGGGCTTCAACATGTTCCGCATGTCCATCTCTTGGAGCCGCATCTTCCCCAACGGCGATGACGCTGAGCCCAACGAGGCCGGCCTCGCCTTCTACGACCGCGTCTTCGACTGCCTGCGCGCTCACAATATCGAGCCGCTCGTGACCCTGTCGCACTACGAGATGCCCTATCACCTGGTCGAGAAGTACAACGGCTGGGCGAGCCGCGAGCTCATCGGCTTCTTTGAGAAGTACTGCCAGACCGTCTTCGACCGCTATCAGGACAAGGTCAAGTTCTGGCTCACCTTCAACGAGATCAACTGCGGCACCCAGGACATGGGCAACCTCTTTGGGACCAGCATGATCCAGGGCTTTGAGGGCCCGGCTTCGGCGGTCCACACCACGCCGCAGGCCCGTATGCAGGCCCTGCATCACCAGTTCGTGGCCAGCGGCCGTGTTGTGCGCTATGCCCACGAGCACTACCCGCAGTTTAAGATGGGCAACATGGATTGCTTCATCCTTTCCTATGCCGCTACGTGCGATCCGGCCGACGTGTTCGCAACGCAGCAGGAGATGAATACCATGAACTGGTACTGCTCCGACGTGCAGGTGCGCGGCAAGTATCCGTTCTATGCCAAGCGCTTCTGGGCCGAAAACGATGTCGAGCTTGTGATGGAGGACGGCGACCTGCAGGATATCGCCGACGGCAAGGTCGATTTCTACACCTTTAGCTACTACATGTCCGGCACCGTGGGCACCCACAAGGATCACGAGATGACCGAGGGCAACATGACCTTTGGCGGCAAGAACCCCTATCTGGAGTCCACCGATTGGGGCTGGCAGATCGATCCGCTGGGTCTGCGTATCGCTCTCAACGAGATTTACGCCCGCTACGAGATTCCGCTGATGGTGGTCGAGAACGGCATGGGCGCCTACGACGAGGTCGAGGAGGACGGCTCCATCCACGACCCGTACCGTATCGCCTACTTGCAGAGCCACGTCAAGGCCATGGGCGAGGCCATTGCCGACGGCGTCGACCTGATTGCCTACACCTGGTGGGGCCCCATCGACCTGGTGTCCGCCGGCACGGGCGAGATGCGCAAGCGCTACGGCTTCATCCACGTCGATAAGTACGACGACGGCACCGGTACCTACGAGCGCCGCCGCAAGGACAGCTTCTACGCCTACCAGAAGATCATCAAGTCCAACGGCACCGAGGGTCTGGCTTAATCGACAATATGAGTGCCACTGGGGAAAAGGTTTTGGGAAGGGCTTGGAAGGGCTCTCGATTCGAGCCCTCACCTTAGCAATTTGACCATTTGGCACTATAATCACCATAGGCATGCGCATAACGTTGCGCTTAATCAAGAGGAGAAAACGTATGGGTCTGTTTGACATGTTCAAGAAGAAGGCTGAGCCCGCGGCTGCCGCTGCTCCGGCCTCCATCTCTGCTTCTGCCGGCGCCGACGTGCTGTGCTCGCCCGTCAAGGGCAAGGTCATCAAGATGGCCGACGTGCCCGATCCCGTCTTTGGCGGCGAGGTTCTGGGCAAGGGCTGCGCCGTGTGGCCCGAGGACGATCTGGTCTACGCTCCCTGCGACGGTAAGGTGACCGTCACCATGGGTCACGCCGTGGGCCTGCAGTCCGATAGCGGCATCGAGGTCCTGGTGCACGTTGGCGTCGATACCGTCAACATGAACGGCGACGGCTTCGAGGGCTTCGTCAAGGCCGACGACGTCGTTAAGGCTGGCCAGCCCATGCTCAAGATCGACCGCGCCAAGATTGCCGCTGCCGGCTACAAGGACTGCGTCGTCGTGGCTGTGTCCAACACCGCCGAGTTCGCCGACGTCGAGCTCGCCGTCGAGGCTGACTCCGCTGTCGCCGCCGGCGATGCCATCGTCAAGGTCGTCCGCAAGTAAGCTGCGGCATCCCCAGGATGTGCAAGGGTGGTCGGGTTATCCGGCCGCCCTTTTTTATTACAATGCGGCGGAACGTTTTATTGCACGTTGGGCGGACCGGTAAACCGTTCGGACGTTAAATCGAGCCGACTGCGCCTTTGCTTTGCCGGGGGTGTTCGTTAGCGGCTAGTATGGCCTTATTGTTACGACGTGCACCGCGTCGGGAAGCGCGGTGCCGCTTGTTGGGAGGAATGTCATGAAGAAGAAGCTGCTGCTTGCGCCCCTGATGGCTGTTCTGGTCGCGTGCGTGGTTGTGCTTTCCGGCTGCGGAGGTCCTTCGGTTGAGGAGCTCATCACCGAGGATCTTACGACGCAGTTTGACGAGGTCAAGAACGGTGGCGACGACTTCCTCGCCGGCCTGGAAGAGGCCTCGGGCGACGAGTTCGAGCAGCTGGGCATCGATCCCAAGGAGTACGCCAAGAGCTATCTCGAGGGCTTTGACTACAAGATCGGCGACGTGACGGTCGACGAGGACAAGGGCACCGCGACCGCCGAGGTCACCATTACCTGCAAGTCCATGAACCAGATCGTTGAGGATTTTGCCACCCAGTACCAGGAGAAGGTCGCCGCGCTCGATTCGATGCCTTCCGATGACGAGCTGTACAAGATGGCCGGTCAGGTTATGGTCGATGTGACCAAGGCTGCTAAGACCAAGGACACCAAGGTCACCTTCAAGTACTCCTGCAATGACGACGGCGAGTGGTCTGCCGACGATTCCGCAACCAACGAGATGATGAATGCCATGATGAGCTAGTTCGTTACGGCGTTTTACCAAACGCCGTAACTGCTCGACGCTGCGCGCCGCCCAGGACGACAATTTGTCATTCAAAAGGCGAGGCATGACCAGAAGGTCTATGCCTCGCCTTTTTCATGCCAACTTGTTCGTCCTGGACGGCGCTCGCTGTCCGTCCTCTGCCCGCGACGTTACCGTTGCTGGAGTAGTCATAGTCGTTGGGGACACTCTTTGAACAACGGCGTTGCCATTGCTGCTGAAGGTGGCAGTTGGGGACGTTCCTTTTCTGCCGGCAGTTGGGGGCACTCCTTGCACCGGCGTTGCATCGTGGGTGCTCGGGAAAATGCGACCCGGTTTTTGGCCGAATAGTGGGTCGCGGTTTCCGGATGGGGTGGGTTGCGGAAAGTGCGACCCGGAATATTGCTCCAAAACGGGATGCCGTTTCCCCGATGGGGCTCAAGCGGAAAGCGCGTCCCATTCCGGAGCTCCAAAACGGGACGCGCTTTCCGCGCGACAGAATCGATACGGCCGTGTTGAGAGACGGCTCTGTTACTCGCCCAAGATCAGCTCGGCGAGTTCGTCTTGGGTGTCCACCACGTAGTCGGCGCCGGCGGCCTCCAGCTCTGCGCGGCCGCGGAAGCCCCAGCTGACGCCCGCGCTCTTAAGGCCGGCGTTGTGGCCGGTCAGAACATCGACATTCGAATCGCCCACATAGAGCGTGGTTGCCGGATCGGCGCCCAGCTCCTTCATCACATGCAGCGTGACGGGTGCCTCGGGCTTGGGCGGAAATGCGTCCACACGGCCCTGCACCAGCGCAAAGCGCTCGGGGCCAAAATATTTCTCGATAAGCGGGGCTGCCGAAATATGATCCTTGTTGGTGAGCACGGCAAGCTGAACGCCCGCAGCGCGCAGACGGTCGAGCATCTCAATCGTGCCGGCGTAGGGAGCGGTGTGGTCCTCCTTGTGCTTGCCGTAATAAGCTCTAAACTCGGCAAGTGTCTGCTCAAACATACGGCCGTCGCCCGCGTATTCGGCGGGCATAAAGCGCTCGACCAGCTTAAGCATGCCGTTTCCCACTTTGTAGCGGTACTCGTCCACGGCAAACGTGGGCCAGCCGTGCATCTCGCAGGTATGGTTACCGGCGGCTGACAGGTCCTCGAGCGTGTTGAGGAGAGTGCCGTCGAGGTCAAAGATCACATGGGAAAAAGCTGCTGCCATGAAAGCTCCCGTCATTGAGTTTAAAACGCACCCCATAATACTGGGCTTCCGCGTTGGGCGTGGTCGGAATCTGAACATCTCCAGGGATATCAAGCCGAATCGCGCCGACCGTGCGGTTCCGCCCTAGCAAATCCTCGGCAGCTGCTCTCCTACGAGCATGTCGAGAATGCGGGTCGATCCCCAGCCGGTACGTACGCGCACGGCGGGTCGAGCGTCCGATCCAAGCGGCAGCACGCGACCGATGATGGCGGCATTTTCGCCGTAGCGGGCGGCGCGCATGGCGGCCAGCGCGGCATCGGCCTGCTCGGCCGGCACCACGGCGACCATCTTGCCCTCGTTTGCCACCTGCAGTACATCGTAGCCGAGCATCTCACATGCCGCCTGCACGTCGGGGCGCACGGGCACGGCGTCCTCGTCGATCTCCATGGCAACGCCGCTGGCCTGGGCAAACTCGTTGAGCGTGGATGCCAGGCCGCCGCGCGTGGGGTCGCGGAAGCAGCGGGTGTCGGGGGCGGCGGCGAGCACGTCGGCAATCAGATGATTGAGCGGCGCGGCGTCGCTTTCGATGTCGCTCGAAAACGCCAAGCCCTCGCGCTGGCTCATGATGGCGATGCCGTGGTCGCCTAGCGTACCCGATACCAGGATGACATCGCCAGGCTGGCAGTTTGCGCCACTGAGCGCCACACCCGCGGGCACCTCGCCCACGCCGGCGGTATTGATGTAGACGCCGTCGGCACCGCCGCGTTCAACCACTTTGGTGTCGCCGGTGATAATCTTCACACCTGCCTCATGTGCCGTTTCGGCCATGGTCTGCACAATCTGGCGCAGCTTGTCCATGGGATAGCCCTCTTCGAGGACAAAGCCGCATGAGAGGTAGCGCACGTTAGCGCCCGAGGTCGCGACGTCGTTGACGGTTCCGCATACGGCGAGGCGGCCGATATTGCCGCCGGGGAAGAACTGCGGCGTTACCACAAAGCTGTCAGTCGACATGGCGATTCGCCCGCTTGCGGGCAGCGCGGCGACACCGGCATCGTTGCCCGCAAGCAGCTCGGGCGACCCAAAGGCATCCAGAAAGACCTCATCGATAATGCGCTTCATCATCTGGCCGCCGGAGCCGTGGCCCAGCAGGACAGTGCTATCGGTGGCAGTACGGGACATATCGAAAACTCCAATCGTGGGTGGAATCGGCAATAGCCGAGTGTGGCAGAATCGATGTTAAGTAAAAGTCAGCGAGCGCCATTCAGACGAAGTGAGTTGCCTTGAAAGAGGAGGCTGCTGGGCTTTTGCCCGCAGCCGACGATTGAAAGGCAAATCGCTCGCCTGAATGGTGCGCAGCGTCGGCCGGTCCGCCGTTCGTTAGAACGGCGGAACCTAGCAGTCGCGGTAGCGGTAGTACGCCGCGCAGCTACCTTCGGAGCTCACCATGCAGGGGCCGACGGGGTGTTCGGGCGTACATGCGTGGCCGAACAGCGGGCAGTCGCTCGGCGTGATGGCACCGCGCAGCACGTCGCCGCAGCGGCACCCGCGTGGCTCAACCGTCGGTTCAATGGGCACGTCAAAGCGGGCGCCGGCATCAAAGCGCGCGAATTCGGGTCGGATGGAAAGACCCGAATTGGCAATCGGTCCCAGCCCGCGCCACGCGGCGTCGCACGGCTCAAATACCTGCTCAACCAGCTGGCGCGCTACGGGATTGCCGTCTGCATTGACGCCGCGGCGGTAGGCGTTGTCGATCGCCGGCCTGCCTTCGACAACCATCTGGACCAGCATGCAGATGCCCTGCAAGATATCGACCGGCTCAAACCCGGTGACCACGCCCGGGGTCTCGAACTCATCGACCAAAAACCCAAAGGGTGCCAGGCCTGTGATGGTAGCGACGTGACCAGGCAGGATAAAGCCGTCGATGGTCGTCTCGGGGTCGTTGGAGATCGCACGCAGAGCCGGCGGCGTGGTCTTGTGAGCGCAGTAGACCGAAAAGTTCTGGAGCCCGCGCGCGTCGGCCTCCAGGATAGCGGCGGCAATGGTGGGCGTTGTGGTCTCAAAGCCGACGCCCATAAAGATGACCGGGCGTTCGGGATTTTGCTCGGCAATGTCGAGTGCGTCGAGCGGAGAGTAGACGATGCGGATGTCGCGCCCCGCCGCCTTTTGCGCGGCAAGCGAGGTGGACGATCCGGGCACGCGCATCATGTCGCCAAAGGTGGTGATGATGGCGCCGTCCATGTTGGAAAGCGCGATTGCGTGATCGATGTCGCGGTTGGCGGTGACGCAAACGGGGCACCCCGGGCCGCTTAGCAGTTTGAGTCCCGTCGGCATAATGGAGCGAAAGCCATAGCGGCCAATGCTCACGGTATGCGTACCGCAGACTTCCATAAGGTTGATGCTGCGGCCGCCGACAAGCTCATGAATACGATCGATGAGCTCGCGGGCCAGCTTGGGGTCGCGAAATGCCGAAAAGTCGATACCGGAGCGAACCGGCTGCGCCGCCGCCACTAGTATGCCTCGGCCGGGTTGGTGGCGAGCTGGTCCTCTTCGGCCAGCTCGGTCATGGTATTGACGAGCTCGAGTGTCTCTTGGGCTTCCTGCTCGTCGACAATCTGAATGCCAAAGCCAGCGTGCACGAGAATATAGTCACCTACCTGTGCCGTCGGCACGAGGCGCAGCGAAACGGGGCGCTCGATGCCCATCATGTCGACGGTCGCCTTAAGGTCGTCGTCGCGTTTGACCACTTTACCGGGAACGGCAAGGCACATAATGTTCCCCTTTTATACGTTTTGCGCTGGATAGGCGCCTAATTACCCATCAGTTGATGGTAGCGCTCGCGGGAGTCACGAGCAAACGCGTTACACCTGTGAGACGGCGGCGCGCAGGCTGGCAAAACGCCTATCGCGATGCTGTCTGCGCGAGGCGAGCGCGAGCGATGGCGGCCTGACCGTAGGCGATGCAGCCGTCGTTGACGGGCACAGTATGGGGGACCAAGACGGCAAGATCGGCGTCTTTGAGTTCGTGGGTAAGGAGCTGAAGCAAAAGCCGGTTCATGAACACGCCGCCCGAGAGCGCGACGGTATCGAGGTTTTCGCGATTGCAGATCTCGCACGCGATGTGGGTCGTAGCGTGCGTAATGGCGATGTGAAACTCGAGGGCGAGCCTGTCGGCCGGCGCGCCTGCCTCGATTCCATTCAGAAGGGCTTCGATGAGCGGTTGGGGGTCCAAGATGGGGGAGTCGTCGGCAGACGTGAATACGCCTGCATGATTGCCGTCGAGACGAACGGTCTTACCGCCGAGCGCGCGCCAGGCGGCGGCTTCGAGTTCGATGGCGGGCTCGCCCTCGTAGGTTGCCTTGTCGCAGATGCCCAGAATTGCCGCCGCGGCATCAAAGAGACGCCCCATGCTGCTGGTATGCGGGCTGTTGATGCCGCGCTCAATCATGGTGGCTGTCACGCTGCGCGTTTGCTCATCGAGGCCGTCCAATAGCCCCGCGGCACCCGGGTGCTCGAGCAGACTGAGCTCGCTCAGCAGGGCAAAGGCATTGCGCCGGGCATCGCGCACGGATGCGGCACCGCCTGGCAGCGCCCAGGTGCGCAGGTGCGCGGCGCGTTCAAAATCGGCAAAGCCGGCGATAAGAAACTCACCGCCCCATATGGTTCCGTCGGTGCCGGCACCGGTGCCGTCAAAGGCGATGCCAAGGACGCGTGCATCGGTTGTAAGCTGGCCCGCGGCGATAGCCTCGGCCATTACGCTCGCGATATGCGCATGATGGTGCTGCACCTCGACGAGCGGCAGATTGCATTTTCGCGCCTGTTCGCGCGCCCACTGGCTCGACAGATAGCTGGGATGCATGTCACATGCCAAGGCGGCAGGCGCCAGGTCAAAGAGGTTTTCCAAGCGCGTGCGCGCGGCGTTCCAGGCATCGAAGGTCTCGCCGTTTTCGACATCGCCGATATGCTGCGACACAAAACAGGTTGCCTCGCCGTTCGTCCCTTCACGCGTGAGTGCAATCGTGGCCTTTTGTTGTGGCCCGCAAGCGAGCACGCAGGACGGAGCGGCGTCGAGTGCCGGCAGCGGCAACGGCCGAGGCGCATATCCGCGTGCGCGACGCACAGGCATGACGGTGCCGTCGACCACACGTACCACGGAGTCGTCGTAGCGTGAGAGAATCGCACGGTCGTTGCCGAGCAGTGCGTCGGCAATGCCGGAGGCAGCGAGGTGTTCCCAAGCGAGGCCGTCATCAGTTTCGATAGGTTCTTCGCTCAGGTTTCCGCTGGTCATGACCAGCGCGTGCATGTCATGCGACGCGGCAGCTGCAAGCAGCAGATACTGAAGCGGTGTATAGGGGAGCATGACGCCGAGCTCGGGTAGATCGTGCGCGACGGATGGCGCGAGTGTAAGGGCGTCGGGGGAATCTCCCTCGCCAACAGCACGCCGGCGCAACAGCACGATGGGGCGGATGCTACCGGTTAGCAAGCCGCGCTCGGCATCATCGACATGGCACAGGCGTTCAGCATCGGCAAGGCTGCGCACCATAACGGCAAGCGGCTTGTTGCTGCGGCGCTTGCGACGGCGCAGCTCGACCACCGCCTGCTCATTGGCGGCGTTGCAGGCCAGATGGAATCCGCCCAGGCCCTTGATGGCGACAATACCGCCGCAGGCCAGCAGCTCGACACAGCGGTCGATAATGGCATCGCTGGTTTCGCGCGTGCTGCCGACGGCTGGCGTCGCCCCCGAGCCTTCGAGCTCCATGTCGCCTGCCGCCTCGCGCCAGGTAATATGTGGCCCGCAGTCAAAGCAGGCATCGGGCTGCGCATGAAAGCGCCGGTCAAGCGGGTCGCCATACTCTGCGGCGCACTTGGGGCACATGGGAAAGCAATCCATCGACGTGGCCGCTCGGTCATAAGGCAGCGACCGGATGATGGTAAAGCGCGGCCCGCAGTTGGTGCAGTTGATAAAGGGGTAGTGATAGCGTCGGTCGGCGGGATCGAACAGCTCGCGCAGGCAGTCGTCACAGGTGGCGATATCGGGGGAGATGAGCGTCGCGTGCACGGTCTGATCCTGCGACGCTACGATACGAAAGACCTGCTCATCGTCGGCATCCCAAGCATCGGGCTCCAGGTCTGCAACAGCGACATGCTCAACGCGGGCCGCAGCAGGCGCGTGCTCCGACAGCGCGGCGACAAAGCCGTCGAGTGCCTCGACCGAAGCATGCGCCTCGATGTGCACGCCATCGCCCGCGTTGAGCACCCAGCCGCAAATGCCATGCGCCATAGCCTCGCGATACACAAATGGTCGCATGCCGACGCCCTGCACAATGCCCGTCACATGAATATGCACATGCCGCATACGACCCTCCTTCGTTGAAACCTGTCCCTTTTTGGCGGGTACGCCGCGCAAAGACCCGCTACAGCCCTAGGCTCTGCTTGGTGGCGGCGCAGGTGAGCTCGCCGTGCTTAACGCCGCGCAGCCCCAGCAACCGGTCCGCCAGCTCGTAGACGCGTTTGCCGCGACCCTTGAGCGCCAGAATCTCCAGGCAGTTGTGGTGGTCCAGATGCACGTGCATGGTCGAGACGATCTCGTCGGTGTAGTCGTGCTGCACCTCGTCCAGACGGCGCGTCAGATCGCCGGTATGGTGGTCATAGATCATGGTGAGCGAACCGATGACCTGCTCGTCGGGCGTGCGCATCTGCTCCTTGGCAATCGAGGCGCGAATCAGATCGCGTACGGCCTCGGATCGGTTAGCCACGTCACCGCGGCGCGCGATCTGCTCGTCAAAGCGGCGCAGCAGGTCGTCGGGCGCGGTGACCGAAAAGCGGACCAGCTCGGAGCTGGAGCCGCTGCAGCGGCAGCTCGCATCGTCGTCCACACCGTGATCGTGCGCGTGCTCGTGCTCGGCCACGTTACACCAGTTTCACAGAGCCGACGGAGTTGTGATCTGCCTCGATGGCCTCCTCGTAGCCCTCGAGCGCATCGTGCGCCTCGTGCAGCGCAGACATGGCGGCCTCGAGCTTGGCGCCAATGCGCTCCATGTCAAAGTTCTCGGTCGCGTGCAGCAGCTGATGGCTCCACTCGTGAGCGAGCTCAATGGTGTCGTCGACCTGCTTGACGCTCATGGCAAGCTGGCTCATGTTCATTCCGACGTCATGCATGGGGAGTCTCCTTTTGTACGGGGCGATATGGTGGTTCAGATTCTACTACGCCCGCCTTGGGCGCCGCCGCATAAGAAAACGGGTGCGAGTCCGTCTGACCCGCACCCGTTCACTGGGGGCTGTTTGTGTCTACCATACTATCCGTGGTCGCATGCCTTGCGTTTGGCACTCCGGCGAGCGGTGCGAAACCGCTCATGGACGGCAGGCAAGTAACAAGCGTATTACAGATGTTTCTCCAGCAGTGCCTGAAGCCTTGCCTTGGGTAAGGCGCCGACCGAGCGGTCGACCTCCTCGCCGTTCTTAAAGACGATCAGCGTGGGGATGCTCATGACGCCAAACTTCATGGCCAGGCCCTGGTTGTCGTCGACGTTGCACTTGGCCACAGCCAGCTTGCCGGCCAGCTCGTCGGCAACCTCGTCTACGATGGGCGAGAGCGAGCGGCAGGGGCCGCACCACGGGGCCCAAAAATCAACCAGTACGGGCAGGCTATCGTTGACGACAGCATCGAAGTTCTCGGGGGTAATCTGCTTAATGTCAGCCATGGTGACCTCCATAATGCGACGCGGCTCGGCCGCGTAAAAATCAGTACGACCGTGCTTATACCCAGCGGCTCGTAAAGCAACCACTCGCGGGCGGCTCTTTTATATAATGGTGGACACGCAAACGATTGGAGAGCGCATGCCCACGTCACAAAGCCAGAAAAAAGAAGCCATCGCTCAGGCGACCGAGCAGGAGCTCGCGTCGCTTGCAGATCGCGGCGTGCGTATCGCGGGCAACGCGTGCTCGCCGATTGTGCTGGTCAAAGGCGATTTGGATGAAGCCGAGTGCTCGGGCGGCGAGCTGGCTGCCGGCGCGGATGGCGCCGCGTTGCGCAAGGCGCTCGGCGCCATCGGATATGCCCCCGAGGATTTTTGCGTGCTGGCAAGCGTCGCCGGCGCGGGCGACGGAGCGGTCGCGGCGGGCGAGGCCCTGACGTGCGACCTGTTCCGTGAGGCGCTGGAGACCTTGGACCCCGAGGCGGTGCTGCTGCTGGACAACAGTGCGGCCGATGTCATGCGCGAGACCTATGCCGATATGCTTGTGGCAATTGATGACTTTGACACCGCCATGCTCAAGCCCGGCCTGGTCGCCCATGTGCAGGGGCGCCGCGTGCTGGCGCTCGACGGTTTTGAGGCGGCGCTCACCGACAAGGCCGCCAAGCAGCGCATGTGGGCCTACATTAAGCAGCTGACCCCGGCGGCTGCACCGCTGTAGCGAGGCTGGCGGCAGCCCCTACATCACGGCGCGTAGCTCAAACCGGTCGCCGTTAATGCGGAACTGGCAGTTGCCGTTCATGCGCTCGACGGCAAGCTTAATGCTCTTGGTGCCAAAGCCGTGCCCAGTGTGCTGAGCCACGGGCATGCCGTCGACCATGTGCGGCGCACGGCCAAACGTGTTGGAAACCAGCAATAGAAGCTGACCGTCTTCGTAGCGAAGGTCCAGGTCGACAAACCGCTTGCCTTCGGGGGCGGCGCTCGCCGCAGCGATGGCATTGTCCAGGGCGTTCGATACCACACTGAATAGATCGACATCGCCCACGTGGACGGTTTCGGGCACGGCGGCGCGCAGGTCGGCGGTGATGCCGTGCGCGTTGATGTCCGCGGAAAGCGACGAGAGCGCAATGTTGACCGTTTCGTTGGCGCAGTAGCGGCGCACGGCGGTGCGGTCGTTGGTCTCGCAGAGCGCGTCGATGCGCTCGAGCGCCTCATCGGTGTGGCCCTCTTCGATCAGGGCCGCTAGACCGCGCAGGTAGTGGCGCATGTCGTGACGGAGAACCGAGAGCTCGCGTCCGGACTGGCGCCAGGCTTCGAGCTCTTTGATGGCCGCGCTGTCGCGGGTCGCGAGCATCCAGCGCTCGCGCTCGGCGATTTCCTTTGCCTCGTATTCGCGAAGGTAGACGGCAAGAAACATAAGGTAGAAAGCGCAGAGGGCGAACGCCAAAAACTCAACCGTCACCACCGAGCCCGAGTGGAAGAGCGTGGTGTAGACGTTGGTGGCGTAGTCGAAGATGTAGTAGACGAGCGGCAGGATGAGCAGAATTTCCAGCTCGGTGGGGCTTTTGATCGCCAGGCGGGGGCCAATGTCGCTTGCCCAATGCAACAAGACGGCAAAGACGCCGAGCGTGGTGATGATGCGCGCCGCGTAGTACGCGACCTGCGAATCGGTGGCGGCGAATGCGGCGATGCCCATCCAGTTGCTAAACTGGCAGCTCAGGTAGGCACTGGTAACGCCCAGGATGGCGAGCAGCGGACTCAGGCGATAGCGTACGCACAGGTAGACGACAAGTGGCAGATGCACGACGAGTGGATAGGCCTGTCGGGCGAAAAGCTCGCCGCCGACGGCATTGGCGAGGCCGAATGCACATCCGGTTACGGCGCCGACCCCCACCAGTTCGAGCGAATGGCGGCCGTTGATCTCGACACCGCACAGCGCCGCCGAGGCAAAGACGCCAAAGAGCAACGTCGTCGCATGGTGGATTGCCCAAAGTACCAGTTCTGCCGAGGAAAGCATCAGCGTCTCCCGCCCTCGAACCGCACCGCAAAGTAGGCGTCTTGGAATCCCTGCTTGCAGCTGCGCGCGAGCGGTATGTACGCGCCCGATCGCATGACGATTTCCGTGCGATTGAAGTGGTCGATGTTGCGCAGATTGACCTGGTAGCTGCGGTGGCACTTAAAGAAGGTCGCGTTTTGGGCCAGCCGGTCCTCGATGCTGCGGAACGGCTCGAGCGCCTCGATATCGCGGCCATCGCGCAGGTGAAAGATCACGTGCTTGTTGCGAGCCTCGGCATATTCGATATCGGATAGGCGCAGGGCATGGTAGCCAAAGGACGTCTTGATGACGAGCTCGTCGGTCGCTGCCGGACGCAGGCTCGACAGCTCGTCGAGCAGTTGTGCCACGCGCTCGTAGGTCACGGGCTTGAGCAGGTAGTCGAAGGCGCGGACCTCGTAGGACTCAAGCGCGAACTCGGGCGATGAGGTCAGAAACACCAAGCGCACGGCGGTATCGGATTGGCGCAGCTCGCGGGCGGTATCCATGCCGTTGACGAGCGGCATTATCATGTCGAGCATGATAATGTCGGCGCGCGATGCGGCGTGGCGTGCCAGCAGGTCCTCGCCGCGCGTAACGAGTGCAACATCGACCGCCGTATCCGTCTCGGCCGACCAGCGGTTGATCATGCGGTGCAGGTTATCTAGAAAGGCGACGTCGTCGTCGCAGGCGATGATTCTGAGCATATTGGGCCCCCTTAGTACCTCGATTTTGCCACATCGTGCACGCGCCGCCCGCGGGGGTGCGTTCCGTTTGCGCCCCATGGTACGCAACTCGCGCCGAGCGGCAGGGTGTCAAAACATGCGATTGCACAATACCAGGTGGATATATATGTCAATTTGAGCTGGCGGCTGGCGAGGGACCATGCCGGCCGCCGGTGCCAAACGATAGCGGACATCGCGAAAGCATAGGGGTAAGGGGAGCTGAACGATGAAGGAGAAGAAGATGGGGATGCGCGCTGTGTTGACACGTCTGCTGGGCATCGCCACCGTGGCCTGCGCACTTGTGGCGACGCCGGCGGTGGCCAGCGCCGAGACGCAGGTCATGCCCGACGGGGTGAAGGCGGAGGTGCTGCCGCTTACGCAGGCCAACAACGAACCCGTCCAAATCACCGAGCCGGGCAGTTACGTACTTAAGACGGCTGAGGGTGAGGTCACGCCATCTTCGGGTTACACCATCGACGCGCCGGATGCGTCTCGGATTAATCCTGTGAGGATCTACATCGATGGCACGGTCTACGTGAACGATAAGACTAACCGGCGGGTTGAGCAAACTCGATGGCTGTTCAACATCAAACAGGGTAGCAATATCGAGTTCATCGGTGTCAACAATCCGTGCGTCAGCTTCCATAGAAACCAAAAGCAATTTGAGTCCGTAAGCGGCTTTTTGACCGACCGCTATTACGGCGGTGGCTACAAAAAGGCATCGGGCGACATCTCGGTTGGCCTGGGGGTTGGCGACGGCTCACAGAACTTCATTCTCTCGTATGGCAGCAAGTACGAGCAAAAGGTACCTGCGATTTCGTTGGGAAGCACCGAGGGCGAGCTGACCGCCAAGTTCGAAAAGCTGAAGATCCAAGGCTATGTTGGTAGGTCGGGCGCAGTGGCGGGCAACGCCCAAGAGTATGCCGTCCCCGCACATCTTTTCCGTGAGGGCAGGGATACGACTGGTGGCAACACCAAGCCCTTCGCAGCGACTTTTACCGATTGCGTGTTCTACGATACGTCCGGAGACTTCAATGGTGCTGTTTCCGTCGATGGCAACAGCAGTTTCAAGATGCCCAAAGACGGAAGCGCTGTCGCAAAATTGACGGCGACGTTCAACAATTGCAGCTTCAGTGGCAGCAATGGGGAGAACCTGGGCGTCAGGCAGACGAACAATAGCTATACGTCGGTCGAAGCGTCTCGTTATTATGCTAACTCCTCTATTCTAAATACTTATGCTGTCGCCGGCGTGATGGGCGTCACCAACGCTACGGTCAACCTCAACAGCTGCACGATGAGCAACTTCCACAGCACGCGTTCGAGCTCGGCCGACAACACTTTGACAGTCGATGCCCTTAATGTTGCACGAAGCGCTCGCTGCAACATAAACGGTGGCACGATTGAACGCTATGGCGCACGCGGCAATACGTGCGTGGTATACGCCGCCGGAACCCTTACCCTCAACGGATCGCCGGAAATCGCGAGCTACTGGAAGAACAGTCACGCCGGCGATACTAATTATGGCGACAAGTACACTGAAGCTGATAAAGCTACGGGAACCGCCAAGAGCCTGTATGTCCCGAAGAAAAAGAGTGTCGATGCCAACGTTCCGGCGCTGAACATCGCGTCTGACTTCTCCGTACGCGGAGGCTTTGGAGACAATGTTTGGATCTCGATTGAGGAGACCGCGGACAGTAATGGAGTAAAGTCGCGTGTCCTTGGCACCTGCGAATCCAGCGAGATTGAAGGCGTTGTGCCAGACGGCTCGTCCGAGAACGACGACAACTCCGACAAGTACGAGATCGTGAACCTTAACGGTGACCTCACCTTCCGCGAGACCATCCACCAGCACAAGTGGAACGTTGAAGCTGACGGTTTGGGCGTTCGTGCATCGTGCGTGGGCCCGTTCCGCAACAGCGAGTGCGAATATGGCAAGGACGAGAACGGCGAGCCCAAAAAGTACCTGACGGCCACGTACAAGCTCTCCATGTCCAAGGCAACGAGCTCTCAGAGCACTGAGCTTGTCTATGACGGCTGTCCGGTCAAGATTGCTTTGAACAAGGACGGCGCGTGGAATCTGGAGCAGATGGGCGTAACGGCCAGCGATGAATTCGCGTGGTATCAGTGCAAGTCCCAGGCGGACGCCGAGGCATATAAAAACGGCACCAAGCTCAAGGGCGCCCCGACGGACGCTGGTTACTACTATGTCGTTACGAGCTTTAAGACTGCCTCTGGTCAGACGCTCGAGGGCAAGAAGGCTTTCGAGATTTCGCCGCGTCGCCTGGTTAGGAATAAAACCTACAAGTTCACCCTTAAAGACGGCGGCAAGGGCGCTGGCAAGTATGCCTATGACGGCAAGGAACATCAGCCTGTCGTTGAAAGTGCAAAGTTCAAGAACGGTGCCGGCGAGTGGGTCGATCTCGTTGAGGGCAAGGATTACGAGCTCAGCGCTAGAAGTGAATCCGGACTGAAACAGACCGAGCCGGGGCAATACGAGTGCATTGTCATCGGTAAGGGCAACTTCACGACCGATGGCGGCACCACAAGTGTTCTGACGCTCAAATGGGAGATTGTTGACGTTGCGCGTTTTGACCTCGAGGTCACCGGCTTTGAGGGTGCCTATGACGGCGAAAAACACGGCATTACGGTCAACGTTAAGAATGACCCCGTTCCGGCGGATATGAAAATTGAGTACCGTGAAGACGGCGGTGATTGGACGACGGACAAGCCGACCTATCGCAATGCGGCCGAGTACACGACCTACTACCGTGTGACGGCTCCCGACTACCTGACCGTCAAGGGCAGCGCGACCGTGAAGATTTCCAAGGCCGATCAGGACGCGCCGGCTGGGCTCGTGGGTAATAATTGGACCACGTGCAACAGCAAGGACGGCTCTATCTCGGGCGTGACCAAGGCGATGGAATATCGTCGCGGGTCGAGTGGGGATTACCAGAAGATAACGTCTGACGATAAGCTGACCGGTCTTGCGAAGTCGGGAACGTACTACGTCCGCTATGCCGAGGATGGCAACCACAATGCGTCTGCCGATGCTGAGGTCAAGATCGAGCCGGGACCCCATGCTGTTGCCGACAATGCAGCTTGGAAGCCGAATGGCGAAGGTAGCCACGTTAAGGTCTGCAAGTATTGCAAGAAGACTCAGGAGCGCCAGCCCTGCAGGTGGAAATATGAGATCGTTACGCCCGCCACGCCTGAGGCCGATGGTGTTCGTCAAAAGGTCTGCAGGGTTTGCAGCGGCAGGTGGGATGAAGAACGTTATACCTACGTGGACACTTACGCCCCCACCATTTATGACCTCTGGGTAGACAAGGCCTACTGCGAGAGCGTTTCGTTTGACGTGTTCGACGACCGCGACGAGACGGTGACGGTTACCGATAACGGCAAGGAGCTCAAGGCTGGCAAGGACGGAAAGTACACGGTTAAGGCCGCTGAAGGCGATGCCGGTACTGAGCATGTAATCGTGGCTACGGACACTGCCGGCAATAAAGAGACCATCACAATTAAGATGTACGCCGAGCATGCGTATGAATGGACGATCGACAAGCAGCCGACGGTTACCGAGACCGGCTCCAAACATGGAACGTGCTCCGTGTGCGGCCATGAGTCGGGCGCGGTAGAGATTCCGGCCCTGGCTGTTAAGGGTTACTCAGGCAAATATGACGGCAAGGACCACTCTGTCGATGCCTCGGCCCTGCCCGAAGGTTCCGTCGTTGAATACAAGGTTGCTGACGGCGGCTGGACGAGCGTTGCGCCCAGCATTAAGGACGCCGGCAGTGTGACGGTTGACTACCGCGTCACGATTGATGGCGCGACGGTTGACGGTAAGGTGACGCTTGAGGTCAAGCCGTGCGCGATAACAGTCACGGCGCAGGACGCCTCCAAGACCTACGGTGAGAGCGACCCCAAGTTTACGTATGACGTCACTTCTGGCAAGCTCGTCGAGGGCGAGAGTCTTCAGGGCATTGAGATTGAGCGCGAAGATTGCGACGCCGTGCGCGACGGTGGCTATGCTCTGCATCTGACGCAGCCTGAGGGCGCCAACTCCAACTACAAGATTACGTTCAAGGATGGCACCTTTACGATCGACAAGCGCGAGCTCTCCGTAACGTGGGACACCACTACTGGGTTCACCTACGACGGCGAGGAGCACTGCCCCCAAGCGAAGCTCCACAATGCCATCGAAGGCGACGATGTCTCCGCGTACGTCGACGGCGCCAAGGTCAAGACCGGCACCTACACGGCGAAAATCACCGAGCTGACGGGCGACGATGCGGGTAACTACAAGCTTCCCGCCGAAGGCCTGACGTGCGAGTTCTCCATCAAGAAGGCGCCCCAGGGCGCGCCGAAGGTCCAGGCCACGGCCGAGACTGTGAGTGGCAAGTCCGACGGTAAGATCACGGGCGTCGACGCGAAGATGGAGTGGCGCGCCAAGGACTCTGGCGAGTATCAGGGCGTGCCCGAAGGCGTGACTGAGATTGCGGATTGTGCTGTCGGCACGTACGAGGTGCGTTACCGCGCCGATAGCGACCATGATGCCTCCTCCGCCATCGAGGTTACCGTTAATGCCGGCGGCAAGTTTGTCGTGACGCTGCCTGCCAAGCAGGTCGGCTATACGATCACGGCGAATCCGGACGAGCTTGACTGGCACGGATCAACCACCCTCACGGTCAGTATCGAGAGCGGCTACTTTACTGACAACGACTCTTACGCCGTCAAGGTTAACAATGCCGTTGTGACGCCCGACGCGCGTGGCGAGTTCACTGTTCTGAACGCCGAGAGCGACCTCGTCGTCACGGTCGAGGGCGTGCGCAAACACGAGGCTGTGAACGATGAGTGGCTCTCCGACGACAGCACGCATTGGCATCAGTGCGCCTGTGGTGACAAGATCGACGAGGCCAAGCACGACTTTGAGTGGGTCGTCGTCAAGGCCCCCGCGGCAACCGAGAAGGGCTCCAAGCAACAGAAGTGCAAGGTCTGCGGTCACAAGCTTGCCGAGGTCGAGATCCCGGCTGCCGCCATCGTTGGCTACTCCGACGAGTACGACGGCGACTATCACACGGTTGATGCGACGAGTCTGCCCAAGGGTGCAACGGCAAAGTACAGCACTGACGGCAAGAACTGGTCCCCCGAGGCCCCCAAGATCCGCGACGTTGGCACGCTGACCGTTGCTTACCAGGTGACGATTGACGGTGCGACCGCCGAGGGTGAGGTCACGCTCGAGGTCAAGCCGTGCGCGATTACGGTCACCGCCCAGGACGCTTCCAAGACCTACGGCGAGGCTGACCCCGTGTTTACGTGGGCGATCACATCCGGCGAGCTTGTCGAGGGCGAGAGCCTCCAGGGCATTGAAATCGAGCGCGAAGATAACGACAACGTGCGTGACGGCGGTTACGTTCTGCACCTGACGCAGGACAAGGACGCCAACCCCAACTACAACATCAAGCTCGTCGACGGCGTGTTCACCATCAACCAGCGCCCGCTTACCGTGACGTGGGGTACCAGCGAGTTTGTTTACGATGGCAAGGAGCACTGCCCCGAGGCGACGCTCGGCAACGTCATCGACGACGATGACCTTGGCGCGACCGTCGAGGGCTCCCAGGTCGAGGCCGGTGATTCGTACCAGGCGAACCTCACCGCACTGACGGGCAAGGCCGCTGGCAACTACGCGCTGCCGACCGAGGGCCTGACGTGCGACTTCTCCATCAAGAACGCCGCGCAGGGCGCGCCGGTGGTCCAGGCTGCGGCCGAGACCGTGAGCGGCAAGCGTGACGGCAAGATCACGGGCGTCGACGCGACGATGGAGTGGCGCGCCAAGGGTGCCGCCGAGTATCAGGCGGTGAGCGAGGGCACGGCCGAGCTTACGGGTCTTGCCGCCGGTACGTATGAGGTGCGCTACCAGGCCAAGACTAACTACGACGCCTCTTCCGCCACCGAGGTTACCGTGGCGGCCGGCCCCAAGCTGGTCGTGACGCTGTCGAGCAATCAGGTGGGCTACGCGCTCAGTTCGACGGCAACCGAGCTCGATTGGCACGGGACTGCAACGCTCACCATGAGCATCGACAACGCGTACTTTGCGGGCAAGGACTACGCCGTCAAGGTCAACGGCACGTCCGTTAAGCTTTCCGCCAAGGGCACCTATGAGCTCAAGGATGTCGAGGGCGACGTGAATGTGACGGTCGAGGGTATCCTCAAGCACGAGCCCGACGGCTCTGGCTGGGCACACGACGCTAAGAATCACTGGCATGTCTGCCGCTGCGGTGAGGTCATCGACAAGGCTGAGCACACCTTTGGGTGGGTCGTCGACAAGCCGGCGACTGTCGAGGCCAAGGGCAAGAAGCATCAGGAGTGCGCCGTCTGCCGCGAGAGGGGCAAGACCGAGGAAATCGCGATTCTGGCACCCGAGATCATCGACGGCAAGGGCCAGACGATGGTGGTCGACGCCGCCAAGGACCTGAGCTTCCGCTCGAGCGCGCCGATCGAGTTCTTCCAGAAGGTGCTGGTCGACGACAAGGAGGTCGCCGCCGAGAACTACGTGCTCACCGAGGGCTCAACCATCGTGACGCTCAAGGCGAGCTTCCTGAATGCGCTCGGCGTGGGCGAGCACAAACTGAGCATGGTTTCGACCACGGGCACGGCCGAGACGACCTTTACCGTTGCCGAGGCTGCCAACCCCACGCCGACGCCCGATTCGAGCCAGGCCACGACTACGACCACCACAACTACGACGTCTAAGTCCAAGAAGAAGGCTCGCAAGGAGACGTTGCCTGAGTCCGGCGATAGCATGTACGCCATGGCTGGTGCCGTACTCGCTGCCGGTGTGGCAGCTCTGCTGCTGGCGTGGACCATGAAGCGACGCGCTTAACCGCGCGCCAGTTCCCAGAGGGCCCGGATCGAGCGATTCGGGCCCGCTTTTGGGGTCTGCCGGAAACCCGGTGGTCAAAAAAGGCCAAATATGAGTACTGTTACCAGTTTAGTGACAGCCACATGGCCTCAAAAATCGGTGCCAGCGGCCAAAAGTGCATCGATTTTCGTCCTTCAGAGTTGCAATCGGGGTAGCGCACAGAGATGTGGTGTAAGAGGCGGGGCATGCCCCGCCTCCGCCCTTT
>CAJKLK010000013.1:0-73027 GCA_905200715.1 uncultured Collinsella sp. | reverse complement strand
TGCGGGAACGGCCTATTTGCTCAATGTGTTCGGCTGAGATCGGAAATCAACCCGCAAGAGACACGACGGCCTCAGTCCTGCCGCCCTACCCCTCCGACGACCCACCTCAAGCCTGGCCGCGAGTTCCTCGAGGCACTCGCCCGTACGCCGCAGCTCAGTTGCAACGTCAACGCCAACGTAGGTGTAGTGCCAGGGCTCGAAGTCCACGCCCGTAAGGGCAGACTTGCCCGGAGGATACCGACGGATGAACCCAAACCGCCACGAATTCTCGAACAGCCAGTCCTGGATCCCCTCGAGGCCTCCCGGGCTACCGTCTCCGCAGCTTATGTCGAGCGCGACGCCCAAGGCGTGCTCGCTCCGACCCGGAAGCGCCACGTAGCGGCACGTGGCTCGCCAAGCTTTACTTGGTTCGGCCGGCGCGATGTCTTCAACACCGAGATCGTTGCGGATGATGGCGCCAATACATGGACGCCGACTAGTGATCCAATCGAATTTCCAAAGTCAAAGGGACACGGCTGGCGCGCATACGTGGAGGCTACGCGGCTCGAGATCACGTGTGGCGAGGCGCCGTTTGTGTGCTCGCGCTACGACACCGTGACGGGAGACGAGCTACCCGTAAGCGAGCGCGTAGGCTTCCTTGACCGCAAGCTTCGCGTTGTGACCGAGAAGACCAAGACTCGCAAGGAATGGGTGCGCCGGGCCCTCGACGCGCTGCGCGCGACGTACGGCTTCGAGTACCAGGGCGACAACCTGCTTATTGCTCGCGTCAATGTGCTCGAGACGTTCGTCGAGCATCTCCGCAATCGCTGGGGGTCGGGCCCCCAACAGGACGAGCTCGAGCAGGCGGCATGGATCGTTTCCTGGAACTTCTGGCAGATGAACGGCTTCACAGACGCCGTGCCCACCAACAAGATGGGCGCCGAGGTGGAGTCGACCCTGGGGACGTTCGAGGAGCCCGAGCCGGAGCCGATGCAACCGTCGCTTTTCGACCTGTTCGATGACGTATTCCCCGACGAGACAACCGAAGAGACCAAAGAAGAGGAGCCAAGGGAAACGGTTCCCCTCTGCGTGATATACGACTGGCAGAACGGCGAGCCCTTCGAGTTCGCCGCATTGAAAGGTGAGGCAGCAATTATGGGAAAGAAGTTCTATGCGGTAATCGGTAATCCCCATATCAGCTTTCAGTGGCGGAACAAGATTCTGGCAATAAGACCTATGCACCGCCCATCTATCACGAGTTTATGGACTCGGCGTTCAAGGTTTCCGACAAGGTGGAGCTTGTCACTCCCGCTAGATTCCTATTTGACGCCGGCTCAACCCCAAAGGCCTGGAACAGGAAGATGCTTAACGACCCCCATTTCAAAGTGATGAGCTATAAAGCGGATGCGTCCAGCGCCTTTCCGAATACCGACATCAAGGGCGGTGTTGCCGTTACCTATCGAGATGCTGATCGGGATTTCGGTGCGATAGAAGTGTTCACACATTTCGATGAGCTTCGTACCATCAAAGAGAAGGTTGTAAAACATGGCATCCAACCCCTCGGCGATATCATCTTCGCGGCCGATAGCTACCACTTCACTGAAGCCATGCACGAAGACCATCCCGAGATTCGTTATGTTGACGACGACCATGGTCTGTTGAGCAAGAACCACGACTATGACCTTAAGACAAACGTTCTCGACAACCTTAACAATGTAGTTTTCTTTGACGAGATGCCTGGCGACGGAGATAGTTGCATCAGAATCTTTGGCAGAGGTCGCGCCGGAAGAGCTTACAAGTTCATTTCCGCCAGATATATCGCTCCGCATCCGAACCTCGACAAATGGAAAGTACTTGTTCCTGCCGCCAACGGATCGGGCGCGCTTGGAGAAGTGCTTTCTACGCCCTTAATAGGGCGGCCCTTAATAGGGCATACGCAGTCCTTCATAAGCATTGGCAGTTTCAATTCCGAAGCGGAAGCTACGGCTCTCCTCAAATACATAAAATCGAAGTTCGCTCGGACCATGCTCGGAATTCTGAAGATTACGCAGCACAATCCCGCACCAAAATGGAAGTATGTCCCCCTACAGGACTTTACTTCTGACTCCGACATCGATTGGTCGCAGTCTGTTGCTGACATCGACCGTCAGCTCTATGCGAAGTACGGCCTCGACGACGAGGAGATTCAGTTCATCGAATCCCATGTGAAGGAGATGGACTAGCAATGGCGAGCATCGACATCTCCCAGATCATCGAGACCACCGCTCCCGCGGTGCCGCAGATCTATGCCTACACCACGCCCGAGATCGTCCGCCACAACGGCTGGACCAAGATCGGCTACACCGAGCAGGACGTGCGCGAGCGAATCAAACAGCAAACGCACACCGCCGACGTGCAGTGGCATCTGGAGTGGAGCGGCAACGCCACGTGGGAGCACCGTGCGGGCACGTTCCATGACACCGACTTCCACGCCTACCTCGAGAAGCAGGGCGTCGAGCGCGAACCCAAGAAGGAATGGTTCAAGATTAGCGGCGAGGAGTCTCACCAGCAGTTCTACCGGTTCCGCGACACCGACGGCGTGCTGGACGCACCCGGCGCTGCCTCCTACACCCTGCGCGCCGAGCAGCAGCGCGCAGTGGAGCAGACGGGAGCCTTCGCCCGCGCCCATTGGGACGAGGGCGGCGCGCACGGCGGCGAGTTCCTGTGGAACGCCAAGCCGCGCTTCGGCAAGACGCTCACCGCATACGACCTGTGCCGCAGTATCGGCGCGCAGAAGGTGCTCATCGTCACCAACCGCCCTGCCATCGCCAACTCCTGGTACGACGACTACGTGAAGTTCGTGGGCTTGGAGGGCGGCTACCGCTTCATCAGCGGCGTGGACGCTCTGACCGGCAAGCCCTACTGCCTCAGCCGCGAGGAGTACCTGCGCGCCATCCGCAACGACCCGGAAGGCCCCAAGGGGTTCATCGAGTTCGTGAGCCTTCAGGACCTCAAGGGCTCCATCCGCTTCGGCGGCGTGTACCAGAAGCTCGACGAGGTGGCCGACCTCACCTGGGACGTGCTCATCATCGACGAGGCACACGAGGGCGTGGACACCTTCAAGACCGACGTGGCATTCGACCACATCAAGCGCCGCTTCACGCTGCACCTCTCTGGCACGCCCTTCAAGGCCATCGCAAACGAGAAGTTCGCCGACGACGCCATCTACAACTGGACCTATGCCGACGAGCAGCAGGCCAAGCGTGACTGGCCTGCCGACTCTGAGCAGCCGAACCCCTACGCCAACCTCCCCAAGCTCAACCTGCTCACCTACCAGATGAGCGACATCGTCGAGCAGGAGGCCCGCGGCGGCATGGAGATTGATGGCGAGCAGACCGAGTTCGCCTTCGACCTCAACGAGTTCTTCTTGACCAAGCACAACGGCGGCTTCGTGCACGACGCCGACGTGGATAAGTTCCTCGACGCGCTCACCACGCAGGAGAAGTTCCCGTTCTCGACACCCGGGCTGCGCGACGAGCTGCGTCACACGTTCTGGATGCTCAACCGCGTCGACTCCGCCCGCGCCCTCGCCAAGAAGCTGCAGGCGCACCCCGTCTTCAAGGATTACGAGGTGGTACTCGCTGCTGGCGACGGCAAGATCGACGCCGATGACGAGAACGAGAAATCGCTCGACAAGGTACGCCGCGCGATCAAGGACCACGACAGGACCATCACCCTTTCGGTCGGCCAGCTGACCACGGGCGTGACCGTGCCGGAGTGGACCGCCGTGCTCATGCTCTCGAACATGGCGAGCCCCGCACTGTACATGCAGGCGGCCTTCCGCAGCCAGAACCCGTGCCTGTTCGACCTGGGCGGCGGCAACTACGCGCGCAAGGAGAACGCCTACGTCTTCGACTTCGACCCGGCGCGCACGCTTACTATCTTTGAGCAGTTCGCCAACGACCTGTACGGCGAGACCGCGCGCGGCGGCGGCGATGTCGAAACGCGCGAGCGCCATATCCGTCAGTTGCTGAACTTCTTCCCCGTCTACGGCGAGGACGAAGAGGGGCAGATGGTCGAGCTCGACGCCGAGCAGGTGCTCAGCGTGCCGAGGCGCATCCATGCCCGCGAGGTGGTCAGGCGCGGCTTTATGAGCAACTTCCTGTTCCAGAACATCGCGAGCGTCTTCCGCGCGCCGGCAGAGGTCGTGGAGATCATCCAGCGCTTCGATCCCTACGAGCAGGGCAAGGCACAGAACGCCGAGAAGAACAAGGTCGAGATCGATGAGGGCACGGCCGACGAGCTCTCCATCAACGACGAGGGCGAGGTGGAGATTCCCGACGAGCAGGTCGTAGGCAAGGCTGCGGACATCTTCGGGCCGAAGGTCTACGGCGACATCGCCGTCGAATTCTCAGGCCACATGGACGACATCGCGAAAGCCCACGAGGCCGATGACGACGATCGGGTGATGCTCGACAACCTCAAGGAGGCCTTCAAGCAGAGCGTGACCGCGCCTCTGGTACAGGCCGCCAAGGAGAGCTACGGCAGCGAGCTCAAGCCGCGCCAGCAGCAGCAGATCGAGCGCAAGGTCCAGGCGGACGCCGACATCCAACTCAACCGCCAGGTCGGCGACTACCAGATTCAGGCGCGCCGCATCGAGCAGTCGCGCAAGGACGAGCTCAAGGCGGCGACAAGCGAGACCGAGCGCGCCGAGGTGAACAAGCGCCATGACGAGCAGAAAGCGGAGGCGTTCCAGACGCTCGCCCAGAAGCTCGAGGACTCCCGCGAGGAGCTCGTGCAACGCGCCGGCGAGACCGTGGTGCGCGAGGTGGAGACGGCGAAGAAAGAGGACGAGAAGCAGGGCATCGAGGACAAGGTGCGCGCTCATCTGCGCGGCTTCTCGCGTACCATCCCGTCGTTCCTCATGGCCTACGGCGAAGAGGGCACGACGCTCGCGAACTTCGACACCGTGATCCCCGCTGACGTCTTCCAGGACGTCAGCGGGGATCACGGTTGATGAGTTCCGCTTTTTGCGTGATGGCGGCGACTACACCGATGGCGAGACCGGCGAGGTAAAGCGCTTCGTTGGGCACCTCTTCGACGAGGTCGTATTCAACGACTCCGTGAGCGAGTTCATCAAGCTGCGCGAACGCCTGGCCAATTACTTCGACGAGTCCCAGACAGAGGACATCTTCAACTACGTGCCGCCCCAGAAGACCAATCAGATCTTCACGCCGCGCAACGTCGTGGTTCAGATGGTGGACCTCTTCGAGAAGGAGAACCCGGGCTGCTTCGATGACCCGAGCCACACCTTCGCCGACCTGTATATGAAGTCTGGCCTCTACATCACCGAGATCATCAAGCGCCTGTACCGAAGCGAGGGCATGAAGGCCGCCTTCCCGGACGACCGCGAGCGTTTGGACCACATCCTGGAGCATCAGGTGTTCGGCATCGCGCCCACCAAGATTATCTACGAGATTGCCACCCACTTCATCCTGGGTTTCCACGACGAGGTCGGCCAAGGATGTGACTCTAACTTCGAGCTCGCGGACGCCGCGGAGCTCGCCAAGGAGGGCACGCTGGAGGCATACGTCGAGCGCGTCTTCGGGCCCAAGCTGGGCGAGGCGTAGCGCGTGGCGGAAGTAGTCGACAGCAAACAGGATGGGCGTGCAGAGGCTGCGCGAGCGGCGGTGAGTGCGGCACGGCGTGAGGATACCGAACTTTGCGCCCGTCTAGTCTTTCGCGTCTCGCGCAATGAGCTAAGGCGCGTGGGGATCACCACGCCCATCGCTCTCTACGATGAGCTGAAGCAGGTCTTCTGGAACGCAGACGAGGGCGTCACCCTGGGCGACCACCTCTCTGTCGGGTTCGGCAAGGTCGACCGCCGCCGTCAGGTGCGCGCCTTCGCCGAGCGCCATGCGGACGAGCCCAGAAACGTCGCCGCGAAAGCCTACGAGCGCGAATACGGCTTCAGCGCAGGCATCGCCGCGATATGGCTCGACCTGTTCGCCGAGCCCGCGGACGTGAGCTTCTCGGAGTGGCTTGGCGTCGAGGTCGCTGAATGCCCGACGGGCGCCCCGGCCTCCCGTGCGGATGTGCCCGTAGCGCACGACACCGAGCGCGAGGCACCCACCCTCGAGGGCTTCCTTGCCCGGGAGCTTGCCGGCCGCATCTGCGACGAAGGCCTCGTGCGTCGGCGCTTCGCCTTCGAGTTTCCCGACGATCCGCCCGAAGCGCTCGACCGCGGCATCGAGGATGCGGGCTACTACGAGGACCGCGGCTTGCTCTTCCGAGAAGGGAGCACCCCGAACGACCACTTCACGCGGCTGCTGGCCGAGCATCCGTCTTTCGCGAAGGGCGACGCCGGCTTCGAGAACGCCGTGTGGCAGCACCCCGCCTTCCGCCAGGTGCTGCGCCAGGCGCTTTCGGACCACCGCTTACTTCTCTACGAGGGCGACAGCTACATCTCGTTCTCGCGGCTGCACGACGTGCTAGGCGCGCGCATGGCGGACATCGAGTCGTACGCGCCCGCGGTGAGCGTGGATGCGCCCGAAGGCGAGCCCTTCACCGTGGCGAGCCAGCGCGCGGGCGGCGCCACTCCGCATCCGCTGTACGGGCTGGACATGCCCGACGACTTCTACGAGGGACTGCTCGACGCGGGAGGGCTCCTGCGCAGCTGCACGCTCGCCGGAACCAAGGTGTTCGTCGCCGGAGGCGAGGGGCGGCTTTCCGCAGCCGACCTCATCGAGTGGATCGTCGCCCACCATGAGGGAATCGAGCGCGATGACCTGCCGAGACTGCTCGCGAACGATCTGGGCATCACGTGCCCGGCACCGCTTCTGACGACGACCATTTACAACTCCGACGTCTACTACGACGACATCGGGGACGCATATTACTCATCCATGGAGGCATGGAAGAAGGAGGCACGAAATGAGCTTGCTTGAGGAAGGGATCGCGACTGGCAACGTCCTGCCGACGGGTCGCAAGGAGAAGCACTCCATCGACAACGTGACGCGCGACTTCGACATCTACCGCATCAAGTGCGATCTGCTGTTCTACAACGACCAGAACGACCGCATCGCCACTTGGGTAAGCGAGTACAACTCCGCGCAGGGCGCGGATCTGCTCGCCCTTGGCCGCGACGAGTACAACGGCGTCATCGAGGACTTCATCGTCGAGAGCAACCCCGGCGCGCTCAGGAAGACCGAGAAGAGCATCGCCCTTCGCGGCCAGCTTAGGCCGGGCATCGTGCTCAACGACGGACGCGTCATCGACGGCAACCGACGCCTGACCTGCGTCCGCCGCCTCGCGCGGGCGAACAACGAGGCGGGCTGGTTCGAGGCCGCCATCCTCGACGACGCCACAGGCAGCGACCCCAAGCGCATCAAGCTGCTCGAGCTCGCCATCCAAATCGGCGAAGAGGAGAAGGTGGCGTACGATCCCGTCGACCGCCTCGTCGGCGTATACCGCGACGTGGTTAAGAACCACCTCATAACCCCTGCGGAGTACGGCAACGCGACGGGCATGACCGAGGCGGAGGTGAAAAAACTCGTCGACCGCGCCCAGTACATGGAGGAGTTCCTCGAATTCTGCCAGGCCCCCGAGCAGTACCACCTCGCCCGCGCCCTCAAGGTCGATGGCCCCTTGGGCGAGTTCAGCCGCGTGCTGAAGAAGTACGACAACAGGCGCGACAAACAGCTTGTCAAACGACTCATGTTCGCCAACATGGTGGTGCAGCCCGAGGGCGACATCACCCGATACGTGAGAGACTTCGGCAGCGTGGCAGGCACGGATGCGGAGGCCGACTTCAAGGCCGCCGAGCTGCAGGCCATGTCCGAGCTCCTCGAGAAGATGGGTCCCGACGCCCTCACGCGCGAGAAGGTGAGCGAGCTGCGCTCGGACGGCAACCTCGTCGACGGCTTCAAGCGCGCAGGCGACCGCGCAAGAGAGACCGTGCGCCGCGTCAAGCTCATGGACACGCCCGCCAAGAAATCCGCCGACTGCCTCTCCGAGCTCGAGAAGATCCTTCCCGAGATGCTCGACGTGCTGGGACCCGACGAGCTCGAGAAGGTGCGCCGCAACCTCGTTGCCGTCGCCGACAAGGTGGAAGAGCTGATCGGTGAGATCGATGAGCGCGCCTAGGGCCGTCGTCTGCTACGACGAGGCGCGCCCCGGCATGTACCTGCGCATCGAGGGGCAAGACATCGCCTCGTTCATGGCCTCGGCCGCATGGCGCGCCTGGCTGTACTACCCGGCGAGCGCCGTCGACGGCACCGATCGCGACCGCATCCTACTCGACGGCGGCATGGGCCTTCGCGAGTGCCAGGACATGCTCGAGGCGATCATGGAGGCCGACGGCCACGGCGTCGAGGTCGCGGTTGACCCGAGCTTCGGCGCCTTCGTGAACGCCGGCGAGACCTACATCCGCGAGCGCTCCGAGGTGGGGTTGGCCATCAAGGCGCAGACCGCCGAGGGCATCGCCGACGACCCCCAGCTGGGGCCGCGCTTCCGGGAGTTCCGCGACGTAGTGAACGCCTCGATGGTGCGTCCCCTGCGCGACCGGCAGATGCTCGACGCCTTCTTCATGGCGACGGTTGGGCGCGCGGCCGACTTCTCGGTGCCCGGCGCCGGCAAGACCGCGACGGTGCTCGGCGTGTTCGCCTACCTTCGCCATTTGGGGCTCGCGCGCCGCATCGTGGTGGTTTGCCCCAAGAACGGCTTCGAGTCGTGGGAGAAGGAGTGGGTCGCCACCTTCGGGGATAAGCTGCCTTTGAGCTGCTTCTCGCTGGGAGACCCCGCCATAGCGGCGATGTCGACCGAGCGCAGGCGCAACGCGCTGTCGCTCGACAGCGGCGCGTGCAACCTGTTCACGTTCAACTACGAGTCGCTCTCGGGCTACGTGCGGGAGCTGCATGCCATCATCCCCGACCAGACCCTGCTCGTCTTCGACGAGGTGCACCGGGTGAAGGCCATCGGCGGCAGGCGCGCGGAAGCCGCGCTCGAGGCGGCCGACGGCGCGAAGTTCGTGATCGCCCTTACGGGAACGCCCATCCCGAACACCTACCAGGACATCTACAACCTGCTGCACATCCTGTACCCCGAGGACTACGACACGTTCTTCGGCTACGAGCCGGGCGAGCTCCGCGCGCCCGATGCGGACCTCCAGGCAAGCCTCAACGACAGCCTGGCGCCCTTCTTCTGCCGAACGAACAAGGACGAGCTCGGCGTGCCGCGCCCGGAGCCCGACGAGATCGTGGAGGTCGAGGCGACGCCCGATGAGGACACATTGCTGCGAGTCCTGTACGCGTCTTGCCCCAACGCGCTCGCGAGGATCATACGCACCCTGCAGCTCGAGAGCGACCCCGAGATGCTCTGCTCTGCAGTGGACCCAGGCGACCTCGAGTACGTGCTCGACCAGGTCGGCGATGACTACTCGGATATCGACTACGTCGACTTCTCGCAGACGTTCTACGAGGCCATCGAGCGAAGCCGCCCGAGCTCGAAGCTCGTGGCGTGCGAGCGGCTCGTGGAGCGCATCGTCGCCGAAGGCCGCCCCGTCATAGTATGGTGCATCTTCGTACGCAGCATCAGCAACCTCCGCCGCGACCTCGCCGCCATGGGGATTCCGGCAGAGGCGATCTACGGCGCCACGCCACAGGAAGAGAGACGCGAGATTCTGGACGACTTCCGCGCGGGGCGCTTCAGGGTGCTCGTGACCAACCCGCAGACGCTTGCCGAGTCGGTCTCTCTGCACAGCGTCTGCCACGACGCGGTGTATTTCGAGTACAGCTACAACTTGGTGCACCTGCTGCAGTCAAAGGACCGCATACACCGTCTGGGCCTGCCCGACGACCAGAAGACGCGCTACTACTTCATGCGCGAGAAGTTCATGCGCGACGGCAGGGAGCTATCCCTCGACGCCGTGATCTACGACCGCTTGAAGGAGAAGGAGCAGACGATGCTCGACGCCATCGACCGCGGCTGCCTTGAGGGCGGCTACCTCGATGACGAGGACCTGCGTATCGTCTTCGAGCGCCTGCTGGGAGAAGATGCCAAGAGCCTGGAATACTAAGAGGCCGAACGGCGCACTGACGATATTGGCTCATAAGTAACAACTGCGAAGGAAAGATAGGGCTTTAAGGATGGATGCAGGAAAATCTACGATAAGCGGCGTGTTCAACGGATCGCGCCTGCTCGAAATACCTTTCTACCAAAGGGCGTACGTCTGGGGAGAAGAGCAATGGGAGCGCTTCCTCGGCGACATGGAGTTCGTCACGGCTTCGAAGCGACCTTATTTCCTGGGCTCGATCATCCTGAAGCAAGCCTCCTCCGGCAACACTTGGTCCGAGGTGTCCGAGGTTCGCACAGTCATCGACGGCCAGCAGCGCCTCACGACCATGGTCATCTTCTTCAAGGCACTCTGCGCGAGAATCGACGCCGATAGGCTGTTCGAGCGAGATTTCGTCCTGGAGACCGGCGAAGTCGCCTTGAGACATGGCAAGTACGACCGGCAGGATTTCGAGAAGGTCGTCAGCGCCACGGGCTGCGAGCCTGTCGAGGGCTCCTCGTCCATCGTCCTTGCCTACAACTATTTCCTCAAGAACATCGACCCAGAGAAGGTCGACAGGAACACGATCAAGTCGAACGTCCAGTTCGTCTGCATCGATCTCACCGAGGGCGAGGACGAGCAGCAGATATTCGACACCATCAACTCGCTCGGGGTGCGCCTGACGACGGCGGAGCTCCTCAAGAACTACTTCTTCAACCGCGAGAACGAGCAGGCGTTCAAGGAGTGCTGGGAGGACGTCTTCGAACCCACGGCGGAGAAGAGGGAGTATTGGGAGCAGGAGGTCGTTACCGGGCGCATCAAGCGCACGCTCGTCGACCTGTTCTTCGACGCGTTCCTCCAGATCCTGGTTCAGGACAAGAAGCGCGGCGTCACGACCGAGGACAAGCTCTTCTATTCGCGCACGTCCAACCTCTTCCAGTCCTACAAGGACTTCATCGGCAGGTACTGCAACGGAGACAAGGACGAGATCCTCGACAGCATGAAGGCGTATGCCGAGGTGTTCGAGTCCACGTTCGACCCCGGCTACTGCGACGCGGACATCCCCTCCGCTCCCGGCGTCGAGCGCCTGAACGTGCTGATATTCGGCCTCAAGAACTCGACGCTCATCCCGTACGTGCTCTACGTTCGCAAGAACGCGGAGTCTTCGGGCGAGGAATCCGAGGTCTTCGCCCTGCTTGAGAGCTACATCGTCCGCCGAACGCTGGTTCAGGCGACCACGAAGAACTACAACAGGCTGCTCACCTCGCTGATCCTGAACGAGGTGAAGGACGCGGAGACGCTGAGGAAGGCTCTTGAAGCAAACGAAGAGGCGACGACGTACATGCCCGGCGATGACGAGGTTCGAAGGGCGTTCGAGGAATCGTGTCTGTACAACCTTCAGTCCAAGGGCGTTCTCTATCTGCTGGAAAGCGCCATTCGCCCAGGCATGAGCAGCACGGCCCTGCTCGGGTTCAACCAGTACACCCTCGAACACATGATGCCCAAGAAGTGGCGCAACAAATGGGGAGCCCTCGACGATGAGGCTGCCACGCGAAGGGACAGGAAGCTCCTCACGCTCGGCAACCTCGCCATCATCACGCATTCGCTCAACGCCTCCATCCGCGATGCCGATTGGCCCACCAAGAAGCAGGGAAAGGGATACAAGGACGGTCTTGCCCTCTGCGCCGCCGGCCTTGCGACCATGGCCGGCGCCCTGGAGAAGGAGTCTTGGGACGAGGGCGATATCGCCGATCGCGCCGAATGGCTTGCGGACAAGGCGTTGGAGGTCTGGCGTTAAACCTTACATGCGCCCCATCTCGAAGATGCTTGCGGTGTCGGAGCCCGCATCCATGACGGATGTTGTCGGCTCTTCCAAATGCGAGGTTTGCGGTGGCGCTTCCGTCACTGGTGCCTCAACCCCCTCGCCGAGCGCCAGGAAGAACCTCATCACGAGCTCGATCCTCTGCTGCAGGGACTCGCTCAGCTCGCCGTAGGAGGCCGCCAGCCGTACTTCCTTGGACAACTCCGCCATCGAGTCCTTCAACGCCTTCTGCACGCTTACAGAGGGCCTCACCTCGACCTGGGTATCGGTGAGCTTGGCGATGATGTAGTCCTGCCTGCTCATGCCGCTCCAGGCTGCCATCTCGCATATGAGCTTGTGCTCCTCGGGCGTGCAGCGAAACGCCATCGTCTTGCTGCGCTTGCGGGCGCTGTTCTCGCACGGCATCTTGCTTACCCCCTCGCTCCATCGAGCGCGGCGGCCATCTCGTCCTGCTTCGTGGGGAACAGGTGCGCGTAGCGGTAGGTGATGTCCACCGCCTCGTGGCCCATGCGCTCGGCGATGGCCAGCGCGGAGAAGCCCATCTCTATCAGCAGGCTCACGTGGCTGTGGCGTATGTCGTGTATGCGGATGCGCTTCACGCCCGACGCCTTGCACCCGCGCTCCATCTCGTGGGCCAGGAAGTGCTTGGTCACGGCGAACAGGCGCTCGTCGGGGGCGACGTCGTCGCGCATCTCGATGAAGTCCGCCATCTCGTCGCGAAGGAAGGCGGGCATGACGATCGTGCGCACGGACTTGGGCGTCTTGGGGTCGGTCACGGTGTCCACGCCGTGGAGGCTCTGGTACGACTTGTTGATGCGCAGCCGCGAGCTATCCAGCATGAAGTCGGACGGCGTGAGCGCCAGGAGCTCGCCGCAGCGTATGCCCGTCCAGTACAGCAGCTCGAAGGCGTGGAATGAGAGAGGCTTGTCCATGACGGCCTCGCTGAACCTCAGGTACTCGTCCTTGGTCCAGAACTGCATCTCGCCGCCCTTCTTCGAGCCTATCTTGTCGACCCTGCGCACCGGGTTGTCGGTGAGGCCGTAGTAGCGCTCGGCGTGGTTGAAGATGGCGTTGAGCTGGTTGTTCACCGTGCGCAGGTACGTCGGTGCCCAGGGCTTCCCGTCGGCGTCCCGGTGCTCGGTGAGCTCGTTTTGCCACCTGATGAGGTCGATCGGCCTCACGTCGCACATGCGCATGTCCCCGAAGAACGGCACGAGCTTGTCGTTGATGATGTACTCCTTGGTGATCCACGTGTGCTCGCGTACGCGCGGCTTCACCTCGGAGGCGTACACCTCGACGAACTCGGAGAACGTCATGTCCATGGCCCCGCCGTTAAGGCTCTTGAACTGGCTCTCCCACACTGCGGCCTCCACCTCGGAGGAGAAGTCGCGCTTCGTCTTGTGGCGCTTCGAGCCGCGGGCGTCGCGGTAGTAGCACTGCACGTAGAACGTGCCGTTGTTGCCATCCTTGTACACGGGCATGTCAGTCCACCTCCGGGAAGTACAGGGCGTCGAAGACGTCGCTCCGGACGCGTCCGCGGATAACCACGCGCCCGCGCGCCTCCTGCTCGGCGTTTATCTTCCTGATCACCTCGTAGGCGCTGCCTTTCTTGATCCTCAGCAGCTCCGCGACCTCGTCGGCGTCCAGCATGTGCGGCCTCGGCGTCTTCGCCACCTTCTCGTCCATGGCTCCTCCAATCAATGGCGTACGAATACGTACGGTTTACAGATTCAGAGTAAACGTACGTATCTGTACTGTCAATAGAATTGCGTACATTTACGTACGCTGATAAGATGTGCTGATACGTAATTCCAGGAGGAGGGCGCATGTCCGTAGGCAAAAACATAAGGCGGTACCGCAAGTCGCGCGGCATGACGCAGGCTCAACTCGCCGAGGCCGTCGGCCTGACCGAGGGGGCCGTGCGCCACTACGAGAGCGGCGTCCGCGCCGTCAAGCCCGAGCTGCTCGAGTCCATCTCCGCGGCGCTCGGCGTGTCCGTCAACGCCCTCAAGGACTATGGCGTCGAGACCGCGGGCGACCTCATGTCGCTGCTCGTGCGGCTCGAGGACTCGTTCGGCATCGTTCCCTCCGCCGACGGCACGGGCCTCTCCCTGAACCCCAAGGCTCCGCACGCGCCCAAAGCCGCGACGGCGATCGAGCTGTGGGCAGAGAAGCGCGCGCAGCTCGAGAACGGCGAGATCGACGCCGACGAATACGAGGACTGGAAAGCCTCGCTGTAGCGGCTCCCCGCATTTCGCAACCAGCGCAACCGAATCAGGACGCCAAGCTAGGCGGTGAGCGCCGCTCACGCCTGCGTATGTTGAGTTTTTACTCCCCATTGCATGCAAAGGCATTTTCGGCGCACCTGGGGAGTAAATGACGCGGTGGCTTACATGGCGGCACACGGCGGTACCCCGCGGCATTTCCCCTGATTACTCCCGCTTTCCTTGAGACGGTGAGATTCTTTACTCCCCATTAACGACCTGGGAAAACGCCGCACAGAGACCGTCAAAAGGCCTATTGAGTTCGATTTGAGTTTCAAAGGACCTAAAACGGCCCCTTTTCGTTCTCGGGGACAAAAATCGCGCGTCTACTCACTCGGGATAAATCCTTACTCCCATTCCTCCGAATACCGCCCCGTGCCTTGCCGTCTCGAAACACGGGGAGTAAATCGCGAAATTGCAGGTGAAAGGGAGTAAATAGCCAAAGAAAAAGCCTCCGTTCCGACGCGGGAACAGAGGCTCGATAATCGGATTTACTCACCAATGTCGCTGGCGGCTTTGCCGTGACTCTCGTACAAAACGAAACTCAGCAGCACAGTGCGGCACTCAAAAATACAGGTCAGAACCCTGTCAGACTACTCCCACTCGATGGTCGCGGGCGGCTTGGACGTGATGTCGTAGCACACGCGGTTGGCGCCGGGGACCTCGGCCACGATGCGGCCGGAGATGCGGGCCAGAACGTCGTAGGGCAGCTTGGCCCAGTCGGCGGTCATGGCGTCGCTGGACTCGACGGCGCGCAGGATGATCGGGCGCTGATAGGTGCGCTCGTCGCCCATAACGCCGACGGACTTGATGTCGGGCAGGACCGCAAAGTACTGCCAGCAGCTGTGCTCGGAGTTGCGCTCGCCGGTCTGCTCAAACAGACGCTGGTTGTAGGCATCGAGCTCCTCGCGCACGATGGCGTCGGCATTCTTGAGGATCTCGAGCTTCTCCTTGTCGACCGCACCGATGATGCGGATGGCCAGACCCGGGCCCGGGAAAGGCTGGCGGAACACGATGTGACCCGGCAGGCCCAGCGCTAGACCAAGTGCGCGGACCTCGTCCTTAAAGAAGTGGTCGAGCGGCTCAATGAGGTCGAAGTGTACGCCCTCGGGGAACGGGATCAGGTTGTGGTGGCTCTTGATGGTGGCCGTCTTGCCGCCCGTCTTGCGAGCGCCGGACTCGATGATGTCGGGGTAGATGGTGCCCTGAGCCAGGTACTTGACCGGCTTGCCATCGGTCTCGAGCTGCTGCGCCACGGCGAAGAACTCTTTCCAGAACTGCGTACCGATGATGCGGCGCTTCTCCTCGGGCTCGGTCACGCCGGCCAGAAGCTCGGCGTAGCGGTCCTCGGCATGGACGTGGATAAAGTCGACGTCAAACTGCTTGGTGAAGACCTCCTCCACCTGCTCGGGCTCGCCCTTGCGCAGCAGACCGTGGTTGATGAACACGCAGGTCATCTGCTTGCCCACGGCGCGAGCGCCCAGCGCAGCCACGACGGAGGAGTCGACGCCACCGGACAGGGCCAGAATCACGCGGTCGTCGCCGACCTTCTCGCGGAACTCGGCCGTCATGGTCTCGACCAGGTTGTCCATGCTCCAGTTAGTCTCCAGGCCGCAGATCTCAAACAGGAAGTTGCTCAGCAGCTGCTGACCGTACTCAGAGTGCTTGACCTCGGGGTGGAACTGCGTGGTGAAGATCTTGCGCTCGACGCATTCCATGGCGGCAACCGGGCACACGTCGGTGCTGGCGGTAACGGTAAAGCCCTCGGGCACCTCGGACACGGCGTCGCGGTGGCTCATCCACACAGTCTGCTCCATGGGCGTGGAGTTAAAGAGCTTGGCGCCGGCCGTGCGCGTGATAGTGGCGCGGCCGTACTCGCCCACCTCGGAGTGGCCGACCTTGCCGCCGAGCGTCACGGCCGTGATCTGATGACCGTAGCAAAAGCCCAGGACGGGAAGGCCAAGATCAAAGATGGCGGGATCGATGGACGGAGCGTCCTCGGCGTACACGGAGGCCGGGCCGCCAGAAAGGATGAGCGCAGAGGCGTTCATCTCGCGAATCTCATCGGCCGAGATGTCGCAGGGAACGATCTCGGAATACACGTTGAGGTCGCGGACGCGACGGGCAATGAGCTGACCGTACTGCGCACCAAAGTCGAGTACGAGGACCTTTGCGGAAGCCTTTTGATCCATGGTTTCCCCCTCTTGTTGGCGGGGAGCCGATGCCCACCCGCGCGAATGAACGAAAATTGCCTTCATAGTGTACACGTTATATGGGGTTTCTCGTCCCTCGCAGCCATCAGCGCACGGCAAACGCACGACCTGGGCTCCTATTTGACAGCAATTGAAGTGTTACCAAACGTTACAGATGATGTAATACGTTTGAACATTGGACGCCCTGTGCCACAATACTGCCGAACGGCTCCGCCCTTGCGGCGGCAAATACGATAGGAATACCAGAATGAAGCGCATCCTTCTCATCGCCACGGGCGGCACCATCGCATCGACCGAGGACGGCAACGGCCTCTCCCCCGCCCTGACCGGTGAGGAACTCGCCCAGAGCGTCCCCGAGATCTCGGGCCTCTGCGAGCTCGACGTCGTGCAGCCCATGAACATCGACAGCACCAATATGCGCCCCAGTGACTGGATGCGTATCCGCGACGTCATCGTCGAGGGTTATGTCGACCACGACGGCTTCGTGATTCTGCACGGCACCGACACCATGAGCTACACCGCGGCAGCGCTTTCCTACCTGATTCAGGACAGCCCCAAGCCCATCGTGCTCACCGGCTCTCAAAAGCCCATGGGCAATCCCTTTACTGACGCCAAACTCAATCTGTACCAGAGCCTGCTCTATGCGCTCGACGAGCACTCACACGATGTCTCGATTGTGTTTGGCGGCGTCGCCATTGCCGGCACGCGCGCCCGCAAGCAGCGTACCATGAGCTTTAACGCGTTCATTAGCGTCAACTATCCGCCCATCGCCTATATCCGCAACGACCGCATCGTGCGCAACGGGCTTCACGGCACGCATCAGGGCGAAAACCCGGTGCGTTTCTACGACAGCATCGACCCGCGCGTGTTTGTCCTTAAGCTAACACCCGGCGTGAACCCGGGTATCCTGGACGCCCTTGCCGACAGCTACGATGCTGCAATCCTTGAGACCTTTGGCATTGGCGGCATTCCCGAGTTTGGCGAGTCGGGCGAGTCGTTCCAAGAGGCAATTTTCCGCTGGGTCGATTCGGGCCGCACCGTCGTTATGACCACGCAGGTCCCCGAAGAGGGCCTCGATCTGGGCGTTTATGAGGTCGGCCGTGCTTACGCCGATTATCCGGGCATTCTGCGCGGCGACGACATGACCACCGAGACACTCGTGGCCAAGACCATGTGGGCACTCGGCCAGTCACGCGATGCCGCCGAGATCCAGCGCCTGTTCTACAGCCAAGTCAACCACGACCGCATCCCGATGGCGTAATTCGGTTGTCGACGGGTATCCCCTATTCGATACCCTCGAGAAGTTCTGACACCGTCATGCCGAGTGCGGGCGCGATCTTAAATAGAACCTTGAGCGTGAAATTTGCCGTCCCATCTTCGATTCGGTCGAGGTAGGGTCGGCTGATTCCTGTCGCCACACAAAAATCAACCTTGGAGATACCAAGGTCCCTGCGTGTCTCTTCGACCCGCCTGCCAAGAATCTGTTTCGCACGTTCGTCCATGCAGCCGAGTTTGAAATGGAGCCGAACATAAACGTAAACTATAGTTTACGTTTTGCCGAATACACAGGAGTTTTCTATGTCGGGTTCTTCGGTCCGCATGTACCGAGCCACGCCTCGCACAAACAGCGCACCACCCACGCTCGTCGTCGTTGAAGCAGAATGCCTTTCGCCCGATGAGCGCACAGCATTTGCATTGCTATCAAGTCGCGTCGCCGCCGTTCTGGTCCATTGCCCGGCGCAAGGTGAACTTGCCATTCAATGCCAAGCGCACAGCTGCTCGCTCAATCAGGCTGCCGTAATCGCAACCAGCCAGCGTGGGCTGCCACTTCTCTTGGAAGCCGGTACCGCGCTCACCCTTCGCGGCGCCGGATACGAAAACGAGGCCGCCGCCGATATGGTCTTTAAGCCACGATCGAGCGGCGGCCTCGCAGCAGCCATTGAATATGCGTGCAGGCTCGTTGCCTAAAAGGACAGGCTAGAAACCAAAGCCAAAGCCCGTTCCGGTAATCGCCGAGTACATAAAGTAAACGTTGATAACGTTGAGAAACACACCCGTGATGCAACCGTTGCGCAGGTAGCGCTCGCACACGATGCGCGCCATGGCGGCGGAGTCCTCATTGTTCTTGGCCTGGCGTCCCGCCGTAAAGTACGTCGCCACGCTCAGCAGCAGGTTGAGCACCGGCAGTGCCAGCAGCTCGTAGCTCTTGCCCCAGCGCGTCACCTCGCCGGCTGCGTTAAACTTCGTTGCTACCTCGGGACCAATGTTGGGGATAACAAACGCTGCGACCACCAGCGGAAGCACCGCGAGCACCAGCAGCGCGATGCCCATGTAGCCAGCTTTTTTGCCATATTTAAACATGCGCGTCGTCCTTACACGTTAAAGCGGAAGTGCACGACGTCGCCATCGGCCATGACATAGTCCTTGCCCTCGATGCGCAGCTTGCCGGCGGCCTTGGCGCCCTGCTCACCGCCGAGCTCGATGTAGTCGTCATAGCCAATGACCTCGGCCTTAATAAAGCCGCGCTCAAAGTCGGTGTGGATGACGCCGGCGGCCTGTGGGGCGGTCGCGCCCTGACGAACCGTCCAGGCCTTGACCTCCATTTCGCCGGCCGTAAAGAACGACTGCAGACCGAGCAGCTTATAGGCCGCCTGCGCGAGCACGTCCAGGCCGGGCTGCTCCAGGCCCAAGCTCTCCAGGTAGTCGGCCGCGTCCTCGGGATCGAGCTCGGAAAGCTCGGCCTCGATCTTGGCACAGATGGGCAGCGGCTTGACGCCGTCGATGGGCGCCAGGTCCTCGTTGAGCATGTCCTCGTCTACGTTGGCCACGTACAGGATGGGCTTCATGGTGAGCAGGAACAGGCCCTTAGCGGCAGCACGTTCCTCGTCGGTCATCTCCATGGACGCGGCGCGCTTGCCCTCGTTGAGCCAGGCAAGCAGGCGCTTGGCGACCTCGAACTTGGGCATGAGCTCCTTGTCGCGCTTGGCCTCTTTCTCGAGCTTGGGCAGCTGCTTCTCGAGCGTGCCCATGTCGGCCAGGATAAGCTCGGTCATGATGGTGTCGGCATCGCCGGCGGGGTCGACGAACTCGCCCGTGCGGCCCACCTCACGCATGACGTTGGGGTCCTTAAAGTAACGTACGACCTCGCAGATGGCGTCGGTCTCGCGAATGTTGGCCAGGAACTGGTTACCCAGACCCTCACCCTCGTTAGCGCCCTTCACCAGACCTGCAATGTCGACGAACTCGACCGTCGCCGGCACAATGCGACCCGGGTTGACGATGTCGGCGAGCTTTTGCAGACGGCTATCGGGCACATCGACGATACCCACGTTGGGGTCGATCGTGGCAAACGGGTAGTTGGCGGCAAGGCCGGTCTTTTTGGTAAGCGCGGTGAACAGCGTCGACTTGCCCACGTTGGGCAGGCCCACGATACCGATGGAAAGGGACACGACAGCTCCTTTTGGTACAAGCATTTCAAACTGCATAAGTATAGCGCCGCCGCAGCATCTGGGCGAACCCGGACACCACGGCGGCACGAATGAAGCAGAGATAGGGGTCGCTGACTAGTCCGCGAGCTTTTCCACCTGGTCGAGCATCTTGTCAAGCTTGGCCTTTGCCTCGGCCTTGACCTTCTCAGCTTCTTCGTGAGCCTTCGCCTTCTGGGCGGCCTTTTCCTCGGCTTCGGGATCGACGACGACCAGATTGGACGCGTCATGCTTAACTAACTTGAGCGCATGCTCGGGGCACACCTTGACGCAGGCACCGCAGCCCAAACAATACGTGGACTCCAACGCAAAGCGGCCGCTTCCCACCAAATCGCAGGCGAACGTGGGACATACATTGACACACTCGCCACACGACGTGCACTTGTCAAAATCACACTCAGGCGTGCTCACCTGCATGTTCTGGGCAAGCTCGGGGTGGTTTTGCAGCGTCGAGAGCACCAGCTGCCGCCCGTGCGTGAGCGAACGGCGACGCTTGGTCGTCGTGGTGCCGCACATGGTGTTGAGCGTGCGCTCCAGTTGGGTGATCTGATGACGATGGGCTTTGAGCTTCTGCGTCACCGAGGCCAGTGCCGCCGTTGCCGGATTGAGCTTTGTCACGGTAAGGCCCGTGGTGCGGGCGATCTTTTCCATGTACTCCTTGCGCTCGTACTCGCGGCGCTTATGGCACTTGAGGCTTTTGGGATCGACCTCCAGACCCATGCCCGTGCCCGCCCACTCCTCGGCGGTAGCAATGGCCTCGCCCAGGATGTCCTCGCCACCGGTGTTACGGCACTTATCGCACACGCCCAGCGGCAGGTACACGCTCACGTTGGGATAATCGGCCAGCACCGAGAACCAGGTCTCGGCCGTAATATCGCCCACACAGGCGACGACGACTTCATTTTCGCGCGGCATGCGCTTGAGGGCGCGCGTGCAGGTGACGTAGGCGGTCTCATGGCTCGTAGCAGCAGAGACAATGTCGTCGTAAACGTTTTTGGGCGCAAGGCGCGGAGAGATGATCGCCTCCGTCGGGCAAGCAGCGGCGCACAGGCCGCACTTGCGACAGGAGTCGAGGATCTCGATGGCGTCTTCCTCGACCTCGATGGCGTTGACCGGGCACACGTCCATGCACGCGGTGCAGCCGCTCTTCTCGTTTTTGCAGGCCAGGCACGGAATCGTGTTGCCGCGCGGACGCTCCTTATAGTCGGCAGGATTCCACTGCGGCGCTGACGGATCGAGTGCATCGGTCACGCCGCCAAGCGGGTTTTTAAGAAAGTCGAAACCCTTGCTGATCTCGATAATGTCATCAAATAGATCGTGTTCCTGCGCCATGCGCGGCCCCTCCCTGAGCAGTGCAAACAAGCAAGAGATAATGATACGCTATCGGCCCACGCCTCGGGCAAATTACACGCGGAGCATCTTTGCGGCAAATAGCCCCGGTCTATCGCCGCCTCGATTGCACAAGGTAGATCAAGCGCCAAACTACGCCTCGCGCATGAGCTCGACGAGCTTTTGTTTGGTCACCTTGGCCTGCTCGTTGGCCATATTGCGTTCGTTTCTAAAGGCCGCATCCGCAACACTCATCAGGTCGGCATCGGAAATCTCGCCAAGGCCCAGCTCCTTGAGCGTCGTCGGCAGACCGACGCGCTGGCAAAACTCGAGCACCTGTTCAAGCTCGGGCGCACGCTCCAGGCGCAGCTGGACCACCAGACCAAACGCTACGGCCTCGCCGTGCATAGCCTTGCACTCGGGCAAAATCGTCAGGCCGTTGGCGATGGCATGCGCCAACGCCAAGCCACCGCTCTCAAAGCCAACGCCCGAAAGCAGGATGTTGCACTCGATCAGGCGCTCAACCGCCGGCGATGTACGCCCCTTTTTGAGATCGCGCTTGGCAGCGACGCCGCATTCCATAAGCGTGTCGTAGCAGGCACGTGCCGCGACCAGCGCCAAGTGCCCCGACGCGCCACCGTGCTCGTTGGCGCCGTGCGCCGCGGCGCACGAACGCGCCTCGAAATACGTTGTCAGCGCATCGCCCATACCGGCGACCGTCATACGCAGTGGGGCCGCCGCGACCACGTTGGTATCGACCACGACCAGGTCCGGATTCTTCTCGAGCATCAGGTAGCGGTCGAACGACCCATCCTCGTGATACAGCACCGAAATCGCGCTGCACGGACCGTCCATCGAAGCCGCCGTGGGGCATACGCACAACGGCAGCTCGGCATAAAACGCAACGGCCTTAGCGATATCGAGCATCTTGCCACCACCGATACCGACTACCATGTCGCAATACTCAGCCCGGGCTTCCTTGGCCATTTCGACAACGGCATCTTCCGTACAGGGACCGTTGTAAATTTTAAAGAACGGCTCGCTTAGATCTTCATCCAGAAATCCATCGACGATCTGCCTGCACAGCCGATCCTCGGTGCCCTGGTCAAACAATACGTACGCAGCGCAGCCCAACCATGACAAATACCTGCCCTGACGCGAAAGTTCGCCCGGCCCCTGAACATACCGGCCGGGACCGCCATAAACCATAGGAAGCGCCATACGCGAATCCGCCCTTCATCAAACAAAGATTGATGCAAAGTAACCTGTCCCCCCTGCACCAACTCGTGCATTGGAACAGGTTACTTTGCACCATAGCAAAAAGGGGCAAAGCCATCTTCCGGCTTTGCCCCTTCTTTAGCGTGATTTACTCATCCATGAGGTAGTAGTGACCCAGTGCGTCGGCACCCAGGATGGCGTTTGCGACCATCTCGGGCGTCACCTCAAACGGCATGTTGCACATGGTGTCATCGGGCGCGCAGGCGGCCTCGGCAACAATCATGGCCTGCTCGCGCGTAAGCTCGGCAACGCCAAGTTCCTTCATCGTGACCGGCAGGCCCAGCTCAATGCAGAAGCCCAAGACTTCCTCGAGTTTCTCAGTCGGAGCATCCTCGAGTACCAGCTGGACGATGGTGCCAAAGGCGACCTTCTCGCCGTGATACATGCCGTGGCACTCGGGCAGCATCGTCAGGCCATTGTGGATGGCATGAGCAGCAGCAAGGCCCGAGCTCTCAAAGCCAATGCCCGAAAGCAGCGTATTGGCCTCGATGATATGCTCGACGGCAGGCGTGAGCGCACCCTTCTCCAGCGCGACCTTGGCCTTGACGCCATCGGCCATAAGCGTCTCGTAGCAGAGCTTGGCGAGCGCCAGGCCGGCCATTCCGCCCTTACCGCCGGCGCAAGTGCCACCGTCGGCATCGTGCGTCGCCTGAGCCTCAAAGTAGGTTGCGAGCGCATCGCCCATACCGGAAACCGTCAGACGCACCGGGCTCGCCGCGATAACCGTCGTATCCATCAGGACAATGTTGGGGTTTGCCTTAAGGAACAGGTACTTATCGAACTGGCCGTCATCGGTGTAGAGCACCGAAAGCGCCGAGCACGGTGCATCGGTCGAGGCGATGGTGGGGCAAATGATAACCGGGGACTCCAGGTAGTAGGCAACGGCCTTAGCGGTATCGAGGATCTTGCCGCCACCGACGCCGACGATGATGTCGCAACCGTTGTCGCGAGCGAGCGCAACCAGGCGATCGACCTCGCCCTTGGAGCACTCGCCGTTAAAGTCCTCAAACAGCAGCTCGGCCTTAGCCTCGGCAAAGCCGCCCTCGATCTTGGCACCGACGCGCTTCTTGCCCGAAGGTGTCACGATGACGAGGGCCTTAGCGCCGAGCGGCTCGACATAGGAGCCGAGCTTGGCGAGCTCGTCCGGACCCTGGATGTACTTGCTGGGGCTATTGAAAATTGCAGCCATTTTTATCCCATTCTCTAAAAAAGAAAGGGGCTCCGTACAGATACGTGCGGAGCCCCTCGTTACGATAACAAGAGTCGATTAGAAATCGATGTCGGTGTCGTAGTAGCAGGCCTTGAGAATCTTCTCGAAGTCGGCAGCCTTGGTCTCACGCGGGTTCTCGGGCGTGCAGGCGTCCTGCTCGGCGTTCGCGGCGATCTCGGGGAGCTTGGCGAGGAACTCCTCCTCGGAGACCATCTGCGGGTTCTCGGCGTCGACCTTCACGCCACCATTCGCGTAATCCTTGATGGACTGCGGAATGTTGAGCTGGTCGTTGAGGTCGCGAATCTTCTGGACGAGCGCAGCGATGAGCTCCTCGTTGGTCTCGCCGGGAAGGTGCAGGATCTCCTTGGCCACGTAAGCGTAACGCTCGGCAGCACGCGGATCCTTGGAGTTCCACTGGATGACCTTGCCCAGGTACATGGCGTTAGCAGCACCGTGGATGATGTGGCCGTTCTCAAAGGCTGCACCGGTCTTGTGAGCCATGGAGTGAACGATGCCCAGCAGGCCCGAGGAGAAGGCGATGCCGGCGATGCACTGAGCCTCATGCATGTGCTGACGGGCCTCATGGTCACCAGCATAGGACTTGGGCAGCCACTCGACGATCTCGCGGATGCCGTGCAGAGCGTTAGCGTCGGTGAACATGGAAGCACAAGTGGAAACGTAAGCCTCCATGCAGTGGGTCAGAGCGTCCATGCCGGTGTGAGCGCACAGCTTGGCGGGCATGGTGTAGGTGAGCTCGGGGTCAACGATGGCGACATCAGGGGTGATGTTGAAGTCGGCCAGCGGGTACTTGATGCCCTTGGCGTAGTCGGTGATGACGGAGAAGGCAGTGACCTCGGTAGCGGTACCGGAGGTGGAGGAAATGGCGCAGAAGTGAGCCTTCTGACGCAGCTCGGGGAAGCTGAACGGCTGGATGATGTTATCGAAGGACTCCTCGGGATACTCATAGAAGACCCACATGGCCTTAGCGGCATCGATGGGCGAGCCGCCGCCGATGGCGATAATCCAGTCGGGCTCGAACTCGCGCATGGCCTCGGCGCCCTTCATGACCGTCTCGATGGACGGATCGGACTCGACGCCCTCGAACAGCTTGACCTCGAAGCCGCCCTCTTTGAGGTCGGCCTCAACGTCCTGCAGGAACCCGCCGCGACGCATAGAGCTGCCGCCAGAAACGATGATGGCCTTCTTGCCCTTGAGGTTCTTCACCTCGTGGCGAGCGCCCTCACCAAAGTACAGATCGCGAGGATTGGTAAAACGTCCCATACTGTGCCTCCTAAACAAGCCCCTCTTAGACTTGCGTATATAACGGAGCACCCAATTGGCTCCGTTAGGACCGTTTGCGCGTTGCCGGCGACGACAATGCGCGATGTCTAAACGTCTCAACGCTCAGACAAACACTATTTTACCGTTCTGGTTGGTCAGTTATTCACCTAAAGCCAACAATGATGAAACGTTTTTTCTATCCCTGAAGACCCTTGTGGGGCATTCATACTCCCAAGCTGGGCAAACGTTTTATCAAGGTTGACTACATATCCCAGGCAGGACTGTGCCCCTCCAAAATGCACCCCGTTCGCCGCCAAAAATCGACCGTTTGCGGCACCGTGATACCACTCGGTCGTCCAGGGCGCCGACATTTGTGCGACATCCGTCTTCGTGGTGCAAAGGTGCAAGTCCAAGTGCGGCACCCCCGGTGTGTCACATGCGGGTAAACTAGAACCTTATATAGAGATATTTGAACCCTAACCGCAGCAAAGGAGGCTCCATGGCATTCGACCCCATACAAGAGGATTGCCATCGCCTCGTTCTTGAGGCCTTGCGCCGCGACAATATTCCACTCACCGACGGTGCCGCCGTAGAGCGTCTGATGGAACAATTCACCCGTAACCCCGCGCCGCTCATCGTGCACGACCGCGACCGAGCTGGGCATCTGATTGCCAAGGTCGTCGAGGCTGTCGACTACCGCATCCCCTTTATCCCCGACGACGCCCAAGCAGAGCAAGAAGAGACCACAGCCGAGAACATGCTCCGCGAGGCAGCCGCGCTCGATCCGGCTAACTGGGATGCCCAGCGCATGCTGTGCGCCCTCACCGCCGAATCCAACGAGGAATACGTACAGTATCTGGTGTCCAAGTGCGACGAGGTGGAGCACGATCTGGCGCTCAAGATTGCCTCGGCGCAGGACCCCTACGAGTGTGAGGCCGCAGGCGACCTGACCCGCCGTCCCTACCTGCGCTGGCTTGCCGCCTTGGCATCGCGCGCGCTCATTAGCGGCCGCTACCGCATGTCGCTGGATGCCGCGAATCGCAGCCTGGACTTTGCACCCAACGACCCCGCCGGCGTCCGCCATACCGCGATGCTTGCCATGGCAAAGCTCGAATACCCTGCCGAGGAGCTCAAGCGTTTTCGTTCCGCCCACTCCGTGCCCTATCTCGCCAACACGCCGCTGCGCCGCCGTCCCAAGGACGCAGAGCGCGACTTGGACCCGTGGACGCTCATCGCGCTGATGAGCGCTGCCTGGCGCGAGCTGGATTACGAGGGCGCCGAACACTACCTACGCATCCTGGTGCGCTCATGTCCGCACGCGGCCGAAGCACTCTACTTCCAAACCGAGTTTCCCGATGGCGTCTATGCCCGCGTCAACGTGGGCGTGGGCTCCACCGATGAGCTTGTCCTTGCCCTGTCCGAGGCGACGCCGGTACTGCAGGAGGGCCTAGGCGCGCCCGACAACGCCAGCTTTGCCGCCTGGGTCGCCACCAACGACATCGTGCGCTCCCAGATCGACGAGCGCATCCTGCGTGCAGCCGAGCAGGGGCTTCCATTTAAGGGAGGAGACCTCTAATGGATCCGAGCGTCTACATCCCCGCCTATCTGGAGCGTACCTATCTGGCATCGCACCCCGAACTCACCGATGCAGCACGCGAGCTTGTCCATAACGACATCAGCGCAAACCCTCACAAGTATGCGCAGACCGAGCATGCCCAAGCGCTGCTGTCCTATGCCGGTGTTCATCGTCACCTGCTCGACGAGCTTCGCCGCATCGAGGACATGGGCAGCGACGAGGAGTTTGAGCAGACGCGCAACCGCCTGTTCGACGACATGCGCGATGAGCTGCTCAAGATTGTTCGCGTCGATGCGCTGGCCGTCGATGCCCAGCTGCTCGCCATCATTTTGGCGGACACGCCCGTCGACGCCTGCCTGGGCGATCTGATGAAGCTCGAGGCGAGCACGGCCGACTACCTGCAACAGAGCGTGCCCGGGTTTGATATGGAGGCCCCGCACTACTGGGCCAATAATGTTTTGGCCGACGGTGTCACCGCAGCAGACCTCACCGTAAGCGAGCCGGCGCTTATCGGGTGGCTCCACACGCTCGAGGCCATCTCGCAGCTGTGCATGGCGAGCGCCCGCTACCGCGCTGCTGCCAACTACGCACGCCGTGTCCTTAAGGCGGAGGGCTATCCCACCCGGACCGCCGGCACCGTGTTGCTTGCCCTCGCCCGCTTGGAAGACCAGGACGGTTTTTTTGCCCTGGCTCATCAGCTCGAGGAACAGATGGGGGCAGACGCACTCGAAAACTCTCCTTGGTACCTGCTCGCCCGCACGATTCTGCTGTTCAAAACAAACAAGATGCGCCCGGCTACGCGCGCGCTGCGTGAGTTCGCTAACCGTTGCGAGGGCGGCGCGTTCTTCTTGCTGAACCCCATGTACCAGACGCCGTATCTTCCCTGCCGACCCGAGCCGCGCGACCCCTGGGACCTCTCGCACCAGGCGGTTTGGGAAGCCGACGGCATTATCTCGGACACCCCCGACTTTGCCCCCTGGGCCAACGCCTGCGAAGACGTATCGCAGCTTGCCCAGGAATTTGCGCGCCGCTACGGCTTTTAGCGACGCGATTGCCCCGACCATGTCATCTATGTTAGGAACGGCTTCATGAACCTCCGCTCATCTCTCGCCTGCACCTCGAGCGATATCGCCCGCTGGGGACTGCGCTCTGTCCTCAAACGCCAGGGTGGCGTGCTTCCCGGCCGCATCGCCATGAAGATCGACCCCGAGCTGCTAAGCGACCTCGCGAGCCTGGTCGACCGCAGCGTGGTAATCACCGGCACCAACGGTAAGACCACCACCTCCAACCTCATCGCCGACGCCGTTGCCGCCAGCGGCGCCACCGTGGTATGCAACCGCGCTGGCAACAACATGGAGCCGGGCGTGGTGGGCGCGTTGCTCGAAGCGCGCGGCAACCTTAAGCGAACCGCCAGCAGCAAGCGCGTGGGCGTTTTTGAGTGCGACGAGCTCTACACCGTACGCGTTCTGCCCAAGCTCAAGCCGACGTACTTTGTGCTGCTCAACCTGTTCCGCGACCAGCTAGACCGCTACGGCGAGATCGACCATACCCAAGACGTCATCGCCCATGCATTGGAGCTCTCTCCGGCAACAACGCTCATCTACAACGCAGACGACCCGCTGTGTGCCGCAATCGCCGCGCGCGTTCCCAATGCAAGCATCGCCTTTGGCATCGACGGCGCCACGGGCACCGAGTCCGATCGCATTAGCGACTCGCGTTTTTGCTCGCAGTGCAATGCGCCGTTGGAGTACGACTATGTGCAGTACGGCCAGCTTGGCGCATACCATTGCCCCTCGTGCGGCTGGGCCCGCCCTGGGCTGGTCCGTCGCGTGACGGGCGTGGAGCTCGGCTGCGACGGTTACGGCTTTGACCTGGTCTTTGGACCCGATACCGACGCACCCGCAACGCACATCGTCACGCGCTACAACGGCCTGTACATGGTCTACAACGTAGCCGCAGCCTTCTTCGCCGCCCACGAGCTGGGCGTGGACGCAGCGCATCTGCAGCCCACGCTCGATGCCTACGTCCCCGCCGGCGGGCGTATGGGCCGCTGGGAGATCGCCGGCCGTACCGTCGAGGCAAACCTGGCCAAGAATCCCGTAGGCTTCGATCGACAAATCCAGTCCATCAAGACGGCAGGCGGCAGACTCTGCGCTTTCTTCCTCAACGACAATGACGCCGACGGCCACGATGTATCGTGGATCTACGACGTCGACTTTGAGCGCATCGCCGACACAACGGGGCTTGTCGCCTTTGCCGGCGGCACGCGCGCACACGACATGCAGGTACGCCTCAAGTACGCCGGCATCGATGCCACGATTATCTCGAATATCGAGCAGGCGATCGGTGCCGTTGCGGATGAAGCCGCCGGCGACACTTTCTATGCCGTCGCCAACTACACGGCCTTTCCGCCGCTAGTCAAGGAGCTCGACGGGCTCAAAGGCACCGATGCGGCTACGGTTGCCGCCCACGCCGTAACGCGCGCCGATGGCAGCGCTGTCCCCACCGATATTGCGCCGGTCGAGCTTTCGCGCCCGCTGCGCATCGTCTACCTGTATCCCGATGCCCTCAACCTCTACGGCGACGGCGGCAATGTCATCGCCCTCGAGCGCCGCTGCGCCTGGCGTGGCATTCCCGTGCACGTGGACGAGGTCCGTATGGGCGAGACGCTCGATCTGCATGATGCTGATATCGTCATGATGGGCGGCGGCTCCGATCGCGACCAGCTGGCTGTGGCGCACGAGTTGCTCGCTCAAAAAGACAAGGTTGCGGCCTATGTTGAGGATGGCGGCACACTGCTTGCCATCTGTGGTAGCTATCAGCTGCTCGGCCGTTCGTACTACATGGGCGACGATCGCATTGAGGGCCTGGGCGTCATTGCCGCCGAGACTGTGCGCGGCTCCGACCGCCTGATCGGCAACGTCGCCGTCAAGACCGACCTGGCGCCTGAGCCCTTTGTGGGATTCGAGAACCACGGCGGCCGCACCCTGCTCGATACAGAGGCCACGCCGCTCGGAACGTCCGTCGTCGCGGGCACCGGCAACAACGGCGACGATGGCTTTGAGGGTCTCATCTACAAGGGAGTCATCGGCACGTACCTACACGGACCGGCACTGCCCAAGAACCCCGAGCTCGCCGACCGGCTCATTACCCACGCCCTCGAGCGTCGCGGCGATGCGCAGGCCACAGCCCTGCTGCCGCTCAAGCCCCTCGACGACACCTACGAGCACGCCGCCCACGACGCCGCCATGAAGCTTCTCCCCTAGCACCTCACCACCACAAAGGGGACAGGCACCTTTGTGGTGGTTTTCCAGTTTGCCAACGATATACGCGCCGGCAAAAAAGTCTGCTATACTCTTTCCCGCTGTCCCCATCGTCTAGCGGCCAAGGACGCCACCCTTTCAAGGTGGATATCGCGGGTTCGAATCCCGCTGGGGGCACCATTTAAATTAAGAAGCCCGTACCCCCGCGGTGACGGGCTTTTTGCTACCGATATGCCGGGATTCGAACCCGACAGGGTGCGGAGCTGAGGAAACGCGAAGCGTTTTCCAGCGCAGCACGCAAGGAGCGGAGCGACGCAGCGAAAGCGGGCGGCGCCAGCCGCACGCGGACATCCCGCTGGGGGCACCACAGAATCTGAGAAGCCCGTTACCAATTCGGTGGCGGGCTTTTTGCTACCCATACGCCGGGTTTCGAACCCCAAGGGCATTAAATCACACTGTCATCCAAGGGCCTGTGGGCAAAAAATAGCAAATATGAGTACTGTTACCAATTTAGTAACAGCGATTTCATGCCATCAGAAGACAATTTGGACGCCAAGCGTCCTACGGCGGAGGAAATGCAGGCGTTTATCAGCCAAGTACTTGGATATATGTTGCGTAATTCTGCGTCTTTTTCAAAAAGATAATGCTACAGGACTTGTGACAGTACTCATATTTGACGTTTTTTGCCCACAACCCCTTATTGCGCGGGCGAATCAGTTGCAAAACGGACTCCAAAGCGTCCCTCGCAAACAAAAAGCCGGGGCCCGCGCGATGCGGACCCCGGCTTTCAACCGTGACGGTATGCTGTCCCAGTCCTACACGTAGAACAGGATGTCGTCGTAGGTCGGGACCGGCCAGTAGTCGGCTGCCACGATCTCCTCCATGGCATCCACGGCGGCGCGCAGCGTATCCATAGCGGGAACGACCTCGTGTGCATACACATTGGCCTGCTCCTGGCCATCGAGGGCCTCGGCCTTCTGATGCACGGCGTCGAGCGCCTTGATGGAGTCGTTGATGGCGGTGATGCCGTTGCAGAGCTTGTTGAGCGTGTTCTGCTCGCACTGCATGGCAGCATCGGCGCCGGCAGCGCGGATTGCCTCCAGGCCCTTAGCGACCTTGGTGGCATAGGCGGTGATGACCGGGCGATAGGTACGACGCGCCTCGCGAACCATCGTGGTGGCCTCGATGTTCATGAGCTTGTTGTACTTCTCGAGCTTGCAGTCGTAGCGGCACTGAGCCTCGGCCTTGGTCAGGACGCCCGTCTCCTCAAAGAGCGCAATGGCCTTATCGGAAACAAAGGCGGGCAGGGCGTCGGCCGTGGTCTTGTTGTTGGCAAGGCCGCGCTTCTCGGCCTCGACGGGCCACTCATCGGAGTAGCCGTCACCGGAGAAGAGGATACGCTGGTGGTCGGTCAGGACCTTCTTGCAGTACTCGAGCGCGGCGTCCTGGAAATCATCCTCGGGCGTACCCTCAAGGGCATCGGCGAAGGACTTGAGCGACTTGGCCACGGCGGCATCGAGCACCAGGTTGGAGTCGGAGACGTTCTGCTCGGAGCCGCAGGCACGGAACTCGAACTTGTTGCCGGTGAAGGCAAACGGGGAGGTGCGGTTGCGGTCGGTGTTGTCCTGCATCAGCTTGGGCAGGGTATCGGCGCCCAGGTCGAGCACGCCGCGCGTGGCATGGACGGAAGCCTTGCCATCGATGATCTTCTCGACGACCTCGGTAAGCTGGTCGCCCAGGAAGATGGACATAATCGCCGGAGGAGCCTCATTGGCGCCCAGACGATGATCGTTGCCGGCCGAGGCAACGGAGGCACGCAGGAGCTCCTGATAGTTATCGACGGCCTCGATCACCGCGGTGAGGAAGACGATGAACTGCAGGTTGTCGAGCGGGGTGTCGCCCGGGTCGAGCAGATTCTCGGACTCGGTGCCAAGCGACCAGTTGTTGTGCTTGCCCGAACCGTTGATGCCCTCGAAGGGCTTCTCGTGCAGCAGGCAGACCAAGTCGTGGCGGGAGGCAATGAGCTTCATCTTCTCCATCATGACCAGGTTCTGGTCGATGGCCTCGTTGACCTCGCCATAGACCGGTGCGAGCTCATGCTGGCAGGGAGCGACCTCGTTGTGCTTGGTCTTAGCGGGAATGCCGAGCGCCCACAGCTCATCGTCCAGGTCCTTCATATAGGCCGAGACGGTGGGGCGGATAGCGCCAAAGTAGTGCTCCTCGAGCTCCTGGCCCTTGCAGGGAGCGGCGCCAAAGAGGGTGCGGCCGGTGATAACCAGGTCCTTGCGTTTGCGGTAGGCGTCCTTCTTGATCAGGAAGTACTCCTGCTCGTCGCCCACGGAAGGAACAACCTTCTTGGGAGTCTTGCCAAACAGCGCCAAAACGCGCTTGGACTCACGCGAGAGCGCAGTCATGGAACGCAGCAACGGGGTCTTCTTGTCCAGGGCCTCGCCCGTGTAGGAGCAGAAAGCCGTGGGGATGCACAGGACATCGTCCTTGATAAAAGCGGGGCTAGTGGGATCCCAAGCGGTGTAGCCACGGGCCTCGAAGGTGGCACGCAGACCGCCGTTGGGGAAGCTGGAGGCATCGGGCTCGCCCTGGATGAGGTTCTTGCCCGTAAACTTGGTAATGGCGGTGCCGTCGTGGTTGGGCTCGAGGAAGCTGTCGTGCTTCTCGGAAGTAATGCCCGAAAGCGGCTGGAACCAGTGCGCGTAGTGCGTCGCGCCCTTGGAGATGGCCCAGACCTTCATGGCGTGGGCAACGGCGTTGGCCACATCCAGGTCGAGCGGCTCACCGTCCTCGAGGGTTGCAGCAAGGCGCTTCCAAATGTCCTTGGGGAGGTAGTCCTTCATGACTTCCTCAGAGAACACCATGGTCCCGAAGCGGTCAGTAAGATCGGCCATACGGAACTCCCTTCGTATCGGCACCGCGTGAGATGCGGTGTTGATTACTAACGAACGAGTCATAGATTAGGCTCGTCGTGTTTCCGCAACATTACCGTTATGTTGCTGTCGCGAAACCAATCAATGAGGTTAACGCATCGCGGCGGCGTTGCCACCCTCAACAGCCAATCAACTGTATAAATTGCAGACCTCTCCCCATAGTTTAAGGGTAGTCAATTTGGGATGGGGCTCTATTAACTGGTATTTCGCATCAGATACCATTCAATATAGCCCTTTCCTACATTGACCGCTCTGCTATAGGCAATGCCGATAGCAAGGCATCTTTGATTGGTATCCCTAAATCGCGAGTAAAACTCCACCGTGGCACAGCGGTGCTGTAGAATCCTTACAACACATCGCACTAAATATCTAAAGGAGCACGATATGCGCGTCGACGAGGTTTTTAAGCAGGCAGCATCCCAGGGCACCACGCCCGTTTCTTTTGAGATGTTCCCGCCCAAGGGCGAGCTTACCCTCGACACGGCTCGCGAGGTGGCAGGCAACCTGTGCAAGCTTTCGCCGAACTTTGTCTCGGTCACTTGTTCCGCTGGCGGCTCGGGTAACGGTGCCACCACCGCCCCCATCGCACATATGATTACGAGCGAATTCGATACGCCCTCGGTAGCGCACCTTACCTGCGTGGGCCGCTCGCACGCCGATATCGCCGCCAAGATCGACGAGTATCGCACCGCAGACGTGGAAAACGTGCTAGCCCTGCGCGGCGACCTGCCCGCTGGCGCGACCGAGGACGACAAGCCCGCCTCCGACTACGCCTACGCCCGTGACCTCATCCCCGAGCTCGTCGACGCCGGCTTTTGCGTGGGCGCCGCAGCCTACCCCGAGGGCCACATTGCCTGCGAGGATCTCAGCCTCTCGGTCGAGCACCTCAAGCAAAAGCAAGACGCCGGCGCGAGCTTCTTTGTGACACAGCTCTTCTTTGATAACGAGTGCTTCTATCGCTTCCGCGAGCTTGCCGACAAGGCCGGCATCACCGTGCCTATTACCGCGGGCATCATGCCGTTTATGGGCAAGTCGCAGATCAGCCGCATGGTCTTTATGTGCGGCGCGTCGCTGCCCTCCCCCGTCATCAAGATTCTCGCCAAGTACGAGAACGACCCCGAGAGCCTGCAGGCAGCCGGTGTAGATTATGCCGCCCGCCAGCTTTGCGACCTCAAGGAGCACGGCGCCGACGGTCTGCACCTGTACACTATGAACCGTCCTGCAATCGCCGCGACCATTATGGAGCGTCTGGGGTAATGGAAAAACCGCACGTCGATACAACCGTTGTTGAAGTGCCGGCCGACCTTGCGTCGCCGGCGCTTTACCGTATCGACGCTGCCCACCACCCTCGTGTCGACCGTGCCGAGATGCTGCGGTATCTGGGCTACGGCGGCCAACAGATTGAGTCCGAGCTGTCCCGACGAATTGAGCTTGTAGTCGAGCGCCTAGAGCTGGATATCGAGCCCCGTGGCGTGCGCCGCGTATTTGCCGTCGATGCCACGGGCGTCGACGAGCAGGGCGAGCCCTGCATCCGCTTGGTTGGCACCAATGTTGAGCTGCGGGGTCGTGATATCTATCGCCACCTTAAGGACGCCCGCCTTGCCGCACTCATGGCATGCACCCTCGGCATGGAGGCCGAGCGTCGTCTGCGAACCACCGGAGCCCAGCAACCCCTGGAAGGCGCCGTGCTCGACGCCGCATGCTCTGCCTATGTAGAAGCCGCCGTCGAGCAGATGGACCAGCAGGTCAAGGCCGCGGCCGCTGCACACGGGCTCGCCGGCAACTGGCGCTTCAGTCCCGGCTATGGCGACTGCCCGCTCTCTGCCCAGCGCTCGATCGTGGATGCACTCAACGCCACGCGCCTCATTGGACTTACCGTCACCCCCACCAGCCTGCTCATGCCCACCAAGAGCGTGACCGCGGTGATCGGTCTGTTTGACGGCGAAGTCCACGACGCCCAGAGCCGCCCCACCTGCAATATCTGCCGCATGCGTGAGCACTGCCGCTTCCGCGCCGCCCACACCACCTGCTATTCCAGCCATTAGGAGCTCATTGATGTTTACTCCGCTTATCACTCATGATTCTGACGGTGCTGCGCTGGCGGCACCTGTCAATGCTGCGCGCTGCAACGGGGCTGCATACAAGACGCGCACAATCGACGACCTTCGCATTAAGGACGATCGACTGCGCGCCGCCATCGAGGGCACGGGACACCTGCTGTTCGACGGCGGCATGGGCACCATGCTGCAGGCGGCCGGCATGAAGGCCGGAGCCCTGCCCGAGCTGCTCAACTTTGAGGAGCCCCAGGTCATCACCGACATCCAACGTCAGTACGTCGAGGCCGGGTGCGACGTGATCACCGCCAACACCTTTGGCGCCAACGCGCACAAGCTCGATGGCGCCGCCACCGTGGCAGATGTCTTTGCCGCCGCAGTCTCTTGCGCTCGCGCGGCCGGTGCCCACTACGTCGCCGGCGACATCGGCCCCATCGGCGCGCTGCTTCGCCCCCTGGGCACCCTCAGCTTCGACGAGGCCTACGACCTCTTTGCCGAGGAGGTGCGCGCCGGCGTCGCCGCTGGTGTGGACCTCTTTATTATCGAGACCATGACCGACCTGGCCGAGATCAAGGCGGCAGTCCTCGCCTGCCGCGAGAACTCCGACCTGCCCGTCTTTGCCACCATGACCTTTGAGGAAGACGGCCGCACCTTCTTGGGGACGAGCCCCGAGGTCGCCGCCATCACCCTCGACGCCATCGGCGCCGACGTCCTGGGCATCAACTGCAGCCAGGGCCCGGCCGAGCTCCGAGGACTCGCCGCGCGTATGCTCACCGTCACCGACAAGCCCGTTATGGTGCAGGCCAATGCGGGACTGCCCCGCGTGGACGATGACGGCAATACCGTCTTTGATATCCAGGCACCCGAGTACGCCGAGGCCGTCGCCGGCATGATTGAGGACGGCGTGAGCGTCGTGGGCGGTTGCTGCGGCACCACGCCGGCGCACATGGCGGCTCTACGCACGCTTATCGACAACCACACGCCCAGCCCGCGTCACCGCAAGCCCAGCATGTCGGTCACGAGCGCCCAGACGGTCGTGGACCTTCCCTGCGACGGCCACAAGATTGCCGTCATCGGCGAGCGCATCAATCCCACCGGCAAAAAGCGCCTGCAGCAGGCCCTGCACGACGGCGACCTGGACTACGTCGTAAGCCAGGGAATCAGCCAGCAAGAGCAGGGTGCCGATATCCTGGACGTCAACGTCGGCCTGCCCGAGATCGACGAGGTCAAGGTCATCCAGCAAGCGACCGAGCAGCTCCAAGGCTCCACGCTGCTGCCACTGCAGATCGACTCCACCGACCCCGCCGCCGTCGAGGCCGCCGTACGTCGCTACGCCGGCAAGCCCATCATCAACTCGGTTAACGGCAAACAGCAGATCATGGATGAGATCTTTCCGCTGGTCGCCCACTACGGCGCCAACGTCGTCGGTCTCACGCTCGACGAGGGCGGCATCCCCGATACCGCCGAGGCTCGCTTCGCCATCGCCGAGCGCATCGTGGCCGAAGCCGCCCGTTACGGCATCGGCCCGGACCGTATCCTCATCGACTGCCTGGTCATGACCGCCTCGACCAATCAGCGCCAGGCTGAGCAGATTCTACGTGCCATGTCTATGTGCAAGGAGCGCCTGGGCGTCAAGTGCGCACTCGGCGTATCGAACATCAGCTTTGGTCTGCCCGCCCGCCCGCTGCTGGGCTCGGTCTTTTTGGCCGCCGCCTTCGGCGCGGGCCTGGACGCCCCCATCATGAACCCGGGTTCCAAGCGCTTTATGGACACCGTCTACAGCTATCGCGTGCTGAGCGTTGAGGACGAGGGCTCGACCGGATACATCGAGCGCTACGCCGGCTGGACCGATCCGTATAAGATTGCCGCCAACCCGGCGGCCGCTCAGCCAGCATCGAGCGATGCCGCGCCTGCCGCAAGCACCACCGCAAGCGCCGATGACGACCCCATCCGCCACATGGTCGTCTCGGGCCGCAAGGGCGAAATCGCGGCCGAGACCGAGCGCCTGCTGGCCGACCACGACGCTATGGACCTCATCAACAACCACTTTATCCCCGCCCTCGATGAGGTGGGCGTCCTCTTTGACCAGGGCAAGTTCTTCTTGCCGCAGCTCATGGCCTCGGCCGAGGCCGCGCGCGTGGGCTTCGATACCATCAAACGCATGATGCCTGCCGGCGAGATTGCCGACAAGGGTAAGATCTGCGTGGCCACCGTCAAGGGCGATATCCACGACATCGGTAAAAACATCGTCAAGATGCTGCTCGATAACTACGGCTATACCGTCTTTGATCTGGGTCGCGACGTCGATCCGCAGGAGGTGCTCAAGACCGTCAAGGAGCGCGACATTAAGCTCGTCGGCCTCTCGGCGCTTATGACCACCACGGTCGTCGCCATGGAAGAGACCATCAAGTTGCTTCATGCCGAGGTCCCGGGCGTCAAGATCATCGTGGGTGGCGCCGTGCTCACCCCCGAATACGCCAAGCAGATTGGCGCGGACTACTACGCCAAGGACGCTGCCGAAAGCGCGCGCATCGCCGAAGAGGTCTTTGGGCAGTAACACAACGGAAACAACCGAGCACCAAAACGTGCCGTATGCGCCACTTGGCACGTGCGGCACGTTAGAATAGATAGGGCTATGCTCGTTTTGGCAGATAGGAGCGCAAGGATGGCGATCACGCCCGCAGAAATCGCGGAAACCCGCGGCATGGTTGAGGAGCAGAACCTCGACATCAGGACCATCACCATGGGTGTTTCTCTCATGGGTTGCGGCGACGAGAACCTCGACCGCATGTGCACGAAGATCTACGACCACGTGACGCACACGGCTGAGCACTTGGTCGAGACCGCCGAGAACCTCGAGCGCGAGTACGGTATCCCCATTGTCAACAAGCGCGTCTCCGTCACCCCGGTGGCGCAGATCGCCGCATGCTGCAAGGATGAGGACCTCACCCCCATCGCGCATGCCCTCGACCGTGCGGCCGAGACCCTCGGCATCGACTACCTGGGCGGCTTCTCCGCGCTCGTCCAGAAGGGCATCGGCGACGCCGACCGCCGCGTCATCCAGTCCATCCCGCGGGCACTCGCCACCACGAGTCGCGTCTGCTCCAGCGTCAACGTCGCCAGCCTGCGCGCCGGCATCAACATGGACGCCGTGCTCATGGCTGCGCAGACCATCATCGACGCCGCTAAGCTCACGGCCGACCAGGACTCCGTCGGCGCTTCCAAGTTTGTCTGCTTTGCCAATATGGTCGAGGACTCCCCGTTTATGGCGGGTGCCGTCCACGGCGGTGGCGAGGCCGACGCCGTCATCAACGTGGGCGTCTCGGGCCCCGGCGTTATGGCCGCAGCCCTGGAGACGCTGCCCGATTCCGCATCGATGATGGAAGTCGCCGAGAAGATTAAGCAGACCGCCTTTAAGATCACCCGCGCCGGCGAGCTCATGAGCCGCGAGGCCGCCCATCGCCTGGGTGTCGAGAAGGGCATCGTCGACCTGTCGCTGGCCCCCACACCCGCCATCGGCGACTCCGTTGCTCGCATCCTCGAGATCATCGGTGTTGGCACCTGCGGTGGCCCGGGCACGACCTGCGCACTCGCCATGCTCAACGATGCCGTCAAGAAGGGCGGCGTCATGGCCAGCTCCAGCGTGGGCGGCCTCTCGGGCGCTTTTATCCCCGTGTCCGAGGACGCCGGCATGATCGCCGCCGTCGAGGCCGGCGCGCTTTCGCTCGAGAAGCTCGAGGCCATGACCTGCGTGTGCTCCGTCGGCCTGGACATGATCGCCATCCCCGGTGACACCCCGGTCGAAACCATCGCCGGCATCATCGCCGACGAGATGGCCATCGGCGTCATCAACAACAAGACCACGGCCGTCCGCGTGATTCCCGCCATTGGCAAGGGCGTGGGCGATTGCGTCGAATACGGCGGCCTGTTCGGCCGTGCGCCCATCATGCCGGTGAACCCCAACGCCGGCACCGTGCTTGCCCACCGTGGTGGACGCTTCCCGGCTCCGCTGAACTCGCTGAAGAACTAGCCCAGGGATACGAGGCGAGGAGCCCCGGGAAGGGCAAATATATAAGGTCGCCTGCTCGGACAGTCCTGACTCGCACGGAGAGCACATTAAGTGCTCTCCGGCTCGTGCGGAACTCGCGACCGACCTTATATATTTGCCCTTCCCGGGGCTCCCGCACATCTCAACCTTGGCTGAGTTCTGTCCCATGTTGCAGTTGCTTCGCTCCTGCACCACTTGGCTGGTGCGGCGGTTTGGCGTTGGATCGGTTCTTTCTGATATATGCTGGTTGCGGCTCTTCTTTTGGGGGAGTCGCTTTTTTGTTGCTAGGAGGTTGGCCCGTGGTTGATGGGGATGCTCGCTCTGAGCTTCTTTCTGCTGATTGGAATCAGGAATGGATGCGCCTGCAGGCTGGTCGGCGGCGGGCTGATGATTCTTTTGAGTGGGATAAGCGGGCTCGGCATTTTCGGCCGCTTGAGACTGCTCCGTATGCCCGGGATTTTATAAAGCTGTTGGCGTTAAAGCCTGGCGAGTCGGTGCTTGATATGGGGTGTGGGGCTGGGTCGATTGCCATTCCGCTTGCTCAGGCTGGGCATCCTGTGATTGCTGCTGACTTTTCCCCTGCTATGTTGGGCACGCTTGATGCTGGCATTGAGTACTATGGACTCGAGGATCGCATTACACCGCTTGAACTTGCTTGGGATGATGACTGGGATTTGGTTGGACCGGTCGCGAAAGCGGTAGATGTTGCCTTTGCCAGTCGTTCTGTCACCACGACCAACCTAAAAGGCGCGCTTGCCAAGCTTGATCGAACGGCTCGTCAGCGTTGTGCTGTCACGATGGTCGCCAACTCCAGCCCGCGCTATGACCTGCACCTGATGAACGCCATCGGTGCCTCGGTTACCTGCAGTAATGGCTTTGTGTATGCCTTTAATATCCTCATTCAGATGGGAGCGCTGCCGCAGGTTACATACTTCGAATCGCCCCGTCGCGATACTTTCGATAGCCTTGAGGCGGGCGTGGCGGACTTCTCCCGCATGCTCGAGCACGGTAACGAGGATAAGATCGACCGTCTGCGCGACTACGTCGCTCAGCATATGATTGAGAATCCCCGTGCTGGCGAGCCGGGGTCCAAAGGAGTGCCGCAGGGACGCTATATGCTCGACCATATCCGCAAGGTCCGTTGGGCGTTTATTGCATGGGAGCCGGTCTCTTCGAGCCGTCCATAGACCGCTTTCGGCCGTCGTACACGTCCGCCTGTAACCCGCGCCGTTCTCCCGCTCGGCATCCGCATTCTTTTTGAACTGGGCAAACACGCCCCACACCGCGCCGTTCCTGCGCTATCGTGGGACAGCTCACGTAGATTAAGGCCCCATCGCGGGGCGCCCCATAACATAGAAAGCGAGAACCCATGGCACTGACAGGAGCTCAGGTCAAGCAGCTTCGCAGCATGGCCCATCACCTCAACCCCGCCATCATCATCGGCAAGTCCGACATCAACGAGGGCACCGTCGAGCAGACGGTCGCCTACCTGGAGAAGCACGAGCTCGTTAAGTGCTCCGTACTCGATGGTTCCAGCCTTTCTGCCCGCGAGGCCGCCGAAGATCTCGCCGATCGCTGCCACGCCGAGGTCGTCCAGGTCATCGGCCGCAAGTTCTCGCTGTATCGCGAGTCCTCGCGCAAGGACATCGAGAAGATTAAGCTCGTCTAAGAGCCGACGATCCGGCGAGCCAACATACATCAAGCTTGCGAGCGTCCGAGCAATTCGGGCGCTCATTTTTTATCGCTCGACGAGCACGCGGTTAAGCCTGCCCTCTACCAAGCGCTCGTACAGACGCCGCGTCTCGGGCTCGGGCACGCCATTGACCTGCTCCCTCAGGTGATGCATATGTCCACTGTACAGCTCGACGATATCGCGTCGTCGCCCCGCCGCACCGTAGACGCGCATAGCGCAACGCACCATGTCCTCGCGCGTTGTCTCTTGCCGCAGCCCCGACTCCACCAGCCATACCGCCGACTGTAGGTCGTTTTCTTCTAGGGCGGCATTCGCGCCCCGAATCATGCAGTCGATATACTTCGATTCCATAATGCGCCGCATACGCAAAAAGTAAGTGGGATTACAGCCATTGGGAACATACAACGGGCCGGCGTAGAGCTGCTCGATCTTAAGGCACAGCTCGACCAGATGGGGCCCGCGCGCACCCGTGCGATTTCCCAAAACTTCGCGGCTTATCTGATCAAACAACCGCACGTCAGTCTTGACGTAATCGCCGTTAAGCCCAATGCACTCGTTTTGGATCAGCACACACGACTTGCCGTCCGGTGTCGGCCCCAAGGCCGAACGCAGGCGCGATATCGTCGAGTACAGATTGTTACGAGCGCTATTGAACTCGGCATGGGGCCACAGCTCCATAGCCAGCGTCTCGCGGTCGACCAGTGTATCCATGCCCAGCGCAAGTCGCTCGGCAAGCGTCGCCGCTTTCTTGCGGCGCCACATCTTATCCGTGATGGGAAACCCGTCGCGCTCGGCGCGAAACGCCCCAAACATGCGGATCTCGATATGGCCAATCACATCGACACCCTCGGCATCGCCGGCCTGGAACAGACGCTCGCCTTCGCCCTCAAAGTCGTCACGCAGCGAATACCGCGACAGCTCGCGCACCGGGAGCTTCTTTCGAATTCTAGCAGCCGGCTCACCCAGACAATGCATCGCAAGACGCGCAAACAGCCGATACGACGGATCCAAAATCCCCGGGCGGTTCATGGACATCCAGGCTGCAAGGTCGCTATCGCGGCCCGCGGAGGCCAAATGCAGCGCCACCATCCAAGCCTCGGCACCACCGACCTGCGTCCGACTCAAATCGAGCAGCTCTGCCTCTTCGCGCACCGATACCATCGATGTATTGCGTAAGTACGCCGCGCGCTCTAGCAGCAGCGCGTTGTCGCGTATGTATCCAATCGATTCCTCGGCAAGCCTAAGCACCTGCACCGCACGGAATTTGGCATTGACCGGACGCCCCTCAGCCAACGACTGCCAGCCTTCCAGTATCAAGCCAAACAACTGGACTTGATTGTCACGCACACGCACGGCAAAACGGTCGAGCTCATTGAATGCCTGCTCGTCGGTCACCGGCATGCCGGCAAACAGGCGCCGCGCCGATAACACCATGCGCACCCAGATGGCGAGCGCTCGGATTCCACGCGCTTCGAGTGCCTCGAGCGTCAGAGCCATCTCGTCATCACGCTCGTCAGTCCCCGCATACGACCCATCAAATAGCTCCGTCAACATGCGGTCCGCGCGCACAAACGTCCCCGCGATATCGAGCTCACAATCGTAGGCTTTATCCGTTTTGAGCCCCGCGAGGATCTCGCCACCCTTCGCCCGCTCGGTCAGTCCATGCTTTATCTCGACATGTGCGGACAGCATGTCGAGTGCGGCACAAGACGCCTCGCTTTCCAACGCCGTATGGCTTGCCGGAAGCCCCAGACCACTATCTCCATAACAGGCGGCCGTAAACGCGTGCGCCACCTTCCACGACACGGGATCGAGCTCGCAAATCGCTTGCTCGCCCGCACGCTCGATAATTGAGGCCATGTACCGCGCGAGCTTTGTATTGGAGACGCTCACCGCCGCCAGATAGATGCCGAGCGCCTCGTCAGGCGTCGGCTCCGATGCCTGGCCATCTGCCTCGGTCTTTCCCAGCGCCGCGCGGCAGACATCCCCTCCATGCCCCGTCAGGGCCAGATCGACCCCATACTGCCCGGCAAGCTCCAACACCGCACTGCGGTCCAAAAACGCGTCGGCGAGGTCCATCGCGGTATCGCAGCGCCCCGCTTTAATCAATATACGCGCCGCCCGCACAACGAGTTCGGGGCGAATTTCGGCGACCAGCTTGCGCAATCGTAGGCGTGCGTTGTCCTCGGTACCCAAGCAGGTAAAGCTCCGGTCTGCCGGATCAACGCCAAAAATGGGATAATCGCGGACAAGATAGGACTGGTCAATCGCCGAAAGCCTGACACCGCAAGCCTCGAGCTCCGAAATATTGCCCTCACCCATTAAGACCATCAAGCATGCCACACTAAACAGGGCGTTGTTCTCGAGCGACGCCAGATCAACAAGTGCCGCACCGTAGATATTGACGATCTCGTTTTCGAGCATCTGGGCAACGTCTCCCTGCCCGTATAGTCCCGACTGCATAGCCGAGACGAGCTCGGGCACGCCCTGTGTAAGCTGATAGAAGTCGAGCGATGTGCTGATCGAAAACGCCGATGCCCACGCCGAATACTCATAGGCATGCACCTTGAGCATTTGCGCGTTGACTTTAATCGAATCGCCCAGTCCATGAATCAGCTGGCGATTCGAAGGACGGCAACTCATAAAGACCCCAACCCCCATAGCACGCAGACTTCGGATTCGGTCAATCAGTTCCTCGGTCTCGCCCTGGCTGAGGTTGGGCACGTTATCGATTGCAATCAGGGAGTGCGGTTTGTCCTTAAGCTCTTCGGTAACGACCTCGAGCTGCATAAACACCTCGCGCCCAATGGCGCGGTCTGCCTCGATGATTCGCACGGGGCCTCGCGTCGGATCGCTTTTAACCTCTTGGGTATACTGCAGCAGCACCGAGGTTTTCCCAAAGCCATCAGGCGCGTAGAGGACTACGATGCCGGCTTTTCGGCCCTTGGCGATAAGTTCGTTCATCAAGCGATCGCGCCGCACCATATAGCTACTGCCCAGCGGCATAAGCTCGAGGTCGTCCGTATTGCCCAAATCGTTAACCATGCCCGCTCCTCAACTCGACCACATGGACACCGTAACGCTAGACCATATGTATCGCTAGATGAATAGAGCGATGCTACGGTTTAGGATGTTTGTTGGTACGCAAATGGCAAGTTTTTGTTCAGCGTGGTCCGATTGAAACTTATCCCCCAACCAATCAGTCTTTGCGCAGGTCAATGCGCTTGCCAGCTTGTCCCATCCTTTGGCAGTTTACCTTAAATGAGCGCTGTTCAATTGTGTTGCGCAACTCACCTAGCGCCAGCTACCGTCTGCGACCTTTTCATAGCATTTATGCATAGTATCTGTTATGGAATGAATCATGCTGCACCAGACGCACCCGTCAAGTTCGCGGCAAGGTTTTCGTCAAGCACACGGCGTGCACTCAGAAAAAAGGCCCCCGCAAAGCGGAGGCCTTCGGCAAAGCTATGTCGAGGTGATAGGCTTTCGCTACTCGCAGAGCGAAAGGGCGGCCTCGTCGGCAACGACAACGCAGTTGGTGTGCAGCTGCAGGATCGAGGCAGGGCACTCGGGGGTAACCGGACCAAAGCACATGTCATGCACGGCCTGGGCCTTGGCCTCGCCATTGGCGACAACCAGGATCATGCGGGCATACATGATGGTCTGAGTGCCCATGGTGTAGGCCTGACGAGGCACGTCGTCGATGCTGTCAAACAGGCGGCTGTTGGCCTGAATAGTGCTCTCGGTAAGGTCGACACAGTGCGTACCCTTGGAGAAGTGATCATCGGGCTCGTTGAAGCCAATGTGACCGTTGTTACCGATGCCGAGCAGCTGCAGATCAGGGTAACCGGCAGCAGCGACGATCTTGTCATACTCAGAGCAGGCAGCGGCAGCGTCGGGATTGGAGCCATCGGGCACATGCGTGTTGTTCAGGTCGATGTTAATGTGATCGAAGAAGTTCTCACGCATAAAGTAGTGGTAGCTCTGGGGATCGTCGTGCGAAAGGCCACGATACTCGTCGAGGTTGTAGGTGCTGACCTCGGCAAAGTCGACGTCACCCTTCTTGTACCAAGCGGCGAGCTGCTTGTAGGCGCCAATCGGGGTGGAGCCGGTGGCAAGACCCAGCACGCAATCGGGCTTGAGAATAACCTGGGCCGAGATGATATTGGCGGCCTTGCGGCTCATATCCTCGTAGTCTTTAGCTTTAATGATCTTCATTACGCGTCCTTTCTCGTACAAGAGAGGCAAGGCTCCCCTTACAAGCACTTGCCCGCGGCCCGCGTCGGCCGCAACCAACGTGTGCGGCCACCAGGGCGAGGTCGCGTAATGTATGTGTCTCGTGTCTACCCGCGTCGAGGCCCCTGCCCGTCCACGGTGACCCAAAGCTGTTTAGCTTCGGACAAATCCCATCTTGCCACGGAGGGCGCCCTGTTTCAAGGGCACCCTCCGTAAACGTGTTTGAATTGTAGGCTAAAGGCAAAGCGGAGCGACTAGCGCTCACGCGCGACGATGAGCTGGTCCATCTCCTCGACATGCTCGCCAACGGAGCCTTTGATGCTCGAGAACTCAACGGAGTTGCACACCAAGATGGGAACCGTCACATCGTAACCCTCGGCAGCAATTGCCTCGCGATCGAACTCGATGAGCACATCGCCCCTATGGACGATGTCACCCACTTGCGCATGTACAGTAAAGTGCTTGCCCTCGAGCTGAACAGTGTCCAAACCAACGTGGATGAGCACGTCCAAGCCATCGACCGTGTTGAGCGCAACGGCGTGACCCGTGGGAAAAATGGCCTCGACCTTGGCGTCTGCCGGCGCAATCACACGCGTACCCGTAGGCTGAATGGCAACGCCCTGGCCCAAAAGGCCGGTGGCAAACGTCTGATCGTTTACCTCGGAGAGCGGAATGACGTCGCCCGAGATGGGAGCATCCAGCGTAAGGACTCGACCACGCATACCAAAAGACCTTAGGACTTTAGTGAACATGCTCCCCCTCGGACATACCAATCAATCAAAATTGCTTTAACAGTTTACCACTTGGCACCCGTTTTTGACCATTAGGGAAGTTCACGCTTGACAACCTCGACGATGTCGTCGACAACGCGCTGGGTGAGCTCGTGCGTCTCCGCCTCGGCCATAACGCGAACCAGCGGCTCGGTACCGCTCGGGCGCACCAAGATGCGGCCGCGGCCGTTGAGCTCCTTCTCGGCGGCAGCGACGGCGTCCCAAATGGGCTGGCAATCGTCCAGGCCGGCCTTGTTGTCCGAATGCACGTTGACGAGTACCTGCGGGTACTTCTTCATGATGCCGGCAAGGTCGGTGAGGGTGCGGCCGGTGCGCTTGAGCACGGCCAGCAGCTGCAGGGCCGTCACCAGCCCGTCACCGGTGGTGTTGTGCTCCAGGAAGATGATGTGGCCGGACTGCTCGCCACCGATGACGGCGCCATCCGCGAGCATGCGCTCAAGAACATAGCGGTCGCCCACGGCGGTCTGGACCATCTCGAAGCCCTGCTCCTTCATTGCGATGGAGAAGCCCAGGTTGCACATAACGGTCGAGACGATCTCGGAATTGGCGAGCTTGCCGCGAGCGGCCAGGTCGGAGCCGCAGATGGCAAGAATGTAGTCGCCATCGATCTCGTTGCCCTCGCTGTCCACGAACAGCACGCGATCGGCGTCGCCATCGTGGGCCAGACCGATATCGGCGTGGGTGCGCAGCACGAGCTCGCGCAGAGGCTCAAGATGAGTGGAGCCGCACTCGACGTTAATGTCGGTGCCGCAGTAATCCGTGTTGATGGCGTGGACCGTGGCACCTAGGCGCTGCAGCGCGGCGGGCGTGGTCTGGCAGGAAGCACCGTGGCCGCAGTCGACGGCAACAACCAGTCCGTCGAGCTTAAGGCCGTCGAGCGTGCTGATGGCATGATCGACATAGGCCTTGCGGGCGTCTTTCATCTTGATGATATGACCCACACCGGCGCCGGTCGGCAGCGTGTCGGCAGCCATGGCCTCCTCGGACATGACCCAGGCGCTGATCTCTTCCTCGACAGCATCGGGAAGCTTCATGCCCTTGCGGCTAAAGAACTTGATGCCGTTGAACTCCGGCGGATTGTGCGAAGCGGAGATGACGATGCCGCCGTCGAGCTCGTTTTGGACGGTGAGCAGCGCCACGGCCGGCGTAGGGATAACGCCGCAGCAATGCGGACGGCCGCCCTCTGCCATAATGCCAGCGGTCAGAGCACTCTCGAGCATGGTACCCGAAAGACGCGTGTCGCGGCCGATGCAGATGTCCGGGCCAAGGAACTTGGTCGCCGCGCGGCCCAGGCGAAACGCGAGGTCGCACGAGAGGTCGGCGTTGGCGACGCCACGGACGCCATCGGTACCGAAGATGTTCTGGGGCATAGGATCGCTCCTTCCCAAGTGGGCAAAACGAAGCCGCCCACCCTAGTCGAAAAGAAAAGCGGGACCCACCGAGCAGTCGGTAGGCCCCGCTTGTACATTGTATCTCGTAAGGAGATAAAACCTTAGCGCTTGGAGAACTGGGGAGCGCGGCGGGCCTTCTTGAGGCCGTACTTCTTGCGCTCGACCACGCGAGCATCGCGCGTAAGGAAACCGGCCTTCTTGAGGTCAGCACGGTAATCGCCAGCGTTCAGAAGAGCGCGAGCGATGCCCAGGCGCAGAGCGCCGGACTGACCGGAGATGCCGCCGCCATCGCACAGAGCGATAACGTCGAACTGACCGGCGGTGTCGGTCACCTTGAAGGGAGCAAGGGCGTTCTCAACGAGCTGATGACGGCCGAAATACTGCTCGGCGTCGCGCTTGTTGATGGTCACCTTGCCGGTGCCGGGGACGAGACGGACGCGGGCGACGGCGTTCTTACGACGGCCGGTACCCTGGTAGACAACGGTGTTCTCAGCCATCTTTAAGCCTCCAGCTCAATCTTCGTGGGGTTCTGGGCAGCGTGCGGATGCTCGGCACCAGCGTAGACCTTAAGCTTGGTCATCTGGGCACGGCCGAGGGTGGTCTTGGGCAGCATGCCGCGAACGGCGCGCTCGATGACCTTCTCCGGGTGCTTCTCCATAGCCTGGCGGAAGCTCTCAGCCTTGAGGCCGCCGTTGTAGCCGCTGTGGCGATAATAGGTCTTCGTGTCGGCCTTGTTACCGGTAAGCTGGACCTTATCGGCGTTGATGACGACAACGAAGTCGCCGCAGTCGCTGTTGGGCGTGAACTGGGGCTTGTTCTTACCGCGCAGGATCATTGCGATCTGGGTGGCAAGACGGCCCAGGACAGCACCATCGGCGTCGACGAGAACCCAGTTGCGCTGGACCTCGCCCTGCTTGGCGTAGTGAGTCGATTTCGAAATCACTTAGACTCCTCCATGTACAGTACGTGTTGTTACAGAGATTCACGGGGCTCTGCAAGTAACCCGTCCATATTACCCCGCTCGCCGTCCGAGTCAACAGGTATTTTGGCTCCGACCAGAGTTTCTGCACATGTCATCCATGGGTCATGACGTCGCGACACTAGCGCTCGACAAATGCCTCGATATCACTCAGTAGGCGCTTTGCCTCCTGGCGGCCCTGAATATACAGGTCGAGGAGCTTTGCCGGATCGTGCTCAACGTGACCGACCTCGACCGGCTTTTGTGGCGCAACGACCAGCGCGCGGCCCTCGCGCTCATACTTCCACAGATGCATGCGCTGGATGTTATAGCGGTCGTGGCGCGTCTCGATAGCCTCGAGCAGGTAGGGGTAGTCGGCATAGCGAGCGCGTGCGGCGGGCATAAACTCGTAGGGCTTTTTCTCGTATGAGCGGTCCTGCGTGACAATGACAACCGCGCGATCGAAGCCCGCCTCCTCCAGCACGTGCTCGATGGGGACCGAATCGGCCACGCCGCCGTCGACGTATTTGTGCCCATCGATCTCGACCGGCGGCGTCACCAGCGGCAGCGACGTCGAGGCGCGCACGGCGTCGAGGTCAAGTACGGCGCTTTTGACCGGCAGGTACGCGGCGGTTCCAAAGAGCATGTCCGTCGCGACGGCGTACATCTCGATGGGACTGGCGTCGAACGTCTCGTTGTCAAAGGGATCCAGGCGGTCCTGGACATCGTTGAAGATAAAGTCGTAACCCACAATAGAGCCCGTGGACGCAAACGATGCGGCGCCCATAAAGCGGCTGTCGTTGCAGAAAGCCAGGTTGATGCGGTTGGCACGGCCGATCTGGTGCGACTTGTAGTTCACGCCGTTGAGGGCGCCGGCCGATACGCCATATACCGCCGGAATCTCGACGCCGGCCTCCATGAGAACGTCGAGCACGCCTGCGGTAAACTGCCCGCGAAAACTACCGCCCTCCAGGACAAGCGCGACCTTGCCGGCGTTCTTTGCCTTATCTTCTGCAGTCATGGTGACCTCCTGCTGTTTCGTTTTGGCTTTCTTCTACCCAGTTTTGGAATGGAGAGCGCGCAGGTTTTGGAGTTGAGGAGATGGAGCGGAAAGCGCGTCCCAGTTTGAGGCGGGATTCCGGGATGAACTTTCCGCTTGGACCGCCGTTGGGGAAGCGTGTCCCGTTCTGAGCGCGGATTCCGGGATGAACTTTCCGCTAGCCATTCATTTGGAAATTGCATCCCATTCCGAATGAGGATTCCGGGACGCAGTTTCCGCTTGATGTGCCATCCGGAAACTACGTCCCAGTCTGAGCGCGGATTCCGGGATGGATTTTCCGCCTGGGCCGCCGTTAGGAAAGCGCGTCCCACCCTGCGCTGCCGCGACGTTTTCCTAACGCTCGCGCCCTGCATAGAGTTCGATTCTCCGCGGGTTTGGGGTTCCGTTGATGCGGTGCATGGCAGGCTGAGATTCGATAACATCGCATCTATATAGGGTTGGGGCATTGCGCGGAGAATCCGCGTATTTGCTTCGCAAATCCGCACCGGCTTCGGCCGCCTGCCGGCGTCCTCGCCCGCTCGCTACAAACGCTTCGCGTTTGCTTAACGCTCGCGCCCTGCATAGAGTTCGATTCTCCGCGGTATCTGTAAGTAATAAAAAAGCAGGTAGAGACACTTCTCTACCTGCTTGTAACTATTGGTGGAGGCGCGGAGAATCGAACTCCGGTCCACGAAAGCCCCCTGATTGGCATCTCCAAGCTCAGTCGCTGGTTTAGTCTCGGATGCTTTGCGCGCAGCGACACGCTCGCGGCGTCCTAACCGGTTCGGTCTTAGCCTGCGCCATACCGATTACGTGCGCAGGAGCATTCCCCTAACATGACGTCGCGCCGGTGTCGGGGAAATCACCGGGTTGACGCGCCGCTATAAACTAAGCAGCGAGAGCCATAGGCTCAAAAGAAGAGTTGTTGTCAATTCAATTTGACGGTACCCCTGTTTAACGAGGCGAGGAGACCTCGGCTTGCTTCCTCTCTCAGAGCTATCGTGTCGAAACCAGTCGCCCCCGAATGTCGGGAAAGTCTGGATGGCATTGGGCACGAGCACCCAACACCCGTCGACTTTTCAAGGAACATGCGGGGCGAGCCCCGCTTGTGGAGTGTTATCTTACCACGTTCTGAAAGCGGACAGCTGTTCTATGCACGAGCTGTGAAGACCCCAATGTGCGATGCACTTCGCACTTTTGCTACCGATCGCGTCACGTATATTTTCGCCAAGCAAAATTGACCCGTCGAAAGGACCGTTATGGATACCAAGCAGCAACTCGTCAATGCCCTCGCAGGCCTGGGCTCAACCATTACCGAAGCTATGGATGTCATCGAGGGCTTTGTCCCCTGCGGACATCCCGCCCTCACAGTATCGAACGCACTCGTCGCGCTGGACGCTGACGATGATGCAACTCTCGCCCAGCAGCTTGAGACCGTCGAGGGCTTTATCGACCACGTGAGCGAGAACCGCGGCGTGGCCGCTTATCACGGCATCGAGGTCGAGCTCGCGGGTCCCAAAGCCGATCTGCTCGCAGCAATCCGCGAGGTAGGCGCCCTTATGCAGACCGCAGGCGTCAAGAACACCCAGGTCAACGAGTGGGTCTACCGCAGTCTGGCAGCACTCGACAGCTCCGACGAAAAGGCAGCCGAGCAGCTCGCAGAAAGTCCCGCCATTAAGGCCGCGCTTTTGTAAATAGCAGGTGCGGGTCCCTTGGCACATCGTCATCCAAGAGGCCCGCAAACAGTTCGCGTCAACCGATAGCCGCGCCACCGCGTTCGACCAAAGCAAGAATCGGCATTATTTGACGAGGTGTCTTTGCTGCAAGATCGGCATGTTCGAGCAGTTTGCGATCGTTAGTTACCAAGTAATCAACCTGGGCGCGTTTGCATGCGGCGAGTACCAAGTTGTCCTCGTAATCGCGATGGAGCGCTAAGTATTTGTCGGCCAGCCAAAGGTCCGATGCATCAGCGCCCACAGCCATAGCGTTTTCGGTCATATTCCGAACAAACGCCAGCGCCGCATCGCCAATTGCGCGGGCAGAAGCCTCGTCGAGCGCTCCCCCGTTGGCAAGAACGCTACGCTTCAGCTCGTGTTGGACAACGTACAATACGTCCTTGGCGATATGCACCGGAAAGAACAGCAATGCCTCCGCCTCCGTCGCCTGCTCAATAAACGCACGTGCGGCAAGCGACTCGGCATGGTCGGCGCAAAACGAATCAACCCATACGTTGGCATCCACCATTATTTTGAGGGGAGCCCCGCTCACAGGATCATCCCCTTTTGGCGATAACGCTCGTCCATGGCTTCGGAATAGATTGTGTCCCAATCGCGACCGTCGGATACGGGCGACGTAGCGATGCCCAGGTCCGCGTAAAGCTGATCCGCCGCCGCCCATGATGCGGCGAACGAAGTATCGGGCGCGACGGTCTGTTGCCGGTCGTCGACGGCCGCAAGCACTTCCTCGCACTGCCCGCCACCCTGCGCGACCTTGGCCACCACCTTTTTGATGAGCTCGGGCAGTGACCCGCCCGAAAGCCGCAGCACCTCCTCGGCACGGTTCTTGACCTGGCGATCTACGCGAACGTTCACCTGCGCCATGCTGCTAACAGCACCCACGTTGATCCCGCTCCCTTCAATTGCTAGCACCGCTAGCAACACTATATAGAGAAGCTAGCAAATGGTCAAATGTAAAGGACCTGCGCTCGGACGGCACCGATGCCGTCTGGGCGCAGGCCAGATAACGTGGGCGAACACGTCTGCTAACGCAGGTACGCCTTTGCGTTGCTCAAGCTGTAGGCAATCGTCGAGCCGTTGTGCAGCAGCGACGACGCCTGCGGGGTAATCGTGCCGGTAATGCCCAGCGCCAGGAGCGCTGAGTTGGTGAGCATCACCTTAGAGTAGGAGCTCGTCAGACGATCAATGAGGCCCTGACTCATACGGCGCAGGCGCACGATCGCGGCCAGATCCGTATCGGTCAGGATGATATCGGCGACCTCCTTGGCGATATCGCTTCCGCCACCCATCGCCAGGCCCACGTCGGCCAAACCGAGCGCCGGCGAATCGTTGACGCCGTCGCCCACCATGGCAACGTGGCGCCCCTCGCACTTAATCTGCTCCACATAGGCGTACTTGTCCTCGGGCAGCAGTTCGGCCTTAAACTCGTCGACACCCGCCTCGCGCGCAATGCGCTCGGCCGTGCGCTCCGAATCGCCCGTGAGCATAACGACATGCTTGACGCCCAGCGCATGCAGGTCGGCGATTGCCTCACGGACCCCGGGCTTGAGCGGATCTTCGATGCCGAGCACGCCCACGACCGTGCCGTCGACCGCCAGGTACAGCGGCGACAGGCCCTGCGTCTGGGACTCGATGCGCTCCTTGATGTTGGATTCGAGCTGTGCGCCCTCGTCCTCAAATACAAAATGCGCCGAACCGATGATGGCGCGACGCCCTTCGATGGACGAAGCGATGCCGTGCGCCACGATGTACTCGACGGCGGCATGGCGCTCGCGATGCTCGAGCCCACGCTCTCGGGCGGCGTTGACCACGGCGCGTGCCACCGGATGCGGAAAATGCTCCTCCAGGCAGGCAGAAAGGCGAAGGACCTCGTCCTCGCTCCAGCCGTCGGTCGTGAGTACGCAGGCAAGACGCGGCTGCGCCTCGGTGAGCGTGCCGGTCTTATCAAACACAATGGTGTCGGCCTTGGCAAACGACTCAAAGTATTTCGCGCCCTTGACCATGACGCCCATCTTGGCGGCATCGCTCATGGCGGTCATGACGGCGACCGAACCCGTGAGCTTGAGCGCGCACGAGTAGTCGACCATCAGCGCCGCTGAGGTCTTGATGAGGCTGCGGGTGGTAAGCGCAACCAGGCCCGCGAGCAGGAAGTTCCACGGAACGATCTTGTTGGCGAGGTCTTCCATGTGCGACTGGCCCTCGGACTTGAGCGAGTCGGCCGTCTGCACGAGCGAGACGATTGAGCGGAGCTTGGTCTGAGCCGTGTTGGCGCGCACGCGCACCAAGATGCTGCCGTCCTCCACAACGGTCCCGGCGAACACGTCGTCGCCCACGCTGCGCTCGACGGCCAGCGGCTCGCCGGTCAGGGTTGCTTGGTTGACCATAGCGCTCCCCTGCTCGACAACGCCGTCGATGCAAATGGACATGCCGGTACGCACGGCGACCAGATCGCCGGGCTCGAGCTCGGTCGCGGCAACGCTTACCTCGGTATCGCCGACGACCTTTTGTGCCTTATCGGGCACGTCGAGCAGCGAGTTGATAAGCTCGTTTTCGCTCATGGCGCGGGTGTAGTCCTCGAGCAGCTCGCCCACTTTGAGCAGGAACATCGTCTGGCCCGCGGTGTCGACATCACGTTTGACGAACGAAATGCCGATGGCCGAAGCGTCGAGCACGGGAACGGTCAGACGAGGTTGCGCGAGCTCGCGGAGGGCGGCGCGCAAAAAGGTCATGTAACCGGCCACGACAAACACCGCGCGCAGTGGCGTGGGCATAAACCAGCGGCGAGCATAGTGGGCGCCGACAAGTGTGGCAAGATCCATAACGAGCTTGTGCTTGCGTGGCTCAAGCTGCATCACGTAACCCGTCTTTGCGTCGGCAATGGCCTGAGCGTCGAGCGCACCGACGGCGGCCAGCACGGCATCGCGGCGCGGCTCGTCGTATTCGAGCGCCATCTGGCCAATACGGCCATAGACGCGCACCTTGCGCACACCATCGATTTCGCCACTGAGCTTTAGAAGCGCATCGAGATCGCTCTCTGGCACAGGACCCGCCAACTGGAGGCGGGTCCTGCCGGGGATCTCGCTGATAATCGAGAATCTCATAGTTTGTGCCTGAGAGCGCTACTCGGCTGCGTTGTCCGCGGCGGCCTCGCTCTGGGTGATGTAAGCAGCCTCGGCAACCATGTCGTCGACATTAGCCTTGGCCTGCTCGACCATGTCCTGGTAGCCGTTCTTGATGCGCATGCCACACGCGATACCCTGCACGCAAGCGTTCTTTACCGGAGCGCTGGTGAGCAGCTTGATGCCGGCCGTGCCGAGCAGAAAACCGCCACCGACAAGCAGGGTGTTGAACGTGGACTTCTTCATGATGTCTCTCCCTTTTGCCGCATTGGACGCGGCATGGTGCCTCAGCACCCGAGTAAACAAGTTTGCTCGAGCACGCTTTTGAAATATCTCAATTTTATCTAACTATCTAGGTCAGCCATGGCTAACCTTTTGAAAATTAACGATGCGGAGTAACCGATTGTCAATGTGAGAAAGGGACTGTCCCTTTGCCCCTTCTTACAACTGCCAGGTAGCTGCTTCCTTTTGCAGCGCCACCATGCGGGCGAATTCTCCACCTGCCGCCTTGAGCTGCGCCGGAGTGCCCTGCTCGGCAACCACACCATCCTTGAGTACAACGATCTTATCGGCATTTTCTACCGTGCGCATACGGTGGGCGATCACGATAACTGTCTTTCCTGCGAGCAGGCGGGAGAGCGCCTGCTGCACCACGGTCTCGTTCTCCACATCCAAACTCGCCGTCGCCTCGTCCAGCAACACAATCGGTGCGTCTTTGAGCAGCGCACGGGCGATAGAGATGCGCTGGCGCTCACCGCCGGACAGCTTGGAGCCGTTCTCGCCGATCATGGTGTCATAGCCCTGCGGCATGCGGCTCACAAACTCGTCGCAGTTGGCGGCACGCGCGGCAGCAAGCACTTCCTCATCGGTGGCATCGCGGCGACCAAGACGGATGTTTCCCATCACCGTGTCGTCAAAGAGCAGCACGTCTTGGAACACAATGGCGTAGTCGCGCAGCAGCACCTCGGGATCCACGCTCGCAACATCCACGCCGCCCACGGTGACCGTGCCTTCGGTGGCGTCCCAAAAGCGCGCGGCCAGGCGGCTCACCGTGGACTTACCGGAGCCCGAAGGACCGACCAGTGCCGTGACCTCGCCTTCCTTGGCGGTAAAGCTCACATCGGTAAGAACTTTCTCGCCGGCGCGGCCGTCCTCGCCCGCACCATAGCCAAATGCCACGTGATCGAACACCACATCGTGGTCTACGGGCTCAAACTGCTCGCTGCCCCGAGCCACGGGCTCTTCCATGATGGAACGCATGCGCTTGGCCGACGACTCGGCGGCAAACAGCTCGGACATCAGCATCAGCGCCTGATCAAAGGGCGCATAGATGCGGCTCACCATAAGCAGGAAGGCAAACATCATCAAAAAGTCGACCTGGCCGGAGGCGACCATCGCAGCGCCCGTGACCAACGTGGTGGCAATCCCCAGGCGCAGGATGGCAAAGGCGGAGTTGACCAAAAGCCCATTGGCGAGCTCGCCTCTGGTGGTCTCGCGCTCCTCGGCATCGATCACGGCGTTGAGCCCCTCAAGATAATGAGCCTCCTGGTTGGTGGCGCGGATCTCGCGCACGCAGTCGAGCGTCTCCTGGATCGCCTCGGTAACCTTGACCTTCTCGGCGCGCACATGGTCGAACACCGGGGTCATGGGGCCGCGTGTCAGATACAGCACGGCAAAGGCCACGGGCACGCTCCAAAACGCCGCGATCGCCAGCTGCCAGCAAAAGAACAGCGACGCCACGAACACAATGGCGCTTGCGATGATGGCACCCCAAAGCTCTCCCAGCACGTGGCTGTAGGCGTGCTCCATGGCTTGGACGTCGCCCATGATGGTCTCGGTTAAATCGGCCAGATCACGACGGCCAAAAAACGACAGCGGCAGCTTGCGCAAGCGCTCGGCAATCTCCATACGCTGCTTGCCGCACTCCTCGTAAAAGATGCAGTAGGTGTAGTAATACTGCTGCCAGTTAGAGGCAAAGAGCAACACGAAAAAGACCAGGAGGCCGCCCACAATCGGCAGGGCATCCGGCAGGTCGGCACCGGTGGCGAGATGTTCGACAAAACCGGCCATGACCAGGAACAATAAGCCCATGCCGGCCATGGTAATGAGATTGGTGAGCGCGGTCCAGAAAATGCCGCGTTTTACGCCGGCGACGCCTTTATCGGATAGGAAATACTTCTTTTGGAATGAGGCGAACATTTAGGCCTCGCCTCCCTTCGTGATGGCGGCATCCGCGGCAGCAGTGATCTTCCAGCTCGCGGCCTGTTCGTATTCGGCCCACATCTTGGCGTATAGACCGTTTTGGGACAGCAGCTCGGCATGGGTGCCAGTCTCCTGCACGCTACCTTGGTTGAGCACCACGATCTTGTCGGCCCCCACCACGGTCGAAAGCCGGTGCGCGATCATAATGACCGTGCGACCCGCTGCCAGCTTGCTAAAGGCGCGCTGGATGAGCGCCTCGTTCTCGGGATCGGCAAACGCCGTGGCCTCATCGAGCACCACGATAGGCGCGTCTTTAAGGATCGCGCGGGCGAGTGCCACGCGCTGGACCTCGCCGCCCGAAAGATATGCTCCAGCGGCACCGAGCATGGTATTGATGCCCTGTGGAAGCTTGGCCACAATGTCGTCGCACTGAGCTGCGGAGAGGGCCGCACGCACTTCGTCGTCAGTGGCCGATGGCTTGGAGGCGCGCACGTTATCGGCAAGTGTTTGCCGGAACAGCTGGTTGGTCTGGAACACGAAGGCGACCTGGTCCATAAGCTCGTGCGGATCCATATCGCGAACGTCCACACCGCCTACGAGCACTCGACCCGAGGAGACATCCCAAAAACGCGGAATCAGGCTTGCGCAGGTTGACTTACCGCCACCCGAGGGACCCACCAGGGCGAGGGTACTACCAGCGGGAACGCTGAAACTCACATGGCTAACGGCAGGTGCTTCGGCACCTTCGTACGTAAAGCTCACGTCCTCAAAGCGCACATCGCTACCGGCGGAGTGCTTGGGCTGGGCAGGCACGGAGAGCTGTTTGGAACCCATGACGCTTCGAATACGAGCCAGCGAATCGGCACTCATCTGAGAGGCCTCGCCCACAAACATGAGCTTGGTCATGGCCGTCGGCACCACGGCCGAAAAAATCGCGTAAAACGTGAAGTTGGTCATAAAGCGTGCAAAGTCCGTCTCGCCCGGCGCCAACAGCAACGCCACGGGCAAAAGGAATGCCACAAGACCATTGAGCGCGGTAAGGTTGAGTACCTGCGGACCTCGGCAGAACGTGCCCGCATAGCTTTGTGCCATGTCGGCGTATTCGGCGATCGCATCGTGGAAGGCCTTAAAGGAGTAGACCGTCTGCTGAAACACCTTGACCACGGGGATTCCGCGTACGTATTCGGTGCCGGTCTTGTTCATCTTGACCAGCGCTTCCATATAGGCCTTCATAAACTCGCCGCCCTTGCCGCCCATCATGGCGGCCATGGCACCAAGCGAAACGACGACCGAGATTAGGCATGCCGCCCCCAAACGCCAATCAAGCGCGAAAAGCAGCACGAGCAAGCACACGACCATGGCGGCGGCGCCTGCGATATCGGGCAGCATATGTGCGAGCAGAGTCTCGGTGGAGGCGGCGCATCCGTCTACAACACGACGCAGCTCACCGGTGGCGTGCGTGTCAAAGTATCCAAGCGGCAGCTTAAGCAGGTGCTCGCTCGTAGTCTTGCGGATATTGGACGCGCAGCGAAACGCGGACAGATGCGTGCACATGAGCCCCACGAAATAAACTACGATGCTTGCCAGGGCAAAACCAACGGCCCACCAGCCATACATCGCGATATCGGTGGCTTCGCTCCAGTTAGGCACCACGGCGATAAGGTCTCGCGCGACAAACCAGATGCAGACGTACGGGCCAAAGCTCAGCAGCTGTGAGAGCGCCGAGAGCGCCATGCCCAAATACGTTAGGAATTTGCGGTCACCGGCATACGCGAGCAACTCGCCGATGCCTCCACCTTCCCGTTTTGATTCCTTTGCCATGAGATTCCTTTCTAACGGCTTGAGAGTTAACCGTAATGAACTTATCATTGATGTGTTAGCCATGGCTCACAATCAAACCAGGCGTGGACGTTTCTGCAAAGGAAAGGGACGCTTTTGCAAATACGGCGGGCAGCGACCGACATAACCGAGCTCTACGCACCGCAATTTGAGCAGTTTGGCCTGGAGCTTACCGGCAAGGGCGCCGTCTTTACCGGCGAGGTGGCAAACGATCGGGCGCACGGACGCGCATGGATCATGCCCCTCTCCCCCACCTGCATCGTCATGGAGCATTTCATAACCCCGACGCACGATATGTACCTGGCCGAATACACACCCGAGCCATACGCCTGCGTGAGCGAAGTCAGCGCGCCCACACTTACATGCATGCCCGAGGCTGGCATAACGCCCGCGAACCTCAAACCATTGCATGGACCGTGGCCAAACAATGCCGTGTGCAGCTTTATCCAAGATAGCTGTGGCGAGGAGTTAAGCCCGCTGTTTGCGGGGCGGCTTTATCACTCGCGCTCGGTGCTCTTTTTGCCTGGATATTTTGACGAACTGGAGCACCGCTATCCCACCGAGTTCGCGGGAATCTTTGAGGCGTTTGCCGAGTCATGGCACGAGGAAGCGACGTCTGCCATCTGCCACACGCTGCGCCGGATTAACGAGGACCGCGCCCGCACCGTAGGCGGACACGTCTATATGCAGGGCATCGTGGAGACCATGGTCGCGGAGCTCGCCTGTTCGCGCGCGGCCCACAAGCAGGCGCGGCGGGCGGCAGACACACGCGTCAGCATAACCATTGCCGAAGAAGCAACGGCAATGATTGAGCGCGCGCTCGACAAAGGCAGACGTGTGGGTATCAACGAGGTGGCCGAGAGGCTCTACACAAGCCGCTCCAAACTATGCGCCACCTTTAAGGCCCAAACTGGCGAGTCCCTGGGCGCCTACATTCGCAGACGCCGTATGGAGCGAGCACAGGACCTTTTGGCCGATAGCGCGCTCACAATAGCGCAGGTGGCAGAGCGTCTAGGCTACCCTCAGCAGGCCGCCTTCGCCCAAGCCTTCAAGCAACACACCGGCACCACCCCCACCGCTTGGCGCTCCCAACATATATAAAGAATGAGGGCGCCAACGGCGCCCTCATTCACCAAATTCCATTCAGCCCACCTGACCCGGAAGGCCGAGTCGTCAGGGCGGGGAAGACCCCCGGAACGGCGGGGCGCTTGCTCAAAATGAGTTCCGCACGCAAAGGAGGCGCCAGTGGCGCCTCCGTCTTGCGCAGGACTGTTTGAAATTTTGAGCAAGCGCCCCGCCGTTCCGGGGGCCTTCCCCGCCCGTGAGTCTACGCGAGCGCCTTTCTCAGCAACTCGTTGAAGAGCTTTGGGTTGCCCTTGCCGCGGCTTGCCTTCATGCACTGGCCTACCAAAAAGCCAATGACCTTCTGGTTGCCGTCACGATACTGCTGCGCCTGCTCGGCACAGTTTGTCAGCACCTCGTCCACAATCGGCTGCAGCGCGCCGGCATCGCTCACCTGACGCATACCACGCTCGTCGACGATCTTGTTGGGGTCGTCGCCGGTCTGGGCCATGGCCTCAAAGACCTCGTGCGCCTGGTTGGAGCTGATGGCATCGGTCGCCAGCAGCTTGGCGAGTGCCGCCACCTGAGCCGGCGCGATGCCGGACTCGGCGAGCGACACGCCTGCGCCCTTAAGGTAGGCGATCATCTCGTTGACCAGCAGGTTTGCGACCGTCTGGGCCTCCTTGCCGGCCATACCGGCAGCGGCGGCCTCAAAGAAATCGGCAAACTCAGGGTCGCCGGCAATCTGCTCGGCGTCGGCCGTCTTAATGCCAAATTCGGCCTCAAAACGGGCGCGCTTGGCATCGGGCAGCTCGGGAATCTCGCCACGGCAGCGGTCGATGAACTCGTCGTCCAGATCGAACGGCGCCAAGTCGGGATCGGGGAACAGGCGATAGTCGTCGGCCGTTTCCTTCACACGCATGACTACGGTGCGCTTGCGGCTGGGCTCCCAGTGGCGGGTCTCCTGATAGATGATGCCGCCCTCCTCGAGCACCTCGGCCTGGCGGCAGATCTCGTAGGCAAGGCCGTCATGCAGGCTCTTAAACGAGTTGAGGTTCTTGAGCTCGGTCTTGGTGCCCAACTTGGTCTCGCCGCGGCGGCGCAGCGACACGTTGCCGTCGCAGCGCATGGAGCCCTTCTCCATGGAGCAATCCGAAATGCCCAGCGTCACAAAGATGCGACGGAGCTTCTCCATAAACAGGCGAGCCTCCTCGGGCGTGCGCAGATCGGGCTCAGTCACGAGCTCAATCAAAGGCGTGCCGCAGCGGTTGTAGTCGACGAGCGACTCGGCCGCGGCGGTAATGCGGCCCTCGGCACCGCCCACGTGCACCATCTTGGCGGCGTCCTCCTCCATGTGGATGCGCAGGATGCGAATGGGCACCGTGTAGGAACCGTCCTCGCGACGCTCGGGCATCTGCATGTTGGACGCGTCATAGCTGGCCAGGTGGCCGGCACGCTGGTTGCCCTCGCGCATGGTCGACGTCATGGACGTGGACAGGCCCTCGGCGTTAGCCGAGGCGCTCGCCAGGCTCTGAGCCTCGGCCTCGCCAAACGCGCAGTCGGGGCGCTCGGCGGCACCGCGACCGGTCACGTCCAGGTCCAGGTGACCGTACATGGCAAAGGCGACCGGACCCTGCGTGGTCTGGAAGTTCTTGGCCATATCGGGATAGAAATAGTGCTTGCGGTAGAACATCGAGTGGCGCTGGATCTCGCAGTTGGTGGCGAGACCGGCCTTGACGATGCTCTCGATGGCGCGCTTGTTGGGCACCGGCAGAGCGCCAGGCAGGCCCAGGCACACCGGGCACACGTTGGCGTTGGGCTCGTCATCGTGGCTGAGCTTGCAGTTGCAGAACATCTTGGTATCGAGTGCGGTGAGCTCGGTATGGATCTCCAGGCCGATCACGGCCTCCCAATCCTGCAGGACCTCGGAAAGCTCCTTCATTACAGCTCGCCTCCCTTCCCGGCAAAATCGGGCGCGACGGAAAGCGCGGGCGCACCCGTGGCGGCATCGGCAAAGCCGCGCTCCAGGGCGCGGGCAAACGTGAGCAGCTGACGGTCCTTAAAGGCAGGTCCCACCAGCTGGGCAGAAACGGGCAGCTGAGTATCCTCGCCCAGGCCCAGCGGCACCGAGATGCCACCGTTGCCGCAAATGTTGAGCGAAATGGTGTACAGGTCAGAGAGGTACATCTGCGTGGGGTCGCTGATCTCACCAAACTTAAAGGCCGTGCGCGGCGAGGCGGGCATGAGGATGGTGTCCACCTTGGCATATGCGGCGTCGTAGTCCTGCGTGATAAGCGTGCGGGCCTTTTGCGCGGCGTAGTAGTACTTGTCGTACACGCCCGAGCTCAGCAGGTAGGCGCCGAGCATCTGACGGCGCTTGGCCTCGGCACCAAAGCCGTGGGCACGCGAAAGCGAGCTCTGGTCGGACAGGTTGGCGCAGCCCTCCTCCTGATAGCCGTAGCGAATGCCGTCGAAGCGAGCCAGGTTGGAGAACGCCTCGGCCGGGCCGATGACGTAGTAGGCGGCGATAGCGGCGTCCAGGTGCGGCAGGTCGACCTCGACCAGCTCGGCGCCCTGGTTCTGCAGCTCCTGGGCGGCGCGCTGAACAGCGGCCTTGACCTCGGGCGTCAGGCCCTCGGCCTCCATAAACGCGGGAATGATGCCCACGCGCTTGCCCTCGATGCTGTCGTTGAGATGCTCGGTAAAGTCGACGGCACAGTCCTGGCTGGTGCAGTCGTACGGATCGTGGCCCGCGCCGGTAAGCGCGTTCATGGCCAGCGCGACATCCTCGACCGTGCGGCCGAAGGGGCCAACCTGGTCGAGCGACGAGCCAAAGGCAACCACGCCGTAACGGCTCACGGCGCCATACGTGGGCTTAAAGCCCACCACGCCGCACAGCGACGCCGGCTGGCGAATGGAGCCGCCGGTGTCCGAGCCCAGCGAGAGCGCGACCTCGCCCGCGGCGACAGCGGCAGCGGAGCCGCCCGAGGAGCCGCCGGGCACGCGCTCGGTATCCCAGGGGTTGTTGGTGCGGTGGAACGCCGAGCTCTCGGTGGAGCTGCCAAAGGCGAACTCGTCCATGTTGGCCTTGCCCATGGGCAGGCAGCCGGCATCGAGCATGCGCTGGACGCAGGTAGCGGTGTAGACGCTCTGGTAGTCCTCGAGCATGCGGGAAGCGCAGGTGGTGCGCGTGCCCACGAGGTTCATGTTGTCCTTGATGGCCAGCGGCACGCCCGCGAGCGGAGGCAGCGGCTTGCCTGCGGCACGGTCGGCATCCACGCGCGCGGCGGCCTCGAGCGCAAGCTCGGGCGCCACCTGCAGGAATGCCTGGACCCCGCCCTCGCGTGCCTCGATGGCGGCAAGGGAGGCCTGGGCCACCTCGGTAGCGGTAAAGTCGCCGGCGGCAACACCCGCGGCGATTTGGGCGGCGGTAAGGGAATCGAAGCTTAGCGCCATTACTCGCTCTCCCCCTCTCCCAAAATGGACGGCACGCGGAAGTAGCGGTCGCGCGCGCTGCCGGCGTTTTCGAGCGCAACGTCGAGCGGCAGGTCGCGCTCGGGCTCACGCAGGTCGTCGCCCATCACGTTGGACAGACTTCCGATAGGATGGAACGTGGGCTCCACGTCGGGCAAGTCATATTGCAAGACGGGCTCGAGCATCTGGACGGCGTCGTTCATGTAGGACGTCATCTGGGTGAGCTCGTCATCGGTCAGTGCGATCTTTGCGTACTCGGCGATGCCGCGCACGTCTTTCTCGCTGAGTGCCATAGGCGCTCCCTTCCGCATAACAGATAAACCGCTCTAGTATACAAGGCAACGCCACTTGGAGCAGGTGCTTTACCCAAATGCAGCGAAAACGTAACGAGGACGGCGGCTGGCAGGCGAAGGGCTGGCGGTTCTGCAGCGAAACCGCACCGTCCATAGCGAAAACCGCGTCGCTCACAACGAAAACCGTCCCGCCCACAACGAAAAGCATCACAACATTCGACGCTTATCGTCAAAATCGCGATTTTCATCGAATGTTGTGATGGTTTGGAAGCCCCGACCACCACAAAGGTGCCTGTCCCCATTGTGGTGGTTCTGAAGAATGTCTTATGCCGAGGCCTTGGCCTTGCGACGTTTGCGGACCGCGTGGATCACGATGTCCAGCAGCAACAGCACAATGGCTACGACCACGATAAGCACGGCAAACTCGCGCTTGCCCCAGTGGCGGCCGGCCAGCGACTTTTGCTTGTCGATGTCCTTCTTGTTGTACTTGGTGCGCACGCAATGCACCAGCAGGCGATGGTCGTTCACGCCGTAGGGCGTGCAGGTGACGAGCGTCACCTTGTCGGCGCCGGGCTCGATGGTCAGTGACTCCATTTCCTCGGGCAGCACGACCTCGGAGTCCACCATCTTATAGGCGAGCGTCTTGTTCATGGTGTGCAGCAGCACCAGGTCGCCGGGCTTCAGCGAATGGATGTCGTCGAACATGCTCAGGTTGCGCATGCCCGAGTGTGCGGTGAGCACGCAATGCGTCGAGGTGCCACCCACCGGCAGGCTCGTGCCCTCCAGGTGGCCGACGCCCGCCATAAGGACTTCCTCGCTCGTGCCGTGGTAGATGGGCATGCTCACGTCGATGGAGGGGATCTCGACCCAGCTCATCATGGGGTCGCGGTCAAAGATGAGCTGCTGAGCGTAGGGCTCGATCTGATCGGCGGGAAGCTCGGTGGCCTCGCCCGCCAGCTGCTCGTTAAAGGAGCGCGCCTGGAGCAGGATGCGCTCGCGCTCCTCGGCAGACAGCGCGTCCACGGTGCTGGACACGGTGCTGATCTGGTTGAACACGCCCGAGGCCTCGAGCCGGTCTAAAATCCACGGCCAGGTCATAAGGCCCACGCCAATAAGGATGATGACGATGGTGATAAGCCGGTCGGCCCAGCGCGGCAGCCGCTTGCGACGACGCTTGGGCTTGGGCTGAGGTTTGGGCTGAGGGCTTGAGCCACCGTTGGCCGCGGCGTTATTGCTCTTCAGATGTTTGGCGCCCTGCACCATCGCCGGTCACTCCTCTACAACTCAAGTTGTCTAAACAAATAATAGCCGATTAGCGAACTCATGCACCGGACAACGCAGCCTGACGGCATTGCACAGCGCGAGTATGGGCCCGCATTTGAGTTTTCAAAATGTCCCGAATCGACTAGGCGATTCGGGATACAATGTCAATAGAAAACGACGCACCCCGCGTAAATGTTTGGGAGCGCGGGCGGCCTAGTTTTCAGCTTTTGTTAAATGCCCGGGATCCTACCCCCGGGCATTCTTATTTGCGCTTGCGGCGCAAATGCCTTCTACCGTCCGCACCGCGCGTGCGCCTACGGACCTTAAACCGAACCTCATACGAGTCGAGAAACGCGATGACGAACGTGCCCACCGCCGCGAGGGCGGCGAGCGCGTTAAGGAATTTCAGCATTTGGGGACCTCCGATCGAGTCGTCGGCCGCCCGCGCACGGGATGCGTCGCAAGGCCATTTTACTGCGAGCGTATGCACCCACAGCTGGTAAACGCAATATTTGCAAACATCTGTTCGATATTCATACGCTTGATCCATCGGGCAATGGAGCCTGGCTGCTATGTCCAAAAAACGGGGCAGACTCCAGTGCGGAGTCTGCCCCGAAAAGAGAATGGCAAAGCAAGAACGTCGATGGACGAGAAAAGTGTCCGCAAGTCTCATGGCCATCACATCCCACCTGCCAAAGGGATGGGTGAGTGAGCGCTACTCCTGCTCGGACTCCTCAGCCTGCTTACGGCTGCGGATGAGGTGAGCCACGCCGATGCACAGCACCGCGCCACCAGCGATCCAAGTGAAGGTCACGCCGTTAAGGCCGGTGAGCGGGAGGCCGACATGCTTGGTATCGCCAACGGTGATGTTGAAGGTGCCGTCATCGTTTGTAGCTGTGCCAGTCTTGGCTTCGAGCTTGTTGTCGCCCTTCTTATCATCCGGCGTACCGATGATAACCTGATCACTTGGAGCGATTAGTTCATACTTATCCGCGCTCGAGCTTTCACCTGTTGTCCCGCTTTCATTCTTCGACTTAATCGTGAAATCGAAAGATACGACCTTATCGTAGTTTTCGGGAGCGTCAATCTCCGTTACCGTATAGGTTCCCGCACCGAGGCCCCTGACGGTAAGGGTGCCATTCTCGTCAGTCGGGATCACCTGCTCATTTTCTTTAAGAGCTCCATTGTACTGAACGTATTTCCCCACCAGGCTTCGATCCGCCGCTGCCTTCACCTTGATGGTAAATGTCGCACCCGGGAGTGCCTTCTCAGTGCCAAGGTCAACCTTATTCAGTTTAAGGCCATAGGTGTAGGTCTTGACCTCATCGGGCACCGTCGTGCCGGTGTCGGTGGTCATAGGGTTGTTTGAGTATTCAAGAGTGACAGAGTTGGCGTTACCCGCGTTGTCTCCAATGGCAGCCTCGTGGTTAATCTTTGCCTTATAGGAAATCACAATGCAGGATCCCGGTTTAACGTCCGCTACCTGCTTAAGATCGTTACACGTCCAAGTCGTTGTCTTATTTTTAGTTTCTGGGTCTACAGTTTCCGCACTTTGAGTAAAGTGACTCGTCACATCACTGCCCCCCGTGTGGTTAATATCAGCCTGAGCGAGGTTTTTATTCGCATACAGAGTTGCCTTGAAACCATCCTTCAGCGTCAGACCCTCGGAGAGTTGGTCGGAGAACTTATAGAAGTACGTGCCGTACGTATCGTAGTTATCGGCGACAGTGCCATAGAGGTTGTACGTAACCTCCTGCTCAACATGGGAGTCGCTGGCATCGAGCTCTTTATCGCCTTTGGCATTCACTATTTTCTTATCGACGGTAGGTACGCTCTTTTTGGGAGTCACCACTTTATCTTTCACACCATCAACGACCGCATATACGGGCGAAGTGAAAACGTCCTTCGAGCTGTTATTTGAACCTTCTGCCACGCTATTGGTCAAGAAGAGCCAGTAGCCGGCGGCAAGGCCGGAAAGGGATTTATTGTCCTGATTAGTCACCTTCCATGCACCGGAAAAAGCAGCGGTATTCAGTTTTTTCGCAATTACATTCAGAACATTGTCGCTCGCAACCTTTGTTGCTTCATTAGTTTCAGCATGTTCATTCAGCCATTCGGCAGCCTCCTGTGCGTTTTTGCTGCTGTAGCTTTTGGTGGAATCTTCTGCCTTCACGGCTTCATCAATTGCACTGACAACAACATCCCGAATTGCATCCTTCTCGGCCTGGGAAGAGCCGGCCCACTGAATGTTGGTGACAGCAGAATCGCTCACATTAGCCGTAAAGATCTGGATGCCCTTATAGGTCGTAGTCTCTTGATAAGTAGGGTCATTGAAAGTTACGGTCGAACCCGCCGCACCCTCAGCAAACGCCATGGTTACCGGGGCCATGACTCCACCGAAGCTCAACGCTGCCGTGAGGCCGGCGGTTACTGCCAGGCGTGCGATGTTCTTGCTCATGCTCATCTTCTTTTCCTCCGTTTTCCGGTTGGTTCTCATTTGATCGGTCATCATCTGTCTGTGTCTTAGCATCTGCTTCGCTACGTTTCGCCCCGCTCTCGGTGGGGCTGCCAGCTACTCTTTATGGCTGCCACCTCCCCGCTTGACCAGGAGCGCGACCACGATGAGCGCGGCTCCGGCGACCGCTGCGGCGGCCGCGGCGTACATTGCCATATCGCCAGTCGAGGGCATAAAGCCTCCGGTGGTAATGCTAGGGGGTGTGCCGGTGGGCGTGTTGATGAGCGACGCCTCCAGGCTGCCCGTCGACCCATCCGCGCTGTCGGCGCGCAGGGGCGACTCGGCCGTGATGGTGAGCTTGGGCTTGGCGGCGGCCACCTGGTCGACGTCCAGGCCCTCGGCCTTGACTGTCACGGAGCGCGTGCCCTCAAAGGCGGTGTAGCCCTTGGGTGCCTTGAGCTCGCGGACCTCCAGCTTGCCCGAGTCCACGCCCGAGACGGTCACGCGGCCGTCCTCGCCCGTGGTGACGGTGGCCTTGCCCTCCGCATCCCACGTGCCGTCGGCCGCTAGCGAGCGGCCGCGATCGTCGGTGATACTCAGGACCGCCCCAGTAAGCGGCTTGTCGCCGTCGCTGCCGCGCTTGGTGAGTGCGAGATCCCAGGTGTAGGCGCACGCGTCGTCGCTCGGCGTGCGGGTAAAGCCGGCATCGCCGGACTGGTCGGCAAAGGGAGAGCGCGGATAGCGCAGGTAGACCTCGTTGGGGTTGCCCTTCGCGATGCCGTGGTTGCACGCGCTGTTGAGCGGCGCATTGTACACGGCGACCACGCGGGCGCCCGCGGTAAAGGCGTCGGTCCCGCCGAGCGTGGCGATCAGGTCGCCGGTGCGCACGGTGAAGGTCTTGCCGTCGGCCGCTACCTTGGTGGCGCACTGGGCCGTGATATCGGTCCAGCCCTTCGCGGGCTCGGTGCCGGCGCGGCCGTCCTTGCCGGCCGAGACGACGTCAAAGCCGCCGTCCGCGCCCGCCGCCGCGTACACGCGCATGCTCGCGGCGACCTTGGAGGGGTCGAGCCCCGCGCTCATGGTGTCGACGAACCGCACCGTATAGGTGTCGTAGGCGGTAAGACCCGCCGGGACCGTGGCAGAAAGGCGCCAGTACAGGTCGTCGGCGACCGTGGCGTCGGCGGCCTTCTGCCAGGCGGCGGTGCTGTCCTCCAGCACATGCTTGGACACCTTGGGGGTCGCCGCCTTGGGCTTGACGGTGACGGCGCTGCCGCCGACCAGGGCCATGATCGGCGCGGTGCCAGCCTCGCCCTGGGCGATGGCGTCGTCATCGGCGACGATGAGCCAGTAGCCGCAGGGCAGCTCGGCCGCCGTGCCCGCGTTAAGGGCCACGGGCACGGCGCCAGAGCTCTGGAGAGAACGAGCGAGCCGTGCGCTCAGCGCGCTCGTAAGGTGGGAATCGGTGTTGAGCCACTCGGCAGCTTCCTGCGCGGTGGTCTGGGAATTGGGCATGCTGGCGCTGTGCAGCACAGGCAGCGCGGCGTCGCGCACGGTGTCGCTTGCCCAGGCGAGGTCGGTGGCAATCTTGGCGTCGCTGTCGCCGTCGACGACGTTGGCGCTAATGATCTGGTAGGCGTCGTAGCTGCGCGCCACGGTGCCGCCCACCGTGATGGAACCGGTCGAGGTCGGCGCGGCCTGCGCGGATGCGGGGAACACAACCGCGCAGGTGCCGATCAGGAGGGCAAGCAGCGCAAACAAGATCGGGAAGGAGCAAACTTTCTTATTCACGACGCTCACCTCCCTTCGCATTCGCCTTGCGACGAATGTGCATCCAGACCGCAGCAGCGCAAAGCACCGCCGCGCCGGCAAGGTACGTCAGAGTGACGCCCGACATACCAGAAAGGGGCAAAGACGTGGAGTAGGTGTTGGTGAAGGTGGGGGTTGAGGTTTCGGTGAGGTCCTGTTCTTCGGAATCGGGGTCTGGTTTCCACTCGCCATCGGAGCCAACGGATCCCTTCATGTAGGTCACCTTTAAGTAGATGGTTCCATTGGCTTCATCCGTTGGCTCAACCTGGTCAACCTTGAATCTATAGACCGATTGATCAAACTTGTAATGCGGATAGGTCGAGTTTTCGCCCTTCTCGTGCACGTAATAATAATACGGGAAGGCCTTGGGAGCGCTACGGCCCGTGGAGTCCGTGCCCTTGGTGAGGTCGTCAAGCGTGTAACTAATCTTTTCGAAGTTCAAGGTCTGAGATTTGGAGCCATTGGCCTGAGTCTTTACGTCTTGAGCGTTTTTGAATGTCGGATTGTCTGCGAGCTGGAGCGTAAACACCTTCATCTCGCCACCCTTAACGACTTTAGTCGCCTTAGGAATCCAGAAGCACGTGTTGGTAAAGGTTGCACCATTGGTAAGCGTAATGATGTCAGTGTTTTCGCCCTCAGCTGCTGCGATGGCTGCCGATTCTGTTTCTGGCGTTCTTGCGCCAGTGCCGTCATTTTTTTCTACCGTTGTTACTGTAACTTTATTAACTTTGTAATACGTGTATGTAATGTTAAGCACTTCGTTCGACTTGTCCGGCACAACCTCAGGTTCAATTTTGTAAATTGTTTCGTCGTAATCCACCGCCTTGTTCTTGTCCGGAACCTCTACCAAGTAGTAAACAAGATCCTTATCGGCATAAACTTCACCCAGATCAAAGGTGAAAATGCCGTTAATGTCGTTTTTCACCGTATCGACCACCGAACAGCCATTGAGGTGAAGATTACCCTCGGAGTCAAAGCTCGGAACTGTATCTGTAGTCTCGCCATTATCGTTAGTAATCTTGTTCTGCTTGAGTAGCTGGAAATCGAAATCCTTTCCTTTAAGCTTGCCGCCCTCAAGCACCTTGGAGCCTTTGAGCTTCATCTTGGGGTACACGCTCGCCTGCGTGGTGGAGCCAGCGATTACGTCGCCGTTGGTCATGATGCCGCCACCGTGAATGTTGGATCTGTTGCCCGTGATGAAGAGGGACGCAGCCGCGGTAGCAGCATCCATATCTTCCTGAATCGGCTCAGATTTAAGGCCAATCATGTACTTAGCTTGGGCGCCCTCGTACTTGCCGATAGACGTTGGTGTATTGTCGATCGTGCCCGACCAGTTAGCAGCTCCGCCACCAAGCATTTGTCCAGTTACGGCAGCGATATACGGCAGCGATTCAGCGTTAGCACTATCGCGAATAAGAAAAAGATCCTGGTGACCGGCTTTTTTAAAGTCTTCAGTTATTTCGCCGCCTTCGTGGTTAGGGCGCCAATCCTTGTCATCGGTCTTTTCGTGTGTGCCACCCGATCGGTTATAACCACTACCGTCAGGTATACCGTCAGAATTACCGAAAATCGCGATGCCATTGGTATCGGTAATGGCAGTCTTACCAGTCGGGCAAGCGGCAAACCCGCCGCCAAAGCCATTGGCATGATTGTTGGTAATCAGCGCGTTATATATATTGAGGCTCGCCGATTTAATGCCTTGGTCACTACTACCCTGAACGAACACGCCGCCGCCACCCCAGTCGTTGGTGGTATTGGTCGTATTGTTAGTGATGTAGGCTTTCTTGTCGCTCACATTAAAATCGCCAACTGTAGGCGCAGCGATACGGATGCCGCCACCCTCTGAGTATTGCGCCACATTGCTGGCGATGGTTCCACCAGAAAACGTAAACCCGGAAAGAGGTTTATTCCAAGCGCCAGCATAAACGCCGCCGCCAGCCTCGGCAGAGTAGTTGCCCGTGATGTAGCCGCCGCTAATAACCAAACTGCCTATTTTCTGTCCTTCAGACTGGCTAAAGGCAGCAATGCCGCCACCACCGTGGCAACCGTTGCCGAGATGCTTCCAATCCGACTCCTCGTTCACGTAGAACTGATATTTGTTATTGGTGATGTAACCATTCGTAATGGTCACACTAGAGTTCTCAGCACAAATTCCCGCGCCATAACCGCGTTGATCCTTATTTGTACCGTTGCCGGAGATAATACCGCCAACCATGTTTACCGTAGAATTCATGGCATAAACGCCGCCGCCACTGGGAGCATAGTTACCAGCGATTACGCCGTCAGAGATCTCCAGGGTTGAGCCATTGACATGAATTCCAGCACCAGCACCATCTCTGCCCATAGAAGCACCACAAACGTATCCGCCGCTCATGTTGACGGTAGAGCCGCCCTCGGCATAGATGAGGTTGCCGATTTGGCCATCTTTCTTTTGCGTGAGCACGCCGCTTTCAAGATTAAAGTGGCCGCCATTGAAAAGGTTGACGAGCTTTAACCCAGTAGCGTTGGTATCGCTGCAAGCCACAATGGCACCCTTGATACCAGCCTCATACGCTTTAAGAGTTTCGTTTGTAACGGTTCCGCTTGCGACCGATTCGGTTACGTAATAGATAAGCTTGGTCGGGATGTTAGAATCGCCGTATTCCATTGAAGCGAGATTGCCGCATTTGTTTTCTTGATTAGCCGAAATCTCTGTTGCGACAGCTTGCTGGCCGTCCTTGACGGTCAGCGTCGCACCGCCGGTGATATTGAACAGAGGCTGATTTGGACTCTTATGCTTAATCTTGCAGCCGTTTAGGTCCAGTGTGATATTACTGACGCTATTATTGAGCTGAATTGTCCCGCTGGTCTCAATATCATTCATAAGCTTGAAGCTAGCCGCACCACTTACATTCGCCAGGTTTATCAACTCGTCAGCTGTTCGTATTTCAGTGGATGCCGCTTCAGTCTGCCCGCCTTCCGCAGCCAGCATTACGGCATTGCCATCCGACAACTCGCCATCTTCGGTCTGCAGCTTACCATCAGGCTGACCCTGCTCAACACCATTTGAAGGGTCGGCTTCGCCGTCCTCGGTCTCGTCGCTATTCTGGTTTTCGGTATCCCCGTTGTCGGTGTTTCCTACATCAGTAGACTCACTTGAGGAATCCACCGTCACAGTTTCCTCGGTAGAACCTGCCTGGTCATCGTTGGCAATGGCCTGCGAGATCGGAGGCATGACGAGCGACAGTACCAGGCTCAACACGGAGGCTCCGCACAAAACGCCTGCCAGTACACGGCGCGTCGCCTTATTACTCTTCTTAGATTTGTCTGAATTTGCTTTCATCGATGTCTCCTCCCCAAGAGACCGCGATCTTGCTCTTTCACCATCAAACGTATCTGCGCAACCTGTAATTGCGCACACTTAGTAATGCTATTCTAATGATTGTTTAAACATCTGAGCAACAAATATCGACAGTTTTGTAGCGAGTTCTCAATTCTCTTGATAATTGTTCAGATTTGCCTTCGTTTATTCGCTATCTATTTCTTGTTTCTACTGGTAGTTTAATTTCCTATTATTTTTTAATGGCATTAGATTTATTTGCACAACATTTTGCTCAAGAGCAAACATCCTGTGAACGGTCGAAAATCGACCGTGAGCGGTAGGTCATTAACCGGAAGGAATACCCTACCAAACTGATGAGAATATCTTCAACCCATCAGTGGTTAGAAGCGTAATGTTCTGACGACCATATTTGAATTTGCGCGCAGATTATAAGCATCAATTCGCCCAAATCGCCTGAGGCCACCACAAAGGTGCCTGTCCCCATTGTGGTGGTTCTCCCCCTGCGCTACAGCAGATGCTCCTCGATAAAGATTGCGATGCCGTCTTTGTCGTTACTCGCGGTTACAAAGTCGGCGGCGGCACGGGTGGCGTCGCTGCCGTTTGCCATGGCCACGCCCACGCCGGCGTCGGCCACCATGCAGGTGTCGTTATCGGCATCGCCAAACACGCAGATGTTCTGGAGCTCCATGCCGTTGAGCTCCGCCACGCGCACAAGGCCGCGCGTCTTGGACACGTGCGGATCCATAAACTCGTAGAGCCGCTGCGTGGTTTGCAGGGCGGCCGCCTTAACAGCGTCATCGGCAAACGTCGATGCTCGCTCGATGACCTGCGGCATTACCTCGGGCGCCATGGTAAACATCACCTTGGGCTGCGGCTCGCGCAAAAACTCGGCAAAATCGACCACCTGGTAGGGCACGCCGTCGACGCGCGACAGGTGCTCGACGCACGCGTTGCTCTCGGGCACGTAGAACACGCCGTCTCGGGGGCAGACGGGCGTTGCCGGCAGGCCCGCCATGTGCCTGCAGATGCGCGCGACGGTCTCGCCCGGCAGCGGATAGCTCAGCTCGTTGATGTCGTGCGCGCGGTCGATGACCTCGGCGCCACCGCAGCCCACGAGCACGTCCACCAGGCCTTCGATGCCCCAGAGCTCGTACATGGCCTCGGTCGCGTGGGCGTCGCGCCCGGTGCACAGGCCAAAGAGCACGTCGCGCTCGCGCAGGGCACGGATCGCCGCCACGGTGCGCGGGGACACCGTGTGCTGGCTCGTGAGCAGCGTGCCATCGATATCGCAGAGCACGGCTTTGATGTGGCTGAAGGTGGTGTCCATGGGGGGCCTTTCTGGGTTGTGCGGCGGTGCTGAATGTGGTCGGAAATGGTGTAAATGGTATACCAAGGCGCAGGCGCGGCCCGTCAAAGCAAAAACCACCACAAAGGTGCCTGTCCCCTTTGTGGTGGTTGCGACGTTTGCGGGCCAAACCATCACAACATTCGATGTTTTTCGGCAAAATCGCGATTTTCATGGTTGATTTCCGATCTCAGCCGAACACATTGAGCAAATAGGCCGTTCCCGCACC
>CAJKLK010000012.1:0-73931 GCA_905200715.1 uncultured Collinsella sp. | reverse complement strand
GAAAAGTGCGAACATAAAAACAGTTTCATCAATATTCTCCTTTATATATAAATTCTTATTTGTTGAACTAAGCCGTGTATACCATACGTTCCAATGAAAGAACGCCCTGATATAGCGTAATTTGCTGTTTTCCTGCGTATGTGCGTACACACTCCACAGGAATTCTAAGGGCCCTGCCCCCTTAGCACACGGACTTTGGAACAAAGTCTAGCGTGTTACGCCTTGCCAGAGGTGTACAGGCTCCCGGTACGCACGTACGCAGCAATTGCCATCAATGCGCCATATAAGTGGCGATCAAGTTCGCATAAAGCGACCTTGGTTCCGCAAAGCAAAAGGCAGGATACCATCACCACGATGATACCCTGCCTCTGTTCGTTCCTGTTTACCGTTCCGAGTAGTCCTTCCGCAGAATTACCGATAAACAAAAAACGTACCCGAACCCTTTCTCGTAAAGAATCGGGTTCGAGTACGAACTGAATGCTGGAGCAATAAAAAACCACCACAAAGGTGCCTGTCCCCTTTGTGGTGGTTTTGGGCTAGACCTAGAGGGTGTGGCCGTAAGCGTCGGCGGCCTTGATGGCGGCGGCGAATTTTTCGTCCGTGAAGGGCTCGGGGTTTCCCTGCTTCCACTCGTTGGTGGCGTGCGCGTACTCGCACAGGGCCGGGATGTCGGCCCCGGAAAGCCCGACCTGCTCCAGCGTCACGGGCAGCCCCATCTGCTTGTTAAAGGCGGCGTAGCGCTCAAGGTTCTCGGTATCGCCCGTATAGGCAAACAGCACCAGCACGCCCAGGCTCACGACCTCGCCGTGTAGGTAGGAGCCCTCGCGCGGAATGCTGCAGGTGGCGTTGTAGAACGCGTGCGCCACGTTCGAGTTGTAGTAGTAATCGTTTTGGTTGGTCAGGTTGGAGACGTAGCCCGTGTTGACCACGATATCGAGCGCGATCTGCTTGACGGCCTCGCTTGACAGGTCCTGGCGCACGTCCTCAAGACCCTGCACGCCGTAGGTAAACAGCGGCTCGGAGCAGGTGTGGGCGAGTGCCAAGCCAAGGCCTGCCGTGTGCTCCAAATTACCGGCGCTCGTGGCGTACTCGACCTCGGGCTGCTTAGACAGGGCATCGCCTACGCCGGCCCAGAAATACTCCGCCGGAGCCTCGGCGATGATCTTGGGGTTGATGAAGATGTGCGCCGGTCGGTTGGGGTACGAATAGCCCTCGAGCGAGCCGTCGTCGTTGTACACGACGGCAATGGCGGTCGCGGCGGAGCAGTTGGAACAGATCGTCGGGACCGTAAAGACGATCTTCTTGAGCTCGATAGCTGCGGTCTTCACGGTGTCGAGCGCCTTGCCGCCGCCGCATGCGATAAGCACGTCAGCTTCCTGGCAGGCAGGGGAGTTCACGACCTTGGCGATATTGGCACGCGTACTGTTGGTGCCGTAGACGCGCGTCTCTAGAATCTCGACGTCGGTACCTTCAAGCGCCGCCTCGATGCCCGGCAGCGCCGCAGCCAGGGCTCGCTTGCCACCGATGATCGCGACCTTCTTCGCGCCGTACTCGGCCAGCGCGCCGGGCAGCTCGTCAAAGCAATCCTCGCCAACGGTGTAGTCGCTCATTCCAATCGTGCGCATAGCAACCTTCTTTCGTTCGATAAAGTGCTTTCAGGTATTTTGCTCCTAGAGAAGGGCTGTAATAGCGAGAAATTTCGAACGTATAAAACCAGTGTTGAGGGTTTTTCGCCGGCGCTGAACGTGCTAGCATACTCCGCATAAGCGTTGATGGGGACGAGTAGTCGGCCGTCCGCATGCTACAGAGAGCGGGGATCGCTGAGAACCCGCGCATGCGACCGATGAAAATCACCCCGGAGCTGCGGTCCCAACGGATATGCCGCACAGGCACGTCTTAGTAGATATCGCCGAGATGGTCGTCGATACAGGCCAGCCGAGTAACGGATGCGAGCGCGCGAATACGCGGGCGAGGGCATCTAAGCTGGGTGGTTAAACGAAGAGCTTTTGCGGGCGTGCAGCCCGTTTTGTGGCGCTTCGTCCCAGCTTGTAGGGACGGGCGCTTTTTTGGTGCCCAACGGGCGTGCGCGCCCATGACATGAAAGGGGTACCGTGGCAAACGAGTACAAGCAGACGATGAATCTGCCCAAGACCGGTTTTCCCATGCGTGCCGGTCTTTCCAAGTCCGAGCCCAAGCGACTCAAGGACTGGCAAGACAACAAGGTCTACGAGCAGGTTCTGAAGAAGAACGAGGGTCACAAGAAGTTCGTGCTGCACGACGGCCCTCCGTACGCCAACGGTCCGATCCACATCGGCCATGCCATGAACAAGATCTCCAAGGACATGATCAACCGCTACTGGATGATGCAGGGCTGCGAAGTCCCCTATGTCCCCGGTTGGGACTGCCACGGTCAACCGATCGAGCACAAGGTCGAGGAGAAGCTCGGCACCGAGAAGTTCAACCAGACCTCCACGGCTAAGATCCGCGAGCTTTGTAATAAGTTCGCTGTCGAGAACATCGAGCTGCAGAAGGCCGGCTTCCGTCGCCTGGGCGTGCTCGGCGATTGGGACAACCCGTATCTGACGCTCTATCACCAGCATGATGCCGCCGACATCGAGGTCTTCAAGGCCATGTTCGATAAGGGCATGATCTATCGTGGCCACAAACCGGTTCACTGGTGCAAGCACTGCCACACCGCACTCGCCGAGGCTGAGATCGAGTACTCCGACGAGACGAGCCCCTCCATCTTCGTTCGCTTTGAGATGACCTCCAAGCCCGCCGGCCTCGAGAACTTCGACGGCCCGGTCGACTTTATCATCTGGACGACCACGCCGTGGACCATCCCCTCCGACCAGGCCGTTTCCCTCAAGCCGGGTGCCGCCTACGTCGCCGTTGAGCACGATGGTCGTGCCGAGGTCATGCTCGAGGACCTGGCTCCCAAGTGCTGCGAGGAGTTTGGCTGGGTGTACACCCCGGTTATGGTCGACGGCAAGCCCTACGTGGTTCCCGCCGAGACCTTCCACCACATCCACTACAAGCAGCCGATCTTTGACGGTGTTGAGGGCGTGGCGCTGCTGGCCGATTACGTCGGTGTCGACGACGGTACCGGTATCGTCCACAACTCGCCCGGCCACGGCGTCGACGACTACTTTGCCTGCCTCAAGGAAGGCATCACCGACATCTGCATGCCGGTCGATGACGACGGCAAGTTCTACACCGGTGAGGAGTTTGGCACCGGTGGCCCCTTCAGCGGTATGGATACCGATGAGGCCAACCCGCACATCATCGAGTTCCTGCGCGAGCGCGGCACCCTGGTCCTCGAGAAGAAGATCACGCACAGCTATCCGCACTGCTGGCGCTGCAAGCACCCGGTGCTCTTCCGTGCCACCGACCAGTGGTTCGTCTCGATGGACAAGACGGGTCTGCGCGAGCAGGCTGGCAAGGAGGTCCGCGAGAACGTCAAGTGGTATCCGGCCCACGCCGCCAACCGCATTGGCGCTATGGTCGAGCAGCGTCCCGACTGGTGCATCAGCCGTCAGCGCAACTGGGGCGTGCCCATCCCGAGCTACACCTGCGCCGACTGCGGCGAGAAGGTCATGAACGACGCCACGCTCGACGCCGTCATCAAGCTCTTCCACGAGAAGGGCTCCGACGCCTGGTTCACCGACGCTCCCGAGAGCTACCTGGGCGAGGCCTGCGTCTGCCCCAAGTGCGGCGGCCATCACCTCAAGGCCGATAAGGACATCCTCGACGTGTGGTGGGATTCCGGCGTCTCCTGGAAGGCCGTCTGCGAGTACCGTCCCGAGCTGGAGTATCCGGCGGATGTGTACCTCGAGGGCTCCGACCAGCACCGCGGTTGGTTCCAGAGCTCGCTGCTCACCTCGGTGGGTGCCAACGGCCACGCTCCGTACAAGGCGGTCGTCTCGCAGGGCTTCACCCTCGACGGCCAGGGCCGCAAGATGTCCAAGTCGCTCGGCAACGTCATCGACCCCAACAAGGTCTGTGACGAAATGGGCGCCGACATCATCCGCCTGTGGGTTGCATCCGTCGATACCAGCTCCGACGTGTCCATCGACCACGAGATCCTTGCCCGTACGTCCGATGCCTATCGTCGTTTCCGCAACACGCTGCGCTTCCTGCTCTCCGAGCTCGAGGGCCAGTTTGAGCCCGAGACCGACGGCGTCACCTTTGCCGACCTGCTGCCGCTCGACAAGCTCATGGTTGCCCGCCTGACCCAGGTCCAGGCCGAGGTTGACGATGCCTACGCCAGCTACGAGTTCCCGCGCGCCTACCGTGCGCTCTACGATTTCGTGGTTACCGAGCTCTCCAACGTGTACCTCGACGCCCTGAAGGACCGTCTGTACTGCGAGAAGCCCGGCTCGCTCGAGCGTCGCAGCGCCCAGACCGTGCTGGCCGAGCTCTTCTCGATGCTCATGCGCGACCTGCAGCCGATCCTGTCCTACACGGTCGACGAGGCCATGGCCTATGCGCCCGCCGGCTGCGTCGATCACCAGAAGTACGCCGCGCTGCTCGATTGGTACAAGTCGCCCATCACGGTCGACGAGGCCAACGAGTTCGAGGGCGTGCTCGAGGCTTCACTCGAGCTCCGTAGCGCCGTGACCAAGGCACTTGAGGATGCCCGCTCCGCCGGCACCTTCACTAAGAGCCAGCAGGTCCGCGTCAAGGCGGTCGTTCCCGCCGAGATGTACGCGCTGCTGACCGGCGACAAGGCGGTCGACCTGGCCGAGTTCTACATCGTCTCCGATGTTGAGCTGACCCAGGGCGAGGAGCTTTCCGTTGCTATTGAGGCTGCCGAGGGCGAGTGCTGTGACCGTTGCTGGAACTACCGCACCTCCGTCGGCGAGTACAACGGCCACGCGCATATCTGCAAGCGCTGCGCAGAGGCTTTGTAGTTACGCGGTTTTACCAAACCGCGTAACCGGCTGACGCTGCAAACCCGCCAGAGCGGCAATCTGCCTTTCAGCTTCGGCGGCATGACCATAAGGTCTATGCCGCCTTGCTTCAAGGCACCTTGCTCGCTCTGGCGGGTTTTCGCTGTCGGTAACGAATCATCGGCTATTTCGTTGCTGGTCAATATAAGATATTGATTTGCGTTAAACGTAATTCGATGTTCTTGAGGGTAGGGGCTTGATTTGGGTCGTACTGGGGATATGACGCCGCCTTTGCGTTGGCGGTTGGGTGTTGCTGGTGGGGTAGCGCTCGTTGTGCTGCTTGTTGACCAGCTTACCAAGCTTGCGGTTCGTGCCGTGGGCGACGCTTTGCATGTGACCGTCATCCCCGGTGTCATCGACTTTATGTTTGTCCGCAATATCGGTGCTGCCTTTAGCATGGGCGAGGGGCATGGCATCGCGTTTGCCGTGCTGGCGTTGGCGGTCATTATCGCTATTGCCGTGTACCTCGTTCGTGCACCCCAGCTCGCCCATCTTGAGGTTGTGGGCATGGCGATGGTTGCGGGCGGTGCTATCGGCAACGCTATCGATCGTTTGGCCTTTGGCTTCGTGACCGATTTTATTGCCACCACCTTCATCGACTTCCCTGTTTTCAATGTGGCCGATATCGGCATTACCTTGGGCGTCGTGCTCGCCCTCTTTGGCTACATGTTCTTGAGCCCCGCGGCCCGTGAGGTCGATGCGACCGCCGAGCTTAACGCCCGTGACGAGGCCCGCGCCAAGCGCAAGGCTAAACAACGTGGGGAGCGTGCCCGCAAGATTCGCGAAAGGAATGAGCGCTAATGGCCGACATCCATATCCTTGTTGCCGACGATGCCGCTGGTCAGCGTCTTGACGCCTATCTGGGCGCCAATGACGGCTGCCCTACGCGCTCTGCCTGCGCGCATCTGATTGAGGGCGGTGCCGTATGCGTCAATGGCGAGACCTGCCTGTCCAAAAAGTACGCCGTGCGAGCCGGCGACCGTATTTCGGTCGATTTGCCCGAGCCGCACGACCCCGCCGATGTGATTCCCGAGGCCATCCCGCTCGACATTCGCTATGAGGACGACTATCTCATTGTGCTCTCCAAGCAGCGCGGCCTGGTATGCCATCCTGCGCATGGTCATGAGAGCGGTACGCTCGCGAATGCCCTGGTCTTTCACTGCGGTATCGACCATCTGGGTACCGTGCAGGGCGAGGACCGCCCCGGCATCGTGCATCGCTTGGATCGCGATACCTCGGGTCTCATGCTTGCGGCTAAGGACGACGACACCCAGCGCGCGCTCCAAAACCTTATCCGTACGCGCACGCTCGACCGCCGCTACATTACGCTTGTTCACGGTCATATCGCCATGAATGAGGGCACCATTAACACCGGCATAGCCCGTTCTACCCGTGACCGTGTCAAGATGGCGGTTTCGGACGATCCTTTCGCACGCCAGGCCATTACGACCTTTAAGGTTCTCGAGCGCTTTGATTCCACGCGTTTTGACGAAGGCTATACGCTCGTCGAGTGTCATCTGTTTACGGGCCGCACACATCAGATTCGCGTGCATATGCGCCATATCAACCACGCCTGCGTGGGCGATCCGCTCTACGGCAAGTGTGATGCACGCGCCGATCAGGGTTTGACCAGGCAATTCCTTCATTCCTGGCGCGTCGCATTCGACCATCCCGTGACGGGGGAGCGCATCGAGTGCCGCGACGAGCTGCCGTGGGACCTTGCGGCGGTTCTGGATGATTTGGCCCCGCGTTCGCTCGGTCGCACTGCCGCCGGTGACGAAATCGTTCCGCAGCTCGGTCTTCTCGAAGCCTAGCCAGTATTAGGTGGTTTCTTGAACTCGGTCACCCTACGGTAATATATATGTTTGTTTACGTAACGCGTTCCTGGGAGCCTGCATGCTCGCCTTTTTACAAACTAACACGCCCATCGTGATCTTCAACCAGATTGTCGTCACGCTGCTCACGGTCTGCTTTCTGTACCAGGTGGTCTTCTTTGTCATTGGCGCTCTTCGTGGCGAGGTCGCGCCTCCCAAGGCCAAAAAGCTCCACCGTTATGCCTTCTTTATTGCGGCGCATAACGAGGAGGCCGTGATCGCCAACCTCGTTCGCTCCATCAAGGATCAGGACTATCCGTCCGAGCTCATCGAGGTCTTTGTCGTTGCCGACGCCTGCACCGACAACACCGCGCAGCTCGCGCGCGAGGCCGGTGCCATTGTTTACGAGCGCAATGACCTGGCCCGCAAGGGCAAGAGTTGGGTCATGGACTTTGGTTTCGATCGCATTCTCAACGAGTATCCCGATACGTTTGAGGGCTACTTTATCTTCGATGCCGACAACGTTATCTCCCGCGATTACGTCTCCAAGATGAATGATGCCTTTGACCAGGGCTTCCATGTGGTCACGAGCTATCGTAACTCTAAGAACTTCGGCAGCTCGTGGATCTCTGCAGCTAATGCCACCTGGTATCTGCGCGAGGCGCGCTTTCTCAACAACGCGCGTAACATCTGCAAGACGTCTTGCGCCGTCTCGGGTTCGGGTTACCTTATCTCGGCGAGCGTGATCGAGGGAATGCACGGTTGGCAGTTCCATACGCTGACCGAGGATATCCAGTTCACCACGTTCTGCGCCATTCACGGCATTCGCATTGGCTATGCGCCGGCGGAGTTCTTTGATGAGCAGCCCGTGACGTTTAAGGCGTCCTGGAAACAGCGCATGCGTTGGACCAAGGGCTTCTACCAGGTCTTTTTTACCTACGGCAAGCATCTTGTCAAATCTACGTTCCGCTATCATCGCTTTGCCGCCTACGACATGTTTATGACGATCGCACCGGGTATGCTGCTGTCCCTGATCTCGATGCTCGCCAACGCGACCTTCCTCATCGTGGGCGGACTTTCGCATGGCTTCTTGGCCACCGAGGTCGAGATGCAGGCTTGTGCCGCCTCGCTCATTATGACCTTCGCGATGATGTACCAGACCTTCTTTATCCTGGCGCTACTCACGACTATCTTCGAGTACAAGCACATTCATTGTGCGCAAAAGTGGCGTTTGGTGACCAACCTGTTTACCTTCCCGATCTTTATGTTCAGCTACATTCCCATTACGGTGGCTGCACTGTTCTTGAAGGTTGACTGGGTCCCGACGCAGCACGCCGTCAACGTTACCCTCGACGAGGTCATGCAAGGCGCCAAATAACCACCACCAAAACCACCACAAAGGGGACAGGCGCCTTTGTGGTGGTTTTTGCTTTTGTGATGCAGCTCGAGGAGGTGCTCGATGTTTTATATCCCGTTTTGGATTTGCATCTTTGCCGGCGCGGCGATTGATGCCCGTCAGCGACGTTTTCCCAATGAGCTTGCCGGTGCGTGTGCGGTGACGGCGTTAGTGGGCGTTTGGCTCGACAAAGGCGTTAACACGGCGCTTGACCATGCCGGTCTTGCGGTCATCGTCTACCTTGCCCTTGTGCTGACTGAGTCCCTCTGGCGTCGTCTTCGCCAAACCCCGGGCATCGGCATGGGAGATGTCAAGGCACTCTTCGCGCTTTGCACGCTCGACCCTATGGGCGGTATCGTGGCATTTGCCGTCGCGCTCCTGGTCCTTGCCATCTCCTGCCTCCTCACAAAATCGCGCTCCCTGCCATTGCTCCCGTTTTTGGTGCCGATATTTGCCATAATCGAGGTCGTGGGCTGCACATTGTAACCGATTGCGCATCCTTCTTAAGGAGCATGCCATGGCAATTAATCAAGAAACGGCCGTCATTAAGGCGCGCATGGACCGCATTCCCGCGGCGTTGTCGCCCGAACTCGTCGAGCGTATTTCCGCCGATCGTGCTTCGGGTGCCGTCAACCCGTATCGTTGCAACGACGACCAGGTCATTCGTCGTATTGATCGCGCTGCCGACAAAGGCACGCTTATGCGTCCGGCGTTTATGCGCGATACCGAAAAGATTCTTCATCTTCCGGCGTACACGCGTTATGCAGGCAAAACGCAGGTCTTTAGCTTCCGTAGCAACGATGATCTGTCGCGCCGCGGATTGCACGTGCAGCTTGTTTCGCGCATTGCGCGCGATATCGGTCGCGCCCTGGGGCTCAACTGCGATCTGATCGAGGCGATTGGCCTGGGCCACGACTTGGGACACACGCCCTTTGGCCACGCCGGTGAGCGCTTTCTCAATGATATCTATCACGAGCGCACGGGCCGTTACTTTTTCCATAACGTGCAGTCGGTCCGCGTGCTCGACGCCCTGTATGGCCGCAACGTGTCGCTCCAGACGCTCGATGGCGTGCTATGCCACAACGGCGAGTACGAACAGCGTGTTTTTGAGCTTTCGGACATGGGCTCCTTTGACCAGTTCGATCAGACGGTTGAGGACTGTATCGCCACGGGCTATAGCGCGATTGAGCACCTGCGTCCCATGACGCTCGAGGGCTGCGTGGTGCGTATCTCGGATATCCTCGCCTACGTGGGTCGCGATCGTCAGGATGCCATTGCAGCGGGCCTGCTGTCACCCGACGCTTTTGACGACGGTCGGGGCGGCGCCTATAACAGCTGGATCCTCACGCATGCTTCCATCGACATCGTTGAACATAGCTACGGTAAACCGCGTATCGAGATGAGCGAGGACCTGTTTGAGGAGATCCGCCGGGCCAAGCGCGAGAACTACGTAAAGATCTACAGCAAGGGCGGTATCGAAGGCGATTCCGAGGCGGAGCTGCGCGAGGCGTTCGAACAGCTCTACGACCGTTGCCTGCAGGACATAAACGAAGGTGACGAGTCCTCTTACATCTTTAAGCATCATATTTCGCGCATTGAGCAGCAGCTTTCCTACTACGATCGCACCTATACCTGGCAGGACGACAAGGATCAAGCGGTGGTGGATTACATCGCGAGCATGACGGACGGCTATTTCTGCGAGCTGACGAGCAAGCTATTTCCTGGTCTGGAGTTTCCCCATCGTACCTATATTAACGAACGGTAGTTCGTATATATTCGGTATACTGTTAGTGGAAAACGTTTTTGATTGATGCACGGGATGGCTATGGACGACCTTTTTTCTGCCTCGACGCGCGAGCGTTCCTTTAAAAATGCGCCGCTCGCGGTGCGCATGCGCCCCAACTCGCTCGACGAGTACGTAGGCCAGCAAAAGGCCGTCGGTAAGGGCTCGTGGCTGCGTGCTGCGATTGAGCATGACGTACTGTCGAGTGTGATTCTGTATGGGCCGGCCGGTACGGGCAAAACGACGCTGGCCCACATTATCGCTAACCATACCAAGAGCGAGTTTGTCGAGGTCAGCGCCGTGACGGGTACCGTGAAGGATCTGCGTCGCGTAATCGACGAGGCCAAGACGCGCCTGAATACTTATGACCGCCGTACCATCTTGTTCATCGACGAGATTCACCGTTTTTCGAAGTCGCAGCAGGATGCGCTTTTGCATGCGGTTGAAAACCGTACCGTCATTATGATTGGCGCCACGACGGAGAACCCGTACTTCGAGGTCAACTCCGCATTGTTGTCGCGTGGGCGCGTGGTAGAGCTTGAGCACCTGAAGGACGAGGATATTGCCACGCTGATTGAGCGTGCACTCGAGGTACCGCAGGGTCTGAACGGCAAGTTCTCGGCCGATGAGGATACGGTTAAGACCATCTGCACGCTGGCCGCGGGTGATGCTCGCTCGGCGCTCACGACGCTCGAGCTTGCAAGCGAGATTGCCGTAACGCGTCCAGATACCGAGGGAACGCCAGCGCCGGCGGCGGGGGAGCGCTATCCCATCACCGTGGATGACGTTAAGATTGCCAACCCGCGTCGTGGCTTTTCGTACGACAAAAACGGTGACATGCACTACGACATTATCAGTGCGTTCATCAAGTCTATGCGCGGAAGCGACCCCGATGCCACCATTTATTGGCTCGCGCGCATGATCGATGCAGGAGAGGATCCCAAGTTTATTGCTCGCCGCATTATGATCCACGCTTCCGAGGACGTCGGCAACGCCGATCCGCAGGCGCTTTTGGTGGCACATGCCGCATTTAAGTCTGCCGAGGTCATTGGCTATCCCGAATGCCGCATTAACTTGGCTCAGGCTGCGCTCTATGTTTGCCTGGCGCCTAAATCTAACGCGTGCGAAGCCTCGATCGATGCGGCGCTGGCCGACATCCATAGCAGCGGCATGCGCGAGGTGCCGAGTTATCTGCGCGATCGCCATCGCCCTGGCAGCGATGAGTACGGTGTGTACAAGTATCCGCACGATTATCCCGAAGGCTGGGTCGATCAGCGCTATTTGCCCGAAGGCCTGGAGCGCGGCGCGTTCTGGCATCCTGCCGGCCGCGGTTGGGAAGAGTGGCGTGTGGAGCAAAGCGAACGCGACCGTAACGGTAACGCTCCCAAGTAGGTCATTGGCACCTCGCACATTCCCTTTGGGTATCTTTCCTCTTGTTTGGGGTACCATGAAGAGCGTCTGTATTTCGATTCCTTCGGGAGGCTTGTATGAGTCCCATTCAAATCGCCCTGCTGCTGCTCGCCGTTGCCGGCGTGTGGGCTGTTATCGAGCTCGCGCTCACGCTGCGCAAGACCCGCACCGTCGTCGACTCGCTCGACAAGACGGTGAGCGACCTTAACAACACACTCGCCGAGGCACAGCCCGTGGTGGCAAAGCTCGATGGCGCCGTTGACGAGCTTACCCCGGCACTTGCCCAGGTTGAGCCGCTCCTCAAATCGAGCAAGACCGCTGTGGACGCTCTGACGTCCAACCTCGTTGAGGTTGAGGCGGTCGTTCGCGACATCTCCGAGGTTACGGGCAGCGTGGCCGATGCCAGCAATGCCGTATCGAGCGTGACCGACTCTGCCGCCGGCGCCGTGCAGAAGCTTTTCAATAAGGTGAAGGCTCCTGCAGCCGACGCCGATCGCAAGCTCGCCGCTGCCGCCGCCGAGGCCGAGCAGCCTACCGAGCGCGTTCTGATTGGCGAGGCTGAGGACGAGGCCGCCGATGGTGCGGATGCGGCTCAGAAGCCCGCAGCCAAGACTGCTCAGTATTACACCTATACGCCCGCCGAGACCTCCGAGGAGTCCTGCGATGAGTAGCGAAGCAACCTGCCCCATTACGCTGAGCGTTGCCGGCGATCCGCGTCTCGCGCGCTTGGTGCGCATGACGGCCGCCAACGTCGGCGCCCTGTGCTCTATGTCCGTCGATCGCATCGAGGACATCCGTATGGCTGCCGAGGAAGCTTTCATCTTTGGGTGCACTGCGGTCGACTGCGACGACATAACCATTCAATTCGATGTCGACGAATCGCATGTGGGCATGACCTTTACCTTTGGCGACCAGGCGACTGTCGATGAGGATGACCAGGCTGCCGTGTATGCCGAGCTCATTCTTGCAAGCGTGTGCGATTCCTACGAAAAGACTGCGGCGCCCCTAACGCTTTCCCTCGACCTCAAGGCGGATATCTAATATGACCGAACGTTCCCGGAGCGGCAAGACCGCTTGGGACAAGGAGAAAACCCGCGAGCTTTTTCGTCGTTATAAGGAGACCGGTGATCCGGACGCACGCGAGCAGCTCGTCATGTCCCATATGAACCTGGTAAGGTTTCTTGCCAACAAATTTAAGAACCGCGGCGAGCCGCTCGATGACCTTTTGCAGGTCGGCTATCTGGGCCTGCTCAAGGCTATCGACCGCTTTGACCCTGAACGCGGACTTGAGTTCACGACGTTTGCCACGCCCACCATCCTGGGCGAGATTAAGCGCCACTTCCGCGATAAGGGCTGGAGTGTGCGCGTGCCGCGTCGTCTGCAGGAGCTCTCTGCCAAGGTTAACCAGGCCACCGACAAGCTCACCAACGAGCTTCAGCGTTCGCCTAAGGTTGAGGAAATCGCCGATTACCTGGGCGTGACCGTCGACGAGGTGCTCGAAGCCATGGAATCGTCCTCGGCCTACACCTCGGTGCCCATCGAGGCCCCCGGTGCGTCCGATTCCGACGATGCGCCTTCGATTCTCGATCGCTACGCCGACGACGACAACGAGCTCGACTTTACCGATGATCGCCTGGTAATCGAGGAAGCCATCCGCGATTTCTCACCTCGCGAGCGCGAGGTTATCGAGCTGCGCTTCGTAAAGGGCATGACCCAGATCGAGATTGCCAAGAAGCTGGGCATCTCGCAGGTGCAGGTCTCGCGCCTGCTACGCCGTACCCTTAAGAAGATTCAGGACAAGATTGACCCCGACGGAGTGATGGTTCGTTCATGAGTGAGCACCCCCAACAAACCGATCGCACGCTTCGCGATACCCGTATTCTGACGCTGCGCATTTGGGGCGTCGTCGGCTGCATTGTCATCGCCGCCGTCATCTTTAACCTTATGGGCATCCTGGCGCCGGTCATCGAGTTTCTCGCTGTCGGTTCCATCATCGCTTTTGTGATGTCGCCGATCACCAACTGGCTCGAGCACCATGGCGTGAATCGCGGCATCGGTTCGCTCATTGCGCTTATTGTGGTCGTTGCTGTGCTCGTCGGCGTCGTTTGCATTTTGTCGCCGATCCTCTTTGGTCAGATCATGGAAGTCCTGAGCCGCCTGCCCGAGCAGCTTCGTGTTGCTGGTGGCGACCTCAACGAGATGATCTCGCATGCCAAGACGCTCAATAACACGCCGCTCAAAGAGTATCTGGACGATAACCTTTCTTCGCTCGTTACGGTGGCGTCCAAGTATGTCTCACAGATTGCCGCCGAGCTCGGTCGCGGTGTATTCCCGCTCATTACCAACACGGCCTCGCAGCTGTTCGTCATCTTCCTGGGCTTGGTGCTTGCCTACTGGTTGGCCTGCGACTATCCCCGTATGCACCACGAGGTCTGCACCATCATCGGCCAGGAAAAGGAGACCTCGTACCGCTTTATGGTCGCGATTCTTTCTCGCTCGGTCGGCGGTTATATGCGCGGCATGGTCGTGACGTCCATCTGCGGTGGCATCCTCGCCTTTATCGGCTTTACGCTCATTGGCCATCCATATGCGGCACTCATGGCCATTTTTACCGGCATCATGCACTTGGTCCCGGTCGTCGGTCCCTGGGTGAGTGCTGCGATTGCCACGGTGCTCGGCTTTATGTTCAGCCCGTTGCTGGCGTTGTGGACTCTTGTCGTGACCATGGTGGCGCAAAATGTCACCGACAATGTCATTTCGCCTAAGGTTATGCAGAGTTCGGTGCAGGTGCATCCCGTTATGAGCCTGACGGCCCTCGTTATTGGTTCGGCGCTTATGGGTCCCATCGGCATGGTCATCGCCATTCCGCTGTGCGCGGCCCTCAAGGGCATTTTCGTCTACTACTTTGAGAACGAGACCGGTCGCCAGCTCGTGGCATACGATGGCGCCGTGTTTAAGGGCACGCCGTATCGCGATGCCGAGGGCAACCCGGTCGCCGCCTACGACGCGCTTGGAGACGATACGTTCATTTACGAGTCCGAGCTCATCGGCAACGAGACTGCGCCCGAGGCCCAGGCAATGCCCAAGCCCGAGCTCGAGAATCCCTGGATTAAGCTGTCGGGTCTTCAGCCCGACGCGACAGGCTTTTTCAAGAACCCCTTCGCCAAGGATGACGATTCCAATACGGACGACGACACCAAAACCGGTATCGACGGCTCCATGGACGATTCGGATTCCAAATAGGCCCTGTTAGCGTTTCTTGATGTTATAAAAGACAAGAAACACGAGCAAAGCGATTGATAAGGGGCCGGCTACATAGAAATAGAGAACGTCAATTGCGCGTAGAGGGCAATATGCCTTATCGCCGGACGTTATTGCATATAATACGTAGCCAAATGCTGGTTGGTTTGAATACCAGTGGGAGAAGGCCAAGAGCGCTAAAAGTGCTACAACCAGAAATGCATTCAGGACAAAACGTTTGCTTTTCATCGATCGCTCCTTCCGGGTGAGTCTCATATGTAATTATACAATAGCCTTTTTCAAAGGATTGCTTAGTCCTAAATAACGTGCACTTTCGCTGGAGGGTCGCTGTTTGGCGGCCCTCTTTTTTGCACAGGCGCGGTGGGATGGTAATATCGTTACGTTTGAACTGTTTCGATGTGAAACCGAGGAGATTCCCTCTATGAGTGCTGACTACCCGTCAATGACTACGGCCGAGATTCGCTCCAAGTTCCTCAACTTCTTTGAGGAGCGCGGTCTTAAGCTCTATCCTTCTTCGTCCCTCGTCCCCGACGACCCTTCGCTGCTGCTTGCCAACGCCGGCATGAACCAGTTTAAGGAGTACTACCAGGGCAAGAAGACCATGAAGGAGATCGGCGCGATCTCCTGCCAGAAGTGCGTCCGCACCAACGACATCGACTGCATCGGCGAGGACGGCCGTCACCTGTCCTTCTTCGAGATGCTCGGCGACTTCTCCTTTGGCGGCGTCTCCAAGCAGCAGGCCTGCGCTTGGGCCTTTGAGCTCATCACCAAGGAGTTCAAGCTGCCGCTCGACCGCCTGTACTTCACCGTCTTTACCGAGGACGACGAGACCCATGACGTGTGGCGCTCCCTGGGCGTTGCCGAGGATCACATCTCGCGTCTGGGCGAGGACGACAACTTTTGGGCCGCTGGCCCCACCGGCCCCTGCGGTCCGTGCTCCGAGATCTACTTTGACATGGGCGAGGAGGTCGGTTGCGGTAGCCCCGACTGCAAGCCCGGCTGCGACTGCGACCGCTTCCTTGAGTTCTGGAACCTCGTGTTTACCCAGTACGACCGCCAGGAGGACGGCTCCATGCCGGAGCTGCCGCACCGCAACCTCGATACGGGCATGGGTCTGGAGCGCATGGCCGCTATCATGCAGCACAAGACCGCTAACTACGACGGCGATCTGATGCAGCACCTCATCAAGCTCGGTGAGGAGATCAGCGGCAAGACCTATGATGCCGACGATTACTCCGGCGCCAGCCGCTCCCTGCGCATCATCGCCGACCACTCCCGTGCCGTCGACTTTATGATCTCGGACGGCATCCTTCCCGGTAACGAGGGTCGCGAGTACGTCCTTCGCCGCCTGCTCCGCCGCGCCGTGTTCCACGGTCGTCTGCTGGGCATCGAGGGCGCCTTCCTGACCAAGTTCATCGACGAGGTCAACGCCCAGATGGGCGAGGCCTATCCCGAGCTGCTCAAGAACGTCGCGCTCGTCAAGGGCATCGTCGCCTCCGAGGAGGAGCGTTTCTCCACGACGCTCGACAACGGCCGCGTTTACCTGGACGAGGCCCTGGCCGCGCTCGCTGACGGCGCCGTGCTTCCGGGCGATGTTGCCTTTAAGCTGCACGACACCTTTGGTTTCCCCATTGACCTGACTGTCGAGATCGCCGGCGCTGCTGGCCACGACGTCGACATGGACGGCTTCACCGCCTGCATGGAGGACCAGAAGGCCCGCGCCCGCGCTAACGCCAAGGGCGATGCCTGGGGCAGCTTCAACGACGTGTGGGTCGAGCTTTCCGACAAGGTCGCTGTGACCGAGTTCGACGGCTATGACAACGACGTCATCGAGGGCGCCAAGGTTGTCGCCATCGTTCGCAACGGCGAGTCCGTTGAGTCCGCTGCCGTCGGCGAGGACGTCGAGGTCGTGCTCGACCGCACCCCGTTCTACGCCGAGATGGGTGGCCAGCAGGGCGACGCCGGTGAGCTTTGTGCCGAGGGCGTTGCGCTGACTGTTGCCGACACCAAGAACCACAACGGCCTGTATGCCCATGTCGCGCACGTTGCCGAGGGCACGCTGACCGTCGGTGCTACCGTGACTGCCGCGCTCGACGCCGAGCGCCGTGGTTTCCTGCGCCGCAACCACACCGCCACCCACCTGCTCGACGCTGCGCTTAAGCAGGTCCTGGGCGAGCATGTCTCCCAGGCCGGCTCGCTGGTGACGCCCGAGCACCTGCGCTTTGACTTCACGCACTTCGAGGCCCTGTCTTCCGAGCAGCTCAAGGCTGTCGAGGACCTGGTCAACCAGCAGATTTTCGCTTCTAAGCCGGTCGTGACCCGCGTCATGGGCATCGACGAGGCCAAGGCCGCCGGTGCTGTCGCCCTCTTTGGCGAGAAGTACGGCGACGTCGTCCGCGTCGTCTCCGTAGGCGCCGAGGACCAGCCGTTCTCCCGCGAGCTCTGCGGTGGCACGCATGCCGCCAACACCGCCGAGATCGGTCTGTTCAAGATCATCTCCGAGTCCTCCACGGGCTCGAATGTCCGCCGTATCGAGGCCGTGACCTCCAAGGGCGCTCTCGACTACATGGCTGACCGCCTGGCACTCGTTGACGCCGCCGCCGCTGCGCTCAAGTGCCGTGTCGACGAGGTTCCCGCCCGCGTGGAGAACCTGCAGGCCGAGCTGCGCGAGACTTCCGGCAAGCTCAAGAAGGCGCTCACCGGTGGCTCCTCCGATGCGATCTCCAGCGCCATCGACGGCGCTGTCGAGCTGAACGGCTACAAGCTCGTCGTCGCTGAGCTTCAGGGTCTCGAGGCCGCAGACCTGCGCAACGTTTGGGACACCGTGCACCAGAAGGTCGCCGGCCCCGTCGCCTGTGTTGTTGCCAGCGTGACCGAGAAAGGTACCCCGGCCCTGCTCGCCGCCGGCTCCGATGACGCCGTGAAGGCCGGTTTCCACGCCGGCAACGTGATCAAGCAGATCGCGGGCCTGGTCGACGGTCGCGGTGGCGGTCGTCCCAACATGGCCCAGGCCGGTGGCAAGAACGCCGCCGGTATCGCCGATGCCCTCGCAGCCGCCAAGACCGCGCTCGGCGCCTAAGAACCTAAGTAGTCGCTGTGGTCGCGCTCGCACTGGACATAGGGGAGACCAGGATTGGCATTGCCGTCTCAAGCCGTGATGGCAAGATGGCGATGCCTGTCAAGGTGCTTCCGGCTGCCGAGGTCACCGGTATGGCAAAGACGTTTCGCTACCTGGTCGAGGACTATGAGCCCGATATCTTGGTAAGCGGACGTCCCTTGACCATGGCCGGTGAGCCCGGCCCCCAGGCCGAGCGCGTCGCCGCCGTGGCCCAAAAGATTGCCGACGAGCTCGAACTTCCGCTGGAGTTTGAGGATGAGCGTCTGTCCTCGCAGGAGGCCAAACGAATCCTGCGAGAGCAGGGGCTCAACGAGAAACAGATGAGGGGCAAGATTGACATGATCGCCGCCAGCCTGTTCTTGCAGACATGGCTCGATCGTAAAAACGAGGAGGTTCAGCATGCCTAGTGCTTCCGATCCGCGCCAGCAGAATCGTTCACGGAAGCCCGTGCCGCGCCCTGCTCAGCCTGGCCAGCGCCCGGCGCAGCCGACGCAGCGTTCGGCTCAGCCTGCTCAGCGTGCTGCTCAACAGCCCGCCGCTCGTCCCGCGCAGCCTGCTGGCGGCGCTCGTTTTAAGCAGCAGGCTCCTGCCCAGCGCACGCAGGGGCAGTCCCGGCAATCGCGCTCCCACGCACATCACGCTCATGGCTCGCACGGTGTTGCTCCGGCCACGCGCTCGAGCTATAACACGCGCGTCCGCCGCGGCGCCCAAAAGAAAAGCTCCCCGGTGCCTATGATTATCGGCGGCGTCGTCGCCGTGCTTGCGCTTGTCGCGATCGTTTTCTTTGTCGTGCCAGCCGTCAAGGGCTTCTTTGGCGGTGAGGATGCGAAAGTCGCTGCTGGCCAGCAAGTTACTATCACGATTCCCGATGGTGCCTCGGGTGACACCATCGCTTCGATTCTCTCCGAGAACCATATCGTCGATAATCCCAAGGATTATTATGCGGCGGTCAAAAAGCTCAACGCCGATATGTCGCTCAAGCCGGGTAAGTATTCGTTTACCACGCTTATGGATGCCACGAAGGTCGTCCAGCAGCTCATGGAAGGCCCCAATGCGGGCTCCGATGCGCTGACTATCCCTGAGGGACTGACGGTTGACCAGGTCGCTGACCGCGTGGCCAAGGCATACGACAGTATCTCGAAGGAAGACTTCCTCAATCAGGCAAAGGCCTCCAACTATGTGAAGGACTATACCTTCCTTGAGGGCGCTGCAAACGATTCGCTCGAGGGCTTCCTATTTCCCAAGACCTATTCGTTGGGTAAGAACCCGTCTGCCGATGATGTGATTCGCGCCATGCTTGATCAGTTCAACGCCGAGTATAAGTCGCTTGACTTTGCCAGCTGCGAGGCCAAGATCAAGGAGCGCTACGGCGTGGAGATGTCCGATTACGACATCGTTAACCTTGCCTCGATCGTCGAGCGCGAGGGCCTCAACGACGAGCAGCGCGCGCATGTGGCATCGGTTTTCTATAACCGTCTGGCGGGCAAGCTCGATGGCCTGCGCTACCTCAACAGCGACGCCACCATGATGTATGTCACCGGTGGCGAGGTTACCGCCGATGACCTGCAGAGCGATAGCCCGTATAACACCTATAAGCACGAGGGTCTGCCGCCTACGCCCATCTGCTCTCCGTCACTCGAGGCGCTCAAGGCTACCCTTGAGCCGACCGACTCCGATGACCTGTATTTCTACATTACACAGGACGAGGAGTTTTTCTCGAAGACCTACGAAGAGCATCAACAGTCTTGGAATTGATCATGAGGATTTTTAGCCCCAAACGATATGTTGCCTCAGTCGACCGCATCGACCTCGATACCCTGTGGGCCGACGGCAAGCGCGCCATTCTACTCGACCGCGACAACACCTTGGTGCCGCGTGATACCGAGCAGGTACCCGCTGCGGTTTCCGCTTGGCTCGAAGCCGCCCATGCCAAGGGCTTTAAGCTGTGCATGGTGTCCAACAACTGGCATCGCGACCAGGTTATGGCGTCGGCGCGCGAGCTGGGGCTCGAGGCCATTAGCCATGCCATGAAGCCGGCGCCATTTGCCCTCAAAGCGGGTCTTAAACGTCTGGGCGCCACGGCCGACGAGGCCGTGCTGATCGGCGATCAGCTGTACACGGATGTGTGGAGCGGTAACTTTGCCGGCGTTGACACTATTCTGGTCAAGCCGCAGGCAACCCAGGACCTGTGGTACACGCAGATCTTCCGTATCTTTGAGCGCCGGGCCCTGCGCGACCTTCCCTGCGAGGAATAGGTTTCGCCATGTCTCAGCACATCAAACACGGCTGCGACCATATCTTCTTTATCGGCTTTTTGGGCGCGGGCAAGTCGACGCTTGCGCGCAATGTGGGCACTATGTTCAAGCGTCGATTCATCGATACCGATCGTTTGGTTGTGCGTCGATGCGGTAAGTCGGTGACCGAGATATTTGAGACCGAGGGCGAGGATCGTTTTCGCGAGCTCGAGACCTCGGCACTCCGTTCGCTTCAAAGCGAGCGCAGTCTGCTGGTATCGTGCGGGGGTGGCATCGTCGAGACGCCGGTGAATATTGAACTGATGCACGAGATGGGTACCTGTGTGTACCTCGAAGGCGACTTTGAGGACTCGTTGCGCCAGATTCGCCGCTCCGATACCCGACCCGATTTCCGCTCGCCCGAGCATGCTGCGCGCCTGTTTGAACATCGCCGTCCGCTGTATCGCCAGGCCGCCGATATTACCCTTGATATTCGCAACAAGTCCTTCGAGGACGTTTCCTACCTTTGTGCCGAGAAGCTTTTGGAGCGTGGACTGCTATGATTCGCCGTCAACTTATCAATTTCCAAAACCGCAGTGTCGATGTCCGCGTCGGATTGGGCGCGTTCGAGGAGCTGCCGCGCATGTTTGCCTCGGCTGTGGGCAAGCCTAAGCGCGCGATGGTGGTTTGGAACGACGCCACATCCGAACGTTTTGGCGAGGTCGTCGAGCATGCGCTGGTTGACGCCGGTTTTGCCGTGTCGCTGCTCGTCCTCGAGGTTTCGCCTGCCGGCGCTACGCTGGCCGATGCCGATACCGTCTTTGGCGCCCTGTCGGCTAACGGCATTACCTGCGATGATCTCGTTGTCGCTGTCGGCGACACGGCGACCTGCTCGGTCGTTTGCTGGTGTGCCAATCAGTGGTGCGGTCGTACCGAGTGCGCCTTGCTGCCGACGACGTTTGACGCCATGCTCACGGTTGCGACGACCATGAAGTCGCTCGTCGCCTCGTCGGCGAATGCGCTTCCCGCTATCGCGTTCCGTCCCGAGCCGGGCTTGGTCGTGTGTGACCTCGACCTTGTTCGCGAGGCGGACCCCGAGGACCTCAAGCTCGGCTATGCGGTACTTGTTGGCACCATGCTTTCGAGCAGCAAGTCCCGCTGGAATCAGTTTACTGAGACCGTTCCCGAGATTCTCGCGGGCGAGGAGGTCGCGCTTGTCAATGCCATTCAGTGGTCTCAGACTGCCCGCAAGGACGTACTGATGGCCACGAACCCGAGCGCCCGCCATGCGCTCGATTTTGGCAAGACGGGGGAGCGTACCCTGCGCGCCTGCTTGGGCGATGCCGCTTCGCAGGTCCCTGTCTACCAGCTGTTGTCTGAGGGCATGCGCTTTGAGGCGCGCGTTGCCCACGATGCCTGCGACTTCGATATCGATTGCGTCTTTGAGGTCGATGACTGCCTGGAGGACTTTGGCATCGAGGAGCTTGCCTTCGATCTGGAGCCTGCCGCATATATCGAGGAGTTCCGCAGGCAGCAGTTTGCTCGCTCAAACCGCAGCATGTTGCCGCTGCCTGCGGCACTCGGCGCCATTCGTCTAACGAGCGTTGAGGACGAGGTTCTTGAGCGCCATGCTCACGCCTACTTGGCTTCTCGCAAAGAACTTCTCTAAGTTTTATTGACATCCATCGTCTTTCGTATCATGTTGAGGGGCGGGTTTTCAATCGGTTGCGGATCGCGTGCGATTCCGTCGTTCGGTTGAGACCCGTCCCGCACTTTTTGAGACAACAAGAAAGGAATCTGCATGTCTGAGTTTGCTGCCGGTCCTGCCGGTCGTATCGAGCGTGTCCGTACCCTGATGGCTGAGCGCGGCTACGATGCCATCGTGGTGCGCGACGAGGCCAATCTCCGTTGGCTCACGGGCGTGAAGGGCGTCTTCGACTACACCTTCGAGTTCCCGCACGCGGCGTTTATTACGGCTGACCAGTGCCTGTTCCATACCGACTCGCGCTACCTCAACAGCTTTGAGGAGAACACGGCCGCCGGCAGCCCCTGGGTCTACGACATGGACGAGGGCACCATTCCTGGATGGGTCGCCGGCAAGATCGCGGCCAACAAATGTCGCGTCTGCGCTGTCGAGGACGACATGCAGATCAACTTCTACCAGGGTATTCAGCGTGGTCTGGAGGACCGTTCCGTCGCCTGCATGTTGCCGCTGATGCATGACGACATTCGCAAGATGCGCGCCATCAAGGACGCCGAGGAGATCGAGCTCATGCGCCATGCGCAGTCGATTACCGACGCCGCCTTCCAGCACATGCTCGGCTTTATTAAGCCCGGCATGACCGAGAAGCAGGTTCGCAACGAGCTCGAGAACTTTATGTTCGCCAACGGTGCCGACAGCCTGGCCTTTGGCTCTATTGTGGCGAGCGGTCCCAACACCGCCAACCCGCACGCCGTGCCGAGCGATCGCGTGATCGAGAAGGGCGACTTCGTCCTCATGGATTACGGCGCAGGCTACTGCGACTATCGCTCCGACATGACGCGTACCGTCGTGATGGGCGAGCCCACGCAGGAGCAGCTTGACCTGTACGCGCTCGTGCGCCGTACGCACGAGGAGTGCGTCGCCGCCATCCATCCGGGCGTCGAGGGCAACGACATTTTCAAGCTTTCCAAGAAGATCATCGGCGATGCCGGCTATGGCGATTACTACAACCATGGCCTGGGTCACGGCGTTGGCATCGACATCCACGAGCTGCCCAACTTCAACCGCAGCAAGAACATCATCGAGGTCGGCTCGGTTGTCACCATGGAGCCCGGCGTGTACCTGCCCGGTGTGGGCGGCGTGCGCCTGGAGGACTACGGCGTGGTCACCGAGAACGGCTACGAGCCCTTCACCAAGACGCCGCATGACCTCCACGTCATCGATTGCTAGTCTACTTCGTAGATAGTTTGGGGCGGGGCGTTCGAAATGATTCGGGCGCCCCGCGTTCTCTTTTTATGCGCTCGCTGCAGGCGCCGTCTGCAAGTGTATAATTTCGGTCGTATGTAATTTGGACGCTTGTGCGTTCTGCCCATAACAAGAAAGGTCGCTATGCCTACCATTTCTACCGCCGACTTCAAGAACGGCCTCGGTCTCCGCATTAAGGACAAGGTCTACACCATCGTCGAGTTCCAGCATGTCAAGCCGGGCAAGGGCGGCGCGTTTGTGCGCTATAAGACCCGCGACATCAAGAGCGGCCGCGTCGTCGAGAACACCTGCAACGCCGGCACCAAGTTCGAGAGCGTCATGCTCACCACCCGTGAGTTCCAGTACCTCTACAACGATGGCGCCGACTACATCTTCATGGACAATGAGACCTATGAGCAGGTTCCCGTTCCCGAGGACATGGTGGGCGAGAACTCCAAGTGGCTGCGCGAGAACGACATCTGCCAGCTGCTCTTTGCCGACGATGAGCTCATGGGCGTGACCCCGCCGATGTTCATCGAGACCACCATCGTCCAGACCGACCCGGGCTTTAAGGGCGACACCGTCCAGGGTTCCACCAAGCCGGCCACGATCGACACCGGTGCTGTCATCCAGGTCCCCATGTACCTCAACGAGGGCGAGGTCATCAAGGTTGACACCCGCGACGGCAAGTTCGTCTCCCGCGTCTAGCAACCAACTCTTCTAGGAGGACTCATGCCCCAGGAAATCAAGATTGACGGCATCGGCATTTCGCCCGATGTTCTGACCGCCATCGTCTCGCGCGCCGTGTCGGATGTCGAGGGCATCGCCTCCGTTGGCGTCAAGGACCTTGCCACCAACCTTGTCTCCATGATGTTCTCGTCCAAGGCCCCGGCTTCCGAGCCGGCGGTCGAGGCCGAGGTCGTCGGCGACAAGCTCGCGCTCACCGTGCGTGTCGTGGTGTTCTTTGGCTATCCGTTCAAGAAACTCGCCGAGGCCGTTCGCGCCGCCGTGGTCGCCGCCATCGATGCTCAGGTGGGCGTCGAGGTCGAGCGCGTTGACGTTTGCATTGACGGCCTCGTTTTCCCCAAGGAGTAACCTTTGAGCCTTAAGGTTTATCGCGGGCGCACGCTTGCCCGCAGTCAGGCGCTGCAGCTGCTGTTCCAGGCCGAGGCCACGGACAGTCCGCTCGAGCGCGTCCTCGAGGGCGATTTCCTGATCTCGAAGGGTCCCCTCGACCCCTATGCGCTGGAGCTTTGCCGCGGTGCCTACGAGCATATCGATCGCATCGACTGTGCCCTGCGCGCCGTCGCCAAGAACTGGGATCTTATGCGCATGCCCGGCGCCGACCGCAACCTGCTGCGTATCGCCGTCTACGAGATGCGCTTCCTCACCGACGAGGAGGTCTCGGACGCTATCGTGATCAACGAGGCCGTTGAGATCGCCAAGGCTTATGGTACCGACCAGTCCGCGTCGTTTGTCAACGGCGTGCTGGGCAAGATCGCTCGCAGCGAGGAGTTGCCGGGCGAGGACCTGTACCAAGAGCTGCTGGCCGAGGATCGTGCTCGCGAGGAGGCACAGGCTGCCGAGGCTGCCGCCAAGGTCGCTGCCGCTCAGGCTGCCGCCGGTGTACATGCCGAGGACGCGGACGCTGCTGAGGCCGTCGAGGCCGACTCCGTCGAGGAGTAGCCATGCCAGAGGGTTCCGTCCGCAACTTCGATGAGATCTCGGATCGCCTGGACCAGATTATCGCCACCGTTCGCTCCAAGGATACGTCCTTGGAGCGTTCGCTCGATTTGTTTGACGAGGCGATTGAGCTGGGCTCCCGTGCGGTCGATATGGTCGACAAGTTTGAGTTGACGCCGCGTGAGGCCGACAAGCTCGAGCAGGAATACGATGAGGATGCGGCAAACGAGTCCCAAGATAGACAGGCTGCATCCCCGGATACGAATGGTTGATGGCATTCATGAAACGCGTGCGTCTCGATGACGAACTGATTTCACAGGGCATCTGCGCCGATCGCGCGGATGCCCTTCGCACTCTTATGGCCGGCTTGGTTTCGAGTGGCGGTGAGCGTTTGACCTCTCCGGGGCTCAAGGTGACGCCGGGCCTGCCACTGCACGTTAAGGGGCGTATTCCGTACGTTGGGCGCGGCGGCCTTAAACTCGAGGGCGCGCTCGATGCGTTTTGTATCGATCCTACGGGCCTTGCCTGCCTGGACGTAGGCTGCTCTACCGGCGGCTTTACCGATTGCCTGCTCAAGCGCGGTGCCGCCACGGTCGTTTCGGTCGACGTGGGCCGTGCCCAGTTTGACTGGTCGCTGCGCCAAGACGATCGCGTGACGCTCCATGAACGCACGAATGTGACGCAGTTGCCCGAGCTCGGCTACGGCGGCGCTATTGACCTCGCCGTGTGCGACGTGTCTTTTACCAGCATCGCGAACATCATCGATGCGGTGTTGGCGTGTCTGAAGCGTTCGGGTTCGTTTTGCACGCTCGTAAAGCCGCAGTTTGAGGCGTCGGCTGCGCTGGTGGGCGAGGGCGGTATCGTAACCGACCCCGCCGTCCGCCGCGATACGCTCGTGGCGGCGATTGAGCTGTTCGCCGCCAAGGGATTGTTCCCGGTCGACGTGTGCGTGTCGCCCATTCATGGCGCCAAGGGCAACGTCGAGTTTTTCCTGTACGGCACGAGGTTTGCCCCCGATGAGCGCTCCGATGACGAGTTGCAATCCCAGGTATCGGCTTTGAGCGAGAAAGCTGCAACGCTATGAAGGTCTTTCTGGTTCCCAATTACTACAAGCAAGAGGCGGTCGAGAGCGGTCTGATGCTCGAGCTTTGGCTTTCGCGCCAAGGCTATGAGGTCGCATGGGCTGCCGACCAGCGCTCCAAGATTCAGAGCACGCCCGATGTTGACGATGCCGACCTGGTCATTACGCTCGGCGGCGACGGCACGTTGCTTCGCGCTGCCCGTATTCTCAATTACCGTGAGATTCCCATTTTGGGGCTTTCCTATGGTCACCTTGGCTTTTTGACGGCGGCCAGTCCCGAGGAACGCGATATTTTGCAGGTTGTGAGCGATGCCCTTTCCGGTGAGCTCCATGTGAGCCGCCGCGCCACCATCGCCGCGGATATCGTCTCGGTGCGCGATGACGGCACGAAGGACGTCGTGCGCACGTTTGCTCTCAACGATATGGCGCTCACGCGCGGGCCCCTGTCCGATATGGTCGAGTTTGACATCACGGTTTCCGGCCATCATATCGATCGCCTGCGCGGTGATGGTGTCGTCGTGTCGACGGCGACCGGCTCCACCGGCTATGCGCTGAGCGCCGGCGGTCCTATCGTGAGCCCCGATTACACGGGTATGGTTTGCGTGCCCATCGCTCCGCATACTATTCAGGCTCGCGCCTTCTTGACCTCGCCAAGCGATGTCGTCGAGATCTTCATGTCCGACGACCGCCCGAGTGTGCCTGCCATCGCTATCGACGGACAGTTTATTACCTGCGACGGCACGGTCGAGAGCGTGGCTGTGCGTCGCGGTCCCGGCGATGTGCTGCTGCTGGATTACGGTCCCGAGAGCTTCTATAACTCGGTGAGCCGCGTGTTCTATGGAGTTCGCCATGATCGATGAGCTGCAGGTTTCCAACATTGCACTCATTCGCGAGGCGACGTTGGTTCCGAGCGCGGGTCTAACGGTTTTGACTGGCGAGACTGGCGCCGGCAAGACTGCGCTGCTCTCGGCTCTCAAGCTCATTTTGGGCGAGCGTGCAGATTCTTCGACCGTGCGCGAGGGCGAGGCGCTTGCCAGCGTCGAGGCGCGCCTGTTCGACGGTCCACATGACACGGAGGGTTTCACCGTACTGCGCAGCCTTTCTGCCGAGGGTCGCAGCCGCGTAAAAATAGACGGCCGCATCGCCAGCGTGCGCGAGCTTTCGGAGCGCGTCGGCGTGATGATGGACCTGTGCGGCCAGCACGAGCACCAGCGCTTGCTCGACCCAGCGCACCATGTTGCCATGGTTGATGCCTGGGCTGGGCGCGCGGCGCTTGAGGCGCTCGAGAAGTATCGTGCCTGCTTTAAGGCATCGCGTGCCGCCGCCAAGGAGCTTCGCCGTGTGGAGGAAGCCTCACGCGCGCAGGGGAGTCGCGTCGAGGAAGCGCGTTTTGCCCTCGAGCGTATCGCCGAGGTCGATCCCAAGCCAGGCGAGTACGAGGAACTCGAGGAGCTGCTGCCGCGCTCGGAGCACGCCGAGGTCTTGGTGGCGACGGCCAGCGAGGCCCATGCATCGCTTGCCGCCGAAGGGGGAGCGCTCGATGCCGTGAATGGCGCCGTGGCCGAGCTTTCACGCATGGCGGCCGTCGACCGCAAGCTGGGCGACATCGCCGACGCACTTTCGGATGCCTGCATCTCGCTTGAGGATTGCGCCAATGAGCTGCGTGCTTATCGCGATGGCGTTGCGTTTGACCCTCGCGAGCTCGCCCGCATGCGCGAGCGGTATTCCGACCTCAAGGGCCTGCTGCGTCAGTGGGGTCCCACCATGGACGACGTGTTTGCCATGCGCGATCACTCGCAAGAGCTGTTATCGCTGGTAGACGATGGTGATGAGCAGATCAAGAAGGCGCGCGAAGCGCTTGGCGCGGCGGAGCGCGAATTGTTCGTCGCCGCCAAGGCGCTCAAGCGTGCGCGCAATACCGCTGCTCCGCGTTTTTGTCACGAGGTGGGTCGTCAGATGGCACGCCTGGAGATGGGCGGCGCTGAGCTGGTCTGGGAGTCGCGCGATCTTCCGCGTGCCGAGTGGACGCCGGCGGGCCCTTCAAGCTATGAGCTTTTGTATCGCAGCGGCGCCGGCTTGACACCGCGTCCCTTGCGCCGCATTGCGTCGGGCGGCGAGCTGAGCCGCGTCATGCTGGCGAGTAAGGTTGTCCTCGGTAATGCGGACGGCGTGGATACGCTGGTGTTCGACGAGGTCGATGCCGGTGTCGGCGGTTCCACGGCTCGTGCTCTTGCTGGTGTGCTGGCCGATCTTGCCGCCACGCATCAGGTCATCGTCGTAACGCACCTGGCACAGGTTGCGGTCATGGCCGACAAGCATTACGTGGTCAGTAAAGAGCCGGGCGACGTTCCCCAGACGCATCTGGACGAGGTGACCGGCGATGCCCGTACCGCAGAGATCGCCCGTATGCTGAGCGGCGATCAATCGGAGGCAAGCCTAGCGCACGCTAGACAGATGCTGGAAGAAGCGCGTGCTTAGAACGAGCTGCCACATGCATTTCCGACCCGGTCGCCACGAAACCGGCCCATCTACTACGTTTAATAGGCTATCGGCAACCACGCCAAGAATTGCAAAAAGAAAACCGCAGGTAGAACGCCTGCGGTTTTCTCTATTTTCGGTATGTGGTTGGGCTATACGGATAATACGTAGTAGATGGGCCGGTTTCGTGGCTGGTGGTGTTTGTCGGCTCCCCAAAATGTCTACTCCACGACCTTATCCGGTTGGATGAGCTCCTCGTAGTAGCTGATATGCTCTCGGGCGTCCTCGATTTCGGGCAACAGGAAGTTGTAGATGACCTCTATGATCATCGTGGCACTCATCTTGGAGAACGCGAAGTCGCCCGTTGTCAGCAGCGCCTCGTGATTGACGGTATTAAAGGTGTAGTCGGCTAGGCGCGCAAGTGGAGACTTGCTGTCGCTGCTGATGACGACCACGGTGGCACCGCAGTCGCGAGCCGCTTTTGCCATACGATTCAGGCGGCGCGACTTGCCGGAGTTCGAGATCAGCACGATAACGTCGCCGGGGCGCAAGGTGAGCGCAAAGCCGATTGATGTCTCGCTGATGGTGCTCGCCATGCAGCGCAGGCCCAGCTGCGAAAACTTAAACGTCGCGTCGAGCGCGACGGCATTGGTGTTGCCTACGGCCGCAAACTCAATTACGCCGGCATTCTTTAACGCGTGCACAACGGCCGTTAGCGTATCGTGGTCAATTCCGTCGATGGTCGCGTTAAGCTCGCTGACCTTGGCAGCCAAGATATTCTTAAGACTCTGTTCCATGTTGTCGAGCGAGACCTCGTCGGTCAAGCCCTCGTTGCGCTGACTCTCCAAGTCGCGCGCCAACGAAAACTGAAAGCTGCGGAAGCTGCCAAAGCCCAGCTTGCGGCAAAAGCGCGAAACCGTCGCCTCGGACGTGGCAGCGGCTCGTGAGAGCTGGGCGGCCGTCAGGCGCGGCGCCTCGGACTGGTGCTCCAATATATAGTCGACAATGCGCTGCTCGGATCCACTATATCCCTGATGAGTGCTAATAAGGGAGAGCGCGCTCTTGCTGCTATCGGTCATGGATGGCTCCTGGTTGGCATGAAAATAGGACTCGTTTTTCAATGCCATAGTATACGGGCATTTTCAATTACAAGATACATCTTGCCGTTTCAAGTGTTGATGGTAAACTTTCACCTACCGTTTACGGTTATGAAAGAACCTTTCACCGGAGAATTGGGACTTTTTCCTTTCCGCGAAAGCGCTGGGTTGGTATCTTTCAGTTGTGGAAAAGCGCGCAAGGACGCGCGTGTAGGGGAGCGCCTGCGGGCGCAGTACTCAAGAAGGAGGGACACATGGCTAAGTTTGACATCATCGCCGCTACCGGTTGCCCGACCGGCATCGCGCACACCTTCATGGCGAAGGAGGCGCTGGAGAAGGCAGCTGCCGAGCGCGGTCTGACCATTAAGGTCGAGACCCATGGCCAGGTCGGTGTCGAGAACGAGCTCACCAAGAGCGAGATCGCCGGTGCCAAGGCCGTTGTCGTCGCAGCCGACAAGGATGTCCAGGCGGAGCGTTTCGCCGGTAAGCCCATGGTTTCCGTCGGCGTTTCCAAGGCCCTGTCCGTCGAGGCCGCCGGAAAGCTGATCGACCGCGCGCTCGCCGCCAAGGGCGACGATACGGTTGCCGCTGCCGCCGATGTCGAGGACGAGGTCGAGGAGAAGGAGTCCATCGGCCACGTCATCTACAAGCACCTCATGAATGGCGTCAGCCACATGCTGGTCTTCGTCGTCGCCGGTGGTGTTCTGACCGCCGTTTCGTTCCTGTGGGGCATCACGTCCTTCGATTCGACGGCTGCCGACTACAACAGCTTCGCCGCCATGCTCAAGATCATCGGCGGCATCGCCATGAACCTCATGGTTCCCGTGCTTTCCGCCTACATCGCCGAGTCCATCGGCAAGCGCCCGGCACTCGTCCCCGGCTTTGTTGCCGGTATGATCGCCATCCAGGGCCTGCCCGTTAACGCCGATACCGGTATGATCGACGCCGGTGGCGCTGGCGTGGGCTTCGGCTTCCTGGGCGGCATCGTCGGCGGCTTCCTTGCTGGCTATGTCATCCTGCTGCTCGAGAAGGTCTTTGCCGGCCTGCCCAAGAACCTGGACGGCCTCAAGGCTATCTTCCTGTACCCGCTGTTCTCGACTGCCATCGTCGGTCTGGTCATGCTCGGCATCTCCGGCCCCATGGCTGCCATCAACACCGCAATGATGGACTTCCTCAAGGGTCTGTCTGCCTCTGGCGCTGTTGTCCTGGGTCTTGCCATCGGTTGCATGTGCGCCTTTGACATGGGTGGCCCGGTTAACAAGGCTGCTTACGTCACCGGTACCGCTATGCTCACCGAGGCCCTGGCCGCCGGTGTTGGCACCGAGACCTACAACTTCGGCACCAACTTCATGGCTGCCGTTTCCGCCGCCTGCATCGTTCCGCCACTGATCACCACCTTCGCCGTCGTCGTCGGCAAGAAGTACTTCAGCCAGGAGGATCATGACGCCGGTGTTGTCAACCTCATCCTTGGTTGCACCCACATCACCGAGGGCGCCATTCCGTTCATGACCAAGAACATCTGGCCCGTCATGCCCATCATGATGCTCGGCTCCTCCATTGCTTCGATTCTGACCATCATGTTCAACGTTCACGATCCGGCGCCCCACGGTGGCTTCCTGGTCCTGCCCGTTGTCGAGAACGGTCCGCTGTGGGTCCTCGCGATCCTCATCGGTGCTGTGGTCGGTGGCATCTTGTTCGTGGCCTTCAAGAAGTACGACTTCGAGAAGAACCAGAAGGCTGCTCCTGCAGCCAAGCCGGTTGAGGCCCCCAAGGCCGCTGCCGTCGAGGCTCCCAAGGCCGAGGCTGCCGACTTTGTGAAGGTCGAGAACGTCTTTGTCGCCGAGGACTTCGCTTCTCGTGACGAGGCCCTGAGCTTCGTCTCCAACCAGGCCGTCAAGGCCGGTGTCGCCAACGACGCCGACGCTGTGATGAACGCCTTCCTGGCCCGCGAGGCCGAGGGCACCACGGGCATGATGGAGGGCTTCGCCATCCCGCACGCCAAGTCCGACGCCATTTCCGAGGCCGCCGTCATCGTCGTCAAGGACGAGTCCGGCGTGACCGGTTGGGACACCATGGACGGCGCTCCCGTCAACGTGGCCATCGCCCTGCTCATCCCGGGCGCTCAGGCTGGCACCACGCACCTCAAGATCCTGTCCAAGGTCGCCGAGGCGCTCATGGACGAGGACTTCCGTGCCACCGTCAAGGGTTCCACCGACGCCGCCGAGATCGCCAAGACGATCAACGCCCGCCTGGTCTAATCCAGCAGTTAGCGAATAATATCGCCCTTGTAACAAAGGCGGAGACCCTCTCCAGGGCCTCCGCCTTTTTCTGCCCCTCCCATAAGTTGCGGTGAAATAGGGACTGTTTAAACGATTCAACCCCAAATTCAGTCCCTATTTCACCGCAACTTAAAAAGGGCATAGATAGACCCCATCAACTAGATCAACCAGCCGAACAAATAATCAGCCAGAATTTCGTTCGCACGATATTGCTCTGGACCGACCGAGTTTCCGCAGCTTGCTCGCCCATAGGGGGCCGGGCGCGGCCTGTGAGATTTATCGCGAGTTCCGCACGAGCCGAAGAGCACTTAATGTGCTCTTCGTGCGAGCAGGACTGTAGAGCAGGAAATCTCACAGGCCGCGCCCGGCCCCCTATGGGCGAGCAAGCCGACGACAAACACATCTGTCCAACAATTCGTGCGAAACATAATGAAAAACCGTTTGATGTGAGTTAATATAAACAACGTCGTGAATCTGACTCCTGCCGCATGCACGACAGGGGTTAAACACAAAAAAGGAGTCAATTATGGTTTCTGAGAAGGCTACCCTCGTCAATCCGCAGGGTCTTCACATGCGTCCGGCCGGCCTCTTCGCCTCCACCATGGGCAAGTACGCCTGCGACGTGACTGTCGTCACCCCCGAGAAGGAGGTCAACGGTAAGTCCCCGATGGCCCTCATGGCTGCTGGTATCCCCTGTGGCACCGAGGTCGAGGTCAAGTGCGACGGCGCCGACGAGGCCGAGGCTCTGGCTGCTGCCATCGAGCTCATCAAGAGCGGTCTTGGCGAGTAGAACTCAAACGGGTCGCATGTTGAACAATTAAGTTCATACTTGGGGGCGCAGTGACCTGTTCAAGGTAGCTGCGCTCTTTTGTCATGGATATGGCAAAACGCTTTATCACATGACACGGAGAGAGGAATGGGAATGTATCAGGGAGTCAACGCATCCGAGGGCATCGGTATCGGCACCGTCATGGTCGCCGTCGATCCCGACTTGACGTTTGAACCGCACGCGGTTGCTGATTCGGCCGCAGAGAAGGAGCGTTATCAGGCTGCTCTTTCGGTCTTCTGCGAGAAGACCCAGGCTCAGGCCGACCACATGAAGGAGACGGTGGGCGAGGCCGAGGCCGAGATCATGAGCGGACACATCGTCCTGGCTCAGGATCCGGGCATGACCGACGCCATCAACGCCGCCATCGACGGCGGCACCTGCGCCGAGCAGGCGCTCATGGACACCTCGACCATGTTCGAGAACATGTTCCTGTCTATGGACGACGAGATGTTCCGTCTGCGCGCGGCCGACATCGCCGACATCCGCACCGGTATTCTGGCCGAGCTGCTGGGCAAGGAGGTCGTCGACCTCTCCGTCCTGCCCGAGAACACCGTCGTTGTCGTGCACGACCTCACGCCGTCCATGACCGCCACGATCGATAAGGCCCACGTTGCCGGTATCGTCACCGAGACCGGTGGCCGCACGTCGCACTCCGCGATCATCGCGCGCGCCCTCGAGATCCCGGCTGTCCTTTCGGTTTCCAACAGCTGCACTGCACTGCGCAACGGTATGACCGTCGTCGTCGACGGTGGCAAGGGTGTCGTCGAGGCCGATCCCGACGAGAAGACGCTCGCCGCCTACACCGCCAAGGCCGAGGCCTTCGCTGCCGAGAAGGCAGCCCTCGAGGCCTTCCGTGGCAAGCCGTCCGTGACTGCCGATGGTATCAAGAAGATCATCGCCTGCAACATCGGTAACCCCGATGACGTGCCTAACGCGCTCGATCACGATGCCGAGGCCATCGGTCTGTTCCGCTCCGAGTTCCTGTTCATGGACTCTGCCGAGCTTCCTTCCGAGGAGGAGCAGTTCAACGCCTACCGCAAGGTCGCCAGTGCGCTCAAGGGCGCTCCGGTCATCATCCGCACGCTCGATGTGGGTGGCGACAAGGAGATCCCGTACCTGCACATGGTCAAGGAAGACAACCCCTTCATGGGCTTCCGCGCCGTGCGTTACTGCCTGGCCAATCCCGACCAGTACAAGGTCCAGCTCCGTGCTCTGCTGCGCGCCAGCGCCTTCGGTGACGTCAAGATCATGATCCCGCTCGTCACCTGCGTCGAGGAGGTCGTGGCTGTCAAGGAGCTCGTCGAGCAGTGCAAGGCCGAGCTGACCGAAGAGGGTCGCAAGTTCAACGAGAACATCGAGGTTGGCATCATGGTCGAGACGCCCGCCGCTTCGCTGCTCGCTGACCGCCTTGCCGAGGTCGCCGACTTCTTCTCCATCGGCACCAACGACCTGATCGGCTACACCATGTGCGCCGACCGTGGCAACGACACCATCTCCAACCTGTACCAGGTGTACTATCCCGCCGTGCTCCGCTCGCTCAAGAACATCATCGAGAGCGGCGTGAAGGCCGGCATCATGGTCGGTATGTGCGGCGAGGCCGCTGCCGATCCGCTGCTTGAGCCGCTGCTGATCAGCTGGGGTCTGGAGGAGTTCTCGATGAGCGCTCCGTCCATCCTGCGCGCCCGCAAGACCATCAGTCAGTGGACCAAGGCCGAGTGCGACGAGCTCGCCGAGAAGGCGCTCGCCTGCAACACCGCCGCCGAGGTCAAGGCACTGCTCGAGTCCGCAGCTCGCTAATTTGGTATCAGAGGTAACCGCGTGGTTGGAATGGGCCGGCCACGCGGCCCTCACATATACAGGGGGTACTGTAAATGTTCTACACGCTAACCGCTAATCCGGCTGTCGACATGACGGTTTCGAGCTCTCCGCTCGAGCCCGACGAGAACGTCCGCACCGGCTCGGCCAGCTACACGGCAAACGGTAAGGGCCTCGACGTGTCCTTCGCCTTTAAGAAGATGGGCGTCGACACCGTCGCACTCGGCTTCTTCGCCGGCTTCACGGGCAAGTTCATCGTCGAGGAGGTCATGAACCTGGGTTGCCTGTGCCGCCCGGTCTGGACTGACGGCATCACGCGTATCAACACCTACGTCAACGATGGCCAGCACGAGTACGGCATCCTTAACCCCGGCGCCCCGATTACGCCGGAGCACCAGAAGGAGCTCTACAACATCCTGGACACCGCGGGCGACCTTGAGTGCCTGATCGTTTCCGGCTCCGTGCCTCCCAAAGCTACGCCCGACTTCCTGGCTCAGGTCATGGAGCACGCTCAGGCTCGTGGCGCCGACGTCGTCCTGGACCTGTCCTCCGACAAGCTCAAGGAGCTCGCTCACAAGAAGCCGCTGCTCATCAAGCCGAACCATCATGAGATGAAGGCCATCTTCGGCGTGCCGGTCGACACCGACGACGAGGTCCGCGTTGCCATGAAGCTCGCCCACGACGCCGGCGTCCAGAACGTGCTGCTCACCCGTGGTAGCCGCGGCGACGCTTACTTCTCCAACGGCGAGGACATCTGGTATGCCAAGCGTGAGTTCAACATCAAGCTGGTCTCTTCCGTTTGCGCCGGCGACTGCACCCTCGCTGCGTTCCTGCACAAGTGGTACAGGGATCGCGACAACGTCGAGGAGGCCATGAAGCTCGCTATGGCCACCGGTGCCAACGTTGCTGAGTCCGTGGGCATTGGCGACTTCGGCCACGTCGATGAGTACAGCAAGCGCGTTGCTGTCCGTAAGCTCGATCGCAAGTAAGCGAAAAGCGACAAATTCGTGCGCATGCGGCGTCCCGGTTTTGATCGGGGCGCCGTTTTTTCGTGGGAAAAGTGAGATGAAACCGACCTTCACCGCTTCCACACCGTTCACCGAGTTGTTGTAGCCTTTTGCCGAAGCGTGGAATATACTTTCATTAACACGTTGCTTCGTGAAAGGAACATTCATGATTTACACGCTCACTGCAAATCCCGCCATTGACTACAACATCGCCTGCGACGGACTGTCCGCCAATACCGTTACGCGCACCCGTAATGCGGTCTACACCCCCAACGGCAAGGGTCTCAACGTCTCGTTTACGCTCGACCACTACGGCGTCGACACCACGATCCTGGGCTTCTTTGCCGGCTTCTCGGGCGAGTTCATCGTTAAGGGCGCCGAGGCCCTTGGCGTGCCCGTCAAGCCCGTGTGGACCGAAGGCATCACGCGTGTCAACGTGTTCCTCAACGCCGGTCCCGACACCGAGTACAACATGGTCAATGCCGGTGCCGCCATTAACGAAGCCAACGAGCAGGAGATGTTTGAGCTTATTGACTCGCTCGACGACATGACCTGCCTGGTTATCAGCGGCTCGCTGCCCCCCAACACCTCCGAGGACTTCCTGGCCGAGGTACTTCGCCGCGTTAAGGCCAAGGGCGCCGAGTTCGTGCTCGACATCTCGAGCCATCAGCTGGCCGATCTCATTGCTATGGAGCCGTTGCTCATTAAGCCCAACGACGACGAGCTGCTCGACATCTTTGGCATTAAGGTGAGCGGTGGCGACGACGAGTCCGTCAAGGGCGCTATGGCCGAGCTGCACGCCAAGGGCGCCAAGAATGTACTGCTGACCCTCGGTGGCGCTGGCGCGTACTTCTCCAATGGCGAGCATATCTGGTTTGCCAACCGTACCTTTGAGGTCAAGCTGCTGTCGACCGTCTGCGCCGGCGATTCCTCGCTCGCTGCCTTCCTGTCCGTGTGGCACGATGCCCCCGAGCGCGTCGAGGACGCCCTGCGCCTCTCGATGGCCACCGGCGCCAACGTGGTCGAGTGCCCGGGCTTGGGCGATTTTGCCAAGGTGGATGAATACAAGAAGAACATCGAAGTTCGTCAGGTCTGCTAGCTGCATCGATACATTGTTGCCGAACACCCGCTTTGGATCTCCGAGGCGGGTGTTTTTTGCGCCCTGAACGTTTGTGGCGTCTGCTGTCTCGTTTTATCGAATCGACGACGCGATTGCGTGTGCGCGCTTTCCCGTTTCTTGTTAGACTTCTTGAGAACCATCGTTTAACGCTCGCAAGTGCAGGAGGCCATAGGCATGTGCAATGTTTCGCTTAACGGTACGCAGCCGACCGATGCCTCCATCCGTGTCCTGCGCGCGCTCGAGGCAGCCGGTCTTGAGGCTTGGTACGTAGGCGGTTGGGTTCGAGATGCCCTGATGGGGCGCCCCAGCCACGATGTTGACATGTGCTGCAGCGGCCTGTGGCAGGAGTCAAAGGCGGCGCTCGAGGCGGCTGATATCGCCGTGGTTGAGTCGGGCATTAAATTTGGCGGTATCACGGCCATTTGCGATGACGAGCGCATTGAGGTCACCACCTACCGCCTGGACGGCTTTTACACCGATGGTCGCCATCCCCAGAGTGTGGAGCGCGCGGCGTCGCTTGAGGACGATCTGGCGCGTCGCGACTTTACCGTTAACGCTATGGCCTGGCATCCCGAGCGCGGTCTTGTCGACCGCTATGACGGCCAGGGCGACCTGGACCGTAAACTCATCCGCGCCGTTGGAGATCCCAAGCGCCGTTTTAACGAGGACGCGCTTCGCATGCTGCGCGCGGTGCGTTTTGCCTGCCGTCTGGATTTTATGATCGAGCCTAAGACCAAACAGGCGCTTGCCGAGTGCGCGCCTTTGCTCGATGCCGTGGCACGCGAGCGCGTGGGTATTGAGCTTGAGGGCATCCTTTCGACCGGCCACGGGGGAGACGCCATGCTGCGCTACCCCGAGCTTGTTTGCGCCGCCGTGCCCGAGCTCGCTGCGGGTAGGGGCTTTGACCAGCGCAGTGTCTATCATGCGTTTAACGTCTACGAGCATATCGCCCGCGTGCTGACGGTGGCAGGGGAGCTGGCGCTGTGCGATGGTGTCGCGCCCTCTTCGAGCCTTATGTGGGCGGCGTTTTTGCACGATGTCTCCAAGCCCGACTGCTTTACGGTCGACCATGCGGGCAGCGGTCACTTCTACGGTCATCCCGAGCTCGGCGCCAAGAAGGCGCGCGTCATCATGGATCGTCTGGCGCTCTCGCACGATTTGGTGCGCGATGTGTGCCTGCTGATCAAATATCATGACAAGCCGCTGCGTCCCGAGCGATCCTGCCTGCTCAATATGATGCGCGCGCTTTCGGGCGAGGGCGTCGATACGCCGCGTCTGATGGACGAGCTCATGGACCTTAAGCGTGCCGACACACTCGGTAAGGCACCTTCGTGTTTCTATTACGTCGAGACGATCGAGGAGATGCGCGCGCTAACTCACGAGTTGCTGGCGGCGGGGGAGCCCTATACGCTCAAGATGCTTGCCATCAATGGTGGCGACTTGATTCGCGCCGGCGTCAAGCCAGGGCCGGAACTGGGGCAGCTGCTCAACGCTGCCCTCGACGCAGTGATCGAAGATAACATCCCCAACGAGCGAGAAGCACTCCTGGCTCACCTGCACCTGGGGTAGAAGGTGATTCCATTCCAAATGAACTGCCTGGTTGACCTGTGCTTTCCATAACCTCACGACAAAATTTCGCCAATTTGGAATTTCTTCTTGCGCTTGCGTTTTCTGTCCCGTAATATATTTCCTCGCAGCACGGCAGTGCAGATGTCATGTGGCCCGTTCGTCTAGCGGTTTAGGACGCCGCCCTCTCAAGGCGGAGATCACCAGTTCGAATCTGGTACGGGCTACCACTTCTTTTCTGCTGAGGCTTATGGCCCGTTCGTCTAGCGGTTTAGGACGCCGCCCTCTCAAGGCGGAGATCACCAGTTCGAATCTGGTACGGGCTACCATGAATCTGAGACCCGGACTTCCCAAGGAAGTCCGGGTTTTTTATTTCCAAGCAAACCATCTGCAATTCCGATTTGGCCCAGAGCTTTACGTTCTGCTTGTGTCCCTTGCGGGTACAATATGCAAGATATTTGGACGGTCAGAAGGAGCCTCATGAAGGAGTCCTCTCAGCATACATCTAAGCCCCAGGTCGAGGTTGAGGCCTCGGGCGGCGATGACAACAAGGGTGCGCGTCGCGGTGCCATTTTTATCGGCGTCGTGCTGGTTGGCTATATCGTTTATTTGATTGCGACCGGTCAGATGGGACAGTTCTGGGCTGCCATGTCGAGCGTTCAAGCGCCGTGGCTCGTTGCTGCATGCTTTTGCATGTTCCTGTACCTGTTCTTTGGCATCGTTGCCTATGCGATCGCCGTCTGGCTCGATCCCAATTCGCCCGTCGGCATTCGCGACCTGATCTCGGTCGAGGCGAGCGGTATCTTCTTTGGCAACCTGACGCCCATGATGATGGGCTCCACGCCTGCCCAGATCTACCGTTTGACCAAGGCGGGCCAAAACGTTGGCGAGGCCGGTGCCACGCAGTTCACGCGCTTTATCGTGTATCAGTTTGGCCTCGTTGCCTGGGGCGCCATTCTGCTGCTTGCCCGCATGCCGTTTTTCGCCGAGCGCTATGGCGACATGACGCTGCTGTGCGTCTTTAGCTTTGGCGGTCACTGCTGCATTCTGCTTGGCATCTTTGCCGTCGCACTCATGCCCAAGACCGTCACGCGCGTCGCGCACTGCATCATCAATTGGCTTGAGCGAATGGGCGTCTCGGCCACCAAGATTGAGGGCTGGCGTACGTTTGTCGACGGCGAAATCTACTCGTTCTCCGAGAAGTTCAAGCTTTCGGCCGGTCACTTTTCGTCCATGCTGCTCACGGTGGTCATCACTATGTTGCAGCTCGCGTTTTTCTATCTCGTGCCGTATTTCCTGATGCTTGCCTTTGGCCACCACGAAGTCGACTTTTTCTCGGTCATGGCCGCGAGCGCCTTTGTTCAGCTCCTGAGCTCTGCTGTTCCCCTGCCCGGTGGCACCGGCGGCGCCGAGGGCGGCTTCGCGCTGTTCCTGGGTCATTTCTTTGGATCGGCATCGACCGCTGGGTATCTGCTGTGGCGCCTCATTACGTTTATCGCGCCGACTATTTTGGCCGCGCCCCTGCTGGGCCTCAAGAGTGCTCACAACGAGAGTATCCATGCGCGCTGGGATCGCGTGATGCGCAAGCTCGGGCGAACGCCTCAGACGTCCTCTAAGCCTGCAAAGCCCCATCCTGTGCATGCGGTTACCGTGGATCCCAATCAGCATGCTCAGAAGGCTTCTGGGGCCGCCAAACCGGCGCATAAGGCCTATGTGCGCCAGACGGGCGACGGCATCCGTGTGTCCCCAGCTGCTTTGAACAAAAAGAAACTCCCTAAGGCGTAACAGTTGGTCGTGCGTTCTTCATGTTGCCGGGCATTTTTGTGCCGGATGGGGGATAATCCTCTTACGTAGATTAACTCTCATCTGTTGATGAATGCTCGCAATCCGAAGGGACACGTCCATGGCCACCAGCAAACCGCGCCTCGACCGCCGCATCGTTCGCAGCCGCAATGCCATCCTTTCTGCGTTTGAACGCCTGTTGATGGATAAGCCGCTTGCCGACATTACGGTGAGTGCCATCGCGCGTGAGGCAAATGTCGACCGCAAGACCTTTTACGTTCACTTCGGTACGGTTGACGGCCTGCTCGATGCCATCGCCGTTGATGTGGTGGAGATGATCGTCGACTCGGTCGAGAAAACGCTTGCTTCCATGGACGGCGACACGAACGAGCGTGCCCTCGGAGCGGCGGCAACGTTTTTTAAAACCATCAACGAGGCACTTTGCAACAACCTCGTGCTCAATCGCCAGTTGATTGAGAACATCCCGCTCGACGATTTTATGACGCGTTTGCGCGTGCCGCTCGAGCATGAGATTGCCGAGCGTGACTTGCTGCCCCATGGCCTCAAGGACGAGATGTTCGACTATTATCTGGCGTTTTTGCTTTCGGGCATTATCGGCATTTACCGCACGTGGGCGCTCTCCGATGGTTCGGTGCCTATCGAGCGCATTTCGGAGGTCGCTAACAATCTGACGTTGAACGGACTATCGAGTCTGGAATCTCGTTTCGAATAGCATCAACACCTCATTCCCACCCTAAGTTGCGGTGAAATAGGGACTGAATAAGCCTTCTAGCGGCCTAAACAGTCCCTATTTCACCGCAGCTCAGGGGGATTGCATTACTGGTAACGCAGGCACTCCACGGGGTCTAGTTTTGCTGCCCGGCGGGCGGGGTAGAAGCCAAAGATGACGCCGATGCCGACGGAGACCGCAAAGGCCAGCAGCACCGTGGCGATTGAAAAACTCGGCGTAATGGTGCCGCTGGCACCGAGCTCGCTAAGCACGCCGGAACTCGCGGCGAACATCGCTAGACCCCAGGCAAGCAGGTAGCCAATCAAAACACCCAGCAGGCCACCGGTGACGCACAGCGCCGAGGACTCGGCCAAAAACTGCGCGGTGATATCGCGACGACTGGCCCCCAGGGCACGACGAATTCCAATCTCGCGGATACGCTCGGTCACATTGGTGAACATCATATTCATGATGCCGATACCGCCCACGAGCAGTGAAATGCTGGCAACAGCGCCCATGATGAGCGAAAACGCGCCCATAAAGGAATTGAGGGCGTCGATGGCGCTTTTCATTGAGGTCACCGATACGCTGTCATATTCGTCATCGTCCGCGATGCCCTTCATGCTACGCACCTTGGATTCAATCGTCTTGCACAGCTCGTCCATGTCCGTGCCCTCGGCGGCGAGCGCCGTTACGCTGGGAAAAGAGGGGTTCTCGTCGCCAAACAGACCCGAGATGGTCTCGCGCGGCATGTATAGCGTGAGCGAGCCCATGGAGTCGTTACCGCCATCAATCACGCCGGAAATCTGCACCTCGCCGTTCGACACCTTGATGGTCTTGCCCACCGCGTCCTGTTCGTTGCCGTACAGCTGATCCGCGCCGCCACGACTGATGAGCGCCACGCGTGCGCCGGATTGGGACTCGGCCTGGGTGTAGGTGCGTCCTGCGACGAGCTTGCTGGCGCCCACCGCGTCGAGCATGTCGCTATCGACACCCTGCGCCATGACGGTATAGCTTTTGTCACCGGCCTTGTACTCGGTATAGGCGCTGTCCACGATGCCAATCTGCTCGATCTGCGGCACCATCTTGCGAAGCTTCTCGACGTCCGACTCGGTGAGCTCTTGCGACGAATAAATCTGCACCATGCGCGCGGCGTTGAGGCCCAGGCTGTTGACCAGGCTGTTTTGGATACCGCCGATAAGTGAGGTCATGGCAATGACGGAGGCAATGCCGATAACAATGCCCAGGATGGTGAGTAGGCTGCGCCCCTTATTGGCCTCGAGGGAGTGAAGGGCTTCTTGGATAAGGTCGCGCGTGCTCATGCCTTCACTCCTTTCGTCGTATTGGCGTGTGCGGAAATCATGGGCAGGTCATCAATGGCGCCGCGCAGGGTCTGCGGCGTGTGCGCGATGTATGCGCCGTCGTGGATCCGGCCGTCGCGAATGGTTACGGCACGGTCGGCCTCGGCGGCGATACCGGGATCATGCGTGATGAGCACGATGGTCTTGCCGCGTTCTTGGAGTTTGTGGAAGGTCTCCATCACGAGTGCTCCGGTGGCGGAGTCCAGATTTCCCGTCGGCTCGTCAGCCAGGATGATGGGCGGGTCGTTGACGAGGGCGCGCGCGATGGCAACCCTCTGCATCTGTCCGCCCGAGAGCTCGGAGATGCGGTGGTCCCAGTGGTCGACCGGCAGCGTGACGGCTTGCAGCGCATGGACGGCGCGCATCTCACGCTGAGCCCGCGGCACGTTGGTGTACGACAGCGGCAGCATGACGTTTTCGATGACCGATAGGCGCGGCAGCAGGTTAAAGCTCTGAAAGACAAATCCGATGCTCAGGGCACGGACTTCGGTGAGCTCGTCATCGTCGAGCTCCGCCACGTTGAGGCCCTGTAGGTAATAATCGCCTGCCGTCGGCTTGTCCAGGCAGCCCAGGATGTTCATGAGCGTTGACTTGCCCGAGCCCGAAGGGCCGGTAATGGCCACGAACTCGCCGGGATTCACGGCCAGGCCCACGTTATGCAGGATATGGGCGCAGCCGGCTTCGCTCTCAAAAATGCGATGCACGTTGCGGATGTCGATGACGGGACGCATTACATGCCCTCGCCGGCAGACATGCTGCCAGAGTCGCCACCGTCGGCCGTCATGCCTGCGCCGGTATCCACGATGAGGGTGTCGCCGTCGCGCAGTTTGGTGACCGGCACGTCCGTGTTAATCTCATTGCCCTGGTCATCGCGCTTGACCTGCGTCTTTCCGACCACGGCATCGTTATCGTTTTGCGTCACGACGGTCACCTTGACGCGTCGGGTTTGTTTGCCTTCGCCGTCGGTTGCCACGTTGACGTAATAGTGCTCGCCATCCTCGGTCATGAGCGCCATGGTCGGCACCATCACTACGTCATCGAGCTTTTCGGTCACCACCGAGACTTCGGCGGTCATGCCCGGCTTGAGGCGGCTGTCGGGTGCTTCGATGAGGATGTCGACGTTAAAGGTCACGCTGCCGCCGCCGTTAGCGTCGGAGTTTGCAACCGATGCGATGGCGGTGACCGTTCCCTGGCTCACGATATCGGGAAAGGCCGGATAGGTAACATTGGCGCTCTGACCCACGGCGATCTTGGCGATATCCTTTTCACCCACCTGAACGGTGACCTTCATCTTGGAGAGGTCGGCGATCTGCATGCACTGCTTGCCGCCGCTCGTATCGCCTTCGCCCATAATCATGCCGCCCGTCACCGTGGCGCCGACTTTGGCGTTGAGCTCGACGATGCTGCCCGAGCTGGGCGCGGTCACGGTGCGCTCGGCTGCTTTGGCGTTGGCTTGGTCCAGGTTCGCCTGGGCCGAGGCCAGGTTGCGTTGGGCGCTCGAGACGGCACTCGTGTCGGCGGTGCCGCTGGCGCCACTCGCGCCTGCCGCATCTGTGTCAGTCGCCGGAGCGGCTTGGGCGGCAGCTACCGCTTTCTGCGCGTTGGCGAGGTCTTCCTGTGCGGCTGTCACCGCGCGTTGCGCCTCGGCTACGTTGCGATCGAGCTCGTCGTTTTTAATGGTCATGAGCACGTCACCCTCGTTGACGGACTGGCCGGCTTGCACGTTGATCGATGCCACCGTGCCGTCAACAGAAGGGGAGACCACCGAAGCCGAGATGGGCTTGAGCTGGCCTTTAGCCTCTACGGTGGTCGTAAACGTGCCCTCGGTGACCATGTCGGTCACCGGCCCGTCGGTACCTGCAGGCCGTGCGTTGATGACGAAGGTCACGACAACGGCGATGAGCACAATGGCGGCCACGACGCAGGCCGCAATGCCGCGTCGGATGAGCTTTTTGCGCCGACGCTCGGCACGCTTCGTCTTGAGCTTGGCGTAGGCCTCTTCGTCAGAAATCTCGGTTGCATCGCTTGTGCTGCCGTTTTGCTGTGTGGCGTGCACGTTTGTTATGAGGGGAAGCGTTTCGGTGGCACCCTCGGGCGCTCGCTCGGTATCATTCGGTCCCGGGGTGATGGTGGGGACATTCGACATGGCGTCTCCTTTATAGAAAGTTCCTCGATAAGTATATGCGCCCGTCGCGAGAGGCGGGCGCATTATGGCGGTATCTTTCGGAACTGTTAGATTGGAGCGTCAGTTCCCCGTTGTGTCTAGGCGTGTGTTCCTACGAGTGCACGACCACGCAAAGGCCGACGCTGATGCAGTCGTGGAGCGCTTTGGCGTCGGCCAGGCGCAGGTTGATGCAGCCGTGGCTTCCGCACCATTTGTACGATTCGGCACTATCGAAACTCGAATCGTTTTGCCAGGTGGCGTCGTGGAAACCGACCATATTGCCCTCGAACGGCATCCAGTAGCTGACCGGGCTCTCGTATTTGGGTTTTCCGGTCGCGGGGTCTTTGGCACCGATGAGCTTGCTTGCGCCGTCGTTGCTGTTGATCTGCCACACGCCCTCGGGGGTGGCGTCTTCGCCCGGTTTGCCGGAAATAAAGTTGGCCTCCCACACGATATTGCCGTTCTCGTCGTAGTAGCGCGCGTGCTGCTCGGACAGGTCGACGTCGATATAGGCCTTCCAATCGGGCTCGCCCTTGGCGGTAAACGTGTCGGCCTTCTTGGAGTACGAAATCTCGATATCGCCGGTCTGCTTGTTATTGATAGCGTCCTCTACCTGCTTGGCGAGCGTGTCGCTGTCGATGGACCAGCCAAAGTCGCCGCCTTCTACAGCGCATTCCTTACCGTCGGCGCGTGTCCACCAGCGGGTGGTGCCCACGGTGTTAAAGCCGTTGGCGAGCTCGGCGGCCCAGCTGCTGATCTGCGACGTATCGAGCGTGGGGTTGGCCGGATCGGCAAAGCTGATCCACTGCAGCACCGAGCTGCCGTCCACCTTGCCGGCATCATTGCCGTTGAGCTTAAGGGTCACGTTGACGCCCAGGAAGTTGTTGGCGGCATCGCATGCAGCCTGAATCTGGTCGTTGGTGAGGGTGCCGTTGAGCGGTTCGTAGGCGTCGTTGCCGATCTTGGTGATATCGACGTTCTCGGCGAGCGACGCGAGCTCGATCTCGGCATATTTGATGACATGCTCGCGGTTGATCTTCTCGTTGGAACGGGCCTTCTCAACGGTGAACTTGCCGGCCTTCTCGTCATAGGAGCTGGCGGCCTCGAAGGTGCCCGAGCGGCCCTCATTGAACTCGTCGATGGCGCTGCCCAGGTCCTCCTCAAACTGCTTTTGGTCAAAGGCATCGGAGAGCATGGACAGGTCGACGTCCTGGTCTAAGTCGACCGAGGCTTTCTTGGTGGCGCTATCGGTTTTGCCGCCGAGCGACTCGATAAGGCGCGATGGCCACAGCAGCGGCTCGTTTTTGCTGATTATCTCGTGGGCGGCTTCCTCGCCATCGACGATGGGCTCGTCGGACTCGGGCTGGTAGGTCCAGCTAAAGCTGTCGTCCGACACGGTGAGCTTGTAGTGCTTCCATGCCGAGTTGACCTTGGTGGCTGCCGAAGATGCGTTAGAGAGCGAGATGTCGACGCCGGCGATGGTAGTGTTGGGGTAAGCGACTTGCGAGAACGCCACGACGCCTACGATGTAGACGATCGCGACGAGGCTGAGGACGACAAAGAGGGCCGTCTTTCCGCCCGACTTGCTGCTTTTGTTGGTGCGCTTGTCCGCGGGCCCACGATTGCTTGCCGTACGAGCGTGCGAAGGGCCCTGCGTGGGGGCGGCACCATGTGCGGGACGATGCTGATATTGACGCTGATTCGGGCGCTGAGAGGCATTGGTCGGGCCGTGTTGTTGGGTGTGAGCCGGCGCGATGGGGCGCGGCGATTGGACGCCGCCAGTATGCCTACTTGGCTGTTGCGGATCGGGGATCATGCTGCTGCGGTCGATTTGCGACATCGTATATATTTCCTTCGAGTTTCGCCTTGCGGCTCATCGTGTTTTAACTGGGCTTGCATTATAGCGATTAGCCTGTTGTTTGTGGTGCGGAAACAGTATCAGTTTGGAGAAGTCAGCCTATCCGCATACGCCGCATTTGGCGCAGGCAGAAAGGGCGGCCGGGGCCTGAGCGATGCCGCCTTTGGCCGTCTCGCGCAGGGTTGCCGGAAGGGCGTGGCCCACCGAGAGCATCACATGCGCCATCTGGTCAAACGGTACCAGGCTCTTGATGCCGGCGAGCGCGAGCTGGGCCGAGCTGAAGGCCGCAGCCACGCCGATGGCATTGCGGTTTTGGCACGGCACCTCGACCAGTCCGCCCACGGGGTCGCAAACGAGGCCCAGCAGATTGCTCAGCGCGATGGAGCTGGCGTCAAGTGCCTGCTCGGGGGTGCCGCCGAGCATCTGCACCAGCGCGGCGGCGGCCATGGCGGCGGCGCTTCCCACCTCGGCCTGGCAGCCGCCCTCGGCGCCGGCGACGCAGGCGCTCGTGGTGAGGTTGAGGCCGATAGCGGCGGCACAGTAGAGGGCGTCCATGACCTGCTCGTCATCGAGCTGCAGGTGGTCGGCCAGGGCCAGCACGCAGCCGGGCACGACTCCCGCGGAGCCTGCCGTGGGGGCCGCGACGATCACGCCCATTGTGGCGGAGCGCTCAAGTACGGCCATGGCACGTGCCACGGCTTCGGTCTGTACGGCGCCCATTAAACTGGAGCTAAGGTCGTTGCGGCCGGTGGCATCGACGAGCTTAGCCTCGCCGCCGATAAGCCCGCCGAGCGAGCGCTGCGGATTGGCGATGGGGGCCGTGGTCTCCTCGCGCATGACGTCGAGCACGCGGCGCATGGCGGCGACGGCGTGCTCCTCGCCGGTCAGACGCGCCTCGCGCACGGCCATGACGGCGCCGATGCTGAGTCCCAGCTCCTCGCATGCGTCGAGCAGCTGCTCGCCGTCGTCGAAGACCTCCTTGGCCGAGACGCCGGGGGAGAGCGATGATGCCGAGCCGGGGAGCTCAATAAAGGTGGCGTAGCCGACGTTGTCGAGTTTGCGCAGCATGGGGATGACGGTGTCGTCGGGTGTGCCGTCGGTCTCAAAGACGGAGTAGGCCTGGCCGCCCACCTCGGTGCGGTAGGTACGGCAAAACGCGATGTTTACATGGGCGTAGGCGAGCAGGTTCGTTAGCGCGGCGAGCACGCCGGGGACGTCCTGGTGCGCCACGAAGAGCGTGGAATACATACCTGAGATGTCGACACCGACGCCGTTGATGCGGCTGATGCGCATCTTGCCACCGCCGAGACTCTCGCCGCGGACCTGCGCCGTAGCGCCTGTGTCGTCAACCATCTCGATATCGACGGTGTTGGGGTGGATGGAGGCGTCGTCGCCCTTGATGTCAAAGTGATATTCGAGGCCCTGCTCGCGTGCGAGGTCGAAGGCCTGCTTGATATTCTCGTCGTCGGTGTCGAGCCCCAGGATGCCCGCGACGAGCGCGCGGTCGGTGCCGTGGCCGCGGTAGGTGTGGGCGAAGGAGTTCCACAGGCCAAAGGTGACCTTGGTGATGCGGCCCTCGAGCAGGCTGGCGGCAACCTGGGCGCACCGCAGGGCGCCGGCGGTATGCGATGAGCTGGGGCCGACCATGACGGGCCCCAAGATCTCGAATGCCGAGGTCGTAGCTAGTGTTTGTGGCTTGCCTGCCATGGCTGCTCCTTTGCCTTGTCTCGTCGTCCCGAGGGGCGGGGCATAAGGTCGCCTGCTCGGACAGTCCTGCTCGCGCGGAGAGCACATTAAGTGCTCTCCGGCTCGTGCGGAACTCGCGATCGACCTTATGCCCCGCCCCTCGGGACTAAGGATACATGGTTGGAGCTGCTAGATGACAAAATTCATTAGCTAGGGACGTGTCTTACCTTGCATCTTGAAACATCTTCACCACCGTTTTAATAAAAAAAGAAGTACCGCTTGGGGGCGGTACTTCTTTTGGTGCATCGATGTGTGGTTGCAGCTTTTGCCGCTAGCTTACAGGCCGCAGGCTGCTTTGAGTTCTTCGACTCGATCTGTCTTCTCCCAGGTGAAGTCGGCGTCTTCGCGGCCGAAGTGGCCGTAGGCTGCCGTCTTCTCGAATATCGGTCGACGCAGGTCCAGGTCGCGGATGATGGCGCCCGGGCGCAGGTCGAAGGTCTTCTCGACGGCCTCGACGATCTTGTCCTCGGCAACATGCGCGGTGCCGAAGGTATCTACCATGATAGACAGCGGCTTGGACACGCCGATGGCGTAGGCCAGCTCGACCTCGCAGCGGTCGGCCAGGCCGGCGGCCACCACGTTCTTGGCGACCCAGCGCGCGGCGTATGCGGCGGAGCGGTCGACCTTGGTGCAGTCCTTTCCGCTAAAGGCGCCGCCGCCGTGACGGCCGTAACCGCCGTAGGTGTCGACGATGATCTTGCGGCCGGTGAGGCCCGTGTCGCCCATGGGGCCGCCCACGACAAAGCGACCGGTGGGGTTCACATAGATGTCGGCGTTGTCCCACGGCATGTTCTCGGCAGCCATGACGGGGGCGATGACGTACTCGATGAGGTCGTCCTTGATCTTGCCCATGTCCTCGATCTCGGCGGCGTGCTGCGTGGAGATGACGATGGTCGTGACCTCGACGGGCTTGCCGTCCTCGTAGCGCACCGTGACCTGGGTCTTGCCGTCGGGGCGCAGGTAGGGCAGGGTGCCGTCGTGGCGCACGGCAGCCAGGCGCTCGGCCAGGCGGCTCGCCAGGTAGTGCGGCATGGGCATGAGGGTCTTGGTCTCGTTGGAGGCATAGCCAAACATCATACCCTGGTCGCCGGCGCCGATCAGGTCGATCGGGTCGGTGGTGGCGCCGATCTGGGTCTCGAAGGACTCGTCGACGCCCTGGGCGATATCGGGCGACTGCTCGTGGATGAGGCTCATAACGCCGCAGGTATCGCAGTCAAAACCGAACTTTGCGCGGTTGTAGCCGATGCGACGGATGACGCCGCGGGCAATTTCCTGCACGTCGACGTAGGCCTGGGTGCGGATCTCGCCGGCAACGATGACGGTGCCGGTGGTCACGAGGGTCTCGCAGGCGCAGCGGACGTTCTCAACGTTGGCGGGCACGCCGTTGGGCGCAATGTAGCCCTGCTCCTGCAGCTCTATTTCTTTAGCGAGGATTGCGTCGAGGACGGCGTCGCTGATTTGGTCAGCAATCTTATCGGGATGACCTTCGGTCACCGACTCCGACGTAAATACAAAGGACCCGTGTTGGGGTGGGATGGAACGAAGTTCTTCTGACATGATTGTCCTTTCAAAAACGTGTCCCGGCGACCGTTACCATTCCGCCGAGCTCTATATGCAAGGGCACATCATATCGCGTTAATCGAATATTCACACCCTTTCCGCACCTACTCATTGGGGACAGACTTAAATGAGTGGGTCGGTGCCCTTTGTGCGGAGGTCGCTTTGTTGCTTTATACTGATGCGGTTAGACATCCATCCTGCAATCGAGGAGATTTCCATGGCATCAGACGTTCGCGTCCGCTTTGCACCCTCACCGACGGGCAAGCTGCACATCGGCGGCGCCCGCACCGCTATCTATAACTGGGCTTTCGCCCGCGCAAACGGCGGCACGTTCATCCTGCGCATCGACGACACCGACCCCACCCGTTCCACCGACGAGAACACGCAGATCATTCTGCGCGCCATGCGTTGGCTGGGCTTGGACTGGGATGAGGGTCCCGAGGTGGGCGGCGACTATGGCCCCTACGCACAGACCGAGCGCCTGGACCTGTACAAGCAGGCCGCCCAGAAGCTCTGGGACGAGGGCAAGGCCTATCCCTGCTTCTGCACCAAGGAGCAGCTCGACGCCGATCGCAAGGCCGCCCAGGAGCGTAAGGACCCTTTCCAGGGCTATCAGCGCCGTTGCCGCGATCTTGATCCCGAGGAGGCACGCCGCCGCATCGAGGCTGGCGAGTCCTACGTCCTGCGCATCAAGGTGCCCGAGGACCGCGGCGACGTCGTCATCCACGACGCCGTCCACGGCGAGGTGACCTTCGACGCCAAGGAGCTCGACGACTTCGTCATCTTCCGCTCCGATGGCACGCCCACGTACAACTTCGCGACCGTCGTCGACGACGCCATGATGAAGATCACCCATGTCATCCGCGGCGATGACCACCTGTCCAACACCCCGCGTCAGGTCATGGTCTACGAGGCCCTCGGCGCGCCGGTGCCCACGTTCGCCCACATCTCCATGATCCTGGGCGCCGACGGCAAAAAGCTCTCCAAGCGCCACGGTGCCACCTCGGTTGAGGAGTACCGCGACGCCGGTTATCTGTCCGACGCCTTCGTCAACTATCTGGCACTGCTCGGCTGGTCGCTCGATGGCGAGACCACTATCATCCCGCGCGATGTCCTGGCCAGCAAGTTCTCGCTCGACCGCATCTCCAAGAACCCGGCGACCTTCGATCCCAAGAAGCTCGACTGGGTCAATGCCGAGTACATCAACGGCATGTCCGATGCTCAGTTTGCCGACGAGATCATGGTCCCCGAGCTGCACGAGGCGGGTCTCATCGAGGGTAATGTCGAGTACGGCGAGGATTGGATTGATGCGCTTGCCGCCATCGTCAAGCCGCGCACCAAGATGCCGGCCGACGCCGTGACCGTTGCCGCTCCCATCTTTGCTACGGCCGAGACGCTCGAGTATGACGAGAAATCTGTCAACAAGGGCCTGGCCAAGGAAGGCATGGGCGCCATTTTGGATGCCGCCAAGGCCGCGCTCGAGGGCGTGGACGAGTGGACGGCCGCCAGCATCGACGCCGCGCTTGAGCCGCTGCCCGAGCAGATGGACCTCAAGAAGCGCGTGGTGTTCCAAGCTGTGCGCGTCGCCGTCTGCGGCAACATGGTGAGCCCCCCGCTGGGCGAGACCATGGCGCTCGTCGGCCGCGACGACTGCCTGGCGCGCATCGACCGCGCCCGCACGATGGCGCTGTAGCAGCTGCGCAAACGCATGTATCCGAGCCCCGTTCACCCGAGCGGGGCTCTTGTTTCTGTAGACGTATGGGATAGGAGGTGCTGGGGTCATGGTCGAGCAACTTTCGCTGTTTGGTTCGCCGGAACCGGAGGAAGCTCCGAAGTCCGCGGCCCCTGCCGCCGCCTCGACGAAGCCCGGGCCTACGCCAGAGTCCATTTCCGCCTATGCGAGCGTGGTCCTCGACATCCCGACCCGCGCGCTGTCCGAGCCGTTTGCCTACGGCATTCCGTCGTCACTCGCCAACGATGCCCAGATCGGCTCCACCGTTCTAGTTCATTTTGGCAACCGTGCGGCCGCGGGCTACATCGTTGACATCGCGAGCGAGCTGGCCGACCTGCAAGGTAACGGCGCTCTCGATCCCGCGCGCATCAAGCCTATCGAGGCTATCCTCAGTAAGCCGCTCTTTACCGCCGAGGCGGCACGCATTGCACGCTGGATGAGTCGCGAGTACGTCGCAACGCTTTCCGAGTGCCTGCGCTTGTTTTTACCCCCGGGTGGAAGCCCGCGCGTGGTCAAGGGCGATGACGGCACATGGTCGGTTGAGCGCCCCGCCGTCAAACCGATTCAAAACCGCTGGGTCATGCTCACGCCCGAGGGTTTCGACTACACGCCGCCCAAGACCGCGGTCCGTCAGCGTCAGCTCATCGAGGCGCTCCAATGCGGCCCGGTCACGACGCGCGACCTCAACCTGCTTTACAACAGCATGTCGGCGACCATTAAGTCGCTCGAAAAACGCGGCGTCGTGGTGGTTGAGGAGCGCCGCGCCTGGCGTGGGTGCAGCGAGCAGACCACGCTGTCCTCGGCGAGTGGCAAGGCTCCGGTGGCACTTACCAACGGCCAGCAGCAGGCCCTCGCGCAGATTGAGCGTGCCCGTCTGGACGCTCACGGCGATGTGGTGCTGGTCGATGGCGTTACCGGTTCCGGTAAAACCGAGGTCTACCTCTCGGCGATTGAGCGCGTGCTGGCGGCCGGGCGCTCTGCCTGCGTGCTTGTGCCCGAGATTTCGCTGACGGCCCAGACCGTCGGCCGCTTCCGCTCGCGTTTTGGCGAGACGGTCGCCGTGTTCCATTCGCGTCTTTCGGCCGGCGAGCGTCTGGACCAGTGGGATATGGTCGCCAGCGGTGCCGCGCGCGTGGTCGTGGGCGCCCGCTCGGCGCTCTTTTGCCCGCTCAGCGACTTGGGCCTCATCATCATCGACGAGGAGCACGAGACCAGCTACAAGCAGGGTTCCAGCCCGCGCTACCATGCGCGCGAGGTGGCTGCCGAGATGGCGCGCCGCTATCGGTGTCCGCTCGTGTTGGGCTCCGCTACGCCCTCGGCCGAGGCCCTCGACCGCTGCCGCCGCGGCACGTACAGCGGCGTCACCTGGACGCGCGTCGAGATGCCTGAGCGCCCGGGGCACGCGGTCCTGCCCACGGTATGCATTGCCGACCTGCGCCGCGAGTTCGCGCACGGCAGTCGCTCCATGTTCTCAAAACCGCTGATGGAGGGCCTGGAGCGCGTGGTCGAGCGCCGCGAAAAGGCCGTGTTGCTGCACAACCGCCGCGGCTTTGCGCCGTTTCTTATGTGTCGTGAATGCGGCTGCGTGCCCACCTGCAACCACTGCTCCACTGCGCTCACGTACCACGAGCGCACGCACACGCTGCAGTGCCACACCTGCGGATCGTCCTGGCGCGTGCAGCCCTTTCCGGCGCCCACGAGTCGCTGTCCCAAGTGCGGCAGCCGCTACCTGGCAAAAATGGGCCTGGGCACGCAGCAGATCGAGGACGCACTGCACCAGATGCTGCCCGACGACGTCGCAATCATTCGCATGGACGCCGATTCCACGCGCGGCAAGGACGCGCACAAAAAGCTGCTCGAGCAGTTCGATGCCGCCGATTGCGCGGTGCTGCTGGGTACCCAGATGATTGCCAAGGGCCTCGACTTTCCCGAGGTCACGCTCGTGGGCGTGGTCAATGCCGACTTCGCCCTCAAGCTGCCCGATTTTAGAGCAGGGGAGCGCGCCTACGATCTTCTGGAGCAGGTTGCGGGCCGCGCCGGTCGCGGCGATCGCCCCGGCGAGGTCATCATCCAGACCTACCTGCCCGAGGATCCGGTCATTCGCGCCGTCGCCGAGCACGACCGCTCGATCTTTACCGACTACGACCTGGACCAGCGCCGCGACGCCCTGTATCCGCCGTTCGTGCGCCTGGCCAACATCTTGGTATGGTCGACGAACGCCGATGACGCGCGGGACTACATCGGTCGCATCGCAAAGCTCCTCAAGCGTCGCTGGCATGCCGCCGCGCCCGACTTTTTGCGGGCAGGCAGCGCCGTGCCCCAGGTGCTTGGTCCGGCTTCGTGTGTAATCGAGAGAGCCAAGGACCGTTACCGCTTCCATCTGCTTGTAAAGTCGCCGGTAGGGTACCATGTCTCTGATGATATCGACGCCTGCCTCAAAGAGGTGGGCTCCGTGCGCGGCGTGAGCGTGAGCGTTGACGTCGACGCCTATGATTTGATGTAACAACCCGAAAGGATGGCCATGGAAGCCAACGGAATCGTACTGTCGCCCGACCCTCGTCTGCGCCAGGAGTGCGCCGTCATCGAGGAGATCACCCCGGCGATCGAGGCGCTTGCCGAGAAGATGAAGAAGATGATGTTCGAGAACGGCGGTTGCGGCCTGGCTGCCCCGCAGATCGGTGAGCTCATCCAACTCGTCACCATCGACTGCGATTACAGCGACAAGAACGACTATGACCCGTACGTGCTGATTAACCCCGTCATTGTTGAGCAGAGCGACCATCTGGTGCCGTTTAGCGAGGGCTGCCTTTCCATCCCTGGCATTAGCTGCGAGATCGAGCGTCCCGATCACGTTGTCGTCGAGGCGTATGACCTGGATGCCAACCTGATTCGCTATGAGGCCACGGGCGATCTGTTCTGCGTGTGCCTGCAGCACGAGATCGATCACCTGCACGGCAATACCATGTTCGAGCGACTCAAGCCGATGCAGAGGATCAAGGCCGTCAAGGAGTACCAGGACGCCCTGGCCCGCGGCGCTCGACCGGGCGAGACGGAGTAGGTCCCACCGTCCCCGGTGCTGAGCGCCCACATATCATCCCGTGCTCAAACATTCTCGCTGCGCTGCGAAACTGCGCGCGGGACGATATGTGGGCGCTCAGCACCGGGGACTGCGTTTTCTTGGCTCGGTTCGCCCGGGTGCCGTTAGGCCAGGGAGGGGCGTCTTTGCTGATAATTGCTTTGTTGGAAGAGCTGCTTTTATTGCGGCTCTTTCTTTGGTTTTGGGTATATTTGTTCTTGTTGAATTGTTATTGCGGATGGGCTGGGTACTTGGCTTTCCGCTGTTGTTTGTAGCCGTCTCGGCTTTGCTTGAGGGGAGACGTTCTTTATGCGTATTGTGTTTATGGGTACGCCTGATTTTGCTGTGCCTTCGTTGACTTCGCTTGTTGAGGCTGGGAACGAGATTGCGCTTGTTATTACTCGTCCCGATGCTGTTCGCGGGCGCGGTAAGAAGCTTGAGCCTTCTCCCGTTAAGGCCAAGGCGCTCGAGCTTGGTCTGCCCGTTGTTGAGGCCAATCGTATGACGCCGGAGGTTGTTGAGGCGCTCCAGGCTGCGCAGGCTGATATTTTCTGTGTGGCTGCCTATGGCTGCATTTTGCCTGATGAGGTGCTGCATATGGCGCCGCTTGGTATTGTGAATGTTCACGCTTCGCTGCTGCCTCGTTGGCGTGGCGCTGCCCCCATTCAGCGTGCCATTCTTGCTGGTGATGAGGTTGCTGGCGTTTCCATTATGCGTATTGGGCATGGCGTGGATACGGGCGCTTATTGCGCCCAGGCGTCTACGTCGGTTGTCGGTAAGCATGCCGAGGCGCTGACCATGGAGCTTGGTGAGCTTGGTGGCAAGTTGCTTGCCGATACGCTTCCCTCGCTTGCCGATGGCTCGGGCGTTTGGACTGAGCAGGATGAGTCGCTCGTTACTCATGCTGCCAAGATTTCCAAGCAGGAGATGCGTCTGGATCCGCAGATGGCTGCGCTCGATTGCGTGCGTCATGTGCTCGCTTCGTCCGATACCGCGCCTGCCCGTTGCGTGATTGCCGGCAAGACCGTGCGTGTGCTCGATGCCGCGCCTGCCGACGTGTCGCTTGGCGAGGGCACTGTTGCCGTCAAGAGCAAGCGTGTTTACCTGGGACTTTCCGATGGCGCGGTTGAACTGCTCGAGGTTAAGCCCGATGGCAAGCGTGCCATGGCTGCTTCTGCCTGGGCTGCCGGCCTGCAGGGCACCGAACTTAGGTGGGGTGTACTGTCATGAGCAAGTTGTCTCCCGCGCGCAAGCTTGCGCTCGATGTGTTGATGGAGGCCGATCGCCGCGGTATGTACGCACGTGACGTGTTGTCTTCCCGCGCTTCCGCCAAGGCCATTGACCAGCGCGATTCCGCTTTTGCCGCGCGTTTGGCGCTCGGTGTTGCCGCCACTCAGGGCATTTTGGATGAGTTGCTCGATCAGTTTTTGGATAAGCCTAAAAAGGTCGCGCCGCGCGTTCGCATGGCGCTTCGCATCTCGGCCTTCGAGATGCTCTACCTGCATACGCCGGGCCGCGTTGCCGTGAGCCAGGGTGTTGAGCTGGTGCGCAGCGGTGCTAAGTCTGCCGCGGGCCTGGCTAACGCGGTGCTGCACAAGGTTGCGGACAACGTTGAGGACTTTGCCACGGCATCCGACGTGGATGAGTCCGAGCGCCGTTTGGTTCGCCTTTCGCGTTTGATGGGTCTCCCTCGCTGGCTGTGCGCTCGTATTATGGCCTCGTTTGATACGCCCGAGGGCGCGCTCAACTTTGCCGGCAATTTGGCCCCCGCGCCGCTGGCCCTGCATGAGAACGCCTTTGCAACCAAGCCTGATCCGTATATCTCGCAGCTTGTGGTACCTGTCTTCCCGGGCTGCCATGCTCCGGTCGATGCACAGGTCACGGTTGCATCGGGCGTGTTTGAGCGTGCTGCCGCGGTTGCCTCGGACCTTAACGCCCAGCTTATCGCTACTGCCGCGACACGTCCCGGTCGTTGCCTGGAGATTGGAGCCGGTCGCGGCACCAAGACCTATGTGATGATGTGCCAGGCCAAGCGTGCCGGGTACGAGCGTCAGCATACCGCGCTCGATCTGCACGATCGCAAGTGCGATCAGAATCTCGCGCGCCTGCATAAGGCGGGTATAACGGGTGTTCGTACGGTGTCGGGCGATGCCTGCGAGCTCAATGAGGTGCTCACGTCCTTTGACGCGATGCTTGGCGAGCCCGTCCTGTTCGACACGGTGTTTATCGATGCGCCGTGCTCTGGCACTGGCACCATGCGCCGTCATCCCGAGATACCGTGGCGTCTGACCGAGAACGACGTTACGACTGAACTGCCCAAGCTACAGCTGACGATGCTCAAGGAAGCAGCCGCGCGCGTTGCTGCCGGCGGTGAGCTTATCTATGCCACCTGCTCGGTTTTTGATGAAGAGAACACGCAGGTCGTTGATGCCTTCCTGGCCTCTCCCGAGGGTGCCGGCTTTACCGTGGCGCCGCTCTCCGAAGCCCAGATTCTGCAGCTGCCCGAGTACGACCACGCCAAGAGCCTCGTCATCCTGCGCCAAAACGCTCGAGGCCTCTTCCAAAGCGTGCCAGTAAACGCCGACTCCTACGACGGCCACTTCTGCGCCCGCCTGGTCCACAAGTAACTACTAAGTTGCGGTGAAATAGGGATTGAATGGCGGCATCTACCCGCCAAATAGTCCTTATTTCACCGCAACTCAGAAGGTCATGCGAGCGGAGATCGCAATAGCGGTAAAGAGTGGGAAAAATAGCCCTGTCTCAAACTTGCTGTTATCAAAAGTAGGGCGGATTACGGGGCTAGATTGGTGATGCCCGACCACAGCAAAAATGGCCTAAATAAAACCCCAGGTAGATGTCTTGTTGCAATTTGCAAATTACCGGAATGGATAGAGGTTGTCGATTCAGCCCCGTAATCCGGTAGAGTTTTGAAATGTTACAAACTTAGCATCAGCCCGAAATCCGATCTAAAGAAAAGTTGCGGTGAAATAGTTCCTGTTTGGCCGTTGGATGGGCTGATTCAGGAACTATTTCACCGCAACTCATAGGGAAATCTGAGTAGCGAGACCGCTTGCCGCTAGTGGTTGTGCGGGCAGTTGGCGCAGCAGCCGCTGGTGGCGTTGGTGCTGGAACCACCGCTGCGCTGGTCGGTGTTGTAGAAGCCGCTGCCCTCAAACTTGATGCCGCTGGCCGAGAACGTCTTGGATGCCGGAGCACCGCAGCTCGGGCACACGACCTCGGGGGTCTCGGACATGGGATGCTCAACCTCAAACACGTTGCCGCAGCTCGAGCACTTGTAATCGTAGCGCGCCATAATACTTCCTTTTCAGCACAAAGCGGGCAGATCGCTCTGCCCGCATAAATTCAAACAGCTGTAACTGTACCCTATATCGGGGGTTTTATCACGCTTCGCCCCAGAATCTATGGGTGTTGCGCAGGAGCTGTGCAGTTTTGCCCTCGGCGGCCGCAACGTCGGCCTCATCGGCCTGCCAGGTCCAGTTTCCCGTGGCGACACCCGGCACGTTCATGCGCGCATCGTCTCCAAGCCCCAGGACGTCCTGCAGCGGCATCATTACCAGGGGAGCGTCGCTTGCCAGCGCGTCGCCCATCAGCTTGGCCGCCACCTCAACACCGCTCGGCTCGTCGCCGCCCGCAAAGGAGCGCGTGCACCAACCGGCGAGCGTCGACGTGTCGTGCGTCGAGGTGTACAGAATCTTTCCCGGCGTGGGATGCACGCCGCAGCGGACGTCGTAATCGCTAAACTCCAGCACGTCCATACCGGGGAAGCCGCAGGTCGAAGCCATGGCGCGAACGCCGGGCGTCAGGTAGCCCAGGTCCTCGGCGATAAAGTTGAGCGGACCCAGCTCGTCGTAGGCAGTCTGGAATAGATCCTTGCCCGGACCCGCCAGCCAGCGGCCGTCGGCGCAGGCCTTGCCTGCGGGAATGCTAAAGTAGCTGTGGAATCCCAAGAAGTGGTCCAGGCGCACGCGGTCGTAGAGCGAAAACGCGCGACGCAGACGGTCCATCCACCAGCGGTAGCCGTTCTCCTTCATGTGGTCCCAGCGGAAGGTGGGGTTGCCCCACACCTGGCCCTCGGGCGCAAAATTGTCGGGCGGCGCGCCAGAGATCTCAATCGCTTTGCCGGTATCGGACAGCCAGAAGTTCTCGGGCTCGCTCCACGCATCGGCCGAATCGTCCGAAACATACATAGGAATATCGCCGATGACCTCGATGCCCTTCTTGTGCGCGTAGTTCATGAGCTCGCACCAGGCCAGGTCAAAGCGATACTGCATGTACGCCTGCAGTTCAGCCTCGTCGTGGAAACGCTTGTCATCGATCAGATACTCGTTGTAGCGCGCGACATCTGCCGGCCAATCGTGGCGCGACTCGCCCTCAAAGTACTTCTTAACGGCCATGTAGACGCAGTACTTCTCGAGCCAGTCGGCGTTGCGATGCTTAAACGCCGTGTAGAGCGGGTCTGCATCCTCGCCGCCACGGGCCTTCCAAGTCTCAAAGTCGGCCGCCAGCTCCTCCTGGCTTTCGGGCAGCAGGTCAATATTGCCCGCAAAGGCCGAAGGCCCAGCGTAAGGGGAGCGGAAGAAGTCAGTCGGGTTGACAGGCAGAACCTGCCAGTAGCGCATGCCCATAGCGGCCAGATGGTCGATAAAGCGACGCGTGGGCGCACCAATCGTGCCGGGCTTGCCGTCGTCGGTGGGCACCGAGGTGATATGGCACACGACGCCCGCGCCGTGATCGAGCGGCTCCTGCAGGCGCTGTTCGGCATGGTGATAGATGATCGACGAGCCCAGCGGATACAGATCGAGCGTGACCGTGCCGTTGTGGATCTCGCACTCGTGACCGCTGATCACGTCACTCGCACATTCGCCGAGTGCCGGAATCGTCACGCGGTGCGAATTGCGCAGGCTGCGGTTGATGATAACCGTCGCGGACTCGCCATCCTTGCCCGTGCGGTTGTATGCCAGCACCTCGTCGTTGAGCGCGAAGGCCTTGATCTCGCCATCAATCATAAATGGCAGTGCGCGGCGTACGGCGGAGGCGTTCTTGACAATAGCCAGCGTGTCGAAGTCGTGCAGTTGGTCCTTGGTCGGTAGGGTGCGGCGATTGCCCGGATCGGTCAGGCCCTCAAGGCCGTACTCGTCGCCGTAGTAGATCGAAGGCACGCCTGGGAAGGTCATCTGCATGAGCGTGGCGAGCCAAAAGCGGCTCTTGGCCAGGCCCATCGAGTTCTCGTCCAGGCGCCATTTGCTGCGCTCGCACTCGGGCAGCTTCGACTCGTCGGGTCCGCCTCCGAGCACCGAGATAATGCGCGGACGGTCGTGACTCGAGAGCAAATTAAGCGCGCAGGACAGAGCCTCGCGCGGATAATTCTCGCGCAGGGTCTCGATATCCTCGGCTGCCTGGTAGGCGTTCTTGTAGCCCATCAAAAAGCCGATGACCATGTCGCGGAAGGGATAATCCATAGCAGAGTCCAGCTCGGAACCCTGCAGGTAGCGGCGCAGATGGCCGTAGCTAATCTTGTTGGAGGCGTCTTCCCAGACTTCGCCGAGCAACAGTGCATCGGGCTTTTCGGCAAGTACGGCCTTCTTGATCTCGGCCAGGAAGTCGTCGGAAAGCTCGTCAGCGACGTCCAGGCGCCAACCATGGGCACCGGCGCGCAGCCATTTGCGAATCACGCCGTCCTTGCCCAGGAGCCTCTCGCGCACCAGCTCGGACTTCTCGTTGATGGCCGGCATGTTGCCCACGCCCCACCAGCAGTCGTACGAGCCGTCCTCGTGGAAGGTAAACGCATCGCGCCACGGCGAATCCTCGCTCTGCCAGGCACCCACGCCGGGGTAGTTGCCGTAGCGGTTGAAATAGATCGAATCGTCGCCCGTGTGGTTGAAGACGCCGTCCAGGATGATGGAGATGCCCAGCTTCTCGGCTGCCTGGCACAGCTCGGTAAAGTCCTGCTCGGTGCCCAGGATCGGGTCGATCTTGGTGTAGTCGGCCGTGTCGTAGCGGTGGTTGCTCGCGGCCTCAAAGATGGGGTTGAGGTAGATGGCCGTAAAGCCCATCTCGGCAATGCGGGGCAGGTCTTCTTGGATGCCTTTGAGCGATCCGCCGTAAAAGTCCCAGGTCTTGATGGAGCCGTCCTCAGCGCGCTCGTACACGGGCGGCTCGTTCCAGTCCTCGACCATTCGGCGCTGAATGCCCTTGCGCGGCTTTTCGAGTTGGGCCATTGTGCGCTCGCGCCAATGCTCGTCACGGGCGTAGCGGTCTGGGAAGATCTGGTAGACCATGCCACGCTCGTACCAGGTGGGGCGGTTCTCGCGGTGCTTGTAGACGGTAATCTGGAAGGACGGCACCTCGGCGTAGTCGTAGGTTACGCCCTCGCCGCCGGTGCGGCCCTGGGGCGCGCCCAGGCGAACCTCGGGCTGGCCCTCGATATTGCATATAAAGCTGTACCACACAAGACACGGTTTAGTGCATTTGAGCTCGCCGGTAAAAATGCCATCGCCTTCGTGCTCCATAGGAATCAGGGTCTCGCCGACTTCATCGACCCAGGTACGTAGGGTGAGTGTTGCCTGGTTGGGATCGGCATCCTCCAAAATAACCGAGAGTGCAACGGTAGTTCCTGTGGTCACAGCGCCAAACGGAGTGCGAAACTGCGGTAGGCGGCTGTTGTGTATCAATCTCATAGTACGGTCCAGTTCAATAGAATCACGGCCTGCGGGCCATGGGCTTTACGCACGAGATATAAGTATATCTGTTGTACACAGGGTGTATAAACAACATCCGTTTACCATCGGCGAACGGTTGTCCTAGAAAATCGTTTTACCAACTATCTATAGAGAAGGGGCGCCCGGTTGGAGCGCCCCTTGTTTAGGGTTTTGATTAGGTTTTAGATCGTCTGCGGGCTAGCGGCGCTTGCGGGTGGCCGTTGCCTTGCGGACGGAGGTCTTCTTGGTCGGGGCCTTTTCCTCGGCCGGAGCGGCAGGGGAGACCGGGGCCTCCTTGGCGGGCTCGGTCTTTGCCGTAGCCTTCGGAGCGGTCTTGACCTCAGCGGCCTTCGGTGCCGGCTCGGCCTTTACTGCGGGCTTGTCCTCGGCTTTAGCCTCTGCCTTGGGAGCGGCTGTCTTGGTCGTGACCTTCTTGGCCGTCGTCGTGGCGCGCTTGCGCGTGGTGGTCTTGGCGGCCGGCTTGGCCTCGGCGGGTGTCTCCTCGACTTTGGCGGCCGGCTTTGCGGCTGCCTTGGTCGTGGCGGCCTTCGTGGTCGTCGACTTCGTTGCCGTGGACTTCTTGACTGCCGTTGCCTTTTTGGTGGTCGCGGTCGTCTTCTTGGCAGTGGTCTTGGCCGGTGCCTTGACGGCGGGCTTAGCCTTAACGGCGGCTTCAGCCTTTACCTCGGGAGCGGCCTCGGCCTCGGCGGCCTTCTTTGCAGCGGCGGTCGTGCGCTTGCGCGTCGTCGTTGTCTTGGTAGCGGTCGTCTTTGCTGCGGCTGTCTTGGTGGTAGCGGCCTTGGTCGTCGTAGCCTTCTTGGTCGTTGTCTTGCGCGTCGTGGCCTTCTTGGCGGCAGGCTTCGCAGCCGGCTTCTCCTCAGCCTTGGGCTCCTCAGCAGCAACGGGCGCCTCAACAACAGACTCGGCCTTGGGCTCGGGCTCAGCCACAACCGCAGGCTCGTCGGCAACCGCCGCCGGCCTCTCAATCTCCGGATGCATAAAGAAGTACAGGTCCAGATACTTGTCGGCCGAGCGCGTCCAGCTAAAGTCCTGGCTCATGGCCTGCGTGACCAGCTGGTTCCAGGCATCGCGGTTGTCCCAGAACAGGCGTGCCGCGCGGAACACGGCGTCGCCCATCTCGTCGCCGTTAAAGTTACTAAACGAGAAGCCCGTGCCCTCGCCGGTAAACTCGTTATACGGGATCACGGTGTCCTTCAGACCACCGGTCTCGCGAACGATGGGCAGGGTGCCGTAGCGCATAGCGATGATCTGCGACAGGCCGCAGGGCTCAAACTTCGAAGGCATCAGGAACATGTCGGCGGCGGCGTACATACGCTGCGACAGCGCAGGATCGAACTCGATGCGTGCGGCCATGGTGCCGGGGTACTTGTCCTGGAAGTAGCGCAGGCCGTCTTCGTAGTCGCGGTCGCCGGTGCCCAGCACCGCCACCTGCACGCCGCCGGACAGGATGCGGTCGAGCGCGTACATGACCAGGTCCATGCCCTTCTGGCGCGTCAGGCGCGTGACCATCACCATAAGCGGACGGTCGTCGCGCACCTCGAGGCCCAGCTCTTCCTGCAGCTTGGCCTTGCACACAGCCTTGCCGGAACGGTCCTCAACCGTGTAGTTGGCGGCAATGCGCTTGTCGGTCGCCGGGTCAAAGCCTGCCACGTCGATGCCGTTCAAAATGCCCTGCAGCGCATAGGAGCGCTCGCGCAGCACACCGTCCAGGCCCTCGCCAAACTCGGGCGTCTGGATCTCGTTGGCATAGGTGGGGCTCACCGTGGTGATGGCGTCGGCATAGCGTAGCGCACCCAGCATGTAGTTGATGCTGCAGGCGTCGCAACGCAGCTGCGAGGCTGCCGCCGGAATGTGCGCCACGCCCAGGATGTCCTCCATCACGGTGTCGCTAAACTGGCCCTGGAACGCCACGTTGTGGATCGAGAACACGGTCTTGACGCGGTCGTACAGCGGCAGGCCCTGGTAGAACTCGCGCAAGAACACGGGCGCCAGTGCCGTCTGCCAGTCGTTGCAGTGCAGGATGTCGCACTCAAAGCCGGCCGGCAGGTGCTGCAGGCTCTCGGTGATGGCCTTGGAGAAGAACGCAAAGCGCTCGCCGTCGTCAAAGAAGCCGTACGGATAGTCGCGCGCAAAGTAGCGCTCGTTGTCGATGAACATATACGTGACACCGTCGTGCTCGAGCTTCTCGAGCCCGCAGTACTCGTTGCGCCAGCCCAGGCTCACGTAAAAGTCGGAGAAGTGCTCCATTTGCGCCTTGTACTCGTCCTTGATGGTGGCGTATTTGGGCACCATCACGATGACTTCGGCGCCGGCGCGCACGAGTGCCGCGGGCAGCGAGCCCGCCACGTCGCCCAGGCCACCGGTCTTTACAAACGGTGCGCACTCGGCCGAGGCAAACACGATCTGCATCTTTTTGCTGGAATCTGCCATATTGTCTCCCATGTTGCAATTCGAGAATAGCCGCCTGGCGCTAACCGGGCGGCTATTCTGCATGTTACGAGCGATGTTGCGGTGCCTACGTTAATGCACGATGGTGGTATCGGGAGTTAACGGGGCCTTGCCCAGCACCAGGATGTTCTCGGGCGTGCCGCGAAGCTCGGTGTTGGTGGGGACCACGTTGTTCTTGTCCAGGATGGCATTCTCAACGCGGGCGCCGCTCTTGATGATGCAGCTCTGGTTGATGATCGAGTTTGTCACCGAAGCGCCTTCCTCGACCACAACGCCGCGCGACAGGATCGAGTTGCGCACAGTGCCCTTGATGATGCAGCCGGCCGAGATGATCGAGTTGCACGCGTGGCTACCGGTCGCATAGCGCGAAGGCGGCACGTCGTGGGCCTTGGTCAGGATCGGGCGCTCGGGATCGAAGAGCTGGTCGGCCACGGTCTGGTCGAGCAGGTCCATGCTGCGGCGATACAGCGACTTCTCGCTAAACACGCCCACGACCTCGCCCTTGTACTCGTAGCTGCACACGTCGATGTTGCCAAAGTCGCCCTGGAGCGCCTCGAGCAGGTCCAGATAGTCGGCGGCCTGGTAGTGGTCGATAATCTCGAGCAGCGTCTCGCGGTTGACGATGCAGCAGTCCATGGAGGCGTTGTCGCCGTACACGACGCCGGCGCTCACGCCCGTCAGGCGGCCGTTCTCGTTAATCTCGAGCTTGGTCTCGTCATCGACGTTGCGCGTGGCCTTGCAATACACCACGGTCATCTGGGCGCCGGAGTTCTCGTGCGCGTCGATGATGGTGTTGAGGTCCATGTTAAAGATGATGTTGGTGCCCATCATCACGACATAGGGCTTGTCCGAGCGCTGGAACAGCGTCTTGTTGGAGATGATGTCGCGCAGCAGGAAGCGCATGCCGCCCTTGGTGGTGCCATACGCGTTGCCGGGCACCATGAACAGGCCGCCCTTCTTGCGGTCCAGGCCCCAGTCCTTGCCCGAGCCCACGTGGTCGATCAGCGAGCGGTAGTTGCCAGGCATGACGACGCCGACGGTCTTGATGCCGGCATTCATCATGTTGGACAGCGGGAAGTCGATCAGACGGTAGCGGCCCAAAAACGGGACGGACGCGATGGGGCGGTCCTTGAGCAGCACGCTGCCGTAGGTCGAAGAGTAGTTAGCGGTGATATAACCGATGGCCTTGCGATTGATCATCGGATCATTCCCCCTTCCCGATAACGACGTCATTTCCAACGACGGCCGTATCCTTGGTGGTATCGACAGAGCCGAGCTTCACGCCCTCTTCGACCGTGGAGTTCTCGCCCAAAATAGCGCGGCAGATGTGCGCGCCGCTCTTAACGTGCGCACCCGGCAGCAGCACGGAGTCCTCGACCACGGCGCGCTCCTCGATGATGACATCGGTCGAAAGGATCGAGTGGCGAGCGGTGCCGTAGATCTTGCAGCCGTTGGAGACCAGGCAGTCGTCCAGGCGGCCGTCCGGGCCAATGTAGTGCGGCGGACGCGTGGTGATGTTGGACATGATGGGGAAGTTCTTGTCAAACAGATCGAACTCGGGGTTGTTGCCCAGCAGGTCCATCGAGGTCTCGTGGAAGCTGGCGATGGTGCCGACGTCCTTCCAAAAGCCGTGGAACTCGTAGCTGTACAGGCGCTTGCCCTCGCCGAGCAACTTGGGGATGATGTCTTTGCCAAAGTCGTGGCTCGAGCGCTGGTCCAGGGCGTCCGCCTCGAGCGCCTCGATCAGCACGTCTGCCGAGAAGATGTAGATGCCCATGGACGCGAGGTTCGAATCGGGCTTATCGGGCTTCTCGGTAAACTTGGTGATGCGGCCGTCCTCGGGGTCGGTGGTCAGGATGCCAAAGCGGCTGGCCTCCTCCCACGGCACGGGCATAACGCTCACCGTGAGGTCGGCGTTGTTCTCAATGTGCGTCTTGAGCATCTTGCGGTAGTCCATGCGATACAGATGGTCACCCGAAAGAATCAGGACGTACTTGGGGTCGTTGGCCTTGATGTAGTCGAGGTTCTGCGTAATGGCGTCGGCCGTGCCCGCATACCAGGCGCCACCGGTCTGCGTCTCGTACGGCGGCAGGATCGACACGCCGCCGTCGCGGCTGTCCAGATCCCAGGCTTCGCCGGAGCCCACATAGGCATGCAGCAGGTAGGGACGGTACTGCGTCAGAACGCCCACCGTGTCGATGCCCGAGTTGGAGCAGTTGGACAGCGAAAAGTCGATAATGCGGAACTTGCCACCAAAGCTAACCGCCGGCTTAGCGATCTTTTGGGTGAGTGCCCCCAATCGGCTGCCCTGTCCTCCTGCGAGGAGCATCGCGATGCATTCTTTCTTACTCATCGATTTCTCCTTCTGTCATCGATGTTCTTAAACCCATTAGCGACGAGCGCGGCGCTCGGTCACGCCCGTCGAGTAATGCCGTGCTGGCATAAGGGAGCTCGCGCGCCTTTATGCGTGCCAGATCTCGTCGCGGTACTCGCGAATGGTGCGGTCGCTCGAGAACCAACCGGAGGAGGCGGTGTTGAGCAGCGCCTTGCGGTTCCAGGTCTCCTGGTCGCCGTAGCTGTTCGTGAGCCCCTCCCAGGCGTCGACGTAGCTGCGGAAATCGGCCATGACCAGATCGGGGTCGTTGTTGTTCATGAGCTCGTTGTAGATGCTCTCGAAGTTGCCCGAAAGACCTGCAAAGGTGTTGTCCTTGAGCTCGTCCATCACGCGGCCCAGACGCTCGCGATCGTTGTTGAGGGTATCCCACGCAAAGTAGCTGTTGGATGCCCAGAGCTGCTCGACCTCGGGAGCGGTCAGGCCAAAGATGGCCTCGTTCTCGCGGCCGGCCAGGTCGGCGATCTCGATGTTGGCGCCGTCGAGGGTGCCCAGCGTAATGGCGCCGTTCATCATGAGCTTCATGTTGGACGTGCCCGAGGCCTCCTTGCCGGCCGTGGAGATCTGTTCCGAAATCTCGGCGGCGGGGTAGATGAGCTGGGCGTTGCTCACGCGGAAGTTGGGGATAAAGCAGACCTTCATGACCTCGTTGACGCGCGGGTCGTTGTTGATGACGTCGGCCACGGAGTTAATGAGGCGGATGGTCTCTTTGGCGAAGGTGTAGCTCGAGGCAGCCTTGCCGCTAAAGATGAAGGTCGTCGGTGTCACGTGGAAGTTGGGATCGGCGATGCGACGGTTGTAGATGTCCATCACCTTCATGATGTTCATGAGCTGGCGCTTGTAGGCATGGAAGCGCTTAACCTGAACATCGAAGACGGTGTTGGGGTCGATGACCAGACCAGTCTCGGCCTTGACGTAGGCGGCCAGACGCTCCTTGTTGGCGCGCTTGGAGGCACCCACGGCCTTCAGGAACTCGGTGTCGTTCTGGAAACTTTTAAGCTTCTCCAACTCAAAGGCGTCCTTGAGCCAGCCGTCGCCAATAGCCTCGGTGACGAGCTTGGCATAGGTGGGGTTGGCCTCGGCAAAGAAGCGACGGTGCGAGATACCGTTGGTCTTGTTGTTGAACTTCTCGGGCGTCAGGGCATAGAAGTCCTTGAGCACAATGTTCTTGATGATGTCGGAGTGGATCTTGGCCACGCCGTTGACGCTGTGGCTGCAGATCACGGACAGGTTGGCCATGCGAATCTCGCCGTCCCACAGAATGGCGGTCTGGCGCAGACGCTCCTGCCAGCCCTCCTGCGTGGTGTCGAACGACTCGTGCCAACGACGGCTGATCTCGTCGATGATCTGGTACACGCGGGGGAGGAGCTTGGAGAACGTGCCAATGGGCCACTTCTCCAGAGCCTCGGGCAGGATGGTGTGGTTGGTGTAGCTCACGACCTGCGTCACGATGTTCCAGGCGTCATCCCACTCGAGCTTCTTCTCGTCGATGAGAATGCGCATGAGCTCGGGGCCGCACATGGCGGGGTGCGTGTCGTTGGTGTGGATGGCCACAAACTGCGGCAGCAGCTCCCAGTTCTCGCCGTGCTCCTTCTCAAAGGTGTCGAGCAGGCTGTAGATGCCGGCCGAGACAAACAGGTACTCCTGCTTCAGGCGCAGCAGACGGCCGTGCTCGCCGGCGTCGTTGGGGTAGAGGATGGCGCTGATGGCCTCGGCCTCGGCGCGCTCGGCGTCCGCCAGGGCGTAGTCGCCGCGGTTGAAGGCCTCCAGATCGAAGTGCTCTTCGACCGGCTCGGCAGCCCAGACGCGCAGCTTGTTGACGGTCTCGCCGGCATAGCCCACCACGGGGATGTCGTAGGGGACGGCCAGGATGTCCTGCGTGTCCACCGTGCGGTAGAACGTGCGGCCGTTCTCCTCAAAGCCCTCGACGTGGCCACCAAACTTGATGGTCACGGCCTTGTCCTGACGGCGGACCTCCCAGGGATAGCCGTGGGTGAGCCACTCGTCGGTAGCCTCGACCTGACTGCCGTTGACGATCTCCTGCTTAAACAGGCCGTAGCGGTAGCGCATGCCGTTGCCGTAGCCGGCAATGCCCTCGGCTGCCATGGAATCCAGGAAGCATGCGGCCAGACGGCCCAGACCACCGTTGCCCAGAGCCGGATCGGGCTCCTGGTTCTCGATGACGGACAGGTCAAAACCCATGTCGTCGAGCGCCTCGGCGACCATGTCGCGCACGCCAAAGTTGAGCAGGTAGTTGTCGAGCAGGCGGCCGATCAAAAACTCGATCGAGAAGTAGTACACGCGCTTCTTGCCCTCGGCGGTGACGCGGGCGTCACTCTTGGTGGCAACGGTGCGGGCCTTCTCGGCTACGAGCTTGGCCAGGGCGTTAAAGCGGTCGAGGTCGCTGGCGGCCTCGACGCTCTTGCCGCTGATGCTCATGACGGCATCGCGATAGAGCTCGGTAAACTCCTGCTTGTTGTCGAAGATCTTATTCATACGTTCCTTTCCCCCGGGGATGTTTCTCCCGGAACGGTTATGACTTGTATCCTACGCTCCGTCGGGGCTGGTAATTACAGCTGTAACGGTTTTGTTACGCATCCTTGGCAGACGACTTAGCAGAAGCAGACTTGGCCTTGGTAGCGGCCTTTTTGGCAGTCGGCTTCTTGGCCGCGGTAGCCTTAGCAGCGGGCTTTGCGGCAGCCTTAGTCTTGGCCTTGGAGGTCGTGGCCTTCGCCTTGGCCGGAGCCTTTTTAGCGGCCGCAGGCTTGGGCTTCACCGAGGACGCACGCTTGCGCGTCGCCTTCTTGGGCTTCTCGACCACCGGCGGCTTGTAGCTGCTGGGACCGCGGCGCTTAAGTACCACGCCAGCCAGGCCGGGCACCTTAATCTCAATGGAGTCCATCTGCCCGTTCCAGGGATAGGGCTCGCTCGAGCAGGTGTAGGGCTCCTCGCCGGCATATCCACTGCCGCCAAACTCGGGACGGTCGGAGTCAAAGATGACCTCCCAGTCACCCTCGCGCGGCACGCCCACGCGGAAGCTCTCGTAGCTCGCCGGGTCAAAGTTGATCAGGATCACCAGGTCGTTATCGATGTCCTCGCCCTGGCGCACAAAGCTCACGATGGACTGCTTGGAGTTGTCCGCATCGATCCAGGTAAAGCCGTCGTCGGTGTATCCGCGCTCGTACAGGGCGGGCTCGGCGGTGTATAGGTGATTGAGCGCCTTGATAAACGCCTGATGATGTTTGTGAGTCTCGTACTCCTCGGTCAGGAACCACTGGATGGACTCGTAGTAGCGCCACTCAATAAACTGACCGATCTCGTTGCCCATAAAGTTGAGCTTGGCACCGGGATGCGTCATCTGGTAGAAAGCAAGCGTGCGCAGGCCGGCAAACTGGCGCCACCAATCGCCCGGCATGCGGCCGATGAGCGAGCACTTGCCGTGCACGACCTCGTCGTGGCTCAGCGGACAGATAAAGTTCTCGGTAAAGGCGTACATAATGGAGAACGTGAGCAGGCCATGGTTGCCGGGGCGCCACGGAAAATCGGTCTGCATGTAGTGCAGGGTGTCGTTCATCCAGCCCATGTCCCACTTGTAGTGGAAGCCCAGGCCGCCGTCCTGCGGCGGATAGGTCACGAGCGGCCACGCGGTGGACTCCTCGGCCATCATCATCACGTCGGGGTAGTGCGCCTCCACGGCACAGTTGACCTGACGGATAAACGCGCTGGCGTCCAGATCCTCCTCGGTACCGTACTTGTTGAACTTCTTTTGGCCCGGATCGTCGATGCCAAAGTTGAGGTACAGCATGCTGGACACGCCGTCCATGCGAATGCCATCAACGTGGAAGTTCTCGAGCCAGTACAGCACGTTGGAGACCAAGAAGGAGCGGACCTCGCCGCGGGCGAAGTCGAACTTGTGCGTGCCCCAGTTGGGGTGAATCTCGTGCTCAAACAGCATGTGGCCGTTAAAGGTGGCAAGGCCGTGGGAGTCGGCGCAAAAACCGCCGGGTACCCAGTCCATGATCACGCCGATGCTCGCCTCGTGGCACGCATCGATAAAGTGCATAAGCTGCTGCGGGTTACCGTAGCGCGACGTGGCGGCGTAGTAGCCGGTCGTCTGGTAGCCCCAGGAGCCATCGAAGGGATGCTCCATGAGCGGCATGACCTCAATGTGCGTATAGCCCATGTCGCGCACGTAGTCCACGAGCTCCACCGACAGATCGTCGTAGGTGTAGAACTCGCCGCGCTGCGCGGGGAAGGGGTCCATGGGGCCGGGGTAGTTGCCGTACTCGTCCGGCTCGCCCTGTGGCGCGTCGCCGTGGCGCTTCCACGAACCAATATGCACCTCGTAGATGTTAAGGGGCTGCGACATGTGGTTATGGCTGGCGCGGCGCTTGAGCCACGCGGCATCGTTCCACTGGTAGCCATCGAGGGTCCACAGCACGCTGGCGGTACCCGGAGGGCATTCGGCCTTAAAGGCATACGGATCGGCCTTGTAGAGCTTTTCGCCCTCGTTGGTCTCGATAAGGTACTTATAGAGCTGGCCCTGCTCGGCACCGGGAATAAAGCCTTCCCAAATAGCGCTCGTGTGCATGGGCACCAGCGGGTTGGCTTCCTCATCCCAGTCGTTAAATTCGCCAATGACGTGGACGCTTTTTACATCTGGCGCCCAAACGCAAAAGCGCCAGCCGCGCGTACGGTTCTGCGTGTCGGGGTGCGCGCCCATCTTCTCCCAGCTGCGCTCCCACGTGCCGATGCCAAATAGGTAGACATCGTCCTTGGTAAGCTCCGGTGCATGCGGGGCGGCTTTGCGGGTGGCAGGCTTTTTGGTTGCTGGCTTTAGCTTTGTATCGCTCACGTTTGATCCCATCATGACGCGGCAGCGTGTTGCCTTGGTGACTAGATGCGAAAGGTCCAAGGCTGCACGAATCGAAGGGACGGCGATAGTTCTATGATTCGTTCCACCTCGCGTGCTCGGTGGAACTTTCGGCAGAAACTACGATAACACCTGTACGTTAGTTTTATGGACGAAAGCGGATTTGCGAGGGCGTTTAATCGGTAAGCGACATGTTTATACCACTGGCAGAATTGCTGTGGTAAAACCCTTGACAGTTTTACCAATTAGGGTTTCAAAACTGATAGGCTTACGTTTGGTAAAACGTTTTTAGCAGGTTGTTTACCATTTGACATCGAAAGGCTCGTTTATGAACCACATCGCTGCTCCAAGTGTTGCTTTTATTTTCGATTGCGACGGAACACTGGTCAATAGTTCCCCCGTCTGGGGCCATGCGCAGACCGAGTTATTGCGCCGTCATGGCATTGATGTAACGGTCGACGATTTTGCTCAGTTTGAACATCTTTCGCTGGAGGACGAGTGCCAGGCCTACCACGACACGTGGGGCATTGGCGCGAATGGTGAGGAGCTGTATCGCGAGCTGGGCGAGATTTTGATTGATGGGTACTCCAAGGTGCCGCCGCGCGAGGGGCTCCTAGCATTTTTGGAGCAGGCGAAGGCGGCCGGTATTGCCATGTGCGTGGCCACGTCCACGCCGGCCGAACTGGTGCAGTCCGCCCTTGCGGCTGCTGGCCTTGATCGCTATATGGAGTTTATTACCACGACGGGCGAGGCGGGGCGCTCCAAGCAGTTCCCCGACGTGTACGAGCTGGCGTTGCGTCGCCTGGAAGAGCGCCACGGGTACAAGTTTGAGCGCACGTGGGTGTTTGAGGACGCCGTCTTTGGACTTAAGAGCTCTGGCACTGCGGGCTTTAGGCGCGTGGGCATCTATGACCCGCACGGCCGTATGGAGCGCGACGAGGTTCGCGATAACTGCGATATCTTTATCGACAGCTATGAGGACCTGGACCTGGCCCGCGTGCTTTCGTTTGAGGGCTAGGCGAGGGCCGTGGCTTGCAAAGTATTAGTGGTTTGCGGCTCGCCGGTGGTGGCGAGCCCCGAGTTGCTGTGCCACCTGGCAGGGGAGTGCGACCACATCGTAGCCGTAGACCGCGGCCTGGACGCTCTTTTGGGCGCGGGGCTAGGCTGCGACGTGTATGTGGGCGACGCCGACACGGTTAGCGATGAGGGACGCGCTCTGGTCGATGCCGCTGCCGATTTTGAAGTGGAACGCCACGACCCCTACAAGGACTATACCGATCTGGCGTTGGCGCTCGATTCCGTCCGCCGTCGCTGGGCAGGAGCCGAAGTGGTTGCGACTTGCGCCACCGGCGGCCGCCCGGACATGGCACTGTCCGTACTGGGCCTGCTCGCAGGCTACGAGGATGCCCCCGTCTGGATTGCCGAGGACAAAGTAGTCGCCCGCATCCTTCACGCAGGCGAAACATGGACCATCAAAGGCGCCGAAGGCAAGACCTTCTCAGTCATCGCTATAGCCCCCAACACCATGCTAAGCGAGCACGGCTTAGAGTGGGAACTTGATCATTCCCCCCTAGGACTCTTGGCCGACACGGGCATCTCAAATGTCGTCAGGAAAACGGCCAAGATTAAAGTCCACCAAGGCGTTGCCATCGCCTACCTCTACAAGTAAGGCGCTGCCACGTGAGGGTTTTATCGGGACGGGGGTAAATTAGCTATTTTCGGCGAAGCCAAAAATAGCTAATTTACCCCCGTCCCAGGAAAACCCGTAAGAAAAAGTTTCAACAAAAACCTCTTGCATCAAGCAAAACATTCCCCTATAGTATCTCCTCGTCACGGGGGCGTAGCTCAGCTGGGAGAGCGCTTGACTGGCAGTCAAGAGGTCAGGGGTTCGATCCCCCTCGTCTCCACCATCGTGAATGCAAGGTCACTCAATTGAGTGGCCTTTTTTTATACGATATTAAGTGGCCTAACTGCATTTTTGCATAATATGCAAATTGCTTTCCTGTTAAAGTTCGCCGTCAGCAGTAGTTGTCGCAAAATTTGCGACAACTACACCCCAAAAAGTTGCGCAATTACTTTCCCGGTTTTGTACAAAGTTTGTTAGCCAAACTTAATAGTTTGAGCAATTCACGCCCCCAGCAATACAACTCAGGCAGTGATCGCCAACCCACACAACCCCATAAACCTGCGGCAATGCGTGCGAGGCGGCGCGATATCCCCCATAACCACGGCAAATAAACAATATGTTGCTCAACACACCCCAAAACGTATGGGCTACCTGCTGTGCTAGGATAACTAACGTTACATGGGTTCAACTGTGTTCACGGCTCCAGCAAGCCGTAAAGCGCAGGGTCGATCAGCATCCGGCCGTAACGGCGGTGCCAGAAAAACCACGAGCTCCAATAGCGTCGTCATGCGTATCGCATCGAATGATTTTGTTCTTGTGTATGTGCAAGTTGTTTATTCGATTCGACATCTCATGGCAAATTGCAGCAGTCCTACAGCTGTTTGCGTGCGGTCCAGTTTTGTACCCGCTTGACTGGGCTGCACGCAGCCAGCTGGGGACGCGGTCTTTTTGCGATACACGTCCGCGTCTCTAGCCGCTGCATTTATACATACCGTTCACGGTGGGGCAGAGCCACGTGCTTGTCTAACTGGGCTCAGGGTTTGAATATGGAGCGCCTTCGCGCACAAGCGCCCTGGCGAAGCCATATCCAAACCCCGTGAGCCACACGTAAGACAGCATGGGGGTGGTGCTCGTGTGGTATGTGATCCAGGTCATTAACGGTCGCGAAGATGTAATGCGCGAGCGCATCGAGCGCGTGGTGCCGGCTGGTGCCATGCAGGAGCTCTTTTATCCCCAATTTCAAACCGAGATCAAGGTACATGGCGAATGGGTCAACACAACCAAGCCGCTTTTTCCCGGTTACCTTATCTGCGATACGGCAGATCCCCGCACCGTGCAACAGTATCTGCTGCGCATGGACGACTTTGCCCGGGTGCTATCCCAGGACGGTCAATTTGTGCCGCTGGCAAAAGAAGAGGTCCAGCTTATTGGCGGCTTTACGCATAGGGGAGACCGCGTAGTTCCTATGAGCGAGGCCTTAAAGGACGGCGACCAGGTCGTAGTGACGGCAGGACCGCTGCTGGGCCACGAAGGCCTTATCAAAACCATTAACAGACGCAAGAGCACTGCTTATTTGGAGCTCGACCTGTGCGGCCGACGCGTAACTACGCGCGTTGGCCTTGCCGTGCTTTCGGCCGAGCAGCGCACAATGCGAAACCTTAAAAAGGCGATCGCCTAACTGTAGGCGACTGTTTAAAGGGACAGGGAGGATCCCCGGGGGGCGGGGACGTAGGTTTGAAGGAAATATTGTCAGAAAAAACTGAATATACAGAAGGAGCGCCAGTGGGGGCTGCGCTGGTTGCCCAGGCCATGAAGAGCGGCGACGTAAGCATGCGCTACAAGGCCATGCAATCAATTAAAGATTGGGACCGCACGCGCCTGGCCTACCGCACCGCCAAGCGCGTCTTCGACATCGTATTCAGCGGCTGCGTGCTGGCCGTCATCGCCGTGCCGAGCCTTGTGCTCGCCGCAG
>CAJKLK010000011.1:0-75599 GCA_905200715.1 uncultured Collinsella sp. | reverse complement strand
CATCTTCATACCGTTCGCCGAGTATGCCACGGCTTACTAAAAAACATGCAGGTGAAGCCGTTGAGCTGCGCAAATGTTAGCTACAGGTGACTCATAATATTGAGTGATTGAGCGAGCTTTTGGAAAGCGTGTCCCGAAATCGACGCTCAAAACGGGTCGCGCTTTCCTCGGGGTCGCCCCAAGACCGCTCCATGTGGCTCCGGCCCAAACCTCAGCCAACTCTACATAGATCTCGATAGATTTGCCGAGAACTCAAACAGTGCATCTACCTGCGCATTTGAGAACCTAAACTCTCAGAGATAAGAAATCTTATATGAATTGACTTAGATTTTGTATATTCCGGCCCATAAGGGGATACACTACATCCTGAAAGACAAGCCGAAGCGCCGCGCGACAGACCGTCGAGGCGGCGCGAACGCAAAAGAGAGAGGGAATTTCTGATGAGTAAGATTCTTGGTATCGACCTTGGTACTACTAACTCCGCTATGGCCGTCCTCGAGGGCGGTTCTCCGACCATTATCGTGAACGCCGAGGGCGACCGCACCACCCCGTCCGTCGTGGGCTTCCGTGCTGACGGCGACCGCGTCGTGGGTAAGGCCGCTAAGAACCAGGCTGTCACCAACCCCAAGAACACCGTGTTCTCCATCAAGCGCTTCATGGGCCGCAAGTACTCCGAGTGCACCTCCGAGATCAAGACCGTGCCGTATGAGGTCAAGGAGGGCCAGGGTGGCCGTGCCGTCGTTGATATCGAGGGCAAGGATTACACCGCCGAGCAGGTGAGCGCCATGACGCTCGCGAAGATGAAGGCCGACGCCGAGAAGTATCTGGGCGAGACCGTCACCGACGCCGTCATCACCGTCCCGGCCTACTTCAACGACGCCCAGCGTCAGGCCACCAAGGACGCCGGTAAGATCGCCGGCCTCAACGTCAAGCGTATCGTCAACGAGCCGACCGCTGCCGCTCTTGCCTATGGTCTGGACAAGCAGGGCACCGACCAGCGCATCCTGGTCTTCGACCTGGGCGGCGGCACCTTCGACGTCTCCATCCTCGACCTCGCCGACGGCGTGTTTGAGGTTCTGTCCACCTCGGGCGACAACCACCTGGGCGGCGACGACTGGGATCAGCGCGTCATCGACTGGATGGCCGACAAGTTCCAGCAGGAGAACGGTGTCGACCTGCGTCAGGACCCCATGGCCCTGCAGCGTCTGAAGGAGGCCGCCGAGAACGCCAAGAAGGAGCTCTCCGCCGCCCAGCAGACCACCATCAACCTGCCGTTCATTACCATGAACCAGTCCGGCCCGCTGCACCTCAACTACACGCTGACCCGTGCCGAGTTCGAGAAGATCACTCGTGACCTGCTCGAGCGCTGCAAGCAGCCTGTCACCAACGCCCTGCGCGACGCCAAGCTTAAGCTCTCCGATCTGACCGAGGTCATCCTCGTCGGCGGCTCCACCCGTATGCCCGCTGTCCAGGAGCTCGTCAAGACCATGACCGGCAAGCAGCCCAACATGTCCGTGAACCCCGATGAGGTCGTTGCCGACGGCGCTGCCGTCCAGGGCGGCGTGCTCACCGGCGACGTCGAGGGCATTCTGCTGCTCGACGTCACCCCGCTGTCGCTGGGCGTCGAGACCATGGGCGGCATCATGACCAAGATGATCGACCGCAACACCACGATCCCGACCTCCAAGACCGAGGTCTACTCCACCGCTGCCGACAACCAGACCAGCGTCGAGATCAACGTGCTCCAGGGCGAGCGCGAGCTTGCCCGCGACAACAAGTCGCTCGGTAAGTTCCAGCTGACCGGTATCCCGGCTGCCCGCCGCGGCGTGCCGCAGATCGAGGTCACCTTCGACATCGACGCCAACGGTATCGTCAAGGTCTCTGCTAAGGACAAGGGCACCGGCAAGGAGCAGCAGATCACCATCTCCGGCTCCACCGCTCTGTCCGACGACGAAGTCGATCGCATGGTCAAGGACGCCGAGGCTCATGCCGAGGAGGACAAGAAGCAGAAGGAAGAGGTCGAGGTCCGCAACCAGACCGACAGCCTGTGCTACTCCACCGAGCAGACTCTCAACGAGCTGGGCGACAAGGTTTCCGCCGATGTGAAGTCCAAGGCCGAGGCCGCTATCGCCGACGCCAAGAAGGCGCTCGAGGGCTCTGACGTCGAGGCCATCAAAGCCGCCGGCGAGTCCCTGCAGTCCGTGGCCTACGAGCTGGCTCAGGTTGTCTACGCCGACGCTCAGCAGCAGACCGACGGCGCCGCCGGTGCCCAGCCTGCCGACGATGACGTTGTCGACGCCGACTACGAGGTTGTGGACGACGAGGACAAGTAATCATGTCCGCCCGTAAAGCTCGCACGGAGGCGGCTGCCGCTGGCGCCGCCCCCGTTGACTCTGAGGAGAAGGACGTGAAGATTCCCGTAGAGGCCGCAGACGATACCGAGGCCAACGAGGCCGAGGCCGCCGAGGCTGCCGAGAACCAGGTAGAGGATTCCAACAAGGAGGCGACGATGACCGAGGACGAGATGGTGGAAGCTGCTATCCGCGCCGGTGAGGAAGCCGCCGACAACGACTTTAAGCTCAAGTTCGAGCAGGCCCAGAAGGAGCTTGCCGACGTGCGCAGCGAGCTCGATGCTGCGGCAGAGGCTCAGAAGGCCGCCGAGGACAAGGCAAAGGACGCCACCGAGCGCACCGCCCGTCTACAGGCCGACTGGGAGAACTTCCGTCGCCGCACTGCTAACGAGCGCATCGCCGAGCGCGAGCGCGCGACCGAGAAACTCGTCACTGCGCTGCTGCCGGTGATCGACGATATCGAGCGTGCAATCGACCATGCCCGTAGCCAGGAGCTTTCCGACGACTTTAAGCAGTTCGTCGATGGCGTCGATGCGGTGCATGCCAAGCTGCTCGATGTGCTTGCGCACGAGGGCGTTGAGCCCATCGACCCCAAGGGCGAGGCGTTCGATCCGCTTGAGCATCAGGCTGTGGGTCGCGTCGAGGACGCATCGCAGTACGACGAGACCGTCAACGACGTGTACCAGAAGGGCTACCGCATGGCGGACCGCATCCTGCGCTCCGCGATGGTGACGGTGACCTACGGTGGCGAGAAGCGCCCCGCACCGGAGCCCGAAGCGGCGCCCGAGGATGCTGCGGCCGATACGGCTGAGAGCACCGAGGAGTAATTGAGAAGGGCCCCGGGGCAACACCCGGGGCCCTTTCTGGCCTAGTGCCATATGAAAGCATGAGCCGTCGTCTGCATGGACGGCGGACGTAACAGGAGAGGAGCTACGATGGCTGCAGGCAAAACCTTCTATGACATCCTGGGCGTATCCAAGAGCGCCTCCGACAAAGAGATCAAGAGCGCGTTTCGCAAGCTCGCGCAAAAATATCACCCCGATGCCGGCGGCGACGAGGCCAAGTTTAAGGAGATTAGCGAGGCCTACGAGACGCTTTCGGACGAGAAGAAGCGCAAAGAGTACGACCAGATGCTCATGTTCGGCGGCATGCCGGGCGTGGGCGGCGCGTATAGCGGTGGCTACGGCGCCGGTGCCGGCGCCAGCGGCTGGGGCGATATCTTCGACAGCATCTTTAGTGGCAACGGCGCCTGGGGCAGCGATTGGGGCTCGGGCTTTGCCGGGGCCGCGGGCGCTGCCGGTGCGGGCGCGGGTCGCAACCGCGCGCGCAAGGGCGGCGATCTGTCGCTGACTGTCGACGTAACGGCTGAGGACGCGTTCCGCGGCGTGACGCACAAGGTCACCTACCGCATTCCCTCGACGGGCGAGCAGCAGACCATCACGGTCTCGGTGCCCGCGGGCGCGGTCGACGGCGGCAAATTGCGTTACAAGCGCCGTGGCGAGTACGGCGTTGCCGGAGGCGAGCGTGGCGACCTGGTCGTGACCACGCATGTGGAGGAGCATCCGCTGTTTAAGCGCAAGGGTGCCGACGTGACCATGGAGGTGCCGATCTCGGTCTACGAGGCGGCGCTCGGCTGCACGGTTGATGTGCCCACGCCCGGCGGCGCGACGGTTCGTCTGAAGGTGCCCGCTGGCACCCAGACGGGCAAGAAGTTCCGCTTTAAGGAAATGGGGGCGCCCGACGTTAAGCACCGTGGCCGCACGGGTGCGCTGCTCGTCGAGATCAAGGTGCAGGTTCCCTCGAACCTGTCCGACGATGAGCGCGATGCCATGACCAAGCTGCGCGAGGCCGACACGCGCGATTATCGCGAGAAGGTCAACCGTTACAAGGCGACGTTCTAGGGCGGTCGTGGCGCACGCCCGCGCCCGCGGGCTTATGATGGACGATAACGAGACGGAAAGGGGTCAGGTAGCATGGCCGAGGACAATAGGAACAAACCGCTGTACATGATCAGCGTGGCGGCCGAGCTGACCGGCATGCATCCGCAGACTCTGCGCGTCTACGAGTCCAAGGGCCTGGTGAACCCCCAGCGCTCGGGCGGCAACACGCGTCTGTATTCGCGTGCCGATATCGAGCGCCTGGAGCTCATCAACCAGCTCACCGACGAGGGCATCAACCTTGCCGGCGTGGTGCGCATCCTCGATATGAAGGAGCGTGCCGAGGAGCGCGAGCGCGAGAACGAAAAGCTCCGTGCTCGCGTGCGCCAGCTCGAGGACGAGCTGCACGAGTACAAGATGCAGAAGAAGATTACCGCCCTGGCCCCGCGCGACGGCTCGGTCAACCCCGAGCAGGTCATGCGCAAGCTATTGGGCGCCGGCGGGGATCTCTAGGTTCCGCCGTTCTGCCGAACGGCGTAACGGCTCGACGCTGCGCGACGTCCAGAGCGACAATTTGTCATTCAAAAGGCAAGGCATGACCAGAAGGTCTATGCCTTGCCTTTTTCATGCCAACTTGTTCGCTCTGGACGTCGCTCGCTGTCCGTCCTCTACCTGCGGCGTTGCCTTGCTCCGGATACGGTGGTCATTGGGGACGTTCTTAAATGACTAGTCGAAAGGGACACTCTTGCACCAAATCTGCCGGCCCACACCGGGCTTGTCCTTTACTTTACCGAGATAAAGTGAACGTGTAGATTCGCAACCTACTCGCAACCGTTCTATGGCACGATATTGAACGAATGTATGCTATGCGCCCGAGCCTTTCGGGCAGAGTGGGAGACAGTATGGTCAAGCTGTACGAGGACGGCATCTACCTGCGTGGCGGCAGCGAGGTTGTGCCTGCGGCCGAGGCTGCCGAGCGCGGTATTACGCAGACGCCCGAGGATGCCAAGCGCGGCACCATCGCGTATTCGATCCTCCAGGCACACAATACGTCCGGAGATCCCGAGGCGCTCAAGATTCGCTTCGATGCCATGGCGAGCCACGACATCACCTTTGTCGGCATTATCCAGACGGCACGCGCCTCGGGCATGGAGCAGTTCCCGCTGCCCTACGTGCTCACCAACTGCCATAACTCGCTGTGCGCCGTGGGTGGCACCATCAACGAGGACGACCACGTCTTTGGCCTTTCCGCGGCCAAGAAGTACGGCGGCATCTTCGTCCCGCCGCACATCGCCGTCATTCACTCCTTTATGCGCGAGAATTTCGCCGGTTGCGGCAAGATGATCCTGGGCTCCGACTCGCACACCCGCTATGGCGCCCTGGGCACCATGGCCGTGGGCGAGGGTGGTGGCGAGCTGGCAAAGCAGCTGCTGCGCGACACCTACGACGTCGCCTATCCCGGCGTCGTTGCCATCTACCTCACGGGCGCTCCGCGACCCGGCGTCGGCCCGCACGACGTGGCACTCGCTATCATCCGCGCCGTCTTTGCCAAGGGCTATGTCAAGAACAAGGTCATGGAGTTTGTGGGCCCCGGCATCGCGAGCATGACGACCGACTACCGCAACGGCGTCGATGTCATGACCACCGAGACCACCTGTCTGTCGAGCATCTGGGCCACCGACGAGGACACGCACGCGTTCCTGGCCATGCACGGCCGCGGCGACGACTACCGCGAGCTCAAGCCCGCCGATGTTGCCTACTATGACGGCTGCGTCGAGGTTGACCTGTCGAGCATCAAGCCTATGATCGCGCTGCCGTTCCATCCTTCCAACGGCTTTGAGATCGACGAGCTCAACGAGAACCTCGAGGACATCCTGCACGAGGTGGAGCTCGAGGCCGCCAAGATCGGCGAGGGCAAGACGCACTTTAGCCTGCTCGACAAGATCGTCGACGGCAAGCTGCGTGTGCAGCAGGGCGTCATCGCCGGCTGCTCGGGTGGCAACTACGACTCCGTGGTCCAGGCTGCCCGCGTGCTCAAGGGCGCCAACACCGGCTGCGGCGAGTTCTCGCTGTCGGTCTATCCCACGAGCCAGCCCGTGGCGCTCGAACTAACGCGCCGTGGCTATATCTACGACCTTATGGAGGCCGGCGCGATTGTGCGCACGGCATTCTGCGGCCCGTGCTTTGGCGCCGGCGACACGCCCGCCAACAACGGCCTTTCGATCCGCCACACTACGCGCAACTTCCCCAACCGCGAGGGTTCCAAGCCGGGTAATGGCCAGCTGAGCGCCGTGGCCCTGATGGACGCCCGCTCCATTGCGGCGACGGCTGCCAACGGTGGCGTCCTGACGCCGGCGACCGACCTGCCCGAGGAGACTTGGGATGAGGCCTGCGAGTACACCTTTGACGATGCGCCGTACAAAAAGCGCGTGTACTGGGGCTTTGGCAAGGCCGAGCCTGCCGACGAGCTGGTCGAAGGCCCCAACATCAAACCGTGGCCCGCGATGGAGCCTCTCGGCGATGATATCCTGCTCAAGGTGTGCTCCAAGATCATGGACCCGGTCACCACGACCGACGAGCTCATTCCTTCGGGCGAGACGAGCTCCTTCCGCTCCAACCCGCTGGGCCTGGCCGAGTTTACGCTCAGCCGCCGCGACCCTGCCTACGTGGGTCGTTCCAAGGAGGTCGACGCCGTGGAGAAGCGTCGTGTGTCCGGCGAGGCTGCGGGCGACCTGGCGGCGCTCGATGCCGAGCTTGCCGGTGTTTTTGAGGCACTGGCCGGCGCGGGTGTCGCGGCCGATGCCAAGGCGACCGAGTACGGCTCCATGCTCTATGCCAAGAAGCCCGGTGACGGTTCCGCCCGCGAGCAGGCCGCGAGCTGCCAGCGCGTGATCGGCGGTCTGGCCAACATCGTTCACGAGTACGCCACCAAGCGCTATCGCTCCAACGTGATGAACTGGGGCATGGTGCCCTTCCAGATGGAGGCGGAGCCCAACTTTGAGGTGGGCGACTACGTCTTTGTGCCGGGTATCCGTGCCGCGCTCGATGGCGACCTGAAGAACATCGCCGCCTACGTGGTGCGCGCCGACGGCGCGGTCGAGCAGATTGAGCTCTATATTGCCGATATGACGGCAGAGGAGCGCGCCATCGTCAAGGCCGGCTGCCTGATCAACTACAACAAGTTCAAGGCCGCTGCCGAGTAACCCTGCTGTACGCCCCTGCCACACCTTTCCCTCGTGCTCACGCGCTTCGCGAGGGTCGCCCGAGGGAAAGGTGTGGCCGGGGCTACTGCGACGTTCTCGTTGGATCTTGAGGGACGCCAATAAATAGACTTGCTTGATGCCGCCTCTGTTAATGGGGCGGCTTCTTTTTGTCGAAAACCGCCACATTGGGGACAGGCACCTTTGTGGCGGCTCGATTCGTCTTAATCTGTAACATCTTGGCCGCTAAAAGTGGGCTTGGTGTTACAGATTGAGACAAACGATCGCCGCTGATCATTTCATCTCAATCTGTAACATCTAAGATCGAAAAGGGCCGCTAGATGTTACAGATCGAGACAGTCGAGTGCCAGAGTCGAAAACCACCACAAAGGGGCCTGTCCCTTTCGTGGTGGTGGGGGGCGAGCTCGATGCTGCCGTGCTCGCTGAATGACATTCTAATGAGCGTCTCTACAGGATTTCATCTGGGTTGGCGGGCTTGGTTGTTTTGGGGATGCCGAGTTTGGATGACGCGAAATCGTCAACACTGCCCTTGATTCCGTCTTTGGTGTAGACAGTGACCATATAGGTGCTGTGTCCGAATTCGCTCTTGTCGCGTGTTGCCCAGGCATCCCAGTAGGCGGCCCCGTTTCGCCCTTTGATTTTTCCGACACGGCGGAGTTCTGTTCGCTTTAATTTCTGGTTGCTATAGATGGTTCGACCGGCCTCCTCGGTGAGCCCGCACTGTCCAAGCATCTTGTCGAGGACTTGGTTCATGTGGCGCTCATCGGTGTTTGGTGCGTAGCCGTAGGCGAGGGTGATGGAGTCGAGTGGCCGGTCGTCGATTAGATAGTTTAGCGCCTGAGGTCCAAGGCAGAAATAGGGGGAGCATCCGTCGATCTGACCGAGCAGTGGCAACTTTGACCGCCAAATTCCGGTGGGAATTCCATCTTCGTAGAACACGCCGCGACAGATAAAGGAGAGCGAGGTGGCACGCGAACCGGCGTCGACCATTCCGCATAAATCGAAAGGCGAGGCGATACCAAGGGAAAAGGGCGTGACGACGATAAAGAAGAGCATCACGATGGGTATGGCGAGAATGGCGATGACGTTGCGACCGGTGGAATGAGGCGGCTTCATATGCGCTCCTCGAGACAAAGATCTGTTGAGGATAGGCAGAAATGGATATGTTCAGAGAACAATTCAAGTTTAATCTCATGGCGCGAGATGGTCGACCGTTAGCGTCGAAAACCACCACAAAGGTGCCTGTCCCCTTTGTGGTGGTGAGGAGCGCGCGGCTTCTTTTGGTAATAGTGTTAGCTGGCGGTATCATTAGTGCAGGTGGCGAAGGTTTGCATTGTGGGGTGTTTTGCCGTGAGCCGTTCTGCCCGTATTGGATTGATTGTCTTGGCGCTTGCGATCGCTGTGGTTGGCGCGGGCGCCGTCGGTATGGCATTTCTACCTGCTGCGGTGACGGAGCCGGTGGTCAAGCCTGTGACTCAATCTGTCGAACTTCTGACCGGCGACGACAAGCCCGAGACCATTACCGTTGATTTTGATGAGCAGCCGGCTGTGCTGGGTATTAGCAATTATCCGCGTATTCAGCTTGGGGCCATGCGCTATACCACGGATACAAGCCTGATCGATAGGGCGTCCGAGCTACTCAAGGGCAAAACATTTAAGCGTTGGTACGGATATGCGTCCTATCGGGCAAAAGCGAACGACATGGTTGGCGGATGCCACTCTTCCATCGAGCTGGACACTGCAAACGGCGCAAAGTTATGTGATGTCTCGTACGATCCGGGCTACGAGGGCAATGAGGGTCCGGGCATCTACATCATGGACGGCGATGTCGCTTATGTCATGGAGGGCGACCAGACCGAGCTCAACGTTTTTATGGGTCAGTGTATCCAAGATGCCTATAAACAGACCTGCTTGCCTGACCCGCAGACTGCACGCGATAGTGGGTCTGCCCGTACATGGCTGTTCGAGGATGAGATGCCCTGGACCGTCGAATCGGGAAGTACGGGTTCGGCGAAGGAGTAGAGACCGCGACCACCACAAAGGTGCCTGTCCTCTTTGTGGTGGTTTTCGGCCTGTCTCGATTTGTAACATCTTGGCCGCTAAAAGTGGGCCTAGTGTTACAGATCTAGATTTTTGATCCGGGTGTTTTCTGTTCGTCTCGATTTGTAACAGATAGAGCTCTATTTGCTGACTAGATGTTACAGATTTAGATAAACGGGTGCCGCTGGTCATTTCGTCTCAATCTGTAACATCTAGAGCCATAAACAGCCGCTAGATGTTACAGATTGAGATAGTAAGGGGATGAGGCCGCAGCGGGTGAGCGGGTCTGCCCCCTATCTCTTAATCACTCAGAAAATCTTATATATAGAGACTTAGATTTGTGTATAAGATCGTACAAAGCTGGCAACAATACTTCTCGAACAACGTGAAGCCGCCCCGTAGGGCGGCCGCTCCAAGAGAGGTGATTCCATGAGAATCGATAAGCTAGCAATGACGTCGCGCGAGGCGCTGCAGACCGCCATGAGCACGGCTGCCGACGCGCAGGCCGGCGCGGTGGAGCCGATTCACCTGCTGTCTGCCCTGCTCGGTGCCGGCGAGCGCAACATCTCCGTGATCATCGAGCGCATCGGTGCCGACCCGGCCCAGCTCGCGCGTTCCACGCAGGATGCCATCGACCACGCGCCCAAGGTTTCGGGCGAGGGTCAGCAGATGGGTCTTTCCAACGAGCTCGTTCGCGTCATCGAAAAGGCCGAGAAGAAGGCCACCAAGATGGGCGACAGCTTTGTGGTGACCGAGCATCTGCTGATGGCACTTGCCGAGGACAAGGGCGAGGCCGGCCGCGTTCTGCGCGACGCCGGCGTGACCAAGGAGCGCATCGAGCAAGTCTACGAGGAGCTGCGCGGCGATGACCGCGTGACGTCTGCCGAGGACAAGACCCAGTTTGAGGCGCTGGAGCAGTACGGACGCAACATCTGCGACCTGGCCCGCGCCGGTAAGCTTGACCCGGTCATCGGCCGTACCGACGAGATCCGTCGTACCATCCAGGTCCTGTCCCGCCGCACCAAGAACAACCCCGTGCTCATCGGCGAGCCGGGCGTCGGCAAGACGGCCATCGTCGAGGGCATCGCCCAGCGTATCGTGGCCGGCGACGTGCCGAGCACCCTGCGCGACCGCGACCTCATCGAGCTCGACATGAGCGCGCTGGTCGCCGGCGCCAAGTACCGCGGCGAGTTCGAGGACCGCTTGAAGGCCGTGCTCAAGGAGGTGCAGAAGTCCGAAGGTAAGGTCATCCTGTTCATCGATGAGCTCCATACCATCGTGGGCGCGGGTGCCACCGAGGGCTCCATGGACGCCGGCAACATCCTGAAGCCGGCGCTTGCCCGTGGCGACTTGCATGCGATCGGCGCGACTACGCTTGACGAATACCGCAAGTACATCGAGAAGGACGCGGCGCTCGCCCGTCGTTTCCAGACCGTAATGGTCAGCGAGCCTACCGTCGAGGACACCATCTCGATCCTGCGTGGCCTCAAGGAGAAGTACGAGATCTTCCACGGCGTGCATATCACCGATAGCGCGCTTGTGGCAGCTGCCGACCTCTCCGATCGCTATATCGCCGACCGATTCCTGCCCGACAAGGCCATCGACCTGGTCGATGAGGCGGCAAGCCGCCTGCGCATGGAGCTCGACAGCATGCCGGTCGAGATCGACGCCACCACACGTCAACTCACCCAGTTGCAGATCGAGGAGCAGGCGCTCATGAAGGAGACCGACGACGCCTCCAAGGAGCGTTTGGAGGCTCTGCGCCAAGAGATTGCCGAAGTCCAGGAAAAGCTCAACGTGCAAAAGGCCGGCTGGCTCAACCAAAAGAACGCCATCGACCACGTGCAGGAGCTCAAGGGGCAGCTCGACGAGGCCAAGAGCGAAGAGGAGCGCGCGACGCGCAACGGCGACCTGGGCCGTGCGTCCGAGCTGCGCTACTCCGTGATTCCGGGTCTGCAGCAGCAGATTCAGGATTCCGAGGCCGCGCTTCAGGCGCAAAAGCAGCAGGACGGCGAGGGCCTCAACGAACAGGTGACCTCCGATGAGATCGCCGAGGTCGTGAGCGCCTGGACCGGCGTGCCCGTGTCCAAGATGATGCAGGGCGAGCTCGACAAGCTGAAGGGCTTGGAGGGCGAGCTGCATAAGCGCGTCATCGGTCAGGATGAGGCGGTCTCCGCTGTGGCCGCGGCCGTGCGCCGCAGCCGTGCGGGCCTCTCCGATCCGGACAAGCCCATCGGCAGCTTCTTCTTCCTGGGTCCCACCGGCGTGGGCAAGACAGAGCTCGCCAAGGCGCTTGCCGAGTGCCTGTTCGATGACGAGCGCGCGCTCGTGCGTATCGACATGTCCGAGTACATGGAGAAGTTCAGCGTCCAACGTCTGATCGGTGCGCCCCCGGGATACGTGGGTTACGACGAGGGCGGCCAGCTCACCGAGGCCGTGCGCCGTCGTCCGTACTCAGTGATTTTGCTCGACGAGATGGAGAAGGCTCATCCGGATGTCTTTAACGTGCTGTTGCAGGTGCTCGACGACGGCCGTCTGACCGATGGCCAGGGTCGCCAGGTGTCCTTCAAGAACACGATTATCATCATGACGTCCAACGTGGGCTCCAAGGCCATCGCCGATCTGTCCGGTAAGGACGAGGAAGAGATGCGCCATCAGGTCGACGCCGCCATGGCTCAGACCTTCCGCCCCGAGTTCCTCAACCGTATCGACGATATCGTGGTGTTCCATCCGCTCGGCATGGCGCAGATCGAGAAGATCGTCGACATCCAGCTTGCCGACGTTCGTGCACGCCTGGCCAAGGAGCGCATGACGCTTGCCATCACCCCGGCGGCCAAGCAGATGCTCGCCGTGGGCGGCCTGGACCCCGTGTTCGGTGCCCGTCCGCTCAAGCGTCTGGTCCAGCGCGAGGTCGTGGACGCCATCGCCGCCGCCATCATCGACGGCACGGTGCGCGAGGGCGATCAGGTGACGGTCGATGTCGACAAGGACGGCGGCTTTACCGTCGTGTGCGATAACACGCCGGCGGCCACCTACGAGGTCCCCGACGCCGAGTAGATTTTTGGGACATGCCTTAAAATCTGCCAGTCGTCTCTAAACGCCAAGGGCGGCGGATCCAATTGGGTCCGCCGCCCTTTTTCGTGCGACAATCTATGGTGTTGAACGTGAGTACAAGGCAAGGAGCTATGCAGATGAAAGACGAGAACGAGACGAACGCACCGGCGGCTGAGACGGCGCCCGCCGCACCCAAGCCTGCACCCAAGCCTGCGCCCAAGCCGCGCGACCCCTACATCCGTGCCGAGAACGAGGACGACGACGGCTACGATCCCTACAGCGATCGCCGCCCCGAGCGCGAGCCGATGTTCGAAGCCGATCCGTGGCGCTGAGTGCCACCCAAAAGGTCACCAATAAGTTGCGGTGAAATAGGGACTGTTTTGCGGTTTGACCAGCAAAAACAATCCCTATTTCACCGCAACTGCGTTAGGGATTTTTCTGCAGGGGGAGGGTAGTCAAATAGGCCCCGTCCCAAATTGACTGCCAAATTGGCTGCTCGGGGAGTCGCATTCGAGCTCGGTTGTCCTCTTAGCCACTCGATATCCTTCGGAGCAATAATAGTGAAAAACTTGCTTAAGTGTTAATCAAGCCACACACAATCTTGCTCTCTAATTAATCAAGAATAAGTATAATTTTGATTAGCTAGAGAGCAAGATTGGAGAATCATGGCATTCAACGACTTGATCGCCCAGAAAATAAAGGACTTTGAACAGCAGGGGGTTCCGCAGGTCTTTAAGCGAGACCTTGATTTGGGAAACCCACAGGAGCCAAAGCGCGACAACATCGTAAATGTGGTTGTGGGGGCCCGCCGTTGTGGAAAGACGTATCGCCTGTATCAGGAGATACAGCGGCTTCAGGGCCGGGGCGTCGAGCTTGACCGGATGCTTTACTTTAATTTTGAGGACGAGCGCTTGCGCCCGTATGAGCCATCGCTGCTGGCGGACGTGCTTGACACGTTCTATGCGCTGCATCCTGCTGCTCGAACCGAGGGCGCTTACATTTTCTTTGACGAGATCCAGGAAATTCCCGAATGGGGTGCGTTTCTGCGGCGTGTAGTCGATACGGAGAAAGCGACCGTCTATGTGACGGGATCTTCTTCTAAGATGCTGTCCTCAGAACTTAAGAGCGAGTTCAGGGGTCGTTCTCTTATACGAGAGCTTTTTCCGTTGAGTTTTTCGGAATACGTTCGATATAAGACGGGGAGCGTTTTCGAGCCAGATGCGACCTTTTCCTCAAGCGATGCAGCGCTGCTTCGACATCATCTGATCGGATATCTTGAACGAGGGGGATTCATCGCGACACTTGAGCAGACGCCCGCAGACGCGATTCAGCTGCTACAGGAATATGCTTCGCGAACGGTCGCCATGGACGTCGTTGAACGTTACGACGTCAAGAACCCTCGCCTGGCATCTCTGTTCCTGACGCGGTGTATGGCATCTTCGGGACGAGAGCTGTCGGTGAACAAAGTGTACAACGAGTTCAAGAGCAGGCAGATACCCGTCAGTCGTAATTCGCTCAGCGACTTACTTGAGTATTATGAGGATGCCTACCTGCTGTTCTCCGTGCCGGAGTTCACGCGTTCACTGGCAAATAACATGCGGTCTGCGTCTAAGGTCTACGCTGTCGATCCTGCGATGTTTGGAGCATTCTCTCCCGCATCGGCATTGGACCAGGGCCAGAGGCTCGAGACCGCAGTGTTCAACGCGCTAAGAAGAAGGACTCCCGCGGTGAGGGTCGGATCGGTCTGCCGCTTGCTGATCAAAGAGAAGAGCAAAAACCATGAGGTGGACTTTGTGGCTGGGGACGCACTTCTCATGCGGGCTTATAGCCTGATTCAGGTGAGTGTGGATATGGCAAGTGAGAAAACGCGCGAGCGCGAAATTGCCGCGCTTGATGCCTCGATGGCCCAGTTCGATCTTGGGGAGTCGGCAATCGTTACCATGGATGAGCAGGCCGATATTCCATGTGAGCACGGTGTGGTACACGTTGTTCCCGCATGGAAGTGGCTCCTTGCCTAACCATCTACGGATCTGTGGGGCCAGGACCTCCTGGCCCCTTCATCACGGTTGGGGAGCACCATGATGCGCCCGGCTAGTCCTGGGCCTTGATGCTCGGCAGCAGGATCTGCGCGAGGTAGTCGGTCTCGAGTTTGGTCGCGGCGTCGGCTTTGCCGTCTTTGCCGACCAGTACGTTCTTGATCTGGCTATAGGTGTAGCGGTTGCCGGTCGTAAGCTCGACAAGCTCAATGGCCGTGTCCATTGGGTAGGTTGACACGGGATTCTGCGTCCGTCCGTTGATGGTCTGGGGCACCACGTACGGATAGACGGGGCCGCTGGCGTAGACGGTATAACCGTTGCCTAGATTGGCCGCACCCAAAACCGTATCGCCCTCATCGGGCGTAAAGCTTTCGCCCTCGCGCACCGTGACGAGCGTCACAATCGGCGTATCGCTGTCGCCGGCAAGATAGATGCATAGCGTGCTGCCATTTTGCCAAGTCTCGACTTTGCCGTACCACTCAACGGGAATATCGAGCTGATACAGGTCCGTTGCCTTATGTCGAGCATCGGCGTCGCGGGCCGCCTGCGCCTTGCGGGAGCTCACGGCGTTGGTTGCGGCGTCGCGTCGCGCGGTTGCCGCCTGCTGGAGTACCTTTGCGACCGCGGCGGAATTCACCCCGCCTTCCTCGGCATACTTGGCGGCGGCATCGATCTGGTCGTCAGTCACCGTGTCGGCCGAAGGCACCTTGAGATTAAAGGTGGCCTGGGCACTCAAATCCTGCCCATCGCTCTTGACCGTAACTTGGGCCTTGGTGGTCGGGACGGTGTAGATGGTGCCGTCCGCCGCGATGGGGGAGGCGGCGATGGAGAACGTGTAATCGCCGGGCAGCAGCTTAATGCCACGACCGTGCTCGTCAACGTAGAGTGTTTCGCTCACGGAAGAACCGTCGGAATCCTGCCCGCTCACCTGCACGGGAATCTTGGAGCCAGTTGAGCAGTCGAGTCCCGCGGCGTGTACGCCAATTTGCACCGACATCATGGTATGGGCGTTTGCGGCAACTACGGCGGCCTGCTCTTGCTGGTATCCGTTCCAAGCCGCATAGCCTGCGCCGCCGGCGACGAGCGCGACGGCCACAACGCCGGCAACCATCAGGTTGCGGCGCTTGGGCGGCATCTTACGATGACGAACCTCGGCTTCGCGTGCCGAAGGAACGGACGGTAGGGGAATATCGCCCATGGCGATGGTCTCGTCCACGGCAGGCGCGGAGCCCAGGCCGGGAAGCTCGCGGGTCAGCGAATCTTCGGCCGGCAAGCTGTCGAGCAAGATAGTTTTCTCGCTCGTGTCGGATTCGGGCTGGTCGTCGGCCGCGCATTCGGGTTCCTCGTGCCCCGCCTCGTCTTCGGTGGGCGTGGCGCCATCGTCTTTTGCATCCCGATCATCGGGCTGCGCCTCGATTTCCGGCTCATCCCGCACATCAACGCTCGAATCGTCAAACGCAATCTCGGCCAGCGCGATCTGGTCTAGGCTCTCCAGGGCCTCGGCACACGCTTCTGCATCTTGGGCCGCATCCTCTTGGCCCATCGTCTCATCTTTCATATATCCCCCAAGCTCAATATCGGGACAACACTGTACCCAAAAATGGAGCCATATAAAGCGCATGCGAAATATAAGATCCGATTTAACCCGAGCGCATCGTTCAGTCGCATCCTCGCGGCAGCAAAAAGCCCCCGGAACGCGAACGAATCACATTCCGGGGGCTCTGCAATGCGTTGAGTTGCGCGGAGCCGGCTATACGGCTTCGTACTCAAGCGATGTTTGCGTCAGGCGCGTTACTCGGCGTGAGCGTAATCAACCTTGGCGCGGCGGGCGGTGGCCTTCTCCCAATCGCTGGTGCCCTCAAAGACATCCTGCTTGTAGGGATTGCGGCCGAGCTTCTTGGCGCGGTAGGCGATGTAGATGATCGCGGCGACGTTGGCGACCAGTGCGGCGATCGAGACCGCGGTAGCGGCGCTGGGGTCGAGCGTGGAGTGGGTCACAAAGATGGACTCCTCCTGGAAGTACGGGAACACCTGGGCAAACATGCACCAAATGGCCAGCGTAAAGGCGCGGTTCTGGATCCAGCCGCCCTTGTTCCAGATAAAGGCGGCGACGGTGGGCGCCAGCAGCAGCGCAAAGCCGCAGAACCAGGAGTGGGTGGGCAGGCAGTTGTAGGTGTAGCAGAAGTTCCAGATATCGTAGGCGATGATGTAGACCCAGGTCATGTCGGGCCACAGCATGTCGGTCTGATCTTCGGAGGCGTAGACGCTCCACCAACCGGTCATGCAGAAGATGTTGATGATACCGGCGATGCCGTTGAACACGTTGTTCCAGCCGGCCAGCTGCGTAGCACCTTCGGAGGTGACCCAGGTGGACTCGCCCAGGACGAAGAAGTGATAGGCGCTCTCAAAGTCGGACACGACGGCGATCATGATGTTGATGGCGACGATCACAAACGGCCACGCGCGGAACCAATGCGCCTTGCCGATCTTGCCCCACTGGTACTTAATGGCAATGAAGCCCCAGCAACCGGCCAGCGCCGCGTAGACCTTGGCGTAGTGGAACCAGCTGTTCTGGTACACATGGGTGGGGTTGGTGAGCGCCCACTCGGCGCCCTGTGAGACGCCGATGGCGATAGCGACGCAGTAGATGGTCATGGCCAGCGGAGCCACGCCAAAGATGATTGCCGCGCCCAGCTTGGTGCGGCGGCCGACCTCGTTGAGCACGATCAGGCCAATAAAGACCATGGCCCAGCCGGCCCAGTGGATAAGGGTATCGCTACCCCAAACATCGAACAGCATGCTGCTCTCCTTTCACACGCCCGCGGCCCCTCTTCTGATCGCGGGCAGTTTGGCCAAATGTCGTCAGCTCTGGGGCTTGCGCTCCGGATACTTGGCGGTGTAGCCCTCGATGTGGAGTGTCGAGGCGATGATTTCCTTGACCGTCTCATCGGGCACATCGGGGTGCGTGCGGATATACATCAACAACCCCATGATGAGGGTGTAGAACGTCTCGTAGACATGGTCGATGCGTAGCTCGTGATGGGCGACAAAATCCACCACGGTGGTGTCGCAGATATACTGCGCCACGCGCTGGACCACGTTGTGCAAAAAGCCGCCGTAGAGCGCGCCGCTGCTTGAGGTGAGCGTACTCGGCAGTTCGTGGCCGCTGGCGACCAGGCGCTTAAAGAGCGGGGCGACGGTGTCGAGTGCGCCCTCGATATCGCCGACGGTGCGGCCGGCGTTCCACTGCTCGAGCTCGGAGATAAAGCCGTCGATCGCCTCGTCCATAACAGCGGTGACGGCGGCGTCCATGTCGGCGAAGTAGTGGTAGAACAGCGAGCGCGTGCAGCCGGCTCGCTTGGTCACGGCCGATACCGATAGGTGGGACACGCCCAGCTCGGAACTCACGGTGCGCACGGCGGCGAGGATCTCGCGACGGCGTTCGTCGCCCGTCAGGCGCTTTGCCGCGCTATCGGATGCGGGGATGGCATCAACTACAGAGGTATCTGCTGTGTTGTTGCCCATGTTTTGCCGCCTTTCATCCTCTTTTGCCTGACCGTTCGCCTAACAGTCTTGAATATTGTTGACGGTTCGTCAATACTATTTTTGACACAATGTCAACAATGGCGGGTGAACGGCATGGGGGCATGCCCGGCCTGCAAAAAAAGAGGGGCGCTGCGGCCTCGTCGGGCTGCGGCAAGAGAAGGGACAACCATGATTCTCAACGGACCGGGAATAAGCTACACCGAGCCCGACATCGGTTCGGAGTTCGTGCCGCCGCTGCCGGAGCATCCGCGCGAGGCAATCGTCAAGCTGTGCGAGCACTGCACCAACCGCCTGCTGCATCGCGACGAGCTGCTGGGCTACGAGTACTGGTCGTTTGCCGAGGCCGCAACCGACGAGCAGGCCGAAGTGCTCTGCAAGATGAAGATGCGCCGTCCCTATACGCTGCCCGAGATGGTCAAGCTCACCGGCATGCCCGAGGCAGATATCGAGAAGATGCTCGACGACATGAGCTACACGGGTCTGCTCGAGTACAACTGGGAAAACCCCGAGCGCGCCAAGCAGTGGGTGCTGCCCATGCTGGTGCCGGGTTCCGCCGAGTTCCTCAACATGCGCGTGAGTCAGCTCGAGGAGCATCCGGTCTATGCCAAGTTCTTTGAGCAGGCATCCAAAGGCCCGCTGTCCAAGGCTACGCCGATGGTGCCGCCCGGAGGCGCCGGTATCGGCATGCACGTCATTCCGGTCGAGAAGGCCATTGACGCCGCGAGCACCTCGGTGCCTATTGAGCATATCGAGCACTGGCTCGACAAATACGATGGCAAATATGCCGCTAGCACCTGCAGCTGCCGCGCGAGCCGTCGCGTGATGGGCGAGGGCTGCGCCGACGACCCGGCCGATTGGTGCATCGCCGTGGGCGATATGGCCGACTACGTGGTCGAGACCGATCGTGGTCATTACGTGACCCGCGACGAGGTTTACGACATCCTGCGCCAGGCCGAGGACAACGGCTTTGTGCACCAGATTACCAACATTGACGGCGAGAACAAGATCTTCGCCATCTGCAACTGCAACGTCAACGTGTGCTACGCCTTGCGCACCTCGCAGCTGTTCAACACACCCAACCTGTCGCGCTCGGCCTATGTCGCCAAGGTCGAGAAGGACAAGTGCGTGGCCTGCGGTCGCTGCGTTGAGGTGTGTCCGGCCGGCGCCGCCAAGCTGGGCCAGAAGCTCTGCAGCAAAAAGGCCGGCGGACAGGTGCCCGAGTATCCGCGCCAGGAGCTGCCCGACGCCACCAAGTGGGACCACACCAAGTGGTCGCCCAACTACCGCAACGACAACCGCATCGAGACGCACGAGTCTGGTACCGCTCCCTGCAAGACGGCCTGTCCCGCGCACGTTGCCGTTCAGGGCTATTTGAAGCTCGCGGCTCAGGGTCGCTATGACGAGGCGCTGGCACTCATCAAGCGCGAGAACCCGCTGCCCGCTATCTGCGGCCGTGTGTGCAATCGCCGCTGCGAGGATGCCTGCACCCGTGGTCGCGTGGATGCCGCCGTGGCTATCGACGAGGTCAAGAAGTTCATCGCCCAGCGCGATCTGGATGCCGCGACCCGCTACGTCCCGCCCGTGGTGACACCGACGCGCGCTGGCGGCTTCGACCAGAAGATCGCCATTATCGGTGCCGGCCCGGCCGGCCTGTCCTGCGCTTTCTACCTGGCCGAGAAGGGCTACAAGCCCGTCGTGTTCGAGAAGAACGAGCGCCCGGGCGGCATGCTCACTTACGGTATTCCCAGCTTTAAACTGCAGAAGGACGTCATCGAGGCCGAGGTCGAGATCATTCGCCTGATGGGTGCCGAGTTCCGCTATGGCGTGGAAGTCGGTCGCGATGTGACGCTCGACGAGCTGCGCGAGCAGGGCTTTAAGGCCTTCTATGTGGCTATTGGCTGCCAGGGCGGCCGCCTCGCCGGTATTCCGGGCGAGGATGCCGAGGACGTGACCGTGGCCGTCGACTTTTTGCGCGAGGTCAACAGTGGCAAGATCGATGCGCTGCCCGGCCGCACCATCGTGGTGGGCGGCGGCAACGTGGCTATCGATGTCGCGCGCAACGCCTGCCGTCTGGGTTCCGAGCACGTTGAGATGTTCTGCCTGGAGAGCGAGGCCCAGATGCCCGCCAGCGAGGAGGAGCGTCGTGAGGCCGTTGAGGACGGCGCTCACATCAGCTGCGGCTGGGGTCCCAAGGAGGTTCACCTGGACGAGGCCGGTTGCGTATGCGGTATCACCTTCAAGCGCTGCACGCGTGTCTTTGACGACGAGGGCCGTTTTGCGCCCGAGTACGACGAGAACGACCTGCGCCGTGTCGATGCCGACCGTGTCGTCATGTCGATTGGCCAGTCCATTGTGTGGGGCGACCTGCTGGTTGGCTCCAAGGTGGAGCTTGGCCGCGGCCAGGGTGCCCTTGCCGACCCCCAGACCTATCAGACCGCTGAGCCCGACATCTTTGTGGGCGGCGACGTCTATACCGGTCCGAGCTTTGCCATCGACGCCATCGCCGCCGGTCACGAGGCCGCCGTCTCCATCCATCGCTTTGTGCAGCCGGGCTCCACGCTCACCATCGGCCGCAACCAGCGCCGCTACACCGCGCTCGACCGCGACGATGCCGTGATTGAGAGCTACGACAACGCGAGCCGCGAGGTTGCCCACGTGGACCGCGAGCGCGAGAAAGTCGCGCCGTTTAGCGAGTACGTCGAGACCTTTACCGAAGAGCAGGTGCGCGCCGAGACCGCCCGTTGCCTGGGCTGCGGTGCCTCGATCGTCGACCCCAACAAGTGCATCGGCTGCGGCCTGTGCACCACCAAGTGCGCGTTTGACGCCATCCATCTGGATCGCGACCGCCCCGAGTGCTCAACGATGGTCAAATACGAGCAAAAGCTCCCAAGCCTCGGCAAGTATGCTCTAAAGCGCGCTATCAAGATTAAGTTCGGTCGCAAGTAAGTAGTCATAACGGGAACGGCGGAGGAAAAAGTGCACGAGCTCGGAATCGTTTACCACATCATTCGCGATGTCGAGAATGTGGCGCGCGCTCATGGTGTGCGTCGCGTTTCGAGCGTGACGTTGCTGCTGGGCGAAGTCTCGGGCGTCGTTCCCGACTTGCTGCTCGACGCTTGGCGCTGGGCGGCAGATAAAAAGCCTATCACCGAGGGCGCGGAGCTTATCGTGGAGCCTGTCGAGGCCGTGACGCATTGCGAGGCGTGCGGCCGCGACTATGCGACGGTCGAGCACGGCAAGATCTGCCCCCATTGCGGCAGCGGCGAAACATACCTGCTGCAGGGCCAGGAGGTCATGATCAAACAGATTGAGACCCCCGACGAGGATCCGGCAGACGCTGCCCCCGACGGCCTCTCCGACGCCCCCGATGCCGTCGACGCCGCCAACCCCCTCCATATCGCCTAACTTGGTCGTTGGGGACGCTCTTAAACGACTAGTCAATCAAGAACGTCCCCAACGACTAGTCGTTTAAGAGCGTCCCCAATGACTACTTGCGCTATTGCATAATTCACGCTAATAGTCAAGTTATGTCTGTTTAAACAAAATAGCGGCAGTACAAGCGCATTCGCGCTTGCCTAAAATCGATATTAATGAACAGTATGCTTGTATCTGTAAAATGCATGGCTTGATGAGCGACGCCTTGGCGTGTAATGAGTCAAAAAGCAGTAACGTAATCAACTTGTAACAAACCTAGACGTTTAAACAAATAATCCAACCTTTTGCGAATTTAGCCCTAATTCCACAAACTAAACAGGTATACTTCCTTAATGTCGTGTAGGGAATACGTAGACAAAAAGGAGGTTATGTGATGGTAAGTATTGTTCTTGCTAGCCATGGTGACTTGGCGGCTGGAATCAAGCAGACGGGCTCGATGGTCTTTGGCGATCAGCCGTCTGTTGCCGTGGTCTCGCTCGAGCCGAGCATGGGCCCCGACGACTTCCGTGCCAAGGTCGAGGAAGCAGTCGCTTCCTTCGAGGACCAGGAGCAGGTGCTCTTCCTCGTTGATCTGTGGGGCGGCACGCCGTTCAACCAGATCAGCGGGCTCATCGAGGGCCACGATTCCTGGGCTATCGTCACCGGTGTCAACCTGCCTATGCTCATCGAGGCATATTCGCAGCGCTTTGACGCAAAGAACACTGCACATGCGATCGCAAAACATCTCGTGACTGAGGCTAAGGCTGGCGTGCGCGTCAAGCCCGAGTCTCTGGAGCCCGAGGAGAAGAAGCCGGCTGCGGCCGCCGCTGCTCCTGCAGGCGCCATCCCTCCGGGAACGGTCATCGGCGATGGGCACATCAAGATCGCCCACGTCCGTATCGACACCCGTCTGCTTCATGGTCAGGTGGCCACCACGTGGACCAAGCAGATCAACCCCAACCGCATCATCGTGGTTTCCGACGGCGTTGCTCACGACGAGCTCCGCAAGACCATGATCGAGCAGGCTGCCCCTCCGGGAGTCCATGCCAACGTTGTGCCCATCAAGAAGATGGCCGAGGTCGTCAAGGACACGCGCTTTGGTGACACCAAGGCCATGCTGCTGTTCGAGAACCCGCAGGATCTGCTCAGGGCCATCGAGGCCGGCGTCGACATCAAGGAAGTCAACATCGGTTCTATGGCTCACTCCAAGGGCAAGGTCGTCGTCACCAACGCCGTCGCTATGGGCGATGACGACGTCAAGACTCTCGAGGCCCTCAAGGCCAAGGGCGTCAAGTTCGAGGTCCGCAAGGTTCCTTCGGATTCCTCCGAGGATCTCGACGCCATGTTGAAGAAAGCTAAGGCCGAACTGGCCGCTCAAGCATAGTAAAGGAGGGTCCGATACATGTCTGCAATCACTATTCTGCTTGTTGCGATTGTCGCGTTGCTTGCCGGTATGGAAGGCATTCTGGATGAGTTCCAGTTCCATCAGCCGCTCGTGGCATGCACGCTTATCGGTCTCGTAACCGGTCACCTTCAGGAGGGCATCCTCCTGGGCGGTTCGCTCCAGATGATGGCCCTTGGCTGGGCTAACGTCGGCGCCGCCGTCGCGCCTGACGCCGCTCTGGCCTCGGTCGCCTCTTCGATCATCATGGTGCTCGCCCTCAACGGCGGCGCCACCGATTCGGGCAAGGCCGTTACCGCCGCTATCGCCGTCGCCGTCCCGCTGTCGGTCGCTGGCCTGTTCCTGACCATGATCTGCCGTACCCTGGCTACCGCTATCGCTCACGCCATGGACGGTTGCGCCGAGAAGGGCGACTTCGCCGGCATCGAGCGCTGGCAGTACGCTGCTATCCTCATGCAGGGCCTTCGTATCGCCATCCCGGCAGTGCTTCTGTGCATCATCCCGGCCGAGGCTGTTACCAACGCGCTTAACGCTATGCCCGACTGGCTGTCCGGCGGCATGGCTGTCGGCGGCGGCATGGTCGCTTCCGTCGGTTACGCCATGGTCATCAACATGATGGCCACCAAGGAGACCTGGCCGTTCTTCATCCTCGGCTTTGTCCTTGCTGCCATCCCTCAGCTCACGCTGATCGCCCTTGGCCTCATCGGCATCTCCCTTGCCCTCATCTACCTTGGCCTTAAGGATCTGGCCAAGCAGGGTGGCGGCATGGGCGGTGGCTCCGGTGACCCGCTCGGCGACATTCTGAACGATTACGAGTAGGAGGGGAGTGATACATATGGCAGAGAACAAGATTCAGCTCACCAAGGCTGACCGCAAGAAGGTTTGCTTCCGTCATCAGTTCCTTCAGGGCTCGTGGAACTACGAGCGTATGCAGAACGGCGGCTGGTGCTTCGCAATGATCCCTGCGATCAAGAAGCTCTACACCAGCAAGGATGACCAGATTGCCGCTCTTAAGCGCCACCTGGAGTTCTATAACACCCATCCTTATGTTTCCGCCCCCGTCATTGGCGTCACCCTCGCTCTCGAGGAGGAGCGCGCCAACGGTGCTCCGATCGACGACGTCGCCATTCAGGGCGTCAAGGTCGGTATGATGGGCCCGCTCGCCGGCGTCGGCGACCCCGCCTTCTGGTTCACCCTTCGCCCGATCCTGGGTGCTCTGGGTGCTTCCCTGGCCCTGTCCGGCAGCATCGCCGGTCCGCTGCTGTTCTTCTTCGCGTGGAACATCATCCGTTACGCTTTCCTGTGGTATACGCAGGAGTTTGGCTACAAGGTCGGCTCCTCCATCGCCAAGGACCTCTCCGGCGGTCTGATGGGCAAGGTTACCGAGGGTGCTTCCATCCTGGGTATGTTCATCATCGGCGCCCTGGTCGAGCGCTGGGTGTCCATCTCCTTCACCCCGGTCGTCTCCAAGGTCACGCAGTCTGCTGGCGCCTTTATCGACTGGGCTAACCTGCCCTCCGGTTCTGAGGGTGTCAAGGAAGCACTGACGATGTATAACTCCATCGGTGCTAACGCCCTTGATCCGGTGAAGGTCACCACGCTTCAGGCTAACCTCGATCAGCTCATCCCCGGCCTTGCCGCCGTGTGCCTGACCCTGCTGGTCTGCAAGCTCCTCAAGAAGAAGGTCAGCCCGATCGTCATCATCCTGGCTCTCTTCGCCGTCGGCATCATCGGTCGCGTCTGCGGCTTCATGTAAGCACGCTTCGGCTTAAGACCGAGAGTTGCTAGGCAAGGGCTTTTGAGCCATTGAAACGGACCGCACCCGGTGGGTACACTGGATGCGGTCCGATTGTTTTTATTGGAGGGCGAGGCGCGTATGGCGCAATCTCAGAACAGCACGGTCGATCTGGCAACGCCGGCAACCTGCCTGATGGGGCTTACCAGTCACGGTAACGTAATGGTGGGCAATAAGGCGTTTGAGTACTATAACGAGCGCAATCCCGAGGATTATATTCAAATCCCGTGGGACGAGGTCGACTATATTGCCGCCGAGGTTTTGCGCGGCACCAAGAAGATCACGCGTTTTGCCATTTTTACCAAGGATAACGGTCACTTTACGTTTTCGACGCGCGACGACAAAGAGACGCTTCGTGCGGTCCGCAAGTACGTCGACGAGGATAAGCTCGTGCGTTCGCCCGATTTTATCGATGTGACGGCCAAGGGCGCCAAGAGCATCCCCTCCGTTATCAAAAACCTCTTCCACAAAGGTAACTAGTCGCCTGCGACGTTCTTAAACGACTAATCATTAAAGAACGTCCCCAATGACTATCACTTCGAAGAGTGGCTATACGCTGCATTACAGCGGCGTAAATCTGCTACACTAGTACAACATGCCTCCGTAGCTCAGGGGATAGAGCACCGCTCTCCTAAAGCGGGTGTCGACGGTTCGAATCCGCCCGGGGGCACCAGAAAAAACAGCAGGTCAGGAGCTAATTTTGCTTCTGACCTGTTCTGGTTTTGGGGCTAAGAATCGCTTTCGTTTGTAAATCTGGTAAGTAAATAATATGACTCCCCGAGTTTTCCACAGAAAACAGGAAATCACCATTTTGGGGATAATAGTTTTCAACAGCTGTTGGTCGATTCCATTTTGGTGAAGTGCTCCCCCATTTTGGGTAAAAAATTTCACCATTTTGATGATTTGACGGATTTGAATCTTTGATAAAAGGCCTGTTCAGAAGCTTGTGTCATACCCATTTTGGGGAAACCAATTAATAGAGAAATAACCTATAAAGAAATAGGGACGGCCATGCCGTCCCCTTCGCTCGCAGAGCTCGCTGCGCGGTCACGTGCCGTGACCTTGCCGCCGGCTGTGCCGTCGATTGATTCGCTCACTGCGTTCGCTGATTGATTGATTGATAGACTAATTCGTTTTCTCAGTAACACCAGTCATGAGTGCAGCAATTGACATGTTGAATCCATTGGCAATTATGCAGAGGTTTGAAAGACTGACATTTCTTCGTCCGACTTCAATGCTCGCGTAGTAGGAACGATCCATCTCAATCAAATTGGCGAACTGCTCCTGGCTGTACCCGAGTCCAGCGCGGAGTTCTTTGCATCTCATGCCGAATGATTTCTGAAGCGTCTTCGTATCCATGACAAAAAGAGTCATGGATTGTTGTATTTATGCCAACGGACTATATACAACAATCCCTGTTAAGGCGCATAATTACCTTTATTGGAAAGAGTTCTGATGCCTAGTCGGACATGGCATGGAAAAGGAATGGAATAGCAATGACTCAGGGAAAGCATTTCGCTGCCGGTGGCGATCACTTCGCCACACTGCCAAGCAAAAAGATTCACGCCCCGAAGGGGATCGCGCGTCTGACCGTCACCGCGGCGACCATGGCCGCCATGACCGGATCGAGCCTCATCTCACCGTTCACGGCATTCGCCCAGACCGGTGACGGGGGCACGCAGCACCCCGCCGTGATGTCGCCGATCGCCGCCCACGCCGGCGCGGCATCCGGTGCCGGCGCGAAATCCGCCGCACAGACCATCACGGACCTGCAGAAGGCAGTCGACGAGGCGAAGGCGAAGGAGGACGCCGCCAAGGCATCCTACGATGAGGCCGCCGGTCCCTACAACGAGGCGGCTTCCGCCCGCGACCAGGCCAAGGCATCCTACGATTCTGCAGTCAGCGCCGGCACGGCAGCCGACCGAGCGGCAATGGACGAGTACGCCCGTCAGGTCGCGGAGGGCAAGGACGCCGCCGATGCCGCTGGCAAGGACCTCGAGCAGGCGAAGACGGGTCTCGCAGACGCCAAGGCGGATGCATCCGAGAAGGACGAAGCGTACCAGTCCGCCCTCAAGGCGGTCCAGGATGCCAAGGACGCCCTCGATAAAGCCAAGGCCGATGCCGTAGGCGCCACCCCGGAGACAATCAGTGCCGCCGAGCAGGCCGTGCGCGACGCCCAGGATGCCGTGAGCAGGGCACAGGCCGAACTCGCCAACGCCAACGCGACGCTTGCCGATGCCCAGTCCAAGCTGGTTGCGGCCCAGTCTGCAAAGGATGCCGCCGATTCTGTCCTCGCCGCAGCCAAGCAGAACAAGGACGCGGCGGATGCGAAGACCGCAGCCGCCAGCGCCGCCTACGAGAAGGCGAAAGCCGACCTCGCCGCAGCGGAGGCAGGCGCCAGCGGCCCGGAGTACGATGCTGCAAAACAGAAGGTCGCGGATGCAGAGGCAGCCCTCGCTGCCGCACGAGCGGTGCAGTCCCAGTGCGAGTCCGAGCTCGAGCAGGCGCAGTCCGCTGCAGCAACGGCGCAGTCCGAGCTGAATGATGCCCAGGCGTCCCTCTCCGTAAAGCAGCAGACCGCGGCCGATGCCAAATCCGGCGTGGGCGACGCCCAGTCCGCACTCGATGCCGCGAACGCTGACCTCGATGCCGCCAAGCAGGCGAATGCTGACGCTGTCGCCAAGCTGGATGTAGCGAAGCAGGCTGTCAAAGACGCCGAGTCCGCCAAGGCAGCCGCCGACGTAGAGCTCGCGAACGCAAAGACCGCAAAGGATACCGCAGACGCCGCCGTGACCGCCGCGTCGCAGAAGGTCGACGAGGCACAGGCGAAACTCGATACCGCCGACGCGCAGCTCAAGCAGGGAGCCATCGGCTTCTTCCGTGCCATGGGTGCCGATGACGCAGTCAACATCATCCTGAACGCCAAATATGCCGGAAAGACCGAAGTCGGCAACTCCAAGGACGCCACGTCTCTTGACAACATGCTCAATGCGATCAGGTGGATGAAGTCTGTCAACGACTACCGCAAGTCGGTCGGCCTGTCCGAGCTCCAGGTCACCTACAAGCTCATCGCCGGTGCCATTGCGGATGCCAACTACAGTGATACTGTGCTCGATCATGCCCGCCAATATGATTTTGCCGAAAACCTGGCATGGAATTACGGAATCGATCCGAGTGGGCAGTGGATCGAGCAGGAGAAGGGCTTTTTCGACAAGGCAACGGAGGCCCTTTATGGAGTCACCGGTCTTGTCGGCAAGGATGCCTATGATTTCTATGCAAAGAACGGTGTCGCAATCAACCATTGGATTGCAGACAACTGCCGCTGGGAGAACGGTAGCAGCGGCACCGTCGGCCATTACATGAACATCATCAATCCCGAACTCGCCGTTATGGGAATGGCAACCTGCACCAAGGGCACCATGTCCGGGCTTCAGACGCAGTGCTACACCGCAGAGATCTCCGGCTGGTCCGGCTCCGGTTGGAATATGAACCCCATGTCCGTCGACGAGTACGAGCAGAAGCTGACCTCCTACATCGACGGTCTCAAGAACGCCAAGAGCGCACTCGACGCAGCCAAGGCTGATCTCGCATCCAAGCAGCAGGCAGCCGCCAGCGCCGCCGCAACCGTCCAGCAGAAGCAGGTCGCAGCGGATTCCGCACAGGCAGATGTCGATTCCGCGAAGCAGGGCGTTGCCGATGCCCAGCGTGCCGTCGATGCCGCCAAGGCTGATGTCGCCGCCAAGCAGCAGGGCGTCACGGATGCCCAGGCCAAGCTGGATGCGGCGAAATCGGACCTCGATGCCGCCAACGCGGCAGTCGATACGGCAAAGTCGACCGTCCAGCAGAAGCAGGTCGCCCTTGATGCCGCCAACGCAGCCGTAACGACCGCACAGTCCAAGCTGGACTCCGCCAAGGCGGACACCGAGGCCAAGCAGCAGGACGTCATGGATGCGAACGCCGATCTCGCGAAGTTCTTCCAGGACGTCGCCGACGCCAAGAAGGTGCTCGATGCCGCAAAGAGCGTCCACGACGCGGCGGCAGCCGATCAGGCCGAGAAGGCGACCGTCCTCGCCGCCGCCAAGCAAAAGGCGGACGGCACCGCGAGCGCCCTCGCAGATGCCCAGCGTGCCGTCGATGCCGCAAGGGCCGACACCGGCGTTGCCGCCGACAAGCTCACCGGCTCCCAGACCGATCTCGAGGACGCACAGTCGAACCTCGACATCCTCACCGATCTTGCCGCGAAGCTCGCAGAGGCACAGCAGCGCGAGCAGGATGCAGTAAAGGCCGTCAATGACACCAAGGCCGCGCTCGATGCTGCGAAGGCGGATACCATCGCCGCCGAGTCCCTGGTCTTTGCCGCCGAGCAGGCAAAGGCACAGGCAGACGCCAAGCTGTCGAAGCTGAACTCCATCGACGCCGGCGCGGCGATCGCTTCCGGTCATGATGTGAACGCGGATGACGCCCTCAACGCGCTTTTCGCCGCAGCAGTCGAGGCACGTGCCAAGGTCGCGCCCGCCAAGGCCATCCTGGACGAGAAGCAGGCCGCGGTGGACGGGCTCCAGCCCGGCTATGATGCGGCACTCGCCGCCTACGAGTCGGCGAAGTCCGACCGCATCGCAGCGGAGCAGAAGCTTTCCGATGAGATTGCCCGACAGGATGCGGAGGAGGCCGCAAAGCAGCAGGCCGCAAAGCAGCAGGCGGCATACAGCCCGAAGCACCTCGCCGGCACGGATACCGCCCAGACCGGCAGCCTCGCCCAGACCGGTGACCGCGCGGGACTCATCGGCGAGACGTTCGCCATCGGCGGTACCGTCCTCGTGGCAGCCGGCGTCTTCCTCGATCAAAAGAAGCGCCGCGAGCAGATGTAAAGGCGAGCCGGGCGTTGGATATCGGCTGGTGTCCAACGCCCGGTTTCATGGACAGGGAGATCGGTGTGAGAACAAAGGCTATTATCGTTGCGCTTCTGGTGTGCCTTTCGGCACCTCAACTCGGATGTGCCGGCGTTGCAGAGCAAGGAAGCGGCTCTACGGAAAAGGCCGCCACAGCGGTAAAGAATAAAGACAAAAAGAAGCCAAGCGAAGAAAAGGCGGTGCAAACCTCTGGAACCAAGACCGAGGAGAAGAAAGAATCCGACGACAAGGACCAGAAGTCCGATGACTCCAAGAAAGAGGATAACAAGTCTTCCGACTCGTCGAAGTCTGACAGCAAGGGAAACTCCTCCGACTCGAAGCAGAATTCCGGCAATTCACAGGGTTCCGGCAGCAATAATTCCTCTTCCAACAGCGGTAGCCAGAAGAAATGGGTTGCCGAGCAGGGCCACTGGGAAACCGACTACAGCCAGGTCTGGGTACCGAACGTGGTATACACGCGTCATCCTCGTTTCTGGGTCAACCATGGTGGTACTATGGTAGGGCCCTTCGATTCCGAAGATGCCGCCTATTCGTGGGTTCATAATGATATGGACAACGGCGGCATCGGAGGATCTGTCGTAAACGATTCGTATACCACCTCTGAGGACCAGGGACATTATGAACAGCAGGCTACGGGACAGCATTGGGTTGTCGACGTCGCCGGTCACTGGGAGTAATGTACATTTGTTCCCCTTCTCTTACGTTCGGTGAATGTTTATTTATTTGTGGGCGGCCGGTTCGGCCGCCTTTTTTAGACGCCCAGTCTAGGAGCAAACGATAGGAAAGCAATCAAACGAGAGGCCGTTCCAAAAGAATTCGGCGGTGCCGGATGCTTCGGGCAAAACCTTCCGCAAATCGGTAAGGTCTTCCATCAACTTGCTCCAGCCCTCGCCCGGAGTCCGCTGCAGCGAATCTCTAACACTCGGCATCCTTCGCGTTAAAAAATCGCTTCCGCTCACGGTCTCCGCTGACACTACGACACCGCGAAGCCTTTCGCTCGAAACGAGGCCTCTCATTTCGTGTCTACGCTACGCTCCGCCCAATCGCCGTTCCGGTGATTGCAAGATTGGTGTTGGGCTAGATAAATGGGGCCATACTCGCCCCCTTTATCTGCCAACACATCTTGTTTATCGCCTCCCACGGCATAAAGTTAGAAATGAAGTTCGCCTTTCATTTCTAAGTAAAGTGACGGCGTCACTTCAAAAATCGGCGCGACGTCAGTCGCTCCCAAAAAGGAAAGCAATCTCATATTGGTTTTGAATCGGTGGCCTCACCGATTCGCTTTGCTTTCCTGGGGGCATGATGAGTTGTAAGCGTCCGTACACCGTCAAGGCGACACTCACTTCCGAAGAATATGAAACGCTTTCCGCTTTGGCGGACAAGGCAGGCATGACGAAGGCCGAACTCATTCGCTATGCATTGGTTCATCGGAGTGATGACCTAGTCATTTCCAAAAATGATGACGGCGGCCGCAGTAAAAAGCTGCAAACCGTTTCAGGCGATTTGCATGAAACGCGTTCGAAAACTATTTACGTTAAGGTCACCGATGGGGAGCACGAAGCGATCCGCAGACGAGCGGATGTACTTGGTGCGACCGTCAGTGCGTATGCCCGCCGCGTGATGCTTACCGGGAAAATCGAGAAGATCGATTTCGATATGGCACAGGTCGCGAAAATCTATCACGAGCTGTATCGCGAGGGGACGAACCTCAACCAGCTGATGTATTTTGTGAATGCGCAAGGTCTTCCGGCCTACAACGAGAAGGCAGTTTTCCGAACGCTTGAAAAGGTTTACCAGAACGCCCGCAAAGTCACTCTCTTTATCGAAGAGCTCGAACAGCGCTATTTCACCGATGGCGGTGAGCTCGATGACCGTCGTTAAGCAGAAAGGTGTTTCGTCCGAGCGCTACGCGAAGCACCTGCGCAAGTACATTAACGGAAAGCACGCTTTGGCCCGCGGCGGCTGGAACCTCGCGAACGGAAAGCACTGGTTTTCCGAGATGGCTATGACGCGGAAGATGTTTCATCACGACAGGCCTGCGCGTGCCGGCGCGAAGAACATAACGATGCTTCATCAGATTCTCGCGTTTCTACCCGAGGAGTGCAGCTGCAACGGAGGCAAGATGACCCCCGATGCGTGTATGGCCTACGCGGAGCAATGGCTTGCGAAGCACTATCCGCATCAACAAGTGATTCTCGCGCTGCACGAAGAAAGCGATAAGGCGGGAAAACGCTACGCAGTGCACATGGCGATCAACCGTACCGATTTGTTAACCGGCAAGCGTTGCGAGACGGGCGGGCGGCATGGAAAGTACGAACGCGCCTCATGGGTCCGCGAACTCGATAAGGACTGGAATCTCGCCCAGCTCGAAAAGGGAAAGAAGAATTCGAAGATTCGCGATCGCCAGCCGCGCGATATTGAAAAGGAGATTGTCGATCGCGGAGAGTACAGTTATAAAAACAATCTGCGCGAGCTGATCCATATTGCAATCAACGACTACCACCCGAAGAATATGGAGCAGTTCAAAAAATTACTTGCCTCATGGGGCGTAGACATTTTCATCAAGAACAATCGTGTCTATGCGACAGATCTTGATATCAAAGAGGCCGGCAACCCGAAGTGCACTTTCAACCTGACCCGTCTTGACGGTCGGTTTGCGGTCAAGCAACTTGAGGCGGCCTTCAAAAATAACGTGCTTGAAGCCGAGCGAGCCCTTCCATACGAGAAGCGCTGTGAGATCTACATCCAACGGCTTAAAAAAGCGTATTCGGCGTGGGTCGAGCAGGCAAAGGCGAGCAAGGGCGTCGCCTACAATCTCTTCCCTAAGTTCATCGCACCGAAGTGCGATGAAGATCTGCTCGAAGATCCGGCGGTTCGCGATGAGCTTCTTGCGCGTCGCGGCTACGCAAGGGAGATTCGCAACCGCTATTCCGGCGACGTTGTCGATGCCGGCGACGACCGTGTTCGCGCCGCCGGCCAGGCGCACAGCGGTAGCGCCGTGTCGCGACAGATGGACGATCGCGTTGTCGATCGCGGTGATTTCTCACGCGGAGACACGCCTCGCTAGTTTTGGAAAGCCTATCGTCGGTGCCCTAGCGCGCTGCCATCCAGTGCCGATTCTTTCATGCTCGCAATTCGGCGAGGGTGAGGAGTATGAATTGATCGGCGGGAGTCAGCCGCTCTGATAGAATCGTCCTTGCTGGCGGCAGCCCTCGTGCCGGGCAGAGCCCTCCATCCGATGGGAGGTGATGCCCATGACCGATTTCACCGAGCTCGTGAAGCTCCTGACCGCTATGGTCTCGCTCCTCACGGCCCTTGTCGGCCTTTCCAAGGCACTCAAGCAGGGCTCGAAGCCCAAAAAGAAAGGCCACCGTCGCTAGGACGATGACCCAACTTCATTAAGCAACGGCTCTGCCCAGCTCTCTACAACTTGGGCTGCCGTCGGCACCATTTTACCCTCCTGACGAGGAATTCGTCCATATTTCAAAAATCAAATCCTGTTCGCGCGTGGGCGTAAACTTTTAGTTGGGCAAATTCGGCAGATTGGAGCTTGAAACATGAGGGATATGCACCTCATGTCGCTCATAAAACGTCTCCTGACCTCGAAGGAGAACGTTTTTTAGCGACAGAAGGAGACATAAATATGATCTGGTTTACCAGCGATACTCACTTCGGGCATGAGAACGTGCTGAAGTTCACCGACCGCCCGTGGGAGACGATTTGGCAAATGAACGACGCCATCGTCGACAGCATCAACGGCAGGGTTGCCGTGGACGACGAACTCTACATCCTGGGGGATTTCTCATTCAAGATGACCGCCCAGGACGCCTATGCCCTGCGCAAGCGGATCGCCTGCAGACGTATCCACCTCGTCCCGGGAAACCACGACAAGGACTGGACCCAACCGTCGGTCGCGGGCGCGTTCACCGTGGAGCCGCCGATCTGCGTGCTCAAGATCGACGGGCAGAAGATCGTCCTGAGCCATTACCCCATGGCCGACTGGCAGGGCATGAGCCATGGATCGTGGCACCTCCACGGGCACATCCACAGCAGCGGCGGCGCGTACAACGAGTTCAACCGCAAGCAGGGCCTTCTGCGCTACGACGTCGGTTGCGATGCCAACGGGCACTCCCCGGTGAGCCTTGACGAGCTGAGGGAATGGTTCGCCGGAGTCGACGAGCCGTGCGGCCGGGTGAAATGGCCCTGGTGGGTCAACGAGACCGGCGACAGGCAGGTCGAGCGCGAGCTGGCGGCGTACAAGAGGAAAGAGGTGATTCGATGACGGTCTATGTGACGGGCGACATCCACAGTGGGCTCGACATGCAAAAGCTCCGCGAATGGGAGCTTGGCGACAGTCTTACCAGCGACGACTATCTCATCGTTGCCGGTGACTTTGGCTTTCCGTGGAACTTTTCCGCCGAGGAATGCGCCGACATCGCTTGGCTGGAGTCGCGCCCCTACACGGTACTGTTCATCGACGGCAACCACGAGCGCTTCGATCACTGGGCGGAGCGCCCCGTGGAGCTGTGGCATGGCGGGCTGACGCAGCGCCTGTCGGACACCTCGCCCATTCGGCGCCTGATGCGCGGCGAGGTCTTCGAGCTCGACGGCTCGACAATCTTCACCATGGGCGGTGCCACGAGTGTGGACAGGGAATACCGCGTGCCGTATTCCAGCTGGTGGCCTCATGAGCTCCCGGACGAGCGCGATTTCGATACCGCGCGGACAAAGCTCGACGAGGTCGGCTGGAGGGTCGACTGCGTCATCGCCCATACCTGCTCGACGCGCATGCTCTCGCCGACGCTCTACCCGGACCCAGGCTGGGAGCGCCCTGATGTGGACCGGCTGACCGAATTCCTTGACGAGCTCGAGAATCGCCTGGACTACAAGCGCTGGTATTACGGCCATTTTCACCGAGACGGCAACCCGGACGAACGTCATACCGTGCTGTACGACCGGATCGTGAGGCTCGGGGACAAACTCCTGCCGTGGGGTGCGTACTGATGGCTGTCTATGTGACAGGAGACGTGCACGGCAGGGCCGAGTACGGGGCCAGCCGGTTTGCCTTCAAGTCTTGGCCACTGGGCCGCACGCTGACGCGCGATGACGCGGTGATCGTGGCCGGCGACTTCGGCTTTGTCTGGGACGGCTCGAATGCTGAGAGATATTGGCTCGACTGGTTCGAGTCCAAACCGTGGACTACGTGCTTCGTCGACGGAAACCATGAGAACCATCACGCCTTGGCCAATCTGCGGGTACGGGAGTGGAACGATGGGCTCGTCCATGAGGCGCGACCGCACGTGCTGCACCTGATGCGCGGAGAGGTGTTCGATATCGACGGGCTGTTAGCGTCAATCTATTTTTCACCAGTTTCGCTAAACAGGCGCGCCGTTCGCGCAAAGGCGGTTTCACCGGTTGCGCTAACGTATTTTCACCGATTCCGGTCACGGCTTGACGGGGCCGTCCCTCGGCAGGTCCTTCAGCCTGTAGGACCTGCCGGTTATCTTGACCAGGTGGCAGTGGTGGCACACCCTGTCCGCGATCGCGCTCGCCGCCACGTCGTCCCCGAACACCCTGCCCCAGCCGCTGATCCCCACGTTGGTGGTGATGATCGTCGAGCGCTGCTCGTAGCGCGTCGATATCAGCTGGAACAGCAGGTCCGCGCCCGCGCTGCCGACGTCGAGGTAGCCGAGCTCGTCGATGATCAGCAGCCTCGAGTGGGCGTAGTACTTGAGCCTCTTCTTGAGGATGCCGCGCGACGAGGCGTCCTCCAGGTCCTCGACGAGCCGGGCGCAGTCCACGAACCTGACCTCGCGCCCCGCCCTGACGGCCTCGATGCCCAGCGCGACGGCGAGGTGCGTCTTGCCCACGCCGGGGCTCCCCACGAACAGGACGTTCTCGGCCCGCTCGACGAACCTCAGGGTCGCGAGCTCCTCGATCTCGGCGCGCGGGACCGACGGCTGGAAGTCCCAGTCGAAGTCCGCCAGCCCCTTGACGTAGGGGAATCCCGACGACCGTATGCGCTGGTTGGTGATCCTGACCTCCCGCGCGGCGACCTCGACGCGCGTCATCTCCTCGAGGGCGGAGGCGAAGCCCCGCTCGCCCGCGGCGACCATCCTCACGTAGTCGGGCAGGGACGCCGCCATCTCGTGCAGCCCGAGCGCGGAGAGGTTCGCCTGCGCCCTGATCGAGGGGCTGCCCTCCGCGACGGCGCCCATCACGCCCCTCCGAGCGAGTCGAGCAGCGCGAGGTTGGCGCGCGCGGCCTCGGCGATGTCAGCGTCGGCCAGGCCCCGCTTCCCCTCGAGGGCCTGCCCATAGTGGTCGGGGTCGTAGTTGATGGGCCTCGACGGCCCGGACGCGGCGTCGTGGACGGCGACCTCCTCGCCGGCCATCCTCACAACGACCTGGCCGCCGGGCATCGCTATGACGCTCACGCGCCGGCCGATGCAGCGCCTGGGCACGGACCACTCCCTGCCGGCGGCCCTGACGAGCATGGTCGGCGGGACGGTCTGGACGCTCACGTCGCCCACCATCGACTCGAGGAGACGGAGGTTCCCGATGGGCCGCAGGCTCTCCTTCTCCCGCATGAACAGCGCGTCGGGCGGCAGGCCGGTGGTGCGGTTCGGCTCCGAGTTTGCCTGGGCCTCGACCCGGGCCACCGCCTCGGCGAGGCCGCCCCACCCGGTGAACTCGCCGCCGTAGGCGAGCAGGCGGTTCAGGAAGCGGTTGGCCGACTCGTCCTTGCCCTTGGTCTGCGGCGAGCGCGGCGCGCAGAGCCTGAGCTCGAAGCCGGCCTCCCGCGCGAACCGCCACGCCCTCTCCTGCCTGGTCCTCCTGCGGCCGGAGACGGTCACCAGGCACGACATGTTGTCCGTGATGCACTCCTCCGGGACGCCGCCGAGGCGGGTGAAGGTGGCGAGCAGGCAGGACAGCAGGTCGTCGAGCGTGCGGCTCCTGACCGGTATGAAGCGGTGCTTCCGGGAGTAGCCGAGCGTCGCGGTGAACACGCTGAACTCGAAGACCTCGCCCTCCGAGTCGACGAGCCTCATGCCCTCCTTCCAGTCGAACTGCAGCTGCCTGCCCGGGGGCGTCTCGAACCGCGGGTGCGGCTCGCGGCCGCCCACGCCTCCGAAGGGCACGTCGCGGGCCCGGCACCATGCGGTGAAGGCGCCGTACCCGGGCAGCCCCTCCCCGCGGCCCTCGCGCAGGAACGCGTACACGGCCATCTTGGTCATGCCGGGCAGCTGGGCCTTCGCGCGGATCACCTCCTCGAGCGGGTCGAAGGCGCTGCCCCTCGCGGACCTCCCGTCGGCGGCGGACTCGCCATCCCGCCAGTACTTGGCGACCGTGTGCCGGTCCATGCCGTGCCTCCTCGCGATCTCGCTGAAGTTCGGCTTCGCGCCGGACCCCCTGTAGACGTTCAGCTCTCCCATTACGTTTCGCTCCATATCCCGCTCCTCCCGGGTCGGATACCCGATCGGAGCATAGTTCCGTTAGCGCAGTTGGTGAAAGTACGTTAGCGGGGTCGGCGAAATCGCGTTAGCGCATTCGGCGAGATGCGTTTGCGAAAGTGGTCAATTTTAGATTAGCGCTAACACGGGCTCACAGTCCTTGCCATGGGCGGCGCCGCGAGCAACGACAGGCAGTATCGCAAGGAGGGGAGGAGCTGGTGGCCCGAGGAGATGCCGAGCGAGGAAGAGACGGAGCACTGCCGCTCCTCGCTCGACCGCGTGGGCTGGAAGGTCGACTACGTTGTGACTCACGAGGCCCCTGCCGCCCTGGCGGAGAAGCTGTGTCGCGAGCGCGGGCGCGAGTATCGGGGCGACCGACTTCAGCGATTCCTTGCCGAGCTCGACGGTCAGCTCGGCTACCGCGCCTGGTTCTTCGGCCACTACCACGACGACGAGTGGCGTGACGACAGGCATCGCCTTATCTACCGAGACATCGTGCCGATCGAAGATGCTGCGCCCGGTTCTAGGAATCCTCTGGAAGCGCTCTAGAAGATTCCTAGAAATCAGCAGCCTGACAGGAGAAGCGCGGGGCTACTCGTCCTTCATCTGGGTCATGACCTCGATCTTTGCCTCGGCCACGGCCGCCCGCTGTTCGGCTACAGCAAGGCGGTCCTTGAGGGCGGCGACCTCGGCCGTCAGGTCGCGCTGGGCCAGGAGTGTGTCGGCTTGGGCTTTCAGTGCGGCGTCACGCTCGCCGCGCAGCCGCTCGATCTCATCGGACATGGCCTCAGCCTCGGCGTGGAGCTGGACGACCTGCCTGCCGAGCTCCCTGGCATCGGCGAGGTATCTGACGCTCGCGGCATGGAGCTCATTGTTCTCGAGCTCGATGCTCGCGGTGTCGAGCTCGAACTTCTCCTCGATAAAGGCGACCCGCTCATTGCAGTCGGCCTCAAGGCTTTCGTTCCAGTCTCTCGCCTCGACGAGCTTGCGGTTGAATTCGTCGAGCTGGGCCCTGAGCAACGCGTTCTCGGTTCTGAGGTCGCCCGTCTCGCGCAGCAGCTTCTCCCGCCACGTCGCCTCGATTCGCTCGGCGGCCTCATCGAGGACGGACTTCACGCCGTAGATCTCCCTGATTTTCTTCTCGTCTGCCATGGTGCGGCACTCCAATCAACAACGGGCATGGCTCCGCCATGCCATATGGCTGGGAACAATGCACGGCCGCTGTTGATTTGTGTTCGCCCTGCGATTGGTGAGTTCTAAAAGGCGTCTCAAGTCATGCATTCACGCAGGTTTTCGGTTGGAGAAATACCGCACGTTTTCATGGTATCACGCGCCTTAAAGACCATGAATGGACGGCCATATCGATTCGTTGAAAATGGCACCTACGACGTGTTGGCGGCGGGAGAGTGATGGCGTTAAAGATGTCGAGAATGATTATGGGATTGTTTTAGATGCGGGCATGAAAAAGGGTCGAATCGAAGTGTCTGGCCGGACGCCAATTGTCCGGGAACTGTTTCGGTTCGACCCTGTTTCATTTTACATCCGCGGCATGCTCTTATAGACGCTTGGCGATTACCGACCTTCACGACCTCGATAGTCGGGCTATGGACTTAAGATTTCTTGGGCTCCCAGCCGTTTTCGATTGCGGCTGGGTAGACTGCGGCGTAATTAAGCATCCAGCTGCCATCGCCCGCTTTTTGTATAAACCCCTTATCCTTCAAAGAGGTATAGGCCCGGGAGATCGTGTTCTTACTCAGGTGGTAGCGCTCCTCAATCCATTTGCTTTTTGCGTAAAAGCCCATGGCTCGTTTGTTTTTGGAAGGATTTCCAAGCTTCCATACTAGGCCGAGGATGAGGCGCTCGGCAGCGACAGTGGTGGCACAACACGCCCAGTCGGGCACCGAAATAAAATTCGCGTTATCCATTTTCCTTCTAATCTCTCGTTGCTCAGTAACATCATCGGAATATTTGTCGGAAATCGACGGTAGCTCGCTCATGTTTACCGCCTAGTCAAGGTGGGCGGTACGACCTTCAAGCTGCTTGAAAAGTTCGTAGAAGGAGCTTTCAAACATGTAATTCGAGCGATGGATTTGGATGAGCTTGCCGGACTCGCGCATAAACTTGCGCGCGGTGTTTTCGCTCCAGCCAGTGAGTTCGCGGATATCGTTAACGCGGAGCAACCGATCGCACTGAGCGGCACCAGTGGGGAAAGTCGGTGTGGACGCCTGAGTGCTAATCTGTGGAGTAGCCATGATGAGCTATCCTTTCAATGAGGGCCCTCCCTGTGCTTGTAAGACTTACCAGGTTCATAAGCACTTGGGGGGCCGGTTTTTATGACTACATGCGTAGCCATCTGACAGCTTTAGAATCTATTAAAACTCATTAGATGTCAATCAAATAAAGCGTCTACCTGCGGAAATAGTAGTATAGTACCGTAATATTATTGATGAAACGATGAATGAATAGCATGCTATTTCTCGCTTTTCTGTATATAGGCGTTGATGAAGTCTTCGTAGCCTTTAACTGCTTTTATTTCTGATTGTTGAACGAGGCTTGTATACGTTTTGAGCGTGATATTGGGGTCCGCGTGGCCAAGAATACCTTGCACGCTTCTAACGTCCGATCCGTTCGCCAGCATAAAAGTGCTTACACAATGCCTGAGCTGATGCGGGCAGATGCCCTTATATAGTTTTCCGCCAGTCGAATTGTTCGGCTCATAGATTCCAAGGTTGCAGCTAACTGCGAAATCGCGAAACCAATGGTTGAAGATGTAGTTTTTCATGTGACAGACAGTAGGGACCCCCTGCTTGACAGCAATATCGCTAATGATGGGAGTGCTGCCAGTCTGGGACAGCCCCAGAGAGGCCAGGAGCTCTTTTTGTATGGCTGACCATGATTGAAGACGTTCGGCCAAGGTTTCTCCAACGGGGATTTTGCGTTGGCTTTCTTGTGACTTGGGTGCCCTCAGTTCATGGTCGTTGGTGTACTGCCTGTCAATTTTCAAGGTTTTATTGGCAGAGTCCCAATCGCGCCATTCGAGGCCCAGCATCTCGCCTTTCCGCATACCCGTATACACTAGTACTAGCGTACCAACAGCTTCGGCGGTGAGCTCAATGTGTTGAAGATGTGTGCATAGGGTAGCTACTTGGTCGATTGTCAGTGATTCTCTTTTGTTGCGTGGTCTGCGAACATGAACGGTGGCGCAGGGGTTTCGGTCAATTATTCTCTTTGCGACTGCATTCGACAGAATCTGACGCAGTTTCGAATTGATTCGTACAAGCTCTGATGGTTTGTATTTTCCCGTACGATGAGCTTCGGCATATGCTTCTTCGATTAGATCGGGAGTTAGCCCCTCAATTGTCTGAAACGCACCGAATAGGTCTTCGATATGCCTGCAATCGTACGCTTCTCTTTCATAGCTCGTTGGCGCAAGCTCGGTGTCCCTATTTTCATGAAAGGCCCAGCAGTAGGACGCAAGCAAAGTGGGCTTTTTAGTTTTAGTGATCGTGCCAGAGGAGTTGATTTCAGCCAGCTTGGCCTGCATTGCAGCCTTAGCTTCTGTCTTAGTCTTGCAACGAACCGTATAAGTTGGGGATCGTTTGTAGCGCCCTGTCTTAGGGTCCTTGACTCCAAGGGAAAAATAATAGCGATAGGTGTTAGGTGATCTCTTGTCTTTCCAACACGTGCCTCTTCCGCTAATTAGTGGCTGTTCTGACATCTTTGCACTCCGTTTCTTTGAATAGTTTTCAACAATTCATTGAGTGCAGTTTAGCTAAAGCTGTTAGTAATATGTTTGTAAAAGCGTAGGCGCAGCTACCGGAGGCAAAAGACACAAACTGCTATGTTTATCTGCGGTTATATGATGTTCAATGATGCTTGATGAATGGTAGGGGGTAGCATTAAATCATATCTCCTAAAGCGGGTGTCGACGGTTCGAATCCGCCCGGGGGCACCAGGGAATATGACGGCGTCGCGAGAGCGGCGCCGTTTCTGGTTTGTGGGGCCGTCGGCGGATTCGGACCGTCGACACCCGCGTCACCAATTTCCCCGCGGGGGGAGTTTTTGAATCCGCCCGGGGGCACCAGAGATTGATTGAGCTCGGTATCGCTATGGTGCCGGGCTCTTCTGGTTTAAAGTTACGCTCATCCATGGGCGGTAATCCCACGTCAAAAGAAAAGCGCCCGCTTGCTGGGGGAGCAAGCGGGCGCTTCTGAGCGAATGTGTTTGCGGTCTAAACCGCTCGGAGCAACAAGCGATTGACGTTAGTTGCTAGACTCGGAGTCGTCGCCGGAGCTGGAACCGGAGACGGAAACCGTCAGCGTGATCGTGGTGTCGGTGGACTGCTTACCGGTGGGGGAGACACCCGTAACGGTGGCATTCTCGTTGCCGCTCACAGGGTTGCCGTTCTGGTCACAGAAGCCGATGTTGTAGAAACCGGCGTTGTTGAGCGCGGTGACGGCGGCGGAGATGCTCTTGCCGTACAGGTTGCCCGGGACGCTGGCCTTGCCGGACTTCTTGGCAATGACGACGGTGATCGTGGCGCCGGGCTTCTGCTTGCCGCTGGGGTTCCAGCTAATTACGGTGCCCTCGGTAACCGAGTCGTTTTCCTGGTAGCTCACGTCGACGCCAAAGCCAGCCATGTCGAGAGCGTTGCGCGCCTGGGCCTCGGTCATGTCGGTCAGATCGGGCACCGAGGTGGTGTCCGGGCCGCTGGAGACCTTGTACGAGATGGTCGTGCCCTTCTCGACCTCCTTGCCGGCGGCAGTGCTCTGCTCAAAGACCTGGCCCTCTTCGGCCTCATTGGCTTCCTCCGAAGCGCTGCCCTTCAGCCCCACGCTTGCCAATGCGGCCTCGGCCTGGTCCTTGGTCAGGCCGAGGAGCTGCGGAACCTCAACCTTCTCGGAGGGCTTAGGGCCCTTGGAGATTACCAAGTTCACCCTCGTGCCCTTGGCCTTCTTGGTGTTGCCGTTGGGGGTCTGCTCGGCGACCTTTCCCTCGTCGACATCGTCGTTGTAGCTCTGGTCGACGGTGCCAACCTCAAGGCCGGCTTCCTTGATCAGCTCAATAGCGGTTTCCTGGTCCTTGCCCAGCACGTCGGGCACCGTGACCTGTTCGCCGCTGAACATGCCCGTGGCAAAGGCCACTACAACGCCAATCACGGCGACGGCGGCAATCACGGCGGCGATGATCTTGTTCTTGTTGGACTTAGGCTTCTCGACCTCGTAGGAGCCCGTGGAGCCCGAGACAGCGCTACGGGCGGTGTTCTGACCGCTCACGCCCGAGACGGGACGAACCATGGCGCGCGTTGAGTCGGAAAGCTCGCGGGTCTTGGTAGCACCCAGGTCGCCGGCGGCACCGATGATGCGCGTGGGCTCCGAGACGTTGACGGCACGGCCGGACAGGTAGCTGTTGAGCACCTGGCGCAGCTCGTCGGCCGTTTGGAAGCGGTTTGCCGGGTCCTTCTCCATGCACTTGAGGATGATACGCTCCAGGTCGGCATCGACGCCGGAGTTGATCTGGCTCGGCGGGATGGGGAGCTCGTTGACCTGCTTGAGCGCGACCGAGATGGCGTCGTCGCCGTCAAAGGGCACGCGGCCGGTGGCGCACTCGTACATGACGACACCCAGCGAGTAGATATCCGAGGTGGGGCCGAGGTCCTGGCCGCGGGTCTGCTCGGGGCTTACATAGTGGGCGGTGCCCAGCACGTTGTTATCCTGCGTGAGATGACTGTTCTTGGCGCGCGCGATGCCAAAATCCATTACCTTGATGTTGCCGTCGGGCAGCACCATGATGTTTTGCGGCTTGATGTCGCGGTGGATGATCTCGTGCTTGTGCGCGACCGAAAGCGCGGAGCTGATCTGCGAGCCGATTTGCGCGACTTTCTTGGGATCGAGGGCGCCGTGGCTCTTGATGCCGCTTTTAAGGTCGGTACCGCGCAGGTACTCCATGACGATGTAATAGGTGTCGCCGTCCTTGCCCCAGTCGTAGACGCCCACGATATAGGGGGAGGACAGGCCGGCAGCTGCCTGGGCTTCCTGCTTAAAACGGGCGGCGAAGGTGGCGTCGCCGGCATACTGCGGCAGCATGATCTTGACGGCAACCGTGCGGTCGAGGACCTGATCCTGTGCACGGAAGACGGTCGCCATACCGCCCGTTCCCACCTTATCTTTGAGGAGGTATCTTCCCCCGAGGACCCTCTGTTCCATTCCTGCTCCTAACATAACTATTCGCTCAACGATGTGTGTAGTACCAGATGTGTGGCCGCTGGGGCCGTGTGGCGCGTTGCCGCTAGCTCATCGGCCGCGGCGCGCCATAAGTATCCGCTTTGATCATGGGCATCACGCTCCCTGTGCGGCGAGCGCCGCGGTCAGGACGATGCCGGCAATCTTGGCCGCCTTGACGTCGTGTTTGTCGTAATCCTCCAGGGCTACCGAGATGGCAACCGTGGGTGAATCGTAAGGTGCAAAGCCAACAAACATAGAGTTGACGTTGGTGCCGCCGATCTCGGCCGAACCGGTCTTGCCGGCAACCTTGACGCCCGGAATCTGGGCATCGGTGCCGGTACCGGACTGGACGACGGCGAGCATGGCCTGCTTGACCTGGTCGGCCGTGGCAGAGCTGACAGCCTGGCCCAGCGAGCGGGACTGCGTGGTCTTGACCACGGTTCCGTCCGGGGCGAGTATCTGGGACACAAAGAACGGGTCCATGACCACGCCGCTGTTGGCGATAGCGGCAGCGATCACGCAATTCTGCATGACGGTGGTCTGCGGGCCAGGCGTGTGGTCCATGCCGACGGGCTGGCCGGCGCCTGCCCAAGCGGTCTCCCACTCGGTCATAAGCGACGGGTCGGCCATGATGGAAGCTGCGGTGGTCAGATCCTGACCGAGCTTTTGGCCGTAGCCAAAGGCGTTGGCAAACTGGACGAGCGAGCTGGCGCCAATCTCGTTGGCCACCTGGCCAAAGACGACGTTGGACGACACGGCGAAGGCCTGCTGCAGGCTGATGGTGCCGTAGCTCTCGTTGGCATAGTTGGTGACCGGCGCGTTGCCGATGTCCATGGAGCCAGGCGCCTGGTACGTGCTGGTAAGGCTGGCGGTGCCGGTTTCGAGCGCCGCGGAGAGTGTGACGACCTTAAAGGTCGAGCCCGGGGTGTACAGCGCGTCCATGGCACGGTCGTACATGGAGCCGTCCTCGCCGCCGCCCGACTGGAGTAGCGCATCGATGTTGGTGTTGTCGTAGGTGGGCGAGCTCGCGCACGCAAGGACCGCACCGGTGCGCGGATCCATGACCACCACAGCGCCCTTAAAGCCCTTGAGCGCCTGCTCGGCAGCCGTCTGGATGCGCGAGTCGATGGTGAGCTTGGCGGTATTGCCCGGCTGGGTCTGCCCCGCGAGCGACGCGATGGCGTTGTTCCAGCTGGAGTAATCCTTGGAGCCGGTGAGCGTATCGTTCATGACGCTCTCGATGCCGGCGGTGCCGTATTGCTGACTCACGTAGCCCACCACGTGCGCGGCCATGTTGCCGTTGGGGTAGGAACGGGCGTAGGTGCCGTCCTCCTGCTGCAGCGACTCGGCTAGCGTCACGCCGTCGGACGTGATGATGGAGCCACGCTGGATGTACTTGGAGCGGGCGATGGTGTGGTTGTTGGTCGGCATGTCCTGATAGTCCTTCGCCTTGATGACCTGGACATAGGTAAGGTTGCCGATAAGGATGGCGAACAGCGCCGTAAAGGCAAACACGGCACGAGTCAGACGGTTGGCAAGTGCCACGCGGCCGAGCACGCCGGACTCTGGCGTGTCGAGCAGGCGACGACGCATGCGAGAACCCGCGGAGTGGCTGCCGTTGCCGTAGGAAGGTGCGTTGGCAAAACGCGTACCGGTCGGGGCAGCGGCGGATGCGACCTGGTCATCGGTGATGGCGGCCATGGTGCCGGTGCCGGTGAGCTCGGCTTCGCGTCCGGTTGCCTCGTCGCCGGCGCGCAGCAGCAGCGCGACGATGATAAAACTCGCCAGCAGCGAGGAGCCGCCCTGGCTCATAAAGGGCAGGGTGACGCCGGTCAGCGGGATTAGGCGGGTTACGCCGCCAACGATTAAGAATGCCTGGAAGCTGATGGCCGCCGTAAGGCCGGTCGCGCTAAAGGCGGCAAGGTCGGACTTGGCGCGGGCTGCCGTGGTGAGGCCACGCACGGCAAATAGCATAAACAGGATGAGCACGGCGCCGCCGCCCAAAAGGCCCATTTCCTCGCCGATGGCCGAGAAGATAAAGTCGGACTCGACGACGGGGATGTTGTTTGCCATGCCGTTGCCAATGCCGACGCCAACCAGGCCGCCGTCAGCCAGCGAGTAAAGTGACTGTACGATCTGGTAGCCCTGGCCCTGGGCGTCTTTAAACGGATCGACCCAGACCTGAAAGCGCACCTGCACGTGCGACAGGAACTTGTAGGCGCCCACGGCGCCAACGGCCAGCAGCGCAAGGCCGATGATGACGTACGAAAAGCGTCCCGTGGCAACATAGAGCATCAGCAAAAAGATGGTGTAGAACAGGACGGCCGAGCCCAGGTCGCGTTCGAAGACGACGATGAGCAGGCACACACCCCACACGGCAAACAGCGGCAGCAGCAGGCGAAAGCGCGGAATCTTGAGGCCCAGGATCTTGCGGTTGGAGATGGAGAGCAGCTCGCGGTTCTCGGCAAGATAGCCTGCCAGGAACAGGACGATGAAGACCTTGGCGAACTCGCCGGGCTGGATGGTGAATCCCGCGATGCGAATCCACAGCTTGGAGCCCGAGATCGTGGTGCCGATAAAGATCGGCAGCATCAGCAAGATGATGCCGATAATGCCAAAGGTGTACTTGTAGCGCATGACCACGTCGAGGTTCTTGACCAGTGCGAGCGTTCCCACCATGAGCGCCACCGAGACAAACAAGATGATAAGCTGCGAGATGGCGAGGTCGGGGGCCAGGCGCGTCACGAATGTGATGCCGATGCCCGAGAGCACAAAGACGATGGGCAGGATGGCGGGGTCGGCGCCGGGCGCCAGGATGCGCACGGCGATATGCGCCGCGGCGAAGGCGGCGAACAGGCCGATCGGCACGGCGAGCGTCTCAAAGGAAATCGTGGCGCCCGCGGTGAGCACGTACATCGCATAGAGCAGGATGACGGGGAACGCCGAGGCGATGAGCAAGAGCAGTTCGGTGTTGCGGCGACTCATAAGCGGCACTCCCTTTCTAATTCTTATCGGAGGCTTCGGCCTCGGCTGACTGTTCGGCGGTTTTCTCGGAATCTGACTCGGAGGTGGATTTCTGATCGGTGTTGTCGCGAATCGTTTGCGCGTCAATCACCTGACGGGTCTGCTCCTCGTCAATCTGATGGCGGTACTTGGAAATGGTGTCCTGCGCATCGTCGACATTCGTTTGCGGAATGCCTGCCTTCAGGCGGTTTTGCGTGTCTTCGGGCAGGTCGGACAGTTTGATGCTGGTTTCGCTTTCGAGCCAGTGGAGTTCGACCCCGAGCGTCTTGCCGGGCAGGCCGCGCCAGACGGCGACATTGCCGTGGTAGGTTCCCAAGTAATAGGAGCCGGTGACGCCCGTGTATGCCCAGATGCCTGCTACCAGCACAAAGACAAGGGCCAAGATGGCGGCGATGGTGACATTGCGGCGTCGGAGGCGTTTTGCCTCGCGCATGACGCCGTCGTCGACCAGGTCGACGACCACCACGGTCACATTGTCGTGGCCGCCGGCGGCGAGCGCCGCGTCCACCAAGTTGTCGACACAGATCTGTGCGGTCGAGGACTGCGTAGCGATGTTCTCGATATCGCTATCGGGAATCATGCTCGAAAGACCGTCGGAGCACAGAATCAGGCGGTCGCCTTCCTCGATGTGCAGGGTAAAGTGGTCGGCATACATGGCGGGATCCGAGCCCAGCGCGCGGGTGATGACCGAGCGGTTGGGGTGGACGCGGGCCTCGTCGGCCGTAATCTCGCCGGCATCCACGAGCTCCTCCACGTAGGAGTGGTCGCGGGTCACACGGATGAGCGTGCCCTCGTGGAGCAGGTAGGCGCGCGAGTCGCCCACGTGGGCGATGGCGAGCGTGTCGTTTTCGATGTAGGCGCAGGTGGCCGTGCATCCCATGCCGGGTTTGCCCAGGCCGTTGAGGGCGGCTTCGATCACGGCGGCGTTGGCGGCCTCGACGGCTGCGGCCAGGCGCGCGGCGTCGGCGGACTGCGGCGCCGTCTTGGCGATGGTCTCGACGGCGATGGAGGATGCCACCTCGCCGGCGGCGTGTCCTCCCATGCCGTCGCACACGCAAAAGAGCGGCGACTGCACCAGATAGGAGTCCTCATTGTGCGGGCGTACACATCCGACGTCGGAGCGGGCACCCCACATAAGCTGCGTGGTGGTGCCGGCGTCGTAGGTCGAGTCGGTTTCGATGCGCTCGTCGGTCAGCGGCTCAAAGCTCATGGTCGAGCCGGGATCTTTGAGCTTTGCCTCCACGGCGGCGACATCGATCTCGGCGGTGTCGCCGGGGGAGACGGTGTCGGCATCGTTGCCCGACTCGGCGTCGGAGATGTCCGGAAGGTTGAGATCTTCGGTTACGCGGTCGGCGGGATTGCCGTCCTGCTGCGGCTCGACAGCCGTCGGCTCGGGCGTCGCAAAGTGCGACGGCGCGGGCATGCTCTGGGGTTGAGCTGAGGGCTCGGGAGCTGCGGCGGGCGCGGCAACGGGCTGCTCGACTTCGGCAGGCGTTGCGGATGCGGGTACCGCCTCGCTTGTCGGGGCGACGGGGAATACCGGCGCGGCAGGCTCGGGGGCTGCAAACACGGCAGCGCTCTCGTTAATCGCCTCGGCGACGGGCTCGGCAAAGTGAGCCGGTGCGGGCGTTGTCTCCGGTTCCGCGGGCTGCTCGGCAGCGTGCGCGCCGATGGGGGCATCGAGCCGCTCGGTGTCGGCGTCCTCGCCATCGGCGAGTGCCGGATATTCTTGAGTTACATGCGAAAGAGGCAGGGAGAACACGGTGTCCTCGGGCTCCACGGTCGCAGGGCGCGCCGGAGCGGCATGAGCCGGCGCGGCTGCGGGGGCAGTCGGCGTCTCGGGCATGGCTGCGGACTTGTTCTCCTCGTCGATCATCGACGGTTCACCTTCATGACCACGTCGCCAATCTGGACCTCGTCACCCTCGCGCAGCGTTGCGGGCTCCACCAGCTGACGGCCGTTAACGAGCGTGCCGTTCAGCGAGTTGAGGTCTTCGATAATGAGTGCCGGGCCCTGCAGCGAAAAGCGTGCGTGCGAGGCCGAGACAAACGGTTCGTTGATGCAGATGTCCGAGGACGGCGAGCGGCCTACGATGACGGGGCCGAGCATGTCTACATGGATGCCACGGATGCCGCGCGGACCCTTGTCCACATCGATCGTCCAGATAGCGGAGTCACGGCGCTGGCCGCGTACGAGTCCCACGCCGGTTTTCATGACGGCGAACAGGAAGATGTAGAGCAGGGCGACCAGGACGATGCGGCCTGCAAAAAGGACGATATCGATGTTCATAAGCGACTATCCCCTAAATTCAAAGGTGCTTAGGCCAAACGTCAGCAGGTCGCCGTTGCGCAGCGGGCAGCGCGTGATGCGGCGGTTGTTGACGAGCGTGCCGTTGGTGGAGTTGAGGTCTTCGATCGACCAGTCCGATCCGGTAAAGGTGAGCTGGGCGTGGCGGCGCGACACGTTGGGGTCGCGCAGGGCGATGTCCGAAACCGAGCGCTCGCGACCGATGGTCACCTGCGCGGAAGTGATGCTGTGGCTCTCGCCGCTCACGACGTCGACGAGCTGGGCGAGCGGGCGCTGCGGGGCGCGGGTGCTCGCCATGTTGGAGGCAATACCGGCCGCGGCGCCAAGGCCCACGGCGGCGCCGGTCGCGGCGGCTCCGCCCATACCGGCGAGGGCGTCACGAGAGACGGTCTGCGGCACGGGGATGGGCGCTGCGGCGGGATCGGGGACGTTGGGCGCAAAGGGATCGGCCACGGCGAGCGGGTCGGGAGCGGCGGCACGGGGTGCCGGCTGCTGGGGCATGGCGGCGGGGCGCTGTTGCTGCGGAGCGGCGAATTGCTGCTTGCCGGCGCGGGGAGCACTGGCGGCGCGGCTTGCGGCCGAGTTGTTCTGGCCCAGGCCATTCTGGTAGGCGCGCTCCTCCTCGTATAGACGACCGAGCGTGGGGGCGTCGACGTTCTCGGCAAAGACCGAGAACTTACCGGCACGCAGCTGCGGGTCGATCATAAAGCGAACGAGGGGCTCGCCGACAAACACATAGCGGCGCTTTTCGGCCTGTGCCTTCACAAACTCGCGGACTTCGCGCGAAAGCTCGGGGTAGAACGGGGCGAGCATGGGATCGTCGTCGGCGGCGATCAGGATGGTATAGAGTGCCGGCGCGGTGTTGACGCCGTTGATCACCAGAGTCTGATCCTCCATGTCGCGAGCGGCCTGCTTGGCAAGCTTCTTAAAGGAGAACGGGGCACGGGTGGCACCGAAGATGCCGGCCACGTGGTCCTCGAAGATGTTCAGGAAGTTCACGAAAGATCACTCTCCGTATAGGTTCTTTGGTATCCGAGCAAATATAGGCATATCCCAACAATTATAGAGGATAGGGTTCCCGCAACCGCCGCCTTGACGACGACCGCGGCCGCAAGGCTGGCAATTTCCATATGGTGTGCAAGACAGAGCGACGCCGCGGAGCCTATTCCGCAGTCGGCGATGGCAGCGATTGCAGTCAGGTTCGAGCCCTGCTCGGCACGCTTAGCATGGACGTTGAGCAGCAGAGATGTCAGTGCAGCTGTCGCCGCGACAAGCACGACGGCAGCCCAGAAGAGCATGTCTCCCAGCGCTGCGGCAACATCGCCGAGCCCCAGCACGCCTCCGGCGGAAAGCGCAACCGTAGCCAGGCGGCCAAAAAGCGCGCCCATCCCCGTGGCGGCCGCGGCGCTTGCCGGGCCGAGCCAAAAGGCCGCGATGCCGGTGGCGACCCCGGCGGCAAGGAGGACGTCGCCCGTTAGACAGCCAAGTGCCACCGCGCAGGTGAGCGCAGCGCTCGCGGCGGCCTCGGTGCGGCCCCAGGCGATCCACCAACCGGACATGGTGGCGGCAAAGAGCACCGCGACGGGCAGCATCGACAGGATGCCCTGCGCCTGCATGGTGGCGTTGGCCATAAGTACCAAAAAGCCCACGGCCGAGATAGCCGAGCCAATCTGCGGGGCCAGGCCGGCGGCCGCCCCAATCGCGATGGCCGCGGCAATAAGTCCGGGAAGCGCCGCGACGCCAGCCGTCTGCATGATCAAAAAGCTAAAGGCGCCGCACGTTAGCGCCGAGATGGCGCGCATGGTGTAATCGCGCGCGTGGCCCCAGCGCGTGCCGGCCCAGCCGAGTGCGGGGTCGACCTCGATGGTGTCGTCCTCATAGGGCAGCGATTCGATATCGTCTGCCGTGCGCTCGTCATCCGACAGCTCGCCCACCATCTGCTCTAGGCTGCGACGGCCCTCGCGCACGCTGCCCAAGCCGGCGAGCAGCTGGTCGCAAAATGCCTCGATGCTGCTGGGGCGGTCTTGCGGCATGGGGGAGAGGGCGCTCATGAGCGCAGCCTCGGCTCCCGGGGGAAAGTGCGGGATGAGCTCGCTGGGGTAGGTGGCACCGCCGATGATGCGGCCGAGCGAGTCGGCGGGCGTGGCGGCCATAAAGGGGGCGCTGCCGCACAGTCCCTCGTAGATCACGCAGGCGAGGGCAAAGACATCGGCGCGCTCGTCGACTGTGCCGGTCTCGATGTCGAGCTGCTCGGGCGGCATGTAGCCGATGGTGCCGCCGCGCGAGCCGCCAAAGCCGCCGGCAGACGACAGCCGCGCCATGCCAAAGTCGGTGAGCTTTACATTGCCCGAGTGGTCGATGAGCACGTTGGCGGGCTTAATGTCCAGATGGAGCACGCCGTTGCTATGGGCGAAAGTGAGTGCCTGGCCCAGCGCGTCGGCAATTGCCGCGGCCTCGTCAAAGGTGAGCGAATGGCCGTCCACGCGATGCAAAAAGTCGGCGAGCGACATGCCGTCGACATATTCCATGACGAGGTAGGCATAGGCGGTATCGTGCGTAAAGTCGATAACCTGCACGATATTGGGATGTTGAAGCATGGCAGCGGTGTGTGCCTCGCGCAGGACATCCATGATGTCGCTGGCGGGCATGCCGGCACCGCCTGTGAGGGGGATGCGCTTAATGGCGACGCGACGGCGCAGGTGCGTGTCGCGGCAAATCTCGATGGAGCCAAAACCGCCGGTCGCGAGCGTCTCGAGCGGCTGAAACCGCTTGAGCAGCTCGCGAGAGCTGGTGCCCTCCAAGGGAACGTCCGGCGAGAACCGGGCGGTATGTTGCGAGAAAAGCGGCATGGCCAACCCTCGTGCGTTTAAAGTTCGTTTGCGAGCGGCGGGCCGGGGTCAAGCCGTTCGCGGTGGCATAGATGCTGCTAGTTTAGCACGCTCGCGCGCATGGTGAAGGTAGCGGGGCGAGGTGGCCTATCTGACTTGGCCTTAGCGCTTCCTCTTGTTCTTCTTCTGCTTGCGCTGTTTGGCCTTTGCATTCTTGGGCTCGCTTTCCTGCTTGGCCTTGGCAGCGGCCTTTTCGGCCTTCATCTTCTTGCGTTTGGTCTCGATGTGCAGCTTTTTGTTGATGCGCGCCTTGAGGAAGGAGCCAAACTGCTCGGCATCGCCACGCACAAAGGTGTCCTTAGGGATCGTCACGCCCTGGTCGGCGAACATGGCCACAAAGATGCGCTCGCCGTCGAGTACGTGGTCGAGCTTCTCAAACGGGAAGAACTGCGACTTGCCGCTCTTGCCCCAGACCATCAGGCCGTCCTCGTTGGCGGCGACGCGGCGGTAGCGGCCGCCCATGGACTCGTCTGCCTCGACGGCTTCGATAAAGTCGCGCGCGAGCGTATGGTGCAGATTTTTGCTCCACCAGGCCAAAAAGGCGCCGAATACAATCAGGACGACGCCGAACTTGATCCAGTTGCCGCCGGCCACCAGCATGCCGATGCCGATGAGCGCGGCAATCGCAGCGGCGACGTACAGGGAGCCGCGGCGCCTGGGCGAGGCAACCAAGCGGGCGAAATCGGTGACGAGGTCGTTTTCGTACTGATACTCGTTGAGGTACAGGATGCCGTCATCGGCTGCTGCCTGCGTCTCGAGCGCGACCTCGACCTGGTCGGCTGCTTCGGAGGGAACGAGGTTGCTCTCTGCGTCTGCCATGCTCTTTGGACTCCTATCGCGGCGGGCTCGCCGTACGGGTTATTATGAATGCAGTATGCCGTGCGACCGCATGGCCGCCGCGGCAACAAGACTCAGTATACCCGGGGGAGCACCCATGGAATCGTTGTACCGAAAGTATCGCCCGCTCACCTTCGACTCCGTGGTGGGCCAGCAGCATATCGTCTCGACGCTCGAGCACGCCATTACCGAGGGGCGCCTGTCCCACGCGTACCTGTTCTGCGGACCGCGCGGCACGGGCAAGACCACCATGGCGCGCATTTTGGCCAAGGCGCTGCTGTGCCGCAATGCCGAGGCGGCGCGCGCCGAGGGTGCGAGCGGCTGCATGCCCGATGGCACCTGCGAGGAGTGCGAGCTCATCGCCGAAGGCAACCACCCCGATGTCTACGAGCTCGATGCCGCAAGCCGTACCGGCGTGGACAACGTGCGCGAGGAGATCATCAACTCCGTTAACTTTGCCCCGGTGCGTGGCAAGTACAAGATCTATATCATCGACGAGGTCCACATGCTCACGACGGCGGCGTTTAACGCGCTGCTCAAGACGCTCGAGGAGCCGCCGGCGCACGTGATCTTTGTGCTGTGCACCACCGACCCGCAAAAGATTCTGGAGACCATCCTTTCGCGCTGTCAGCGCTTCGATTTCCACCGCATCGGTAACGAGGATATCGAGCGCCGCCTGGCATACGTGTGCGAGCAGGAGGGCTTCGACTACGACGACGAGGCGCTTGCCATCGTGGCGCGCCATGCCAAGGGCGGCATGCGCGATGCGCTCTCCACGCTGGAGCAGCTGAGCGTCTTCGGCAACGGCACCGTGCATGCGGACGATGCCCGCTCACTTTTGGGCGAAGTTTCGGACCAGATTCTGGGAGAGTTTACGCGCGCCATTGCCGATCGTGATGTCGCCGAGCTCTATGGGCTTATTCGCGCGCAGGTCGAGGAAGGTAACGATCTGCTGGAACTGACGCGCGACCTGGTGGCGCACGTGCGCGACGTGTATGTTGCCTGCGTTGCCGGTGCCCGTGCTGAGTTGTTTGAGGGCGGTGTCGAGCAGGCCGAGGCGCTTGCAGCCGAGGCCGCTGCCTTTGGCGAGCATCCTGCCGATCGTTTGGCTCGCGTGCTGACCGTGCTCGACGATGCCGCCTTGGAGATGAGGGGTGCGAGCGACGTGCGCCTGGTGCTCGAGATCGCCTGCACCCGCCTGACGCGTCCCGAGGCCGATTTAACGATTGAGGCTTTGGCCGAGCGCGTGGCTCGCTTGGAGGCCATGGTTGCCAACGCCGCCGTTCCGGCGAGCGTGGCTGCTGCTCAAGCGAGTGCGCCTGCGGCTGTCGCGGCTGCACCTGCGACGACACAACAACCGACGCTGATCTCGGGTACCCGAGCTGCTACTCCTGCGGCGACCGCCGCCCCCGCTGCTACGTCCGCGCATCAGGGTGGCATGCCTTGGGACCGCGGCGCTGCTGTTCCGGCTGCCCAGCCTGCGCCCAAGTTCGCGGCTCCGGCTCCCGCGCCCAAACCTGTAACGCCTGCCCCTCAACCCGTTGCGGCTCCGGCTCCCGCGCCTGCTGCATCGACCGTGCCGGTGTCCAAGCCCAACAACGCCGCCCAGGTTGCCGCCGCCGGTGCTGCCGAGACCCCCGCGGTCGAGGACGCCGGCGAGCTCCAGCGCAAATGGGCCGAGGTTGTCGAGCGCGTCAAGGCTCGTCAGGCCTCCTACGCAGGGCTTTTGCTCAACGCCCGCGCCACAGCAGACGACGGCTCCAAGCTCACGGTTTCGTTCCCCGCGGGCTCGACCTTTGCCATCAAGATGCTCGGACGCGCCGACACGCAGTCGGTGGTCCTGCCGACAGTCAGTGCGGTCTTCGGTCGTCGTACCGTCGACTATGTCCTGGATGGAGGTGGCACGCCGGCTCCTCAACATGAGGAGCATTCTCCATCTGCACGGGCTGCGGCATCTGCGGACCCGCAACCCGTGTCCTCGGCGGCCCCTGTATCCTCGAGCGCCAGTGCTCCGCAGCAGCAAGCGACGCCGGTGATGGCACCGACCCCGTCGGCGCCTAAACCCGCCACGCCCAAACCTGCTGCTCCGGCTCCCGCGCCCAAGCCCGCTGCCGCGCCTGCGCCTAAGTCATCCGACCTGGCTAAGGCCCCCTGGCTGCGCTCCGACAATCCTGCCGGCGCTCCTGCCGCGGGCAAGCTCCCGACCGAGCCCGCGCCCCGTGCGCCCGAGCGCTCTGCCGCTCCCAAGGCTCAGCTGTCTGCGCAGTCCGCTCCGTGGGAATCCGAGCAGGTGCCCTACGACGACGCCATGGTCGGCGGTTTTGCTGCCGATGCCGGCGGGGACGATCTGCCCCCGTTCGACGTGCCGGGTGCGGCGTCCGCGCCCAAGCCCGCTGCAACTGCCCCCAAAGAGGAGGACGCTCCTGCAGCTCCCTGGGAGTCCAACCCCGGCGCCGGCAGCCCCTTCGGCCACCAGGGCGCAGCCCCGAGCATCCCGCAGACCGAGGACGAGGCCAAAGCCCTCATCCGCAGCGTCTTTGGCCAGGCCACCATCTTCAAACCGGTGGAGTAGCCGTGCGGGCGGGCATACTGCTCAAGAAGAGATCTCTTTGTCCGGGCGCATCTGTATTTCGGACATGTGTAGTGTGGTGCCACGTATCTCGCATTCGAGCAGGCAGGTACGCGACGGTCGGCCTAGGATGCTGAGGTCGATACGATACGCCGCATAGCTGTCCGTGTACTCGACTTGCTCGGCGTTGAGGGTTGCTCCGATTGTCAAGAAAGAGCCCGGTTCGGCATCGACAATCTTGGAGTCCTTTATCTTGACCTTGAACTCTTGGTAGAGGGACGGGCTGTTGTAGTAAATGGTTCGGGTTCCGTCGGTGCACTCATCGGTCGCTTCCCATTTGACGACGGGCTGGTCCGAGCTGGCTATCAGCAGTTCTGCTCCAAAGGCTATGGCATGGGTGATGACAACCAGCAATGCCCAGCCGACAAAGAGGTAGAGAACCACATATGCAACGGGGTGTTTTGAGCGGATGTTTTGGAGCGCGTCGGGGGCATTCATGGGGCACCTCCAAATTGCTATCTATGGCAATCAGATTATACCCCACCGCCATGTGCACCGCCTCGAGTAGTGGCTCGGCATTTAGCCATTTAGTGGTACGCATTAAATGTCGGATTCCGGCTCTACAAGATTTAGCTTTCAATATTATGCAGATGCGAATTATTCAACTTTGCATAATCTTTGGGTGCGGCTTGCACTCCAGGACATGTATATCGACTGAGGTAGCGTGTCCGCCCCGCTCGCTGGCCGCGCGCCGTGGTACGATTTTTGAGTTTGAAAGTCCCGCCGCGTCCCGGCTGCCCTTGCAGCTTGGCGTGCGGCCGCACGTAAAGGAGCCATTATGGCCGGTATGAACATGCAGCAGATGATGAAGCAGGCCCGCAAGATGCAGGAGCAGCTTGCCGCTGCGCAGGAGAACCTCAAGTCCCAGACCGTCGACGCCTCTGCCGGCGGCGGCATGGTCAAGGTGACCGTTAACGGCGAGATGGAGCTCGTCAACCTCACCATCGACCCCGATGCCCTCGATCCCGAGGACGTCGATATGCTGCAGGACATGATCATGGCTGCCGTCAACGAGGCCGTTCGCGGCGTCAACGAGCTTGCCAGCAAGCAGATGGGCGCCATCACCGGCGGCCTCAACATCCCGGGCATGCCGTTCTAAGACACGCATATATATGAGTGCGAATCACAGTCTGCAAAAACTGCTCGATGAGCTGGGTCGTCTGCCGGGCATTGGTCCCAAGTCGGCCCAGCGCATCGCCTATTACCTGCTCGAGGCCGATGCCGAGGAGGCCCGCCGCCTGGCCGAGGCCATCCTGGAGGTTAAGCAGGAGGTCCATTTTTGCAGCCGTTGCTTTAACTACGCCACGGCCGACGAGTGCTCCATCTGCCAGGACCCGATGCGCGATACCACTCGCATTTGCGTGGTGGGCGAGCCGCGCGACGTCCAGGCAATCGAGCGCACGGGCAGCTACCATGGCCTGTACCATGTGCTGGGCGGCGTGATCAGCCCCATGGACAAGATCGGTCCCGAGCAGCTGCATATCCGCGAGCTGCTTGCGCGCCTGGGCCACGAGGACATCCACGAGGTCATTATCGCCACCAACCCCAACATTGAGGGCGAGACCACGGCGAGCTACCTTGCTCGCACCATCAAGCCATTGGGCGTTGAGGTATCGCGTCTTGCGAGCGGCCTTCCCGTGGGCGGCGACTTGGAGTATGCCGACGAGCTTACGCTCGGCCGCGCTATCGAGGCCCGCCGCGCGATCTAGGCGGCGCCAGCTCCGCGGTATGTCCCGTCGGCCTGCCGCACGGGGCGCTCATAATCGAGCGCGCGTTCATGCATTTGTTGTGCAACAAACCTGCTTTTCATCCGCTTATCGCGTGGATGGGTCCGCTTGCACCTCGTATTTGTCCATTCGTTGCGCAACCTTTTGGGTTCGCTGATACACTCAAATGTGGATATGAAAGAATGCGCCGCTCCTGAGCGGCGTGTTTTTGTTGGAGGAGAACGCATGCGGCCCGGGGGCACTCAGACAAAGCGTGGCGCCACGGTGCGCATGCGACGCCGGCTGGGCCTGGCGCCTCGGGCGTATGTGCTGCTGTCTTGCTCGCTCGTGCTGGTCATAGCCGGTGTTTCGGCTTATGGTATGACGGTGCCGTCCATGGTGCAGGCGCATGCTGCGCGCGAGCTGCATATTGGGCGCAAGGCCAAAAGCGACTTGGGAACGACAACTGGATATGCGTGGGCGAGCGTGGTCTCGCACGTTGTGTTCGGTGGCGACGATGCGGACAGTCCCGAAACATCGGACAACGAGATCACGCTGGCAAACGGCAAGACCATCGTGCTCACCAACACCAAGGTCATTACGAAGCTTTCCAACAACAGCGTGGCATCTATCGTTAACAAGGCGGAGCAGCAGAAGGAACAGGGTACGCAGCAGGCGGGTAAACCCGGCGGCTCGGATGGGTCCGGTTCGTCGGGCTCGGACGGCGGTTCCGGTTCGGGCTCCGCTTCTGGCGGCGGATCTTCGAGTGGTGGCTCGATGGACGGCAACGCCGGCGGCGACACGGGCTCGGGTAGCCTCTCAGCTGCCGAGGAGGAGAGTATCCACAGTTGGCTCGTGACCAAATACAACATGCTCGATGGCTATGTCGCCCGCGCCAATAGCGTGGTGTCGACCTATAACGCCACGGGCGACACCGGACCGTGCGACACCCTGGCGAATGACATGTTTGTTATCCGTGCCGAGTTCGGTCGACAAAGGTTCTCGACCAAATCTAAGTGGTATCGGCAGTATGCCAATCTGTGGGGCTGCTATACCAACCTGTGCCAATGGGTGGGACATTACGGCGATGACGACGTCGCGCTCAACAACTTCAACACCAATGTGGCGGCGATCGCCCTATGACGAACGACCTCGCTTCTACGGCAGCCCAGTCGCTCAACCGTGATCCTATGGTGGGCCTGCGCCTGGCGCGCGTCGACGGGTTTGAGCCGGCCGTAGCCCTGGGCACGGACGAGCTTCCCGCCTACCTGCGCCGTTTTACGATGCTGTTTGCCGATGACGCCACCATGCGCCGCGGCGGTATCGGCCGCGTGACGCGTGCCGTCAACGCGCAGGGCGAGGCCGTGGCGCTCAAGCAGCTCATCTTGCCGGCGCGTGACGAATTTGATGACGATGTCGCCCACGAGGCGCTGGTCACCAAGTTCAAGGCGGCGTTTCGCGAGGAATATGAATGCCATCGTGCCCTTTCGGGCCTTAAGGGCTTTCCCCGCTTGTACGGGTGGGGCGAGGTCGACGGCGTGCCCGCGATTGTCATGGAGTGGGTCGAGGGCGAGACGCTCGCTCGCCTGCGTTCGCGCCTTGCCGTGGACGACGCCGGGCGTCTGTCGCCGCTCGTGGCGGCGCGCCTGGGTCGCGACCTGTTCGATCTGCTCTGCCGCATGAGCTTGGTAGGCGAGGGGTTCGTCCATCGCGATATCTCGCCCGCTAATATTATGGTGCGCACGGCGCGCCTGCCGCTCGACCGACAGCTTGCCGAAGGCACCTTCGACCTGTGCTTGATCGACTTTGGCTCGTCGCTGGCGCTCGAGCCCGCCTCTACGGTGGCCGGCACCGGCGGCAAGGCGTCGTTTACCGAGCGCTATGCCACGTTGCGCCGCGCGACGGTGGCCTACGCCCCGCCCGAGATGCTCACCGACGATATCCCCGACCTGCGCATGCTTCGCATGTCGCCGGCAATCGATGTCTATGCAGCGGCGAGTACGGTCTACGAGCTCATCGCCGGTGTCGCGCCGTACGAAGTGGCGCCGGGTGCGTCGGGTACTTCGGGCTCGCGCAAAAAGACACGCGATATCGCCAGCCCGTATCGCCTCAAGATGGATACGCTGCCCGATTATCCCGTCGGCGCCCACGCGCCCGGCTGCGACTTGACGCAACTGCTGCGACGCGAGCCCGATGTGACACTTGCCGCGGCTGAACAGGCTCAGCAGCTGGGGCTCGATCCAAATTCCGAGGATCTGCGCGATGCGCTGGCGTTTGTCGACGCTCAGCTGTTCGATGTGGTGATGGCCTGCCTGTCCTGTCATCAGGAAGATCGTCCCGAGCCGCCTGCGGTGGAGGCGGCGCTCTCGGCATTTTGCGACCACTATGCGCAAAATGTCGCCCGCTCGCTTCGCGCCGAGCCGCTCATGCCGTGCCCGATGGAGGTATCGGGGCATACAGCCCGGCGAGCGGCGATGGTTGGTGCGACGGCGGTATGCGGCGTGCTTTGGGCTGTGGTCGTGGTATCAGCGGCACTGTTGGCGTCGGGCGCCCATGTGGCGATCGTCGTGGGACCGCTTATGTGGTCCGGGAAGCTGCCGGCCATTATCGCCGCGCTGGCGTTGGCGCTGCCGGGCATGGTGGGCATCGCTGCCGGGGCCTTGGCGCGCAATCGCCGTGCGGGATTCCTGCAGGGCGTGTTGGCCCTTTCCGCCTGCGAGGTCCCGGCTCTGGCTGCACTCGCATGTACCGTGTTTTCCCAGCATGCCGTGGCGGGTGGCCTGGTGGCCGCCATAATTGCAACCTATGCGCTCACGTGGTTTTTGCTGGCGATGGGGTTTGCCTTTGAGCTTCCCGTCGTGTCAGAACGACGTGCGAAAATTCCCATGGCGACGCCGCTTGCCGGCGGAGCCGCGGCTGCCCGCGCCTTTGGCGGGCCGGCCGAAGTATCCGACACTATCTCTGCGACCAAGGAGGGCTAAGCCATGGCTTCTCAAGCCGAGCTCACCCCGTGCGGGGCAATGTTTGACATCTTTAAGCGCGCTGCGCACCTGAGCCATATCGAACTGTGCGGCCTGGTGCTCTCGAGCCGCCCGCTCGCCGACGGCCGTAGTCCGCAGAGCCGTGCCGCCGATCGCTCCTGGGTTTCGCGCTTTATCGTGCGCGCGCCGGTCGGCACGCTGCAGGAACGTTATTTTGCCGATTACGGCACCTCGGTCGCGCGCATTATGTCGCAGCTGGTCCTGCGCCGTCGCAATCCCATGGACGCCGCGGCCGTGACCAATATGGTGTGCGGCCCCGCTGGCGAGCCCATGGTGCGGGCACTCGAGGAATGCCATCAGGACACGAATCTCTATCGCAATGCGCTCGAGCGCCTGTCGCAGGCGGCTGAGCTCATGCCCGCCGAGCGCGCCGAGGCCATCCTGGTGCTGTTTGTCGCCGTGGGTTGCTCGGCAGATGTCCGCTCGTCGGTGACCTATGCCATCGACTACGCTCATGCGACCTGTGGCGGCGCCACGTCGACGCCGCGCTCGCTGAGCACATCTTCAGTCACAGGCGAGCACGAGGCTTCGCCGGCGCATCCGCTGGGACTGCTGCGCGTGCAAAACGGCTACGTGGTGAGCGCCCCGCGCTGGATTCAACCGAGCGAGGAGGGCGTCGAGATCGGCGCGCTGGCCACGGGGGAGGGCGACATCACCGACGTCGGCGACGATGTTTCGGCTCGCCATGCCCATATCTGGTGCGACGATTCTGGCACATGGTTTGTCGAGGACCTGTCGTCCACGAACGGCACCGTGGTGGTTAACGGGGCCACGAGTGTGTGTATTCAAGTAGAGCCCGGCCGCTCCGCCCAGCTCAACCCCGGCGACGAGCTCAAACTCGGCGAATCCACCACCTACGCCATCCTCCTCGGCGCCCTCTAGCCGGCAGTTAGGGACGTTCCTTTCCTGCCGGCAGTTGGGGACGCTCCTTGGCGCGCCAGGGCCAGTCGCCCGGGGATGGAGGGACCATTTTGGCCCTTGACGGTCACCCGGGGTAAACCTTTACCGCCCACCTATATTTGTCGAAATATGGTCTGACGGCGGGGTACAATAAGCCCGCATGCGGATTTCCGTTGCGGGCGCTTCCCATCGCCGGGGCGTGCCCGGGAGCATCCGGCATGCGGCCTTTGCGGCGCTCGGTCATGTGCAAGACGGGTAGCTGGGCCTGTGGAGCGCGTGCAGCCCTCCTCGCCTCGGCATGCCTTCTCTCCACGCCATGTACCTGCTGCTGAGTCCGCCTGCCAGATGATTGGAAGCAACAACGAAAATCCCATCACGCCAACATCCCGGCGATCGCCGGGGCCTGTATACCTATATGAGAGGAGAGGGGTATATGGCGCGTAAGTTTAAGTCTATGGACGGCAACGAGGCGGCCGCATATGTTTCGTATGCGTACACCGAGGTAGCGGGAATTTATCCCATTACGCCGTCCAGCCCAATGGCCGACCATGTCGACCAGTGGGCGGCCCAGGGTCGCAAGAACATCTTCGGCACCCCGGTCAAGGTCGTCGAGATGGAGTCCGAGGCAGGTGCAGCCGGTACCGTTCACGGTTCGCTGGGCGCCGGTGCTCTGACCACCACCTACACGGCTTCTCAGGGCCTGCTCCTGATGATCCCGAACATGTACAAGATCGCGGGCGAGCAGCTCCCGGGCGTTTTCCACGTCTCCGCGCGTTGCGTCGCTTCGCACGCCCTGAACATCTTCGGTGATCACTCCGACGTCATGGCCTGCCGCCAGACCGGTTTCGCCATGCTTGCCGAGGGCAACGTCCAGGAGGTCATGGACCTTTCGCCGGTGGCTCACCTTGCCGCCATCGAGGGCAAGACCCCGTTCCTTAACTTCTTCGATGGCTTCCGCACCAGCCACGAGATCCAGAAGGTCGCCATGTGGGACTACAAGGATCTGGCCGAGATGTGCGACATGGACGCCGTCCAGGCTTTCCGCGATCACGCGCTCAACCCTGAGCACCCGCATACCCGCGGCAGCCACGAGAACGGCGACATCTTCTTCCAGAACCGCGAGGCCTGCAACAAGGTCTACGACGAGCTTCCCGCCGTCGTCGAAGGCTACATGAAGAAGATCAACGAGAAGCTCGGCACCGATTACGGCCTGTTCAACTACTACGGCGCTCCCGATGCTGATCGCGTCGTCGTGTGCATGGGCTCCTTCTGCGACGTGCTCGAGGAAGTCATCGACTACCTCAACGCTCACGGCGAGAAGGTCGGCCTGGTCAAGGTTCGTCTGTTCCGTCCGTTCTCCATCAAGCACTTTGTCGACGTTCTCCCCGAGACCGTCAAAAAGATTGCCGTCATGGACCGCACCAAGGAGCCGGGTTCCATCGGCGAGCCGCTCTACCAGGACGTCGTCTCCGCTCTCTACGAGGCCGGCAAGACGGGCATCAAGGTCGTCGGCGGCCGTTACGGTCTGGGCAGCAAGGACACGCCTCCCGCGTCCGCGTTCGCTGTCTTCGAGGAGCTTAAGAAGGACGAGCCCAAGCGCGAGTTCACCATCGGCATTGTCGATGACGTGACCAACCTGAGCCTGCCCGAGGCCGAGGATGCGCCCAACACCGCAGCCCCCGGTACCATCGAGTGCAAGTTCTGGGGTCTGGGTGGCGACGGTACCGTCGGCGCCAACAAGAACTCGATCAAGATCATCGGCGACCACACCGACAAGTACGTTCAGGCCTACTTCCAGTACGACTCCAAGAAGACCGGCGGCGTCACCGTTTCGCACCTGCGCTTTGGTGATTCCCCGATCCGCTCGCCGTACTACGTGACCAAGGCCGACTTTGTCGCTTGCCATAACCCCAGCTACATCGTCAAGGGCTTCAAGATGGTCCGCGACGTCAAGCCGGGCGGCACCTTCCTGGTCAACTGCCAGTGGAGCGACGAGGAGTTCGCCGAGCACATGCCCGCCGTGGCCAAGCGCTACATCGCGAACAACAACGTCAACGTCTACCTGATCGACGCTATCGACCTGGCTGCCAAGGTCGGCATGGGCAAGCGCACCAACACGGTGCTCCAGTCCGCCTTCTTCGCGCTGGCCAAGGTCCTGCCCGCCGAGGACGCTCTGCAGTACATGAAGGACGCGGCCACCAAGTCCTACATGAAGAAGGGCCAGGCCATCGTCGACGCCAACCACAAGGCCATCGATGCCGGCGCTACCGCCTTCCGTAAGTTCGAGGTTCCGGCCGACTGGGCAACCGCCGAGGATGCCGCTCCCGTCGAGCTCTCCGAGGAGACCAAGTCCGTCATCGCCCAGCAGGTCAAGAACCTGCTCGAGCCCATCGATCGCATGGATGGCGACAGCCTGCCCGTTTCCGCCTTCGTCGGTTGCGCCGACGGCCAGTTTGAGCTGGGCGCCTCCGCATACGAGAAGCGCGGCGTCGCCGTGGTCGTTCCTCACTGGGACGAGACCAAGTGCATCCAGTGCAACCAGTGCGCCTATGTGTGCCCGCATGCCACCATCCGTCCGTTCGCGATGACCGAGGACGAGGCTGCCGCCGCGCCCGAGGCTACCCGCACGCTCGACGCCATGGGCCCCAAGGCCAAGGGCATGAAGTTCACCATGGCCGTGTCCCCGCTCGACTGCATGGGCTGCACCAACTGCGTCAAGGTCTGCCCCAAGGGCGCCCTCGAGATGGTTCCCACCGAGCAGGAGATGGACCAGCAGCCCGTTTGGGACTACATGGTCGAGAACGTCTCCGAGAAGAAGGAGCTCATCGCGGCCAACGTCAAGGGCAGCCAGTTTAAGCAGCCCTACCTGGAGTTCTCCGGCTCCTGCGCCGGCTGCGCCGAGACCGCCTATGCACGTCTGGTGACCCAGGTCGCCGGCGACCGCATGTTCATCTCCAACGCCACCGGCTGCTCCTCCATTTGGGGCAACCCCGCTGCCACCGCTCCTTACTGCAAGGACAAGGACGGTCACGGCCCGGCGTGGAACAACTCCCTGTTCGAGGACAATGCCGAGCACGGTCTGGGCATGGCCGTCGGCTATGAGGCCGTTCAGCACAAGCTGATTGCCGCTACCCAGGACATCATCGCCGCCGATGGTCCGTCTGACGAGCTTAAGGCCGCCGGTCAGGCTTGGATCGACTCCGTCAACGACGCCGAGGCCTCCAAGACCGCTGCCGCTGCCTACGTTGCCGAGCTCGAGAAGTGCGGCTGCGAGGCTTCCAAGGCAATCCTCGCTGACAAGGCTTACCTCACCAAGAAGTCCTTCTGGATCTTCGGCGGCGACGGTTGGGCCTACGACATCGGCTTCGGTGGCCTGGACCACGTCCTGGCTTCCGGCCACAATGTCAACGTTTTCGTCTTCGACACCGAGGTTTACTCCAACACCGGCGGTCAGGCCTCCAAGGCCTCGAACCTGGGCCAGGTCGCTCAGTTCGCCGCTGCCGGTAAGGTGACCAAGAAGAAGTCCCTGGCCGAGATTGCCATGAGCTACGGCTACGTCTACGTGGCGCAGGTCGCCATGGGCGCCAACCCGGCTCAGACCCTCAAGGCCATCCATGAGGCTGAGGCCTACGACGGCCCGTCCCTCATCATCGGCTACAGCCCCTGCGAGATGCACTCTATCAAGAAGGGCGGCATGCAGAACTGCCAGTCCGAGATGAAGAAGGCTGTCGAGTGCGGTTACTGGAACCTCTTCCGCTTCAACCCCGAGGCTGCTGCCGGTAAGAAGTTCTCGCTCGATTCCAAGGAGCCCGCGGGCGGCTATCAGGAGTTCCTGATGAACGAGGCCCGTTACGCTTCGCTGACGCGTTCCTTCCCCGAGCGCGCCGAGGAGCTCTTCAAGGAGAACGAGCAGGCCGCTATGGACCGCTACGCTCACCTGCTGAAGCTCAAGACGGTGTACAACGAGGCCTAGGTCTCCCGCCGCAGGATCTGAGGGCTAACCTTCGCGGACGTCCTCGGACATGAAAGAACCCCCGCTGCGCACTACGTGCGGCGGGGGTTCTTTCGTCCTGCGGAGTGTCCGCGAAGGTTAGCCCTCAGATCCTGCTACGACTACGTCCTCGGATTGTGTGGGCGGATGAAGGACGTGGTTGTGGGGGCCTTTTGTCCCGGTCGCTGTTTCGCGGCTTTGCCGCGAAACCTCGCGTCACTTTGGGGATGGATGAGGGGCGTGGCTGTTGCAACGCCTTATTCCTTTGCTTTTTCGCGGCTTTGCCGCGGAACGCGCAGCACTTTGGAGAGGGCTGGGGACGCTGTTGTTGGCGTCTCCAGCCCTCTGATTGCTACTTTGGGTCCCGTGGTGGGACTTTGTTGGTGCTACATGGTTGTTTTACCTTGTCTCGCCGCTCTCTGTGCGTAGGCGGTAGCCGTGGACGAGGTCGCTGATGGCGGGCCAGGGAATCTGGCGGTCAACCCAAAATTGGAGCTGGACCAGATAGCGCTCGGTGGCGCGGGTGAGGGCCGCAAACTGTTCGTGAGTCTCTACCTGGGCGTAGAGGTCGCGGCTGTGGGCGAGGATTGCCGTGGTGTCATCCATTTTGCCGGTGACGTCGAAGGCACCCGAGAACCAGTCGCACAGGCGCGCGGCGCTGTTGTTGATCGTTGCGAGGTCGGCGGTGCCGTCGTTGGCGTTTTCGTTGGCCTGGGCTCGCAGGAGGGAGAGGGCGTCGGTGGCATTCATGCAGTAGCCGACGGTGAAGTTCCAGACGGCGAATTCGCGGCCGGTGTCGAGCTTGCGGCGGCGCATGTAGTCGATGTCGCGGGGCTCCTCGAGCATCATTTGGTCGGCGAGGGCTTCAAGTGCAGTGGTGTACTCAGCAAGGTCGAGCGTGAGCAGGGTGTTGATATCCATCATCTTTAGGCCTCCGCTTCGATCTCGACGATTTCGTTTTTGATGTACATGCCCTGGTTGTCCCAGACATTGCGACAGGCGGCGGCAAAGCGCTCGCGGTCGGCTTCGCAGATGCGGGCGAACATGTTGCAGGTGCCAAAGGGCTCGCATACGTCAAAGAAGATGCAAATTGACGACCAGCCGCCATACCAGCTCACGGCGCCCGCCGGCTCGTGAAAGACGGGGTTCTCGATGTGCTCATAGTTGGCGATGGGGCCCGAGACAGGATACGTTACTTCGGCATCACAAATCTTTGCCGAAAAGATACGCGACTCGACCGGACAGGACGATTCGAACAGCTTGCATGTCTTGGGCGCTTCATCCCAGAGCATGTCGGCGAGAAACGTCTCGCCATTCAACGTGATCTTGAGCATTTTTGTCATAGTAAGGACCTCCTCAATCCGTCGCTCAAGGGGCTCGCTGGCGGATAAGGAGAAGACAGCAGCGGGGTCGCCGAACCCAAACTTCACGACAGATCTCTGTCGCCCCAGCCCGCGCTGTTCTTCGCTAAAGTACCATGCCGCAATTGCGCGCGCAATATCAGTTTTTGATTTTCTGGAAGCGGCAATCGACGAGACGGCTCGCCAGCTGCCGGTCGACGCGCGGGCATAGGCGCTCGTCTATTCTTTAAGTTGGATGAAAAACGCCATGTTATTGCAGGGTTGCATACTCGTTCAATAAGTGCATAGAATCTCGTATAGTGCGAGTAAGATTTTGCGCTATCTGATTTGTGTTTAGCAAAGATATAGTTTGCATAATCCAGCCTAATACTCGCTCCATTTAAATAAAGTCGCACGTAAATGGCGTAAACATATCTGAGCTGGGGTTCTGTACGCTGAGCGGATAAAAACGACCGTTCACCGTTCAACTATTTTCAAAATGAATAAAATGAGCGATAAAGAGAATATAAACCTTAATAAACTCGCGTATTGCACGGACGCGGGTTATTAATGGGTTGTAGGCCTTTTACGGAAAGGATTCCAGCAATGTCTAAGCCTCTTGGCAAGCCCGATCGTATTGTCGTCGCCCTCGGCGGCAACGCCCTCGGCAACAACCCCGTCGAGCAGATCGAGGCCGTGAGCAACACCGCCCACGCCCTCCTCGGCCTCATCGAGCAGGGCAACGAGATCATCATCACCCACGGCAACGGCCCGCAGGTCGGCATGATCCAGAACGCCTTCGCCGCCGCCCACGACGCCATCGGCACCCCCGAGATGCCGCTGCCCGAGTGCGGCGCCATGTCCCAGGGCTACATTGGCTATCACCTGCAGCAGGGCATTGGCCGCGAGATGCACAAGCGCTATAAGCGTTGGCACGCCGCAACCGTCGTCACCCAGATCGAGTGCGACCCGGACGATCCCGCGTTCAAGAACCCGACCAAGCCGATCGGCCCCTTCTACACCGAGGAGCAGGCCAAGGAGTTCATGGCCGAGGATCCTTCCAAGGTCTTCGTCGAGGATTCCGGCCGCGGTTGGCGTCGCGTTGTCGCTTCCCCCGATCCCAAGAAGATCGTCGAGGCTGACTCCATCCTCAACCTGCTCGATAACGAGTTCATCGTCATCGCCTGCGGTGGCGGCGGCATCCCCGTCGTCCGCGACTACGAGAACAAGGGCTGCTACAAGGGCGTTCCCGCCGTCATCGACAAGGACCTGGGCGGCGAGCTGCTGGCTGAGGACTGCGACGCCGACGTTCTGTTCCTGCTGACCGCCGTTGAGCATGTCGCCATCAACTTTGGCAAGCCCAACCAGGAGGAGCTCGAGGACCTCACCGCCGACGAGGCCGAGCGCCTGGCCGACGAGGGCCAGTTCGGCAAGGGTTCCATGGAGCCCAAGGTCCGCGCTGCCATCAAGTTCGCCCGTTCCCGCAAGGGCCGCACCTGCATCATCGGTGCTCTGGATAAGGCCGCCGAGACCATGGCCGGCCTCTCCGGTACCCGCATCCACGAGTAGCCTCTACTCTGTTGCCTCTCTCGTGGGCGCCAGACAAAGCGCCCACAAACTAGCCTCTCTTCATGAGCCCCGCAGTCCGCTCCGACTGCGGGGCTTTTGCTATTCACCTAGTCATTGAGCAACCCGGCACTTGGGGACGTTCCTTTCCTGCCGGCAGCTTGGGACAGTCCTTAAAGGCTGTCCCCAACGACCACTCATTTAAGTCTGTCCCCAATGACTAGTAGTAGGCCCACATGGCTTCGACTTCGTTAAGGACCTCTACGACGCCCCAGCGGCGGGCGCTGCGGCTGGCCGAGTTGGGATCGAAGACTTCAATCTGGTCGGCGTCGTCAATACCGTAAAGCACAATGTAGTGGCCCACGTTGGTAAAGGTGCCCGGCCGAACGGCGGCGATGACGGGCGCTCCCGAACGCAGTGCCTGAGTCATCGAGTCACGATCGTTATGGAGCTCCGTTCCGTTAAGTCCCAACTGCCACGCGCCGCTCGTCATAAACGACCATTCGGTTGCACCGGTGGGGGCGTAATTGCCCGCCTCGGAAAGCGCGCACATATCGACGGGGGTCATATCGATGCGTCCCGTCTTAAAGATATAGACCATGGTGAGGCACGTAGGCCCGCAGGCATTTTGGCGGATGGTGCCGCCGGCGTAAGGCAGCTCCGACCACGCAGGGTCGATCTGATAGATATGGGGCATCGTGCCGGCTTGCCATTGCGAGCGCGGGGTCGAAAAGGCGAAAGAATAACCGGGCGCGACGGGGGCCTTGAGCAGCTTGTCCTCGGCGGTGGGCTCGAGACCGGCCGAGCCGTGGGACATACAGGAGCTCATAAGCACAAAGACCAGACAGGTGAGGATAGAGCACAGCGCGAGGCGAAGCCGACGAGCCGGCAGGGCGGGGGCGTTCACGTACGATGTCGAGCGGTAAGGCTTGCCGTCGCGTCCGCCTTGGGGATGCGAAAAGAAACGGTTGATATGGATGCCGGGCTGACGTGCGCCGTTGCGGCACAGCTGCGGAACCTCGGCCTGGCGCTGTCGAGTGCGCGCGCCCAAGCGGCTGTCTTGCTGTGCGCTTGTGCCCGTGCTCGGACGGCCACTCTGCCGTGTTCTGCTTGTCTGCTGCCGAGACGAAGGCCTGGGTTGCTCTTGAGGGCGTTGCGGATTGCTGCTCGTGGCACTTCTAGGCGTCGGCGTGGTACGGCCAGCAAGGCGAACGCTTTGTCGCCGTTGATCACCGTCGTTGTATCCGTATGCCATTCGTACCGCCTTGTCTCATGTATAACCTGTCTATCCTACAAAAAAGATGTGCAACAAATGGGTCTGCGCGTCAAAAGCTCGGTAAACGGTACGAAAGGCGCAAAACACACGGCCTCAAAAACATCTCTATATGCGTCCGATGAGCGTACGCCCGTCGGGCGGGCGGCAACAATGAGCGGCAAACCGTGCCGTTCGTCCCAAAAACGGCGCCGCTCGTTTTGCAGTTCTGCCTTCGGTCGAGCCACAAGCGGCGCTGCTGTGCCAAGGCCGTATCTTAAAGCCACGAAATAAAAGCGCGCGGCGAAACAGACCGCGCAAGGGGTGACGCCAAAGAGGCGTCAATAAGGAAAGGAGGGGAACAATGGCGGACAAGAACGCAGAAGTTGCAGTCGAAGGTAACGGTGGCATGAAGAAAACGCTTTCGCTCTGGAACTTCTTCACCATCGGTTTCGGTGCCATCATCGGTACCGGTTGGGTTCTGCAGGTCGGCGACTGGATGGTCGTGGGCGGCGGTCCCGTTCCCGCTATGATCGCATTCCTCTTGGGTGCAATCTTCCTCGTGCCCGTCGGAGCTGTTTTCGGTGAGCTCACGGCTGCTATCCCCATCTCGGGCGGCATCGTCGAGTATGTCGATCGTAGCTTTGGTCGTACGCTGAGCTACATCACCGGTTGGCTCCTGGCCCTGGGCAACGGCATCCTGTGCCCGTGGGAGGCAATCGCCATCTCGACCCTCGTGTCCGAGATGTTCGGCAGCCTGCCCGGTCTTGAGTGGCTGCGTGCCGTAAAGCTCTATACCATTCTGGGCGCCGACGTTTACCTGTTCCCGACGCTAATCGCACTCGGCTTTGCAGTCTACGTCATCTTCCTCAACTTCCGCGGTGCCAGCTCGGCCGCCAAGCTCCAAGCCTTCCTGACCAAGGCCCTGCTCTGCGGCATGCTGCTCGCCATGGGCGTCTCGCTGTTCACCGGCTCGCCGGACAACGCCATGCCCGTGTTCTCCCAGGTCACCGGTGCTGGCGGCGGCAAGGCCGCTACCGAGAGCACCAGCCTGTTCGCCGGCATCGTGTCGGTCCTGGTTCTGACCCCGTTCTTCTACGCCGGTTTCGACACCATTCCTCAGCAGGCTGAGGAAGCGGCCGAGGGCCTCAACTGGAACAAGTTCGGCAAGATCATCTCCCTGGCCCTGCTGGCCGCCGGCGGCTTCTACATGGTCTGCATCTACTCGTTCGGCACCATCCTCGACTGGCATGAGTTTGTTAAGAGCCCGGTTCCCGCGCTTGCCTGCCTCAAGGGCATCAACATGCTTCTGTACCTGGCCATGCTCGTCATCGCCACGCTTGGACCCATGGGACCGATGAACTCCTTCTACGGCGCCACGAGCCGCATCATGCTCGCCATGGGCCGCAAGGGCCAGCTGCCCGAGAAGTTCGCCGAGGTCGACCCCAAGTCCGGCGCTCCCAAGCTCGCCTGCGTCGTTCTGGGCGTCATCACCGTCATCGGTCCGTTCCTGGGCAAGAACATGCTCATCCCTCTGACCAACGTGTCGGCTCTCGCCTTCATCTTCTCCTGCGGCATGGTCGCCCTCGCTTGCCTGCGCATGCGCTTCACCGAGCCCGACCTGCCTCGTCCCTACGAGGTGCCCGGCGGCAAGTTTGGCATCAGCCTCGCTATCGCTGCCTGCGCCATCATCATCGGCCTGCTTGTGATTCCGTTCTCTCCCGCCTCCCTCAACATGGTGGAGTGGAGCATCGTGATCGGCTGGTTGGCTATTGGCCTGGCCCTCATGGCTTTCACCAATTCCCGCAAAAAGTAACGCCTAGCCGGGGCGGATTGGGTGCGCGGAATCCTCTCTCCCGCGCACCGAACCCGGCACCACTTGGGTAGCTTTGTGAGGCCTTAACCCAACACGGCCTCGCCCACTATATGGATCCATAAGGAGGAACCATGTCCACTAAGTATGCAATCGTTGGCGGCAAGCTCATCGACGGTACCGGTGCCGAGCCGGTCGAGAACTCCCTCGTTCTCGTCGACGACAACGGCAAGATCGAGTACGCCGGCGCTATGCAGGACCTTCCCGAGGGCGTTGAGGTAATTGACGCCGCAGGCAAGACCGTCCTTCCCGGCCTGATCGACACCCACCTGCACTTCTCGGGCAACCTGACCGACGATGACACCGATTGGGTCATGCAGCCGCTCCTCGAGAAGCAGGCCGTCGCCGTCAAGCAGGCCTACGACTGCCTCACCCACGGCCTCACCACCGTCTGCGAGATCGGCCGCTTTGGTATCCAGATCCGTGACTGCATCGACAAGGGCGTCTTTAAGGGCCCGCGCGTTCTGGCCACCGGCCTCGGCTTCTGCCGCGTTGCCGGTCACGGTGACTCTCACCACTGCACCCAGGAGCTCAACAAGGAATCTCACCCCTGGGGCGACCAGGTCGACGGCCCTTGGGATCTGCGCAAGGCCGTCCGTCGTCGCCTGCGCGAGAACCCCGATGCCATCAAGATCTGGGCTACCGGTGGCGGCATCTGGCGCTGGGACTCCGGTCGCGACCAGCACTATTGCTCCGAGGAGATCCAGGCCGTGGTCGAAGAGGCAAAGATGGTCGGCATTCCCGTGTGGAGCCACTGCTACAACAACCACGCCGCTGCCTACGATTCCGTTCGCTTTGGCTGCGAGCAGCTGATTCACGGCTTCGATATCGATGAGCGCACCATGGACCTCATGGCCGAGCAGGGCACCTTCTTCACCCCGACGATCGCCTTCCTGCCCACCTGGTACGCCACCTATCCGCCCGTCTACGTCCCCGAGCTGCACGACAAGTACGAGGGCACCCTGGTCGAGAAGGAGCTGCAGCGCAACTACGACTGCCTGCGCGAGGCCAAGAAGCGCGGCGTCGTCATGACGATCGGCTCCGACTCCTTCTCCTTCGTCACCCCGTACGGTACCTGCTCCATCGAGGAGATGTACGAGTTCGTCGACAAGATTGGCTTCACCCCGGTCGAGACCATCACCTGCGCCACCCTCAACGGTGCCAAGATGTGCCACATCGAGGACGAGACCGGTTCCATCGAGGCCGGCAAGTGCGCCGACCTGCTGGTCGTCAATGGTGATGTCGCCGCCGACATCCACGTGCTCAACACCGACAACATGGATGTCATCATGAAGGACGGCTGGATCGTCGAGGCTGGCACCTTTGGCGAGGCCAACAAATACAGCGCCTAAGATACCGTTTGTCGATGGCTGGATGTAAAACACAGTTTTTGATTGCATAATGCAATGGAGAGGGTCGCTTGCGGCCCTCTTTATTGCTATGGGTGCGATAGATAAAAGGGGATGACGGTGGATTTAAACAGGCTGATTCTGGGCAAGAGCTACAACTCTACCAAGGTCTTTCGTACGGCCCAGCATGTGGTCCAGGCCATCTTGCTCGGTGTTGTCGTTCCGGCGCTTATCCTGCTGCTTATCTGGGATTTAACCGATAATCCCAATCCCGTTCCGGGCGTTGTCGTCATTGCCGGCCTGGTCATGCTGTGCTTCTTTTTCTCGTATGTCTTTGTGGTCCCCGACGACCTCACGTCGAGCGCAACCGACCGTACGCTTGCCATCGCATCAAAAATATTCGCCTACACGTCGCGCGGCCTTACGCCCGAAGCGGCCCTGGGCGCCTCTAAAATTATCCTGTCCGAGACCATCGCCTCGGCCATCTGCTTTACCGATGGCAGACAGGTGTTGGCAAGCTGGGGCGAGGACTCGGCAAAGTGCCCTGCCGGCACCCCGGTCGTGCTCAAGACCACGCTCAACGTGATCGAGTCCGGCGAACAGAGTGTATTTTCGCGCGACGCCTCCAATGAGACGGGCGGCTATTTTCCCCGTCTGCGCGCCGGCATCGTTGCGCCGCTTACCGTGCGCGGGCATTGCGTAGGTACGCTCGAACTGTACTATCCCCGCCTAAGCAGCATCGATATGCGCCAGACGGCCCTTGCCTCGGGCTTTGCCGATCTCATCTCCACGCAGCTCGCCAGCTTTGAGCTCGAGCGCCAGGACGAACTCACGGCCCGCGTTGAGCTTCGCGCCCTGCAGTCGCAGGTCGACCCGCATTTTCTATTCAATACCATTAGCACGATCGTGTCGCTCGTTCGAACCGAGCCCGACAAGGCGCGATCGCTGCTGATTGACTTTTCCAACTACTATCGTCAGACGCTTTCTGACTCCGATACGCTCACCACGCTCGAGCACGAGGTGGAACAGGGCACTCGTTATATCAATCTTATGCAGGCCCGGTATGGCGACGGCCGTCTGCGCGTTTCGGTCGACATCGACTTTGAGGTGCGCGACAGCCTGGTACCGCCGTTTATCTTGCAGCCGCTGCTCGAAAACTGCATCAAGCATGCGCAGCGCGAGATCGAGCCGCTTTCTATTCGTGTTAGGGCTTTTGAGACCGATGACGGCTTGGAGATCATCGTCGAAGATGACGGCATCGGGATGAGCGAAGAAGTCTGCGCGCATCTGTTTGAGCAGCATCGCCGAGAGGAACCCGAGAGCATTACCGCCGACGGCTCCGTTAAGCGAGGTTGCGGCCTGGCGCTCTTCAACGTGCTTCAGCGCATCCATTTCTTTTACGGAGAAGATTCTGGTATGCGCGTGAAGTCCCAGGAGGGCGTGGGAACGCAGGTCATCGTTGAGTTGAACGGCGAGCCACATGAGCCGGCGCCGTTGACGGTGTAGCACGCGGTTGGATTGAGAGAAAAAGAGGGAAAGCGCATATGTCCGAAGGCTGGAACATCCTGGTGGTTGATGACGAGCCCCCAATTAGGGCTGAGCTACGCTATCTGTTGGAAAAGGATACGCGTGTGGGTCAGATTGCCGAGGCGGGCAATGTCACCGAAGCCGTGGAGTCGATTCTGTCGAACAAGCCCGACGTGCTGTTTTTAGACATTACCATGCCCGGTCGCTCGGGAATTGAGCTTGCCGAGACCCTGCAAAACCTAAAGAGGCCGCCGGTCGTGGTGTTTGTGACGGCATTTGCCGAGTATGCGGCCGATGCCTATAACCTCGATGCTGTCGATTACGTCGTCAAACCGGTCGAGGATGCCCGCCTGTCAAAGGCGCTCGACAAGATCGAGACTGCCCTGGGCGCTCGCCGTGTCGTCCATGCTCCGCGCCAGCCTTTGCGCCTGACGGTGGATCGCGGGGGCAAAAAGGTGTTCATTCCCGTGGCGGATGTCTGCTACTTTGAGGCGCGCGCCGATTTTTGCAACGCCGTCTGTGCCGATGGAACGTATCTGATCAATGAGTCGATTTCCTCGCTCGAGCGCCGCTTGGCCTCCGAGGGCTTTATCCGCGTCCACCGCAGCTATCTGGTCAATTTGGAAGACGTGCACAATGTCGAGATCGGCTCCACGGGCCTGATGGAGCTCAGGCTCGACCGTGTGAGCTCGACGGTGCCCGTGTCCCGTCGTCGCGCTGCCGAGGTCAAATCGCACTTGGGGCTAGCGTAAGGGTCGGTGTGCCATCGTTTGCCGTTACAGGTTTGGCATGACTGTGCGGTGGGCATAATGGATTGCATCGAATGAAATCGAAAGGATTATTATGCCCGCGCTCATTACGCATCATCTGTTTGGCGAGGAAAGCATCGACCGTCTTCCGCAGGGCGTTATCACGTCCGACGAGGAGCGCATCGCCTTTATCCTGGGAAACCAAGGTCCCGACCCGTTTTTCTTCCACATGCTCACGCCGCGCATCTCCGACTGCATGTCGCTTGCTCAGGTCATGCACCGCTCGCGCATGTCGCGCCAATTCTCGTGCCTGCGCGACGGCGTGTCGCACCTGCAGCCGCGCGATGCCAATCTGGGTCGCGCCTTTGCGCTGGGCCTGCTGTCGCACTATGTGCTCGATCGCAATGCCCACCCCTTTGTCTACGAGCAGCAGTTTGGCATTGTCGAGTCCGATCCCGAGCTCGAGGCTTCGGGCAGTCAAGTTCATGCCGTGCTCGAAAGCGACCTGGACGTGCTGATGCTGCAGCTCAAGCGCGATGGGGCTACGGTCGAGGATTATCCGCCGGCGGGCGAGATCGTCACTACCGACCGCATCAATCGCGTTGCCGGTGTGCTGATGAGCTATGTTGCCGGACGCGTGTACGGCATCGATATCCCGGTGGGAGAGTACGGCGGCGCCGTAGCCGACATGCAGCTGCTCTACCGCACTATCGAGCCCGCCGGTTCGGCCAAGACGCGCGCGATTGCCCTGCTCGAGGGCTTGGTGCACGATTATTCGCTGCTCGACGGCCTTGCGCACCGCGTGACGACCGAGCTGCCCGAGCGTACCGGCAACCTGGGCCACTTGGCATGGAAGAACCCCTTTACCGATGAGGTCTCGACCGAGAGCTTCCCCGAGGTCTTTGACCGCGCACTGCTCGATTACGAGCTCACCGTCGCCCGCTTTATCGAGACCGGCGATATGGAAGCCGTGACCAACCACGTCAATTACAGCGGTCGCGTGCTCGGCGCCGACGAAGAGTTCGACCGCGAGGAGTAGCAAGCTGCCTCGCCCATACTCTCCAATAAGTTGCGGTGGAATAGTTCCTGAATGAAGCCCCCGGAGGGCTAAGCGGGAACTATTTCACCGCAACTGCGTTGATGGGATGGCGTTTCGCCCTGCGTGTCCGTATGACCGCTCCTGTCCCTTTGCCGAATCCTTACCGGCGCCTCTGGGCAATTGGGGTACGATGAACTAACTGCATATCGGGCGAATACGAAGGGGCCCTGTCCATGAAATACACCAAGCTCGAGCGTA
>CAJKLK010000010.1:0-84272 GCA_905200715.1 uncultured Collinsella sp. | reverse complement strand
ACACGCATAAAAAGCCTCCCATTTCTCATGTCCAAGAAATGGGAGACAGTTCAACGTGCGGCGGGGGTTCTTTCGTCCTGCGGAGTGCGCCGGAAAGGAAGGTCACCCTCGGGCCTGCGTTACCTCGGCGCTGCCGTTACGGGCAATATAGATCTGAAATAAAGATGGTGCGCGGCCTTTTAGGCCGCGCGTTTGTTTTGGTTCGCGCCATGTGGGGGTGGTGGCGACGTGCATTTTTGCGAGTATTCTGCAATCGAAGGCCCTTGCATACCGACCTCGGGCGAAAAATCAGGATTTCTCGATGTTTTCTACGAATGATGGGCGGGGTTATGGGCTGACAACGTTTGATTTGCGGGGATATTCGCGGTCTTTGGCATTTACGTGGCGCCCGAAGCTGTCGGGCATGCTGAATACTCCCAAAAATGCACGGTGCTTAGAGGGGGACCTTTGCGACAAAGGAAACCGCCCCGTCGAAGTATGCATTCGACGGGGCGGTTTATGCATATACCCGATTGAGGATATGCTGCAGATCTGTTAGAACTTGACGGTCGGTGCCTGGCGGGCAGCTTCGGCGGCCTCGAAGCCCTGACGCTCCTTAAACTGGAAGATGCCGGCAAAGATGACGGCCGGGAAGGTCTGGATGGCGTTGTTGTAGCTAAGCACACAGTCGTTGTAGCTCTGGCGCGCGTAGCTCACCTTGTTCTCGGTGTCTTCGAGCGTGGCTTGGAGCTGCGTAAAGTTGGTGTTCGCCTTAAGATCGGGGTAAGCCTCGGCCACGGCGAAGAGCTGGCGCAGGGCGCCGGTCAGCACGTTGTCGGCTTCCATCTTGGCTTCGGGCGTGGTGGCGCTCACGGCGGCGTTACGCGCGTTGACCACGGCGGCAAGCGTATCTTGCTCGTGTTTGGCGTAGCCCTTGACGGTCTCGACCAGGTTGGGGATGAGGTCGTTGCGGCGCTGCAGCTGCGTATCGATGTTCTGCCAGGCGTTATCGATGCGGTTACGCTTGGTGACCATGTTGTTGTAGATGCCGGCGATGGCGCAGACAATCACAATGACAACAACGATGCCGATGATGACGGGAAGCATGATGTCTCCGTTTCGAATGGCCGCGGCGGCATGCGCCAGCTGCCGTTGGTATAACGCTACTAGTATACCCGCAACGTTTTGCCGTGCCGAACTTTCCGGTAAGCGTTATGTTTCCACCAAGGTGAGGCCATTCTCCAGGGGGTGGGCGATACAGGTGTAAGATATGCGACAGATTAGTGAGTGCTGTCTTTTCCTTGAGGAGGGCGATATGTATGGACCTTCGCATCAAGAAAACCTATCGGGCCCTGTTCGAGGCCTTTACTGAGCTGCTCGAAGAGCATCGGTTTGAGGACGTAACGGTTGCCATGCTGTGCGACCGCGCCATGATTCATCGGACGACGTTCTACAAACACTTCCACGACAAAAACGATTACTTTGCCTTCTATATCGATGAACTCATGTCGGGCCTGCCGCAAAAGCGGGCCGGTGCGGATGGCGCGGAGGGCGCCGAGGACGTGCGCGCGCTTCGCCACGAAGTGTTCGCCGATGCCATGGATCTGATTCTGGCGCATGAGCAGCTCATGGATAACATTTTGGCGAGCAGTATGTCGGGTATGCTGACCAGCATGATTTGCGACCGCATCGCGCGCTCCATACGCGGGCGCGTGATGAGCGCGCTTGACGAGGACGCGCTCGCGCCTGTATCGCTCGAGACAACGTCTGAGTTTGTCGCCGGCGGCATTATTCGGCTCTTTACCATGTGGTGGGAATCGGGCCACGTACTAGAGCGCCGATCCGAAATCGCCGACGTGGTCGATGCACTGTTCGAGCGGACCATGACGCCGGTGAGTCACTAAGAGTGGCGGAGAGAGGGGGATTCGAACCCCCGGAACGCTCTCGCGCTCAACGGTTTTCAAGACCGCCGCATTCAACCGCTCTGCCATCTCTCCGTGAGTCGTAATGATAGCATCGTTTTGAATTTGCAACAGGGAAGGCGAACGATGACGAGGACCGAAATCGACGAGAAGTTCATGCGCGAGGCGCTGGCGGAGGCGCGAGCCGCCGCTGCGGTGGGCGAAGTGCCCATTGGCGCTGTGGTGGTGCGCGCAGGTGAGATCGTCGCGCGGGCGCATAATCGCCGCGAGCTCGATCAGGATCCTTCGGCGCATGCCGAGTTTGCGGCCCTATGCGCCGCCGCTCAGTCGCTTGGACGCTGGCGCCTTTCCGATTGTACGGTCTACGTGACGCTCGAGCCCTGCTGCATGTGCGCGGGGCTTATGGTTAACGCGCGCGTGGGGCGCTGCGTGTACGGCGCGGCCGATGCTAAAGCGGGCGCTCTGGGGTCGCTGTACGACCTCAATGCCGATTCGCGGCTGAATCATCGGTTTAACGTAAATGCCGGCGTGCTGGCGGATGAATGCCGCGAGCTGTTGAGTAGATATTTTGGCGGTCTGCGCGGAGCGGGCGGCGCTGATTGCGGTTGTGGGGCCGATCTTGACGCACACGCCGCTCACGCCGCAGCGCTTGCAGGTGCCGGTGAGGATGCTGACACGGCGGTTGACTTTGGTCCTGCGTGCCGCCGGCCCCGCCGTGCGCTGCTGGCGATTGACTCCTTTAAAGGCGGCGTGTCGAGTTCGCAGGCAGAGTCGGCAGTTGCCGAGGGCGTGTGCCGCGTGTGGCCCGATGCCCAGGTAAGCGCGCTGCCGCTGGCGGATGGCGGCGAGGGAACGCTCGATGCCGTTGCCGCGTGCGGCGGTGAGGTCGCGGCATGTGAAGTCGCAGGCCCCTTGGGCGACCGCGTGTCTGCCCGGATGCTGGTGGACGGCGAGCACGAGTCGGCTGTAATTGAGATGGCCGAGGCGGCGGGTATTGGGTATTCGCCCTGCACGGAATCGGCGGCGCTTGCGGCTTCGACCTATGGCGTGGGCGAGCTCATGCTTCGTGCGGTTCGCGCGCGGGCGAGGACTCTATATATAGGACTGGGCGGCAGCGCCACCAACGACGGCGGCGCCGGCATGCTGCAAGCGCTGGGCGCGCGTCTTGTCGATGATCGTGGCTGCGATATCGCGCCGGGGCTCGCGGGCCTTGAACGAGTTGCCGGTGTTGACCTGACGCCGGCGCTTCGGGTGCTGGGCGGCGCGCGCATCGTCGTGCTGTCCGACGTCGAGAATCCGCTCGTGGGGCGTCGAGGCGCACTGGCGGTGTTTGGTGGGCAGAAGGGTTTGCCGACGGGTGATGCCGAGGTACTGCGCGGGTACGACAGCTGGATGGTCGGCTACGGTCGCCTGCTCGATACGGCGATTGCCGAGGCACGGGCTCAGGGGTTGTTGCGCGTGCCCGAGGGTGTGCGGACATTTGGCTCGGTGCTCGGTGTGCCCGGTGCCGGCGCCGCTGGCGGCCTGGGCGCCGCGCTGCTAGCGCTCGGTGCGGAGTTGCGCTCGGGCGTGGAGACGGTGCTTGATTTGATTGGGTTTGACGAGCGCGTGCGCGATGCCGACCTGGTTATAACGGGCGAGGGCAATATGGACGAGCAATCCGCTGCCGGTAAGGCGCCGGTGGGCGTGGCCCGTCGTGCCAAGCGCTATGGCAAGCCGGTGGTCGCCGTCGTGGGCGGTCGCGCTGACAACCTGGATGCGGTGTATGGGCAGGGCGTCGACCTGGTTTTGCCAATCTGTCGCAAGCCCATGCCCCTCGACCAGGCGCTCGATCCGCAAGAAGCCGCAACCAACCTCATCTGCGCCGGTGAAGCCGCCGCCCAAGCCTACGACCTTGGCCGCATCTAAAAGTAGTCAAAAAAGCCCCGTCCCAAATTAGCTACCTTGCCCCATCGGGCTGGAGCGGGTAAGATATAGCGAGCGCCTAGCGCGTTCGATGGGTTCGGATGACGACATGTTCCGAATCTGGTCAGGTCCGGAAGGAAGCAGCCATAAGGAGCCTCTGTCGGGCATCCGAATCCATCGAGCGCACGGGCGCTTTTTGGTGCCGCGACATGGCCCGGCCGGCGACGAGGTATTTGGTGTCTCGCTGGTCCTCGGCTGCGCCTGCGGGATCGCTCGACTACCAAATACCTCGTCGCCGGCCGGGCCCCGTCGTCCAAAAATCACCCGTAAAGTCGCGTTTATCGGATAACTTAATCCCTTGCTTTGTGTTGCTCGCTGGCTTTGCCAAAACAGCGGCGGATACATGCCTTGGGCACTGGTAGCCTTCGTGCTTGCTTCGCCTTAACATCTGTAACGAGTTGCTTACGTGTTTCCAAGGCTCGCCGTACTATCATGAATCAGATTGAAGAGAGATGATGATAGGGAGCGCCTTTTTATGATTGAGCTGCTCAGGCGTTTTGGTGGTAAGTTTCGCCGGTATATGGTGATTGGCCCAGCGTGCAAGCTGATCGAAGTGATCTTTGACCTGCTTACGCCGCTGGTGATTGCCCAGATGATCGATAAGGGCATCGGCGCACACGATGTCAACGCCGTCGTCCACTACGGCATGGTGCTCGCCGCCATGGCCGTGATTGGCATCTCGTTTACGCTCGTCTGCCAAAAGATGGCGGCGCTCACCTCGCAGGGCATGGGTACTGACATTCGCGGCGCGCTCTACAAGCACATCAACAAGCTGAGCTATGCTGAGCTCGATCGCTTTGGCACGCCGTCGCTCATCACGCGCATTACCAACGACGTCAACCAGGTACAGCTCGCCGTGGCGCTGGGCGTGCGTATGCTCATCCGCTGGCCTTTCCTGGCGGTGGGTTCCATGGTCGCGGCCCTTGCCATCGACCTTAAGCTCGGCATCATCTTTTTGATTTGCACGCCCGCCATCGGCCTGGTGTTTTGGTTTGTCATGGCGCGCTGCATCCCGTACTACAAGCAGCTGCAGGCAAAGCTCGATCGCATCGCACTCATCTGTCGCGAGGGGCTTTCGGGCGCCCGCGTGGTCCGAGCCTTTGTGCGCGAGGATCACGAGCGTGAGCGTTTTGCCCAGGCAGCCGATGACCAGGCGCATACCGCCATCGCGGTGGGCAAGCTCTCGTCGATTCTTAATCCCGTCACGTTTTTGGTGATGAACCTGGGCGTGTGCGCCATCCTGTGGGTGGGCGGCGTCCAGGTCAACGTGGGCGAGCTCACACAGGGCCAGGTCATGGCGTTTGTGAACTACATGACGCAGACCCTGACCTCCATCGTGTATGTCGCCAACCTGGTCGTGGTCTTTACCAAGGCGAGCGCCAGCGCGTCGCGTCTCAACGAGGTGCTCAATTGCGAGCCGAGCATTACCGACGAGGGCAACCAGCCGGTTGCGCTGCCCGAGCCGAGCGCGATGGGCAACGCTGTTCCGGTTCCCGCGCTGAGCTTCGGCCATGCGAGCTTCTCCTTTGGCGCGGGCGCCGCCAACGCCGTCAATGACGTGACCCTGGAGCTGCCGGTGGGCAAAACGCTCGGCATTATCGGCGGCACGGGCAGCGGCAAGTCCACGCTCGTCTCGCTTATCCCGCGCCTGTACGACACGGGCGCCGGCAGCGTGAGCGTAATGGGTGCCGACGTGCGCGTCTGGCCGCTCAATCAGCTGCGCCATGTGGTCGCGACCGTACCGCAGCGCGCGTCGCTCGTGAGCGGCACGATCCGTAGCAACCTAACCTGGCGCGACGAGTCGGCGACCGACGAGGAGCTTTGGGCGGCGCTCGATATGGCGCAGGCCAGCGAGTTCGTGCGCAACAAGCCGCAGAGGCTCGACGCCCCGGTCGAGGCGGGCGGCAAGAACTTTAGCGGTGGCCAGCGCCAGCGCCTGACCATCGCACGTGCCCTGGTGGGCTCTCCGCAGGTCCTGATCATGGATGACTCCGCCTCGGCGCTCGACTTTAAGACCGATGCGGCGCTTCGTCACGCCATTCGCGAGCGCAGCGTGCGCGGTGCCGCCGAGGGCGGGCTGCCGCTCACGACCGTCATCGTGAGCCAGCGCGTCTCGACCGTGCGCGATGCCGACATGATCTGCGTGCTCGACCACGGCTCGGTCGCGGGCCTGGGCGCGCACGACGAGCTCTACGCAAGCTGCCAACTCTACCGCGAGATTTGCCAGTCGCAGCTTCGTCGCGAGGAGCTCGAGGGCCAGCAGGGGAGCGCGACGCCCGCGTTCGCCCCAAGCCCCGTGCCCGCCTCAGGCGCCGCGTGCGCCCCGGCATCCACTTGCGCAAAGGAGGGCTGCTAAATGAACCCGTATACTTCTTCCGGCTCGGTCGCCACGATGACGGCCAACGTGTCCGGCAACGATAGCCTCAACGACTTGGGTGACGGCCCGCGCCAGCCCGGCGACCCCGAGCGCTACCCCGTGGGCGCGGTAACTCGCCGCCTGCTGGGCTACGTCCGTCCGCATCGCATTTCGTTTACGGCGTCGTTTGTGAGCGCCGCCATCTCGGTGATCTTGCAACTCTATACGCCCATCCTTATCGGCGAGGGCATCGACCTCATCGTTGCCGCCGGGCAGGTGGACTTTGACGCGCTGCTGCCGCTCGTTACCAAGCTCGCGATTGTCGTGGTGGGCGCGGCGGCCTTCCAGTGGCTGCAGGGCTACTGCGTCAATCGCCTGTCCTACGAGACGGTGCGCGACATGCGCGTGGAGGCAAGCGACAAGCTCAGCCGCATGCCGCTCAGCTTTATCGACAGCCATGCCCACGGTGACCTCATGAGCCGCGTGGTCAACGATGTCGACCAAGTGGGCGACGGCCTGCTGCAGGGCTTTACGCAGCTCTTTACCGGCGTCATCACCATCGTGGGCACGCTCGCGTTTATGCTCTCCATTAACCTGGCCATGACGCTCGTGGTGGTGCTCGTCACGCCGCTTTCCATCTTTGCAGCCGGCGCCATCGCCAAACTTTCCAACAAGAGCTTTACGGCACAGCAGCGCATCCAAGGCCAGCTTGGCGGTCATATTGAGGAGTACGTGGGCGAGCAAAAGCTCGTGGACGCCTTCGCCTACGGCCCGCACGCTCAACAGCGCTTCGATGTCCTCAACGCCGAGCTCTATACGGCGGGCGAGCGCGCGCAGTTTATGGGTTCGCTTTCTAACCCCGGCACGCGCTTTATCAATAACATCATCTACGCCGTGGTCGCCGTGATCGGCTGCGCGGGCGTGATCACGGGCGTGCCTGCGGCGCTCACGGTGGGCGGCGTGCAGATCTTCCTGTCCTACGCTAACCAGTACACTAAGCCGTTCAACGAGGTCACGAACGTCATCACGCAAATCCAGACCGCGTACGCCTCGGCGCGCCGCATGTTCGCGTTGCTCGATGCGCGCGAGCAGGAGCCCGACGCGGCGGATGCCGTGGAGCTTGCCGCCCCGCAGGGCGAGGTGACCTTTGAACACGTGGACTTTAGCTATGTGCCCGACCGCAAACTGCTGCAGGATATCTGCATCGATGCCAAGCCCGGTACGCGCTTTGCCCTCGTCGGCCCCACGGGCTGTGGCAAGACGACGCTCATCAACCTGCTGCTGCGCTTTTACGATATCGATGCTGGGCGCATCGCGGTCGATGGTCGCTCCTCGCGTGACTACACGCGTGCGAGCCTGCGCCGCGCCTTTGGCATGGTGCTGCAGGACACCTGGCTGTTCGAGGGCACGGTGGCCGAAAACATTGCCTACGGTTGCCCCGATGCCACGCGCGAGCAGATTGTCGAGGCCGCCAAGCGCGCTCATGCGCACAAGTTTATCGTGCAGCTGCCAGGCGGCTACGATACGGTGATCGGCGAGGACGGCGGCACGTTTAGCCAGGGTCAAAAACAGTTGCTGTGCATCGCGCGCGTCATGCTCACCGATCCGGCGATTCTGCTGCTGGACGAGGCAACGTCGAGCATCGATACGCGTACCGAGCTGCAGGTGCAGGCGGCATTCGACGAGCTCATGGCCGGCCGCACGAGCTTTGTCGTGGCACACCGCCTGTCGACGATTCGCAACGCCGATTGCATCCTGGTAATGCGCGATGGCGAGATTATCGAGCGCGGCACGCACGATGAACTGCTCGCGGCAGGCGGCTTCTACGCCGAGCTCTACCGCAGCCAATTCGCCCAGTGAGGAAGCCCGTGGGGCAAATTAATCAATCGACAGACGGTGGTTTACATCTGTCACGTTAGTACTAAGATATTCATCTAATAAATTGCATTAGTGGCTTTAATTTTGGGGGAAACGAGGCAACGTGACTATGACGTGCTCTTTGGTGGTTAACAGCAAGAGCGGTAATACCAGGATGGTTTCGGGCGCGATCAAGCGCGCTCTGCAGGCTGCGGGCGTTGAGTTTGTCCATGCCGCGGCGTTGAGCGACGATGCGGATGCAGATCAGGTTGCGCTCGAGGCGCAGGGCGCCTGCGCGGCCGACACGGTGCTCGTCGGTTTTTGGTGCGACAAGGGCGCGTGCACGCCTTCGGTCGCGGCGTTGCTCTCTGCCTTGCACGGCAAGCGCGTGTTCCTGTTTGGCACCTGCGGCTTTGGGGCCGACCAGAGCTATTACCAGCAGATTGTCGACCGCGTAACTTCCAATCTGGCCGAGGATGCCGAGCTTGCGGGCTGGGCGATGTGCCAGGGCAAGATGGGTCCCGCGGTTAAGCAGCGCTATGAGGCAATGCTCGAACAAGATCCCGACAACGCCCGATTTAAGATGCTGCTCGACAACTGGGTTGCCGCGAAGGACCATCCCACCAAGGAAGATATGGATAACATGGCGGCGGCGGCCAAGAAGGCCGTGCTGGGGGAGTAGCTTGCTGCTCGCGGTGTCGAGCGCTCCATAGTACAAGTGTGAAAGCCTCGAAATTCTCGAGGCTTTTTCTTGGCACAAGGTTGCGTCGTGGCAAAATGAACATTGTTCATATTGGAGGTGAGGGCATGAATAACACAGCGACGTCTAAGGAGGAAATCCTGAAGACGAGCCGTAAGCTCATCCAGGAAAACGGTTGGACCGGCGTCAACATTCGCTCGGTTGCCGCGGCATGCGGCGTGTCGGTCGGATGCATCTACAACTACTTTGATTCTAAGACAGCGCTCGTGGGCGCGACCGTGGCAAGCGTGTGGGGCGACATTTTCCATCACCCCGATGACGAGGCCGTCTTGGACGATGCACTCGAGTGCATTCGCTGGATGTATCGCCAGATGGAGTACGGCTGCCAAACGTATCCGGGCTTCTTTACGCATCACTCGCTGAGTTTTATGCAGCAAGACACTGCGGATGGCAAGCGCCGCATGCATCATGCCTGGCAGCATATCCTCGATCAGCTTTGTATGGTGCTCAGGCGCGACCCTCGGGTGCGCCCGGATGCCTTTACCGATCAGTTTTCTGTCGAGCAATTTGCCGAGGTCCTGTTCTCGCTCATGCTCTCTGCCGTGATCCGGCAAGACTTTGATCCGAGTGCCGTGCTCGAGATTACGCGCCGAACCCTCTACTAACGGTCCCCGCGCAAGGCGGGGATTTTTACGGCAAGAAAATGAACGGCGTTCATGTTAAGGAGATAATGCCCGGCGTTCGGTGTGCTTGTGACGCCTGCCCGACGGCGGAATATAAGGTTCCCTGCTCTACAGTCCTGCGCAAGACGAAGGCCACATTAAGTGGCCTTCTTTGCGTGCGGAACTCGCGATGAACTTCGTGCCCGCCGCCCGGGAGGGCGCCCCTTTATTGATGGAAGGCCTAATAAGCGGATATTCCATACCCGGATGTATTCAGAGCGGGATGGGCTTTCCGAATACAAAGAAGGCCACTTAATGTGGCCTTCAACTTACATATATTGCGGATGCTCTCATGACAAGCCGTGCCTCAACACCGAGGCGTCTGCTCGGTGGCGCGGAACGTAAGGTTCATCGCGAGTTCCGCACGAGCCGGAGAGCACTTAATGTGCTCTCCGTGCGAGCAGGACTGTCCGAGCAGGGAACCTTATGTTCCGCGCCGCCCGGGCGGACGAACCAGGTCGATAGACCCGTTATTTGATCTTGGTCGTGCCCGGCGCCAGGTTGGGGTCGGTCTCGTTGGCCTCGGTCTGGAAGTGCTCGGTGTACACGTTCTTGCCGTCGCGGAACATCTCGTAATACTGCATCTTGGCGTAATCCTCGCGTGCCTTGGTGGCGGCTGCGGCAGCGGCGTCGTCACCGGTGACGTTGGAGGAGAGCGCCCAGCGCAGGCTGGCGTCCTCGTAGCCCACGGAGTTGATGGCGGGTAGCGACTCGCGCAGCGTCATGTGCGCCTTCTGGTAGTCGGTCAGCGGTGCGCCGATCAGCTGCATAAGCTGGGTGGACAGGTAGTTGGTAGACAAGTCGTCAACCTCGCTCGTCTGGTCGCAGCCGGCAACGTCGTAGTTGGCCCAGATGATGTAGTCGGTCTGCCACAGACGCTCCTGATGCGTAGCGTCGTCCTCGCCGGTAAACCACTTGTCATTGAACTTGGACGGGAAGAACGGCTGATGGTCGCCCCAGAACACCACGACCACCTTGCGGTCGAGCTTGCTCAGGGCGTTGAGGAAGTAGCGCAGCGCCTGGTCGGACTGCTCGATGCACGAGACGTACTCGTCGACATCGGACAGCGTGCCATCCTCGACGGTCTTGGCGTCCAGGTCGGTCGTGTCGATGTTCAGGTGCATCTGCTTGTCGACCGGCAGCAGGCCCGTGTCGTAGCCCGAGTGGTTCTGCATGGTCACGTCGAAGATGAACTGCGGGTCGGCGTTCTGGTCGAGCAACTCAAGAATCTTGTCGTAGGTTGCCTGGTCGGTCACCATGCCGCGCAGGGTATCGGCGCCCTGGAAATCGTTGATGGACAGGAACTGGTCAAAGCCAAAGTCCTTATAGACGTTCTCGCGGTTCCAGTTGGTCGCGTGGTTGGGGTGCATGGCCGTGGTGGAATAGCCGAGCGATTTGAACTGCTCTGCCAGGTTCCCGGTCGTTTCCATGTTGTAGATGGTGTAGGGGTACACGCCCGAGCCCAGGTTGGCCATGGAGTTGCCGGTCATAAACTCAAACTCGGTATTGGCCGTGCCGCCACCGTAGGCGCTCACGTAGAGCTTTCCGCGGCTGAGGCAGTTGGACAGGTTCTTAAAGTACTGCGGACCTTCGTAGCCGGCGCGCATGTTCTGGTAGATCGACAGATCCGAGAACGTCTCGTTCATGATGGCGATGACCGTGGGCTTCTCGCTGTCGAACTGCTCCTTTGCGGCGGCGCGCTCGTCGCTCTTGGCCGCGTCGGACTTGTCGTAGGCCTTGGCGTACTTTTTGAGCGTGGCCTTGGCATCGTCGACGGAGTAGTCGGCGGGTTTGGGCGGCTTGATGGACTGTGCCGCACTAATAAAGGCAGGCAGGTAGCCCTCGCGCCAGTAGCTCTCGAGCGGGCGCCAGGTGTAGACGGTGATGCCGAGGGTGTTGTAGTAGTCGATGAGCGTGACATGCGCGGTCACGCCGCCCAGGCACAGCACCGCCACGAGCAGGTTGGTGAGCAGCATGCGCTTGGCGTTAGCGGCGCCCTTCTGACGGTGCGGTGCCACCAGGCCGGCGTACTCGCACAGCAGCATGGCGATGGCGGTAAAGCCCATGGACAGCACGCAGAACAGCGAGATCGAGAAGGTGTAGCCGTTGCCGGCGACCGCGGCGGCGGTGGAGATGGCCGAAAGGTCGCCCGGCTGGATGGGCATGGATTTAAACGTGATGACGAAGAACTCGGCAATGCCCAGGACAAAGAGGGCAAAGGCCAGGACCGCGGGAGCTGCGCCGTGGCGCTGGAATAGGAAGAACAAGCCGACCATGAGCACGGTGATGATGGCCCATTCGAGCAGAATGCACAGGGGGTAGACCCAGGTAAAGTCGTGGTTGGACGAGACCTCCATGCCCAGCAGCGCAAAGACGCTGGCGAGCAGCAGGCACAAGACGGCGGCGACGAGCGGTTTGCCCACAAAGGCTCCGCGCAGGCGGGCGAGCTTGCCGGTGGGGACGGGGGCATCGGACCCGGCGAACGCAAAGACGCGCGGGGCGATGCGGTCGCGGGCAATGCTGGCCCAGGCGCATCCGGTAAGGATGGCGTTGGTCAGGATGAGCATCACAAAGGCGAGCGGCTCGTTTTGGGCGACGAGGCCAATGGCGCCCCAAATGGTCAAAAAGAGCTGGAACAGGCCGAAGGCGACACTCCAGGCGATGGCGCCTTTGGCGACGGTGCCCGACTGTGCGCGAATGGCCTTGGCCTCGCGCAAGACAAGGTAGACGGTCGCCGCAAGACCGACGAGCGAGATGGCGGCAGCGAACATGCTGAGACTCCTCACAAACTAAAACCTACGAAAGCGGGGGTTTACCCGATTGTTACCAAGATATGCGCTGCAATTGGTGGCTGCGCACAACAACCAGCCATATTAACGCGCATGTGTGGCGGTGTGGCGCAATGTAGTATCGACCTGCGCGATAATGGACGGGAATTACACGGAAACGTAAAGGCTTCTTAAAGAAATGGCGAGGGCAGGGCGATGAGCGAGCAGGTTTGCAAGGCGGACATGGACGGCGACGGAGCGGCGGTCGATATATGCGGCTATCCGGTCGAGACTACGGGCAATCCGGTGCTGGACATCTTGGAGCATCGCTCGTCCACGCGCGCTTTTGCGCGCGATGACAGTGACCGTCCCGTAGCGGTGACCGACGAGCAGCGGGCGGCGATTTTGCATGCGGCGAGTCGCGCGCCATCGGCAGGCGCCATGATGATGTATTCCATCGTGAGCATTCGCGAGCAGGCTACGCTGGACCGTCTGGCCGACCTGTGCGATCACCAGCCCATGATCGCCAAGGCGCCCTGGGCACTTATATTTGTGGTCGATTATGCCAAGTGGATCGATCTGTTTGAGCACGTGGGCTGCTTTGAGCCCGAGTTTGTCGAGCGCACGGGCAAGGCGCCCCGCCGCGCGCCGGGTTTGGGCGACTTTGCCATCGCGGCCCAGGACGCCGTGATCGCCGCGCAAAACGCCGTGGTTGCCGCCGAGGCCCTGGGGCTGGGGAGCTGCTACATCGGTGATATCGTCGAGAATGCCGAGGAAGTTGCCGAGCTGCTCGATCTGCCGCCCTATACCATGCCGCTGTCGATGCTCATCATCGGCACGCCCCGTAAGGAGCGCCCGGCAATCGCGCACCCCGTGGTGAACCTGGTGCACGAGGAGCGCTACTGCCGCGCGGATGCCGCGACCATGGACGCGCAGGTGGCCGAGATGGACGCGATGTTTCGCCCGCATGCCCGCGAGGTGGGGGAGCGCGTGGTGGATATCTACACCCGCAAACACACCAGTCCCTTTATGGCCGAGATGAGTCGCTCCATGGAGTGGTGGTTCAAAAACTGGCTCGGAAAATGACGAATGTGGCAAAGGGACAGTCCCTTTGCCACATTCCATATCGCGCGATGGCATAAAGGCCGTATAAATGTTTATCTAGCTGGGAAAACAGTGCATTAAAACATGGGCCGATTACCTATAATTCCTTCGAACATTAAAGTTGGGAGGAAACCGGCTTATGGAACAAAAGGCCAAGGAGGCAGCCTCGCACGCTGCGATTCCTGTGAGCATCTCGGCGATGCTCGTCACGCTGGGCGTGGTGTATGGCGATATCGGCACCAGCCCCATGTATGTAACTAAGGCGCTCGTCGCCGGCAACGGCGGCATCGGAAGCGTCACGCAGGAGTTCGTGCTCGGCGCGCTCTCCCTTGTCGTGTGGACGGTCACGCTGCTGACGACCGTCAAGTACGTGCTGATCTCGCTGCGCGCCGATAACCACGGCGAGGGCGGTATCTTTGCCCTGTACAGCCTGGTCAAGCGTTGCGGCAAGTGGCTTATCATCCCCGCCATGCTGGGTGGCGCCGCGCTGCTCGCCGACGGCATCCTGACGCCGGCTGTTACCGTTACCACGGCCATCGAGGGCCTGCGCACCATCCCTGCGGTCCATGCCGTGCTGGGCGATGATCAGGGCCGCGTCGTCGCCATTACGCTCGCCATCATCATCGCGCTCTTCTTGGTACAGCGCATTGGTACGGCCAAGATCGGTCACGCCTTTGGCCCCATCATGACGCTGTGGTTCCTGTTCCTGGGCGGCACGGGTCTGTTCTTTGTCTTCCAGCACCCCGCCGTGCTGCTGTGCCTCAACCCGGTGCGCGGCATCGCCTTTTTGCTGAGCCCCAACAACCACGCGGGCATCATGATTCTGGGCAGCTGCTTCCTCGCCACCACCGGTGCCGAGGCGCTCTACTCCGACATGGGCCATGTGGGTCGCGGCAACATTTACGCCACCTGGCCGTTCGTTAAGTGCTGCTTGCTGCTGTCCTATATGGGCCAGGGCGCTTGGCTTATGAACAACGCTGCCAACCCCGAGCTCATGGGCATTGCCGACCTTAACCCGTTCTACCAGATGCTCGCCCCGGGCCTGCGTCCGTTTGCCGTCGGCCTTTCAACCATCGCGGCCATCATTGCCTCGCAGGCGCTCATTACCGGCGCGTTCTCGCTGGTGTCCGAGGCCAGTCGCCTGGACCTCATGCCGCACATGCAGGTCTTCTATCCGGCCGAGACCAAAGGCCAGCTCTACATCCCCATGGTCAACAACGTCATGCTTGTCGGCTGCGTCATCGTGGTGCTGCTGTTCCAGAACTCGGCTCATATGGAAGCCGCCTACGGCCTTGCCATTACGCTGACTATGATGTGCACCACGCTGCTGCTCTTCTTCTACCTGCACGAGGAGCGCAAGCTCAAGGTTGCTCCGTGGATCTTCGCGGCCTTCTTCCTTTTGCTCGAAGGCTTCTTCTTCGTGAGCTCACTCACCAAGTTCTTCCACGGCGGCTACTTCACCATCCTCATGGCTGCACTCATCATGGGCATTATGGTGTGCTGGTACAACGGCACGGCGGTCGAACAGCGCCAGTTTACGCTGCTGCCGCTGCGCAGCTATCTGCCGCAGCTCAAGCGCCTGCGCGACGACGACCGTTACGAGCGCATGAGCGACAACATCGTGTACCTGACCAAGGACACCCATACCGACTACATCGACCGTGATATCGTCTACTCGATCTTGGACAAGCATCCCAAGCGCGCTCGCGCCTGGTGGTTCGTGAACGTCGAGACCATGGACGAGCCGCATACCTTTGCCTATTCGGTCGAGACGTTCGGCACCGACTATGTTTTCCGCGTGCATCTGTACCTGGGCTACAAGATTAACCAACGCGTCAACGCCTACCTGCGCCAAGTTGTTCAGGACCTGGCTGCCACCGGCGAGCTGCCGTCGCAGACGCACGACTACTCGGTCTATAAGGATCCGGGCAACATTGGCACGTTCAAGTTCGTCATGATCCGCAAGCTGCTGGCGCCCGAAAGCGACGTGGAGCCGAGCGAGCGCACGGCCATCACGCTCAAGTACATCATCCGCCGCGCCGCCGGCACGCCCGCGCGCTGGTACGGCCTGGAGAACTCCAACGTGAGCTTTGAGTACGTGCCGCTGTTCACCAAGTTTAAGGCCGTGAGCAAGATGCAGCGCCTTGCCCCCAACGAGCGCCCGTAGCCGACGGAGACTACACGGAGTTGGTTATCGATGAGCAAAACTAAAGCCGGGGAGGTAAACATGGATGCAAGGACACTTGACGTCCGTGAGGCGCGCGTCGACGCCGCCGAAGATCGGTTCTTTACGAATCGGGCCAACATGGACATGGTCGATCGCGTGATTTCGATCGTGGCATTGGTATTTGGAGCGGTGTGCGTGTGCGCCCTGCTCGCGCACGTGCTGTTTGTCTAACGACCGCAGGCTGTAAAGGCTATACACTTGGAACCACCACAAGGGGAAACCACCACAAAGGTGCCTGTCCCCTTTGTGGTGGTTTTTGTTTTTGAGAGAGGGGCGGGGCGCTGATGGACGTCCATGCGGACGGCGATATTGCCGAGAACTTTTGGTGGCGGCGCACGACGCTGACGCGTCGCAGCCCTCTGTATGACGCCTGCGTATCGGCGGGGCTGCTGGTCGCGGCGACGATTGCGGGCGCGCTGCTCGACCATCCGGGTCTCGCGCCGAGCATCATGATCGTCTATGTGTTCGCCGTGCAGCTGTGCGCGTTCTTTACCTGGAGCCGCCTGTATTGCTTGCTGAGCTCGGCTGCCGCCGTGGCGCTCTACAACTTCTTGTTTGTTGACCCGCGCTACTCGCTGTCGTTTATCGACCGTGTTTATCCCGGCATGTTCTTCATCATGTTTGCGGTCTCGCTTGTGTCGAGTTCGATCGCGTTGGCCCTGCGCCGCGCCTTGGCGCAGGCCGCCGCCAGCGACCGCCGCACGCAGATGGTGCTCGAGACCAACCGCATGCTGCAGCGCTGTGCCGATCAGCAGCAGATTGTGCACGCCATGGCAACGCAGCTGGCGCGTCTTTCGGGCTGCCCGGTCGTGTGGTACAGCGATGATGCCGATGATGATGACCTGCTGCCGCGCGCGACGTATACGGCCGTGGGCGATGCCGTGCCGGTGCACGAGCTGGCGTCGCAAATGCCGCCGCGGCTCTCGGCGTCCGCCTATGTGGGAACACCACTCGATGCCACCTATGGCGGCTCGGCGTTCTTTGGCATCTACTTGACCGTACGCTCGGGCGACACCATGGTGCGCGCGGGCGACCCCGCCTCGGTTGTGGGCGTGCTGGCTATCGTTGCCGAGTCCGACGTGCTGACGCACGAGGAGCGGACACTTGCCGATGCCATCGTGAGCGAAGGCGAGCTGGCACTCGATCGCGCCCGCGCCATGGAGGCCCGCGAAGAGGCGGCGGTGCTTGCCAAAAACGAGCAGTTGCGCGCCAACCTGCTGCGCTCCATTTCGCACGATCTGCGTACGCCGCTTACCAGCATTTCGGGCAATGCCGACGTACTGCTCGACCAGGGCTCGACCGGCACCGCCGAGCTCGACGACCAGACGCGCCGCGGCATGCTCCTGTCCATTCGCTCGGACGCGCAATGGCTCAACGCCACCGTCGAGAACCTGCTTGCCATCACCAAGCTCGAGGGCGGCGGAATGCATCTGGCGACTACGCTCGAGCTCATGGACGATATCGTCGAGGAGGCGCTGCGCCACGTAAGTCCGGCCGTGCGCGAGCACGACCTTAAGGTGGTGGCGTGCGATGAGCCGGCGCTCGTTAACGTCGACGCGCGTCTGATGGTACAGCTCGTGGTGAATCTGGTGAACAACGCCATCACGTATACGCCCGCGGGTTCGCATATCGTGATTTCGATTGGCGTCGACGATGGGCACGTGACGTGCTCGGTGGCCGATGACGGGCCGGGCATTGCACCCGAGGACCGCGAGCGAATCTTTGAATCGTTCTACACCGCCAACCACGGTCTTGCCGACAGCCATCGCAGCGTGGGCTTGGGTCTTTCGCTCTGCCGCTCCATTGCGCTGGCACATGGCGGTAGCATAGAGGTTGCCGCGGCGGACCCGCACGGCTCGGTCTTTACGATCGAGCTTCCCGTCGCCGATGTTTCGTTTGATAAGGAGTAGCGCCGTGCCGAACTCTGCCGTAAAACCGCTCATCTTGGTTGTCGAGGACGATCCCGCCGTTCGCAACCTCATCGTTGCCGCGCTCGAGGCGCACGGTCTGCGCCATATGGCTGTGGAGACCGCCCATGCCGCTATCGCCGCTGCCTCGTCGCAGGCACCGAGCATTGTGCTGCTCGATCTGGGCCTGCCCGATATGGACGGCGTCAAGGTGGTGGAGTCGGTGCGCACATGGTCAGGCATGCCGATCATTGTGGTCTCGGCGCGCAGCGAGGACGCGGACAAGATTCGCGCACTCGATGCCGGTGCCGACGACTACCTGACCAAGCCGTTTTCGGTCGAGGAGCTGCTCGCGCGCATTCGCACGACGCTCAGGCGTCTTTCGTATGCGCAAACGGGCGGCGTTGTCTCCGAGGGCTCGTTCGATACCGGTGAGCTGCATATCGATTTTGATGCCGGCATCGCCACGATGGACGGCGAGGAGCTACACCTGACGCCGATCGAGTACAAGTTGCTCTGCTTGCTGGCACACAACGCCGACAAGGTGCTGACGCACCAGTTTATATTGCACGAGATTTGGGGTACGGCGACCAAGAGCGATCTGGCGAGCCTGCGCGTCTTTATGGGCACGTTGCGTAAGAAGATCGAGTCCGACCCCGCGCATCCGCGCTATATCCAAACGCACGTAGGCATTGGCTACCGCCTAGTCATCCAAGGCTAGATCGCCAACCACCATCCCAATATGAGTTGCGGTGAAATACGGTCTAAATTTGCCTAATTCCAGGCAAAACAGTCCGTATTCCACCGCAACTTTGTTATTTGCCCTTGGGCTTGCTGGCGTAGAACTTCTTCTTTTTGGGCTTGCCGGCGGGGGAGGGCTTGCCGGAAAAGTTGGACTTGCCGTTGCCGGCCTGCGCGTGCGCGGGTACTGCCGCACGGGGCTTGCGGGCCTCGGGGTTGCGCAGTTCCTCGGTTCGCTCGGCAATCTCCTCGGCGCTAAAGCCGACCTCGGCCATGGCGTCCTCGATGGGCAGGCGGCGCACGATGTAGCAGTGGTGCACCTTCTGGTTGCGCGCGAAGTCCTCGGGGATGGTCTGCGCCGTAATGTCCTCCAGCACCACGCCCGCGCGGGCGAGCTTGCGCGTTTCGGGGCGGAAGCCGCGCAGGTTGCAGCTAAAGATGGCATGGCCGCCCTGCGCGAGCAGGCGCGATACGCCAGCCAAAAGCTCAACATGGTCGCGCTGGACATCCCAGGTGCGGCGGCCCATCTTGGACGAGTTCGAGAACGTGGGCGGGTCGACAAAGATCAGGTCCCAGCGGTTGCGCGTCTGGCGCTGGTCGCGAATCCAGGCGAGCACGTCGTCGCGCACAAAATGATGCTGAGGCCCCACAAAGCCGTTCTGGCGCATGTTGCGCTCGGCCCAGTCCAGATAGGTATTGGAGAGGTCGACCGTCACGGTCTCCTCGACGCCGCCATCGGCCGCGTAGCAGGTGGCAGTGCCGGTGTAGGCAAACAGATTGAGGAAGCGGCGCGCCTGCTTGGCGTGCTCGCGCACCAGGTTGCGGGTGACGCGGTGGTCCAAGAAGATGCCGACGTCCAGGTAGTCGTCAAAGTTGACGGCAAAGGTGAGGCCGCCCTCTTCGATGAGCGGGAGGCGACGGCGCGCGATATTGGCGCGTTCGCCCGATCCGCCCTTGCCGGCGCCCTGCTTGCCGTACTGCGAGCCGCCGCGCGAGCGCATGCGGGCCTTGGCGTGCACGTGTTCGGCCGGAACATCTAGGATGCGCGGCGCGATGGCCAAGATGTCGAGCATGCGGGCCTGGGCCAGTGCGGGGTCGATGGTCTCAGGCGCGGCGTATTCGGCGATGACGAGCCAGCGGCCCGGAGTCTGCGGGCAACCCTCGTACAGGTCGATAGCGGCGGAGTAGTCGGGCAGGTCGGCATCGTAGACGCGGTAGCAGCTCACGCCCTCGCGCTTGGCCCACTTGCGGCGCAGACGGGCATTCTTGCGCAGGCGGTTGGCGAACTGCCCGGACTCGGGGATGAGCACGGGCAGCGGCTTGCCGTCGCCCAGGTCGAGCATGGCGGCGGGCTCGGGCATGGGGGAAGCGGTGGCTTCGTCTTGGGCATCCGCGGTCTGCTCCTCGGCATCTGCGCTGGTCGCAGCTTCGAATGTCGCGGCGGCGTGGTCGAGCGAGGGCCAAACCTCAATAGTCGCCTCTTCGTTGTTGGGCATGACGGCAATGGAGCGCGCGGGCTCGGCATGGAGCGCGCGGGCCAGTAATCCGTCGCGGGTGAGCGCGGCGACCGGCGCCGAGGCAAGCTCGGGCGCGCGGCGCAGCTCGCCGACCAGCGTCATGGCGTCGTGCATGAGCGAAAGCGGAGTTTCGGTGGTGTCTGCGACCACGGCGGCGCCGGCGACAGCGCCCGCATGGTCCAGTACGGTGGCGGACTTGGCGGCGCAAAATTCGACAAAGCGCTTGTAGCCGGCACACTTGACCATGCGCTCAGCGGTCTTGCGGGCGGCGGGGTCGATGTCCACGGCCACGATGCGCACCTGGCGCTCGCGCGCTGCCGCCTCGCGCTCGCGCGCCTCGGCACGCAGCTGCTCCCACAGGGCGGCGTCGTGCAGCTGCCAGCCCTCAAAGCCCCAGTGCTCGCGGGCGGCGCCCGGAGCGCGGTCGGTTAGGATATTCACGGCCTCTAGCAGCAGGCCGCCGCCGGCGCACGAGGCGTCGACCAGCGTGGGCAGGGCTTCGTTCTCGTAATCGTCGGCCGTCAGCTCGCGCTCGCACAGTGCGGTCCAGCCGACCTGCGACAGCACCAGGGCGGCGTAGTCGGGGCGCAGCACGTGCGCGCCCTCGCCGGCGCGGGTCGCGGCGGGCGGCAGGCGCTTGAACAGCGGGTCACCCGAAAGGTCCAGGCTGATGCTCGCGCGGCGCTGACGCAGCGAAAGCAGCAGGTGAACGTCGGGATCGGCGGCGTCGACATCGGCGCGACGGCCCGTGGTCTCGGCCAGGCGGTCGCACAGTGCGTCTTTGGCGCGCAGGGCCGAGAAGCGCGTGTTGCGCAGCTGCTCGGTCACGCCGCGGGCGGTAATGGCGATGGTGGCGCCGGGGCGGACGATGCTCTCCCAGGCGATGTCGTAAACGCTATCGTACAGCTCGTCGGCATCCTGCGCCTCAAAGCGTCCAAGCACCACAAACACGCGGCTGGCCAGGCGCGACCACAGACAGGCGCGGTAGCCTTCTTCGAGCTCGCCCTCAAACGTAGCGCGGCCCTTCAGGCGGCGGACATGCGAAAGCCCGAGCCACTTGAGCTCGTCGGCGAGTGCGGATTCAAAGCCCTCGGGGCAGCTTGCATAAAATTCCATGGGTGACCTCTCTGGTTGCGTCGCTCCATTATATGATGGATGCTTCGTTTGCCATCGCCCCCGAAAGGAACCTATATGATTGATGCGTGCTCCTTGATTCCCATTTTCATTGCAACAGCCTCAGGACTCGGGGCCTCGCACAGGCTCCCGCCGCCTTACAGAACTGAAAGCTGGGCGTAGGGCAAATCCATGGCACGTGACCTGCGATTGCTCGGCCATAGATGGCGTAATCGAGGCCAAGGGAGGGCATCATGTGCGAGGGAAACGAGAGCTGGTTCTGGCACGCGAACGACATGGTGGTGGCGGGCGACATGAACCTCGTGGTCCGCGTCCTGTGGGTCGCGCTCATCGTAGGCATCGGCGTCGCGACGATGGCCACGCTCTGGATCGTCACGAGGTAGCGCGCCACGAACGGATGACGAGGCACGCGGCGCATGCCACGCTGGCGGAACCCTAGCCTCGCTGCTGGACAATCTGTTCGATGAGCTTCGCGACGGAGTCCTCGGCTGCGTCCCCGATCAGGTGATGGGCCGCGGCCTTCGCCTCTGGCATCGCGCCCGCGACTGCGTAGGAGTTCGGCACCTTTTCGAGGAGCGTCACGTCGTTTTCCGAGTCTCCGATAAAAGCGACCTCGTCCAGCGTGACCCCAAGGCTGCCGAGAAGCGCGTCGAGTCCGTTTACCTTGCTCCAGCCAGCCGGAACAACATCGAGGAAGAATGGGACGGGCGAGGGGAAATCAAGCTCTGGGCAGGCTTCCTTGCATCGACTCCGAACGACTTCCGTCGGGGCGGAGCTGACGTTGACGAAGATGCCGGCGGTGATGACGTCACGGTTCGTGGGCACGTCTCCGAGCGCCATGTCTCTTCCGGAGTCCTTAACGATTTCCAGGGCGAATTCGTCGCCAGGCTCGACGGCGCAGAGGAACTGCTCGCAGCGTTTGCCTGTCTCATCGACATCGGCGACTAGCCAGAGTGACGTCCCCGCGTAGGGGCGTACGGCGCTATCGAGCTTGACGAGGGCCTCCGTCGAGAGCGTCTTTTTGAACACGAGTTCGCCGCTGGAGAAGACCTTCTTTCCGTTGGCCATGATGCCGGTCGAGAAACAGCGCGCGTCGCCGTCAAAGGCATCGGCCAGGTCGGCGTAGTCGCGGCCGCTTGCGGGGCCGAACGCGATGCCCGCATCAAGCGCCGAAAGAATCGCGCTGTGCGTGCGCTCCGATACGACCCTTGAGCCAAACGGCAGCAGGGTCCCGTCCATGTCTGCGAGGATGAGCTTTATCAAGGGGTCCTCCCGTTTCGGTCTGGGCGTCGGTGCGCCGGTGTGCGTCGTCCTAGCTGTATTGCCTGTCTCCCAAGAGATTCTTCGAGATGATCCTGTTAAACTCTACCGGGTCATCCCAGCAAGAGGTCAGGAAGAGGAACAGCAGCTCGATGACGAAGTTGATCGAGCTGTGCGAGAAGGCGACCTCGGTTCCGGTGATGGCCTGATCTCGCGAGATGGCTCGGATGATATACGTGGCACGCTTCGCGAGCGGCGTATCTGGGTTGTCTGTGATCATGATGATGGGGGTGTTCGAATCCTCGGCAGAGTCGAATATGTTGACGAGGCGCTTCGAGTATCCGGACGTCGAAATGACGAGCAGGATGTCATTCTCCTTGAGGCTGGTTGCGGCGGAGACCATGGCATCGGTGGTACTGGGGCAAAACGCCCTGACTCCAACCTGTGAGAGCTTGAACGCCGCGTTTACGCCCATGCTAATCGAGTTGCCGACGCCCGCAATCAGGACGAGGTTGGCGTTGTGGAGCAGATTGACGACTGCCGAAAAGTCATCGGAGTCAATGAGCGAGGCGGTTTGGGAGAGCTCCTTGACCTTGTGAGACAGGACGTACTTAATGGAGCCCTCGACGTCGTCCAGAGTAACCTTGCCGCCCGTGGCCTTTTCCTCGCCGGAGGCCCTGCTGATGGATATGCCGAGCGCCAGACGCATGTCCGAATAGGTTCGGTAGTCAAGCGTCCTTGCGAACCTCGAAACAGACGCCGGTGACGTACCGGTTCCTGCGGCGAGTTCGCGGACGGTCATCGTTGCGACGTCCGACGGGTGGTCGAGCACATACGTTGCGATTGCCTTCTCCGAGGGGGATAGGCTGTTCATGACCGCGCAGATGTGGCTGAGCACATCCCCTGTCTTATCCATGGTTACTCCTTGGCCCTAGTTTGCTTCGTATCTTAGGTCAAGAGAGGTGAAAATAAAGCAAACTGTTTCATAAGCGGTGAAATAGCGTTTCACCGCTGATTTCCTACCGTTCACGGTAAATCGGTGCTTCCCCGGCGCAATCTCATCTTGAGCCGCTAACTTATGAGCCGTGAAACAACGGCACGAAAACGATGAAACAACAGAACATTGTTCCAACGCCTCACAACTTTGTTTCACGCTAGATGGCGAATCACTTCGAAGCCCAGACAGGCACCCGGCGAGCAAGAAGGGAGAAGCACGATGCACAACGCCAGGACAAACGCAAGCATGACTTCGCTGTTCTTCGCGAACGTCCTCTACTGGGTCTGCGCGGGCGTGTACTCGCCGTTCCTCTCCGCTCACTACACGAGCCTCGGCCTCAGCGCAGCCCAGACCGGCATCCTCCTCGCGGCGACCCCGGTGTGTGCGCTCGCCATCCAGCCGCTCTGGTCGACGATCGCCGACAAGCTCGGGCGCCGCCGCGCGGTCATCGTGATCCTCTGCCTTGCGGCGGCGGTACTCGCTCCGCTGTATTACCTGGCGTCGACGTTCGTCCCGGTCCTTCTCGTAACCTTTGCGTTCTCGGCGTTTTTCTCGGGGCTCCTGCCCCTGAGCGACTCCCTCGTCATCGAGCTCGCGGATCGCTCTGGCCTGGACTTTTCTCGCATTCGCATGGGTGGCACTATCGGCTATGCCATCGTCGTCCTGATCGTCGGTCGGCTGCTCGACATGGCTCCTCAAATCCAGTTCGCGGTGGTCTCTGCCGCGCTGGTGGTCTTCGCGGCTCACATGTGGCGCCTCCCCGAGGCGGGAATTCGCGCCAATGCCGCGGACGATCCCAAGGTCTCCCACGGAAAGGGCCTCCTCTCGCTGTTTACCAGCAATGAGATCGCCTTCGTCTTGGTCTTCGCCTTCATCAGTTCGGCCGCGATTGGCTTCATCGGGGCGTTCTTGGGCCGCTACGCGGTCGAGCTTGGCGAGGGTCAGAACCTCGTGGGCGTCCTGAGTGCGGTCTCCGCTGCGAGCGAGATCCCCATCCTGCTCGTTTCCTCCAAGCTGGTCAGGCGCTTCGGCGAGATGAACCTCCTGATCTTTTCCTGCTTCATGGCGGCGCTCAGGCTCGTGCTCGTGGGCACCGGCATCGTCCCGGTCATGATCTGCGGCCAGCTGCTGCAGAGCGTGAGTTACATGACCGTCTACTACTCCTGCGTTACCTACATTGCCAACCACACTTACGAGGATTGTCGCGCTCGAGGTCAGAGCGCCTTCGCGATGGTTCAGAGCGGTCTGTCCGTCGTGGTTGCGAACCTGTTTGGCGGTTGGGCGTGCGACGCGCTCGGCACGCACGCGGGTTTTCTGGCCTTCGCCCTCGCTTCAACGATTGCTGCGGTCGTTGCTTTTGTGGCGTACGTACTGTGGCGTCGAAGCGCAGCGCCACAGCCTGAGGGCCAGTCGGCCGCATAGGTTCCACCGCGTTTTGCAAGCGCCTGCCTGCTTCGCGCTTCTCTTGTGTTCAACCAGCTGACGAGCTGAGAACTGTCCAATCCAATGGTTATCCAAGTGAAAGGAAGACAAAGATGTCTCTCATCAAGGTCAACGAGCTTCTTCAACATGCGACCGAGCACCACTATGGCGTGCCCGCGATCAACGTCATCAACACGGAGACCATCCGTTATGCGATCCAGGCCGCCGAGGATGAGCACATGCCTATCATCATCCAGTACTGGCCCGGCTTCGAGGACCACTGTGCCCTCGACATCATCGCCTTCGCCGCCCGCTATTACGCCGAGCGCGCGAGCGTGCCCGTCGCCGTCCACCAGGATCACTCCGCTGGTTACGAGATCGCCGTCAAGGGCGTCAAGGCCGGTTTCCCCTCCGTCATGGTCGACGGCTCCTCGCTTCCCTATGAGGAGAACTTCCAGCTCACGAAGGACGTCGTCCAGGTCGCCAAGATCTTCGACGTTGACATCGAGGCCGAGCTCGGCCACGTCGGCAACGGCTCCGACGCCAACGACTTCGTGAACAGCGACCACTATACCGACCCGAACCTCGCCGAGGAGTTCGTCGAGGGCACCGGCTGTGGTTCGCTCGCCATCGCCGTCGGCAACGCCCACGGCCCCTACGTCAAGGTCCCGAACCTCGACATGGAGCGCATCAAGGCCTGCAGGGAGGCCGTCAGCGTCCCCCTCGTCATGCACGGATGCTCCGACATCCCCGACGAGCAGCTCCAGGAGGCCGTGAACCTCGGCATGAGCAAGTTCAACATCGCCACGGAGTACTTCCGCTCCATGTACCGCGCCTTCGAGAAGGACATCAGCTCCGGCAAGAACGACGGCAACGGCGTTGGCCTCCTGATGGACGCCGCCCCCGACATGCGCGCGTTCGTCGCAAGCAAGATCCAGCTTCTGAACCCCAACCACTATTCGCTCTAGGAGAGACTCGATGAAGAAAGTTCTTGTCGCGTCGCACGGTCACCTCGCAAGCGGAATCAGGAGCTCGATCGAGATCCTGACCGGTATGGCGGACATGGTGGAAGCAGTTGACTGCTACGTGGACGACTCCGATTTCACCCCTCGCATCCAGGCGTTTATTGACTCGGTGGGCCCTGAGGACGAGGCCATCATCTTCACCGACATCTACGGTGGCTCCGTCTTCCAGAAGGTCGTCCTCATGGAGCCGGAGAAGCGCGGGATCGTCCATGTTACCGGTATGAACCTCGGCCTCGTGATCGAGGCGCTCCTCGGCGCTGAGCCGGTCACGGCAGATTCGATCAAGCAGAGCGTCGAGCTGGCGAGGGCGACGATGCAGGTCGTCGAGCCTCCGAGCAAGGCCGCGGACAACGAGGGGTCCGACGGAGACTTCTTCGATTAGAGAGCACTAATAAGTAAGGAGAGGAAACAATGATTGTTCAGGTTCGAGTCGATGACCGTCTGATTCACGGGCAGGTCGCCCTGGTGTGGACCAAGGAGCTCAACACCACCAGGATCATCGTCGCCAACAAGCACGCCGTGGAGAGCGATGCCCTTCGCATGACGCTTTCCATGGGTACGCCGGCGGGCCAGAAGCTCCTCGTCAAGGATGTTCCGGATGCTTGCCGCATCGCGAACGATCCGCGTGCGGACTCCATGCGCATCTTCGCGCTCACCAACTGCGTGCGTGACGTGCTTGAGCTCGTTAAAGGCGCACCGGGCAAGATCGAGGGCGTGAACGTTGCCAATGTCGGCCGCTTCGACAAGTCCGATCCGGATAGCAAGGTCGCCCTCAACTCCACGATCATGCTCAACCCGGATGAGCTCGAGGCCGCGAAGGAGCTTTGCGAGCAGGGTATTCCGGTTTTCCATCAGCTTATCCCGTCCAATCCCAAGACTCCTCTCAAGAGTCTGATCGAGGCGGCGGAGAAATAAGGGGATTTGGCCAGGCGGTCAAATGAAATGAGAGAAAGGAAGTCAAATGATTGGGTTAGCAGTAATGGCCTGGTTGACCGTGCTGATTTGCTACGGCGGCAACTGGGTTCTCGGTCAGTGTATGATCGAGCGTCCTCTCGTGGTCGGCCTCGTTGCGGGCCTTCTGATGGGCGACGTCAAGACCGGTGTCATCATCGGTGCCTCTCTCGAGGCAATCTTCATGGGCGCGGTTAACATCGGTGGCGCCATCTCCGCCGAGCCCGTTACCGCGACCGCCCTCGCCGTCGCCTTCACCGTTGGCGCCGGCATCGACCAAGGCGCCGCCATCACGCTGGCCGTTCCCGTTGGCGTCGTCACCGCGTTCCTCTCGATCTTCATGAACAACGTGTTCCTCGCGTTCTTCGCCGCCACCTTTGACAAGATGGCCGCCGAGGGCAACGAAAAGGGCCTCGCGCTTCAGCACTTCGTTCTCTGGTTCGTTAAGTACGCCGCCTTTGGCCTCATCGCCTTCCTCGGCGTTTACCTTGGCGCTGAGCCCGTTGCCGCTATCGTCAACCAGATTCCGGCCAATGTCATGAGCGGCCTCAACGCCGTGGGCGCCCTCCTGCCCGCCGTTGGTATGGCGCTCCTGCTCCAGATGCTGTGGAGCACCGAGCTCAGCATCTACTTCTTCCTGGGCTTCACGCTCTACCAGTACCTCGGCCTCCCGATGATCGCCATCGCGGTTCTCGGCGTCATCATCGCGGTTGCCTCCGCCCTCCGCGACAAGGAGATTTTCGATCTCACCAAGAAGGGCTTGGCCACCCAGGCCGTTTCCAACGACTCTGTAACCAGCGACGAGGAGGATTTCTTCGCATGAGCAACCTGACCAAGAATGTGAGCCCTGAAGACAAGAAGATGCTCAACAGCATTTTCCTGCGCTCTTTCTCCGTGTTCGCCTCCTGCGCCGGCGGTTCCGTCAAGGCTGGCGCCGACGGCTGGCTGTACTCCGTCCAGCCCGCGCTTAACCGCTACTACGCCGATGACCCCGAGGCCCGTGCCGAAGCCATGAAGCGTCACACGACTTGGTACAACATTACCCAGAACGTCGGCACGTTCGCCATGGGCCTCGTCGCCTCCATGGAGAGGGAGAACTCGCAGCACGAAGACTTCGACACCGAGTCCATCGACGGCATCAAGGTTTCCCTGATGGGCCCGATGTCCGGCATCGGTGACGCAATCTTCTGGGGCGTCCTGCGTGTCATCGCTGCCGGCATTGGCATCAACCTCGCCATGAGCGGCTCGCCCCTCGGCGCGATCATGTTCCTGCTGATCTACAACATCCCGTCGATCCTCTGCCGATACTTCATGACCTACCTCGGCTTCAGCATGGGCACCAACTTCATCTCCGAGATGTACGAGGGTGGTCTCATGAAGCTCATCACCAAGGCGACCTCCACGGTTGGCCTCGTGATGATCGGTGCCATGACTGCGGCGAACGTCCAATTCAACACGATCCTGTCCATTCCGGTTCAGGACTCTGACCCCGTCATGATCCAGACCTACCTCGACTCGATCTTCAAGGGCATCGTGCCCCTGGGGCTTACGCTCGTCGTCCTCTGGCTCCTGCGCAAGAAGAACGTGAACGTCAACATCATCCTGGTTGGCATCATGATTCTGGCGCTCGTCCTCGGCCTCGTGGGCATCGTGTAGGGCGGCTTCCGGATCATTCGAAGCTTGTTTAAGGCAATTCCCGGCGGCACGCGATCGAGGACATTCGACGCGTGCCGCCCCATTAGAAGGAGAGAACATGCGCTACACGCACCTCAAGAATTCCGATGTCGACGTCTCCCAGCTCGCTGTGGGCACCTGGGCGATCGGCGGCGACTCCTTTGGTGAGAACGATGACGCCGCCAGCATGTCCGCCATCCGCACCATGCTCGATCACGGCGTCAACCTCATCGACACCGCGCCGTGCTATGGCAACGGCACGTCCGAGAAGGTCGTCGGCAACGCGCTCAGGGGCGTCGACAGAGAGAGCTACCTGCTCTCGACCAAGGTTGGCCTGATCACCAGCGCCGCCGGCTATGACCGCGACTCCTCGTTCAAGAACATCATGAGGGAGGTCGAGAGCTCGCTGCGCAACCTCCGCACCGACTACATCGACTTCTACTTCGTGCACTGGCCCGACGCTAAGACTCCGTTCTCCGAGACGATGTGCGCCCTCCAGCTCCTCAAGGAGCAGGGCAAGATTCGCCACATCGGCGTCTCCAACTTCACGACCGAGATGATCGAGGAGTGCGAGAAGGTCGCTCAGATTGACGTCCAGCAGCCGCCCTACTCTATGGTTGACCGCTCCTCCGAGGACCTCATCAAGTGGGGCTACGAGCGTGGCATCGATTCCTTCACCTATGGCTCCCTTGGCGCGGGCATCCTGTCGGGCAAGTTCCGCGAGCTGACGAAGTTCGAGGAAGGCGACGTCCGCGGTGGCTTCTACGACTACTTCCGGGAGCCCAAGTTCTCGCGCGTCCAGGAGCTGCTCAAGGTCATGGACGAGATCGCCGAGGCCCACGACAAACCCGTGGCGCAGGTTGCCGTGAACTGGAGCACCCAGAAGGAGTACGTGGGCACCGCTCTCGTGGGCGTGCGCACGGACGCCCACGCGATTCAGAACTGCGAGACGTTCGAGTGGGAGCTTTCCGCCGACGAGATGGCCAAGCTCGACGCCAGGCTCGACGAGCTGAAGATCGGCTAGCCATGAGCGCCGAGGATAGGAAGTACCCCACTTCCGAGCTTGAGGTGCTTGAGAGTGGCGCGAGGGAGGTTGTCGAGCCTAACGGCCTGAGGCTGATGCTGAAGCCCGTGCCGGGTGACGACCGCGAGCACGTGCTCGATCCGCGCGTCTATGCTCGTGCGCACGCGAAGCTCGCTGCGGCTCCTGCGGCGGGGTCGGCGCCGGCCGGACCGGTGGACGTGATCGCGTGGCGCTCCGCGCCCAACAAGGAGACCCACGTCGTGAGGGGCGCGAACGTTGCCAAGAAGACCGTCGTCATGAACTTCGGCGACAAGGGCATTCCGCTGCACATCTTCACGCCGGAGGGGCACGAGGATGGGTCTGCCGCGCTCGTGTTCATCCATGGCGGCGGGTTCATGGTGGGCAACATCGGCCAGTACGAGAACTGCCTGCGCGACATCGTGGAGCGCACGGGTTGCGTCGCGATCTATCCGGAGTACCGCCTGTCTCCCGAGACGATGTTCCCGGGTGGCGTCGAGGACTGCGTGAAGACGCTCGACTGGCTTGTCGATCACGCTGACGAGCTGGGCGTTGATGCGACTCGCATTGCCGTGGCTGGTGACTCTGCGGGTGGCAGCCTGTCGAATGCCGTCGTGCTCGAGGGCTCTCACGCGGATAGGATCAAGGCGGTTGTCGAGCTTTATCCGCTCGTTGATGGCGGTCCCGTTCCGGATGAGTGGTCCTATGACCTGTACGAGGTCGTGGATGAGCAGAGGCCCGAGGCGCTGAGCAGGGTTGATCGTATTCGCCTCGCCAACAACGACCTTCCGCCCATGTACGTCAACGGCGATGCGGACAAGATGCTCGACCCGCTGATTTCCGCGCTGTTCGCGGAGGACGTGAGCGCGTTCCCCCGCACGGTCATCATCTCTTCCGAGTATGACTATCTGCGCTATCAGGACGAGCTGTTCGCGAAGAGGCTGCAGGATGCGGGCGTTGACGTCACTGCGATTCGTTATCGCGGCTGCGACCACGGCTTCTTCGAGATGTACGGCGTGATGCCTCAGGCTGAGGATGTCTGTCGCGTCATCTCCGAGGAGCTTGCGAAGATCTAGGGGCTCGTCGCGGCGACCTCCTGGACGAGTGACGGTCCGGCGGGATGCTAGGTGCGTCCCGCCGGACCTTTGCGTTGGCGGGCGCGTGCCGCTTGCCGGCGGGCGCGTGTGGGGTTTGCCTCGGCGGTGCCGGATTGACTGGGAGACGCGTTTACCGCCGATCTTCCAAGCGAGCCCAGCAAGCAAACCGCGAGCTGAGCCCCAAGGGCATTGACAAGGGCGTGGGCGTGGCGCGAGCACTGGAGTATCTGGGATGCAGCCGTAACGCGCGCACCTTTGGCTTCGGCGATTCGGGCAACGACCTGGGCATACTCGCCGCTGTCGAGATGGCTGTCGCCATGGGCAACGCCATGCCCGAGGTCAAGGCGGTCGCCGACTATGTGACCGACGACGTCGAGCACGACGGCACCGTCACGGCGATGCGCCACTTTGGGTTGATCTAGCGGGAACCGCCCAATTACCGTTCACCCGCGGCGGGCGGCTCAAATGGGCCCGCCCTGCAAAATCGTTTTGCTGCTGGAAGGTGTGCTCAAAAACGCTAAAGCGTTTATACCGTTCGCCGAGAAGACAAAAAACCGCAGTTCACGCCTTGATAAACGTAGGTAAAGTGTTTAGCAGCTTAACGCCCATATGCAAACGAAAGGAATCAGGCAGATGGCAATCAAGGTGTTCGCTGACGGTGCAAACCTCGAGGGCATGCTCGACATGTACGAGAACGGCAACGTTCAGGGTTTCACGACCAACCCGTCCCTTATGAAGAAGGGCGGCGTGACGGATTACCGCGCGTTTGCCAAGGAGGTCCTGGCCCACATCACCGATGTGTCCGTGTCGTTTGAGGTCTTTGCTGACGACGTCGAGACCATGGAGGTCGAGGCCCGCGAGATCGCTACCTGGGCAGATAACGTCTACGTCAAGATTCCGTGCGTGACCACCAAGGGTGAGTCCACCGCCGAGCTAGTGCGCAAGCTTTCGGCCGACGGCATCAAGGTCAACGTCACCACCATCTTTACGCCCGCGCAGGTCGACGAGATGGTCGAGGCCGTTGACGCCGAGACGCCGTCCATCATCTCGCTCTTTGCCGGCCGCATCGCCGATACCGGTGTCGATCCCATTCCGTTTATGACGGAGTCGGTCAAGAAGGCCGCCGCTAAACCCAACTGCGAGGTCCTGTGGGCGTCCACGCGCGAGCTTATCAACATTTACCAGGCAGAAGCCTGCGGTTGCCAGATCATCACGGTGCCCAACAGCATCCTGGCCAAGCGCAAGAACATCGGTCGCGACCCGTACGAGGTCTCGCTCGATACCGTGCGCGGCTTTGCCAAGGATATCGCGGCGCTCGGTTTCCATATCCTGCCGTAACGCGAACACTGGCTGCGCCGCGGGTTGTTCGCCCCGGCCTTCCTTTCCCTATCGCTCACGCGCTTCGCGAGGGTCGCGCTAGGCAAAGGAAAGGCCGGGGCTGCCGACACGAACTTGCCAGTAGGTTGGTGATTGACTTCCATATTCTGCCGTGGACAAAGGTACCCCCGCCTGCGCCGTGCAAAAATGAGAATATTCAGCAAGGTAAAGGCTTTTACCAGCTAGCTGAAGCACGGAACAGCCCCCGTTTTGGCTCTGACGACGCTAAAACGGGGGCTATTTTTGCTTTTTCGCCTCTGAGGGGCATCTGGAACGGCGGAATTTGCAGAATACTCGCGATTTTGCACGTCGCGAGAGGGGGGACCCTTGCTTTGGGCGGTTTACTCGCACCGCACGAGCCCAGATCGGTGCTGTCTCTTTGATGGGGCGGTGCCTTTTTGCTGCCGACGTGGGCGAGTGGACGACGACAGCGGGGCCGTGCCTCCGCTCGCGCAGGACTTTTCGCCTTCGGGACATGTTGCGCAACAAGTTTGGTTGCCTTGGGCCTAGCCTTAACGTGTGAAAAGCGAAAGGAAGGAGATTCCATGTTCTGCCCCAAGTGCGGCACCAAGAACATTGACGAGGCCAGGTTCTGCGGCGCATGCGGCACGCCGCTTGACGCGAACGCCGGCATGTCCGCGCCGCGGGCGGCGAACGCCTATACGTCCGCGGCACAGGTCGCCCGGGCGCAGCCGTCTGCTGCGCCCGGCGGCAAGAATGCCCCGCCCCTCCTCATCGTCGGCGCCGCCGCCAGTTTCATCGTCGTCGTGCTGATCGCCGTCTTCGTCGTTGTCCCCGCGTTCAATAAGAACCCCTTCAAGGGGGCGCAGGTGGGCGACGTGGTCGAGTTTGGCTCATACGAGCAGGACGGCGACACCTCGAACGGTAAGGAGCCTATCGAGTGGCGCGTCCTGGCGGTCGAAGGCAACCGTGCCTATGTCGTGAGTCAAAAGGCCCTTGATACCCGCGCGTTCAATGAAAATGAGGACGACGGCAACGACTGGAACTCCTCCGACCTCAAGAAATGGCTCGAGACTGATTTCGCTTCCCAGGCCTTTACGGGCGATGAGATGAGAGTGATCAGTGGAGCTCCTACGCTGCTTTCCGTCGACGAGGCAAATAATTATTTCAAGTCCGCCAGCGATCGCATCTGCATGCCGACCCAGCAGGCCGTGAGTAACGGTGCTTGGGCATGGGATGACAATGGCGCGTGTTGCTGGTGGCTTCGCTCGCCGGGTGACGACTCGGACTGCGCGGCCAACGTCTACGCGGACGGCGACGTGCTCTCCGGCGGCCACTGCGTGGTCAATCCGGATATCGCCGTCCGCCCCACTTTATGGATCAATCTGTAGTCTTATGATCTTCTAATCTCTATCTATCAAGTATCCAAAACGATCCAGCTCCGAGCTGGCAGTCATCGCCAAGGCGAAAACCGTTCCTCGACAAATGTCGCCCCGGCTCTCAATCGTGAGAGCCGGGGCGTTTCGCTATTGCGGGACTGTCAGACTTGCAATTTTTTGTCATCACGTGAGAAAAACTTGCAGGCTGAACGACGGATGCGGTGACTCGCCATTCTGTTACTTCCCCTGAACCATGGTGAGTGAGATCTTCTTGCGGTCGCGATCGACCTTTTCGACCCACACCTTGACCGTGTCACCGACGCGCACCACGTCGCTCGGGTGCTTGACGAAGCGGTTGGCCAGCTTGGAGATATGCACGAGGCCGTCCTGGTGCACGCCCACGTCGACGAAGGCGCCAAAGTCGACGACGTTGCGCACCGTGCCCTTGAGCTCCATGCCGGGCTCCAAGTCGTCGATGGAAAGCGCCGAGCGGCTAAAGACTACCTCGGGCGCATCGTCGCGCGGGTCGCGGCCGGGCTTCTTGAGCTCGTTGACGATGTCGATGAGCGTTAAGGTGCCGCAGTCCAGGTCGCTTGCCAGTGCCGAGATGCTGCCCAGGCGGCGCTCGATGTCGGGCACGCCGCCGCGGCTGAGCTCGCTGGCTTGAACGCCGGCGCGCTCCAGGACGGACGTGGCCACCTCGTAGCTTTCGGGGTGGACGCTTGTCGCGTCGAGCGGGTTCTTGCCGCCGTTGATGCGCAGGAAGCCTGCGGCGTTGAGGTATGCCTTGGGTCCCAGCTTGGGGACCTTCTTAAGCTGGCGGCGATCGGTGAAGGCGCCGTTTTCCTCGCGGAAAGCCACGATATTCTTGGCCACGCTCGGCGTGATGCCCGATACATATCCCAGCAGGCTCGCACTCGCAGTGTTTACGTCGACGCCCACGCGGTTGACGACGTCCTCCACCACGTGGCCCAGGGTGCGCGAAAGCTCGGCCTGGTCAAGGTCGTGCTGGTACTGGCCCACGCCGATGGACTGGGGCGGAATCTTGACGAGCTCTGCCAACGGGTCCTGCAGGCGGCGGCCCAGGCTCATGGCGCCGCGCACGGTGACGTCCAGATCGGGATATTCCTGGCTGGCGAGCTCGGAAGCGGAGTACACCGACGCGCCGGCCTCGTTAACAATGGTGTATCGCAGCCCAGGCGCCTGCTCGGCAATGAACTCCGAGACGACTTCCTCGGTCTCGCGGCTGGCGGTGCCGTTGCCGATGACGATGGTGTTGACGCCATCCTTTTTGACGAGGCGGGCGAGCTCGCGTTTGGTGCCGGCGACGTCGTGGCGCGGCTTGGTGGGGTAGACCACGCCGTGGTCGAGCAGCTTGCCGGTCTCGTCCATGACGGCGACCTTGCAGCCGGTGCGGTAGCCCGGATCGAGCGCGAGCACGCGGGCGCCGCGCACGGGGCGTGCCGAGAGCAGGCCTTCGAGATTCTTGGCAAAGACATTGATGGCCTCGGTTTGGGCGCGAACGGTGAGTTTGGCGCGGGCCTCGCGCTCCAGCGAGGGGGCCATGAGGCGCTTGTAACCGTCGGCGATGGCAGCATCGAAGATGGGGGCAAACACGCCCTGGCGTCGGGGCCAACGGCTGCCGAGGCGTGCCGTGGCGGCAGCGCCGTCGACGTTCACGCGCACGCGGAGCTTGCCCTCGCGCTCACCGCGGTCGATAGCCAGCACGCGGTGGTTGGGAATACGGCGCAGCGGCTCGTCAAAGTTGTAGTAGGGCTCGTAGGGAGTCTTCTCCGTGGGGTCGGTGGCCTCGACGACGATATCGGCGGTGTTTTGCGTAAAGGCGCGCAGGTCGGCGACGTTCTCGGGGTCCTCGGCCACCGTCTCGGCAACGATGTCGGCGGCGCCGGCGAGCGCCTTCTCGGGCGTGTCGAAGCCGGCCTCCTCGTTGACGTATGCCGCGGCGGCGTCGAGTGCGCTGCCCTTGGCCGAGGCCTGCATGATGATCATGTTGGCGAGCGGCTCCAGGCCGGCCTCGCGGGCCTTCTGCGCGCGGGTCATGCGCTTTTTGCGGTAGGGCTTGTAGAGGTCCTCGACACGCTGGAGCTGCGTGGCCTCGCGGATCTGCTGCTCGAGCTCGGGCGTGAGCTTACCCTGGGCGTCGATGAGCAGGATAACGTCCTCTTTGCGCTGCTCAAGATTGCGCAGGTATGACAGGCGCTCGTCGAGGGCGCGCAGGGCGACGTCGTCCATGCCGCCCGTGGCCTCCTTGCGGTAGCGCGAGATAAAGGGGATGGTGTTGCCCTCGTCGATGAGCTTGACGGCCGCTTCGATGTTGGCGGCCTTAAGGTTGAGCTCGCGGGCGAGCTGGGCGATAAGATCCATGGGACTCCTTGCGGTAAAGGTGCGTTTGCAGCGCAGAGCTACCAAGGATACCACCTGCCACTTCGCCCAAAAAAGACTGTTTTGGCGTGGAACCACGAAAGCGGCCTATCTACTACGTTTGAACCGTGTGGGTCGACCATCCCCCGATTTTCCGAAAATGCGCAACCTGTCTACCTGCGGTTTTTATTCCGCGAATTTTGGCATGGTTGAGGGCGATCGGTTAAACGTAGTAGATAGGCACATTTCGTGGCGAACGAACCAAGCTGAGGCGCAAAAAGCCCCCGCCTCAGAAAAACCATTGGCAACGTAGCAAAAAGCCCCGCGGGCAGGAGGCTGCTCGCAGGGCAAAGAAGAGGGGCTTATTTGTGGCGGACCGAGGGGCTCGGCATGGGGTTTCTGTTGCGGTCTGCCCTAAGGCATTACAGCTCGACGAGCTGGCCGGTCTCGGCGGCCTCCTTGATGGCGTTGAGAAGCGTGAGCGTCTTGACGTTGTCGGCGGGGGTCACGACGGGCTCGACCTCGCGGCGGACGACCTTCACAAAGTGCTTGAGCTGCATCTTGTGCGGCAGCGCCGGGTCCACAGCCGGGATCTCCATCTGCAGCGGCTTGTGCCAGTTGGAGGCACCGTCGTAGGAGAACTGGTGCAGGCGGGGTAGCGAAAGGGCGCCCTTGGTACCGCCAATAAAGTAGGCATCGGCGTCGAAGGGGCGATACTGCGGATCCTCGCGAGCGGTTGCCTCCCAGTTCCAGGGGCTGGCGGTGGCGTCGGAGATGGTCATGCTTGCGAGCGCGCCATCGGCAAAACGGACGTTGACCACGGCGGAGTCCTCGGTCTCAAAACCGCGGGCGGCGCTGGACTGCATGCCCTGGACGGCAACGGGCTCGCCCAGCAGGTAGCGGAGCAGGTCGACGTCGTGCACCAGGTTGACCAGGATCGGGCCGGCACCCTTCTTGCGGCGCCACTCGACATCGAAGTACTCGTCATTCTTATAGATCATATAGTGGAAGCTCGACACGGTGAGCTTGCCCAGCTCGCCGGACTCGATGATCTCCTTGGCCTTGTTGACGAAGGGGTTGTGACGACGGTGCTGACCCACGAGCACGGGCACGCCGGCGGTCTCGGCCTCGGCGGCGAAAGCCTGGGCATCCTCGAGGTCGTTGGAGATCGGCTTTTCGACCAGCGGCACGATGTTGCGCTTGATGGCCTCGCGGGCAACGCCCAGGTGCAGGTCGTTGGGGGTGGCGATGATGACGGCCTCGGGCTTGGCCTCGTCCATCATCTGGGCGGGATCGGTGTAAAACGGCACGCCGGCGGCCTCGGCCGTGGCGCGGGCGCCCTCAAAGGCGTCGGCGATGGCGACGAGTTCGGCCTCGGGCTCCTCGGTGACAAAGCGGATGTGGTTGCGGCCCATGGCGCCGGCGCCGATAACGGCAATGCGGACGGGGTTGAGCTCAGACATTACGACTCCTTAATGCTGGTGGCTGGTGGAATGCGACAAAGGGACTGTCCCTTTGTCGCATCGGTACAACTAGGCGGACTTCTTCTTGCTGTCGGAGACCATCATGTAGACGGTGAGCACGACGGCGATGGCGGCAATCACGATGGCGCCGTAGAAGGACTGCTGGTAGGCGGCGCTGCCGGCCTCGGCGTGATACAGCACGGCGGTGATGGGCTGGCTGATCCAGGTAGAAGCGGCGTAGCCCAGGAACATGATGCCGTAGTTGACGCCGATGTTGCTGGTACCGAAGGCGCCACCGGTGAGCGGCGGGTAGATGACGAGCAGGGCGCCAAAGCTAAAGCCGAGCAGGGCGAGCGCCACAAAGAACATGCTCTGCGTAAAGCTCATCGACATGATGACGAGCGCGACGATGGTGACGACAAGGCTGATGAGCAGCGACTTGTAGGCGCCGAGCTTGTCGATGATCTGGCCAAAGGACAGACGGCCGACCAGGTTTGCGCAGGTGTTGACGGAGACCACCACGCCGCCGAGGGCGACGGCAGCGGCGCTCGTGGGGTCGGCGAAGAGCTGGACGGCGGCGATGGAGGCAACCTTGCCCACGAGCAGGGTGCCTGCGGTGGCGGCAAAGGCGAAGGTGAGGATGAGGACCCAGAAGCGCGGGGTCTTGACCATCTCGCCCGGGGTGAGGTCACCGAAGGTGCCGGCGTGTGCGCCGCCCTTGGGGGCCTCGAAGCCCTCGGGCAGCCAGCCGGCCTCGGGGGCCTTCAGGAACAGGGCGGAGGCGGCGATCATCACAAAGAAGATGACGCCGAGTGCCTTGAGGGCGCCAAAGATGCCCAGGCTCGGGATGAGCAGCGAGGCGAGCACCGGGGACAGCACGGCGGGGCCGGCGGTCGAAGCGGCCAGGGTGATGCCGGAGGCGAGACCCTTCTTGTCGATGAACCACTTTTGGCCGGTGGTGAGCGCGGGGTTGTAGCCCAGACCGTTGCCGATGGCGGCGACGAGCGAGAACCACAGGTAGAACTGCCACGGCTCGGTGACGGTGCCGGACATGAACCAGCCCACGCCGTAGCACACGGCGGCGGCGATCACGACGTTGCGGGGGCCGATCTTGTCGGAGATACGGCCGGCGAAGATGCCCGTCACGGCCATGATGGTCTGGAAGACCGGGAAAGCCCAGGTAAGTGCGCTGGACCACTCGGGGTAGACGGCGAGCAGATTCTTGGACACGACGGAGTACAGCGCGATGGAGCTGATGAAGAACATGGTGACGCACGCGGCGGAAAGCACGACGGCGCGACCCTTATTGGAGTTGGTGGAAGCCATTGGACTCTTTCTAATCGATACGGGGGAGGGAGGGGCGCGTCCGCGGGGCCTCCCAGTCGGGCTGGTTTACTGATCGGTCGGCTTTGCGACGCCGGACTCGTCGGACCAGAGCTCGACACCCTTGTTCTTAAGATAGTTGTCGGCATAGGCGCGACGGCCACCGGGCTTGGCGGTGAGGTCGCCCATCATGTTGGAGAAGCCGCCGTCGACCTTGATGGCGTCGCCGGTGGTAAAGTCTGAGCGCGTGGACGCCAGGAACATGACGGCGTTGGCGATATCGCTGACCTCGCCGATGCGACGCGTGGCGATGAGGCGGCTGCGGCTCTTCTCGACCTCGGGATCGGCGTAAAAGTTTGCCGACATGGGGGTCTTGACGAAGCAGGGCTCGACGCAGTTGGAGCGCACGCCGTAGGGACCCCACTCGGCAGCCAGCATCTTGGACATCATGTTGACGCCCGCCTTGGTGGAGCTGTACACGCCCGAGAACGTCTCGGGGGAGTGGCTGGCGACGGTCGAGATGTGCACCAGGCGGCCTTGGCCGGCCTTGATCATCTCGCGACCAAAGCGCTGCGAGGTGATGAAGTAACCGGTGAGGTTGACGTTGATGACCTCGTTCCAGTCGGAGAGCGGCAGGTCCTCCATGGCTGCGAAGCGCAGGATGCCGGCGGTGTTGACGAGGACGTCGACGCGGCCGAAGTTGGCGATGGTGGCGTCGACGGCGGCCTGAACCTCGGCCTCGTCGGTGGCGTTCATCTTGTAGCCCTCGGCGTGGATGCCAAACTCGGCAGCGAGGTCGGCGGCAGCGGCCTTGACCTTCTCCTCGTCCAGGTCGAGCAGGACGACGTTGGCGCCATTGCGGGCGAACTCGCGGCAAATCTCGACGCCCATGCCGCCGAGCGCGCCGGTCACGGCGCAAACATCGCCCTCGAGCTTAAGCCAATTGCTCATAGGAACTTCCCTTCTTGTGCCTCCCGGTGGGTCGCTCCCATTAACCGACCCACGTGGTTTTCGCTGGTTATCGTATGCTTAGCGTTCGCGCAGGTGAATTGCATATTTGTTAGAATGACGTTAACCGTAGGTTTACACTGTATATTGAGGTTTGTTCTCAATTGAGCGCGTGACCTGCGAAAACGACCCCCTGCGGTGCTGTGGGCCCGCGCGTGCGAAAACGGGAGATTGACGTGTACGATCGACGACTTGACGCTATTTCGGCCGCCGCGGAGCTGGGAAGTTTCTCGCGTGCCGCGGCAAAGCTGCGCGTGTCGACGCCGGCACTCGTCAAGCAGGTTTCGGGCTTCGAGGCCGAGTTCGGCATCACGCTGTTCGAGCGCTCGCATTCGGGCGTCAAGGTGACGCCGGCGGGTGCTCTGCTGGTGGACGACGCGCGCTCGATTATGCGGCAGTCCGAGGACGCGCTGCGCCGTGCCCGACGCGCGGCGGGCGATGGCGGTGCCGTGCGCCTGGGCGTGTCGATGATGTGCCCGGGGCGCCAGACACTGTCGATGTGGACGAGTGTGCACGAACTGGAGCCGTCACTGCGCTTTGAGATTGTGCCGGTGAGTGACCTTTATGATGAGCGCGAGACCGTCATGCGCAGCTTGGGCCGCGAGGTCGATGTGGTGCAATCGAGTTTTTCTACCCCACGCTGGGGTGATGCCTGCCAAAAGCTCCTTATCGTCAACGTACCGTTTTATATTGATGTGCCGCGCACGAGCCCGCTTGCGCGCAAGACGCGCATCACAGTTGCCGACCTGGAGGGCATGCGCCTGCGCGTGCTCCGTCACGGCAACGACGCCATGGATAGCCTGCGCATCGACCTTTTGGCCGACGGCGGCGTGGACGTGATCGATGTGGATAGCTTTGACTTTGCGCTTTTTAACGAGGCGGAGGAAAAGGGCGACGCGGTGCTCACCTGCGGAGCGTGGTCGGGCGTGCACCCGGCCTTTGTGGGCGTACCGTTTTTGTGCGGCCGCGAGGTGCCGGTCTATTTGCACTACCCGCTCGAGCCCACCCTCCAAGTCCAAAAATTCGTCAACGCCATTGCCCAACTCCTCAAGTAGCTCACACAAAACGAGGCCCTGGCCAAACGGCCAGGGCCTCACTAACCTTTATTCCGTTTTAAACGACGGGCTGATTGCGCGCAGGAGGTCTCCCAGGCGGGCCGGGGTGTAACTTCCGCGCGCAGTTTCGCAGCGAAGCGAGAATGTTTGAGCACGGAGGTTACACCCCGGCCCGCCTGGGAGACCTCCGTGGAACAAGCCTATCTACTCGAGCTCAAATGCACCCGTGTACAGCTGGTAGTAATACCCGCGCTTGGCGATCAGTTCGTCGTGGTTGCCGCGCTCGATGATGCGGCCGTGGTCCAGGCAGATGATTGCGTCGGAGTTGCGCACGGTGGAGAGGCGGTGCGCGATGACAAACGTCGTGCGGCCTTCCATGAGCTTGTCCATGCCGGCTTGCACGATGGCCTCGGTGCGGGTATCGATGCTCGACGTGGCCTCGTCCAGAATCATTGCCGGCGGATCGGCGACGGCGGCGCGTGCGATCGAAATCAGCTGGCGCTGGCCCTGCGACAGCTGCGCGCCGTTGCCGGTGAGCATAGTGTCGTAGCCGTCGGGTAGGCGGGTGATAAAGTCGTCGGCGCCCGCGAGCTTGGCCGCCGCGATGCACTCCTCGTCGGTGGCGTCCAGGTTGCCGTAGCGGATGTTATCCATCACGGTGCCGGTGAACAGGTTCACGTCCTGCAGCACGACGCCCAGGCTTCGGCGCAGGTCGGCCTTGCGGATCTTGTTGACGTTGATGCCGTCGTAGCGGATCTTGCCGTCGGCGATGTCGTAGAAGCGGTTGATGAGGTTGGTGATGGTCGTCTTGCCGGCTCCGGTGGCGCCGACAAACGCGATCTTCTGGCCCGGCTTGGCAAACACGGACACGCCGTGCAGCACTTCGTGGTCGGGCGTGTAGCCAAAGTCGACGTTGTCCATGACCAGGTCGCCACGCAGCGGCACGTACTCGATCTCGCCGGTTGCGCGGTGCGGATGTTTCCACGCCCACATGCCGGTGTGGTGGTCAGCCTCCTCGAGCTGCCAGGTATCGGGGTTGACCTGCGCGTTGACGAGCGTCACATAGCCTTCGTCGGCTTCGGGCTTCTCGTCGATGAGCTCAAAGATACGGTCGGCGCCGGCGAGGCCCATGACCACGGCGTTGATCTGCTGCGAGATCTGGCCGATCTGTCCGCAGAACTGCTTGGTCATGTTGAGGAACGGCACCACGACGGCAATCGACAGCGCCATGCCCGAGATGCTCAGGTTGGGCACGCCCAGCGCCAGGAAAATGCCGCCGGCAAGGGCCACCAGCACGTAGAGCAAGTTGCCCAGGTTCATAAGGATGGGCATGAGGATGTTGGCGTACATGTTGGCCTTCTGTGAGACCTCGAAGAGCTTTTCGTTGCGCTCGTCAAAATCGGCCTCGGCGGCAGACTCGTGGCAGAACGCCTTGACGACCTTCTGACCGTTCATGACTTCCTCGATATGGCCCTCGACCACGCCGAGCTCGGTCTGCTGCGCAATGAAGAAACGCGCGGAATTGGAGCCGAGCAGCTTGGTCATAAAGGTCATAAAGGCGACGCCGGCGATGATGACCAGGCACATCCACACGCTGTAGTACAGCATGATAAAGAACACCGTGACGATGATGATGATCGTCATGAGCAGGTTGGGCAGCGACTGGCTGATCATCTGGCGCAGCGTGTCGATGTCGTTGGTGTAGTGGCTCATGATATCGCCGCGCTGGTGCGTGTCGAAGTAGCGGATCGGCAGGTCCTGCATGCGGTTGAACATCATCTCGCGCAGCTTCTCGAGCGAGCCCTGCGTGACGATAGCCATGGCGCGGTTCCAGAAGAGCGAGGACAGGACACCGACGCCGTAGATGCAGGCGAGGGTGGTCACGAGCTGCAGAATCTTGGGCTGTGCGGCTTCCCAATCGCCCGACTGCCACGATTCGCTAATAATCTGCAGGGCGCTCTGCAGGAAGGTCGCGCCGATGGAGTTGATGATGGCGCAGAGCACCACGCCGGCGACGACAAGGGGCAAAAGCACGGGATAGAAGCCAAAGAGCGTCTTGATGAGGCGCGACATGGTACCGCCCTTACGGTTGAGCGCGCGCTCGGCGGTCGTTGCCTTACTCATGTGCCTCGCCTCCTTCCTGGGTCTGAGCTTGCGTTGCGGATGCCTCGGTGTCGGCCTCGACGGCCCCTTCGCCCTCGGCAGACATCTTGTTTTGCGAGGTAAAGGTCTCTCGGTAGATCTCGCTCGTCTTGAGCAGCTCTTCGTGGTTGCCGATCTGTGCGATGCGGCCGCCCTCCATGACAATGATGCGGTCTGCGTCCTGCACGGAGCTGATGCGCTGGGCGATGATGAGCTTGGTCGTGTTGGGCAGATAGCTTGCCAGGCCTGCGCGAATCTTGGCGTCAGTCTTGGTGTCGACGGCGCTGGTGGAGTCGTCCAGGATCAAGATCTTGGGGCGACGCAACAGGGCGCGTGCAATGCACAGGCGCTGCTTCTGACCGCCCGAAACATTAGAGCCGCCCTGTTCGATCCAGGTGTCGTAGCCCTTGGGGAAACCGTCGACAAACTCGTCGGCGCAGGCCAGATGCGCTGCCTCGCGGACTTCCTCGTCGGTGGCGTTCGGGTCGCCCCAACGCAGGTTCTCGGCGATGGTGCCGCTAAACAGCACGTTTTTCTGCAGCACCATGGCGACCTGGTGACGCAGCGCGTCCAGGTCGTAGTCGCGCACGTCCACGCCGCCCACGCGCACAGCGCCTTCGGTGGTGTCGTACAGGCGGGCGATGAGGTTAACGAGCGTGGACTTGGCCGAGCCGGTGCCGCCGATGATGCCGATGGTCTCGCCGCTCGTAATGTGCAGGTCGATATCGTCGAGCGCCTGGCGCTTCGCATGCTTGGAATACTTAAAGCTCACGTGGTCAAAGTCGATGGAACCGTCGGCAACCTCGAGCACGGGCTCGGCGGGATCGGCGATCGTGGGCTCGGCGGCCAGCACCTCGGCAATGCGGTGTGCCGATTCGTCGGCCATGGTCACCATGACAAAGATCATCGACAGCTGCATCAGGCTCATGAGAATCTGGAAACCATAGGTAAAGGTCGAGGAGAGCTGGCCCACGTCGAACAGCGTGCCCTGGCTCGTGATGATGAGCTTGGAGCCCAGGTAGATGATGACGACGAACGCGCCGTTGACGCAGATGTTCATCATGGGGTTGTTAAAGGCGAGCAGCTTCTCGGCGCGGGTGAAGTCCATCTGGACGTCGCGTGCGGCGGTCGCGAACTTCTCCTTCTCAAAGTCTTCGCGCACATAGCTCTTGACCACGCGCATGCCGGTGACGTTTTCCTCGACGGACTCGTTAAGGGCGTCGTACTTGTGGAACACGCGCGAGAAGATGGGACGCACCTTAAAGATGATAAAGAACAGTCCAAAGCCCAGCAGCGGAATGATGACCAGGTAGACCATGGCGACGCTGCCGCCCATGATAAATGCCATGGTAAAGGCGAAGATCAAGACCAGCGGCGCGCGCACGGCGATACGGATGATCATCATAAAGGCCTGCTGAACGTTGTTGATGTCGGTGGTCAGACGCGTGACGAGTGAGGAACTCGAGAACTCATCGATGTTGGCAAAGCTGAACGTCTGGATCTTGTAGAACAGGTCGTGACGCAGGTTCTTGGCGAAGCCGCAGCTCGCATGGCTGCAGGTGACGCCGGCAGCGGCACCAAAAGCAAGCGACGTCAGCGCGATGAGCACCAAAAAGCCTGCGGTGGGAAGCATCTCGGCTACGGTGGCGCCGTCTTTGATGGCGTCGATCAGGTTGGCGGTGATAAATGGAATCAGCATCTCGCAGAGCACCTCGCCAAGCACGAGCAACGGCGTGGCAACGGTGACTTTCATATAGTCGCGGATGCTGCCCATGAGGGTTTTAATCATCCAGTTCCTCCCAGGTTACGCGGATTTTATCGAGCATTTCGGCGAGGTCCTCGCGCTCGTCATGGGTGAGCGCGCTAAAGGCCTGCTCTCTAAAGCGAATGCGGGCCGCCTGCTCTACGTGGGCCTTTTCCCATCCCGCTTCGGTCAGGCGAATGGTGAGCTGCCGCCGGTCTTTGGGATTGCGGCTGCGCTCGATAAGGCCGGCGCATTCGATCTTGGAGAGAATCTCGGAAAGCGAACCGGGCTTAAGATCAAAGTGCAGGCCTAGTTCCTGCTGTGACATCTCGCCGTTTGGCTGCTTGGCGAGCAAGCAGACGATGGGGGCCTTTCCCGAGGCGCCGCCGCCGTGAAAGTGCAGAAAGTGGCCGCAGAAGCCCAGCCCGTTTAGGATGTGCTTGGCGAGCGCGTCTGATTGGGACTGTGCCGCGGGCGCATCTGCGGGTTCATGGGGGTCGCCGCCCGGCGTGTGGGGGCAGAGGCCGATGTGGTCATCGCACATGGTGTCGCTCCTTTCTTTAGTTAGGTAGTGCAATTGTTTTGTGCCTAACTAATTTAGGAGTGCAAGAAATAAATGTCAAGGTACCAAACTTATTAAGTTACGGCGTTTTACCAAACGCCGTAACCGCTCGACGCTGCAAACGCTCCTAAGCGGCAATCTGATCCCTTGGGGACGAAGGAAAAAGTATCGTTTTGGGCTGCGATGATGCCTTTCGAAGCGGCCTTGCCAAAAACTATGCCTAATTACTACGATGAATCCAGCATCGCTGACCACAATAGCTGTTTCTGAAAAACGCAAGCTATCTACCTGCGGTTTTGTTGGAGAGAAATTCGTTGTGGTTGGAGGCGGGCGGTTAAACGTAGTAAATAGGCATAGTTTTGAAATGGCGCTATATGAGTAGCATCAACTAGGCCGCTATGGAGCAAACAGCCCCCATTTCGAAACCTTTCCGCAACAATTTGCCCTTCGTACCGCTCGCCTCCGCCCGCAACGCCTCCTGCGCTACACTTAGTCGCACTGTGGCGCTGCTGCGCTGTGCCCGAAACAAGGGAGACCCTCATGAAGAACACTCAGCTGCTGCTGATCAACGATATGTGCGGTTACGGCAAGGTCGCGCTTTCCGCCATGCTGCCGGTGCTGTCGCACATGGGTTACCGTATCCACAATCTGCCGACGGCGCTTGTGTCCGATACGCTCAACTATCCCAAGTTCTACATCCACGACACCACGGAGTACGTGCGTCAGAGTCTTGCCATCTGGGAGGAGCTCGGCTTTGAGTTCGACGCCATCTCGACCGGCTTTATCGTGACCGAGGAAGAGACGCGTATCATCTCGGACTTTTGCCACCGCCGCGCGCAAAAGGGCACCAAGGTGTTCGTCGACCCCATCATGGGCGACAACGGCAAGCTCTATGCGGGCGTGCCCGAGTCCACGATTGGCCTTATGCGGCACCTGCTGGAGTGCGCAGACTACGCGGTGCCCAACTACACCGAGGCCTGTCTGCTCACTGATACGCCTATTGCAGAGCAGATCACGCCCGATGAGGCCCGCGCCCTTGTGGACGCCGTGCGCGAGCTGGGTGCCAAATCGGTGGTCATTACGAGCGCCGTGGTCAATGGCACGAACGCGGTTATCGGTTACGACTATGTGGCGGGGGAGTACTTCACGATTCCCTTTGACCTGATTCCGGTCTATTTCCCGGGCACGGGCGACACGTTCTCGGCGGTGCTCGTCGGCCGCGTTATGACAGGCTGGAGTCTGCAGCGCGCGACGTCCGATGCCATGCGTGTGGTGGCTGAGCTTATCGAGCGCAATGCCGACCAAGAGGACAAGTCGGCTGGCCTTCCCATCGAGGCCTGCCTGGATGTGATTGACCATGAGTAATGCTGGCGAGGGCGGCGTCAAGCCTGCGGGCGAGAATAGGCCGCTCGGCGCGCCGCGTGGCAAGCGTCCGCGTATCCGCGTGAGCTGCGTGGATCAGCTGGGTGCGTGCCGCTGCCACCATGGTCACAAGCCCGGCGACGTCTTCGACTTCGACCGCGATCGCGGCAAGATGTGCGCCATGGCCTGTCACGTGGGCTTTCCCTATATCGATATCCTGCGCTATGGCGGAACCGTGCCTGGCAACGAGCCCGGCACGGCAAAGTTCTGCTGCCCCGAAGTCGATACACTGAACGTCTGGCTTGCCGAGATCGTCGACGAATAGCCGGATGCGACAAAGGGGCGGGCCCTTTGTCGCATCCGCCGATGGTGCCCCTTCTTTTTTGCCTATAATCCTAAATCTCTGCATTTCATCCGATTTTAGGTTCTAAAAACTCTGCATTTCATCGATAATCAAGCATATAAACCTTGCATTTCATTTGATGACACTGAGGGGAGAGCCTATGCTGCGTAGGAAAATAGCGGCAGAGCTGGAGCGTTGGCTGAAGTCTGCCGAGCAAAAGGCCTTATTCATTACGGGTTCTCGCCAGATCGGCAAAAGTTATTCGATTCGCGCATTTGGCAAAGCCAGCCATGCAACCTACATCGAGCTCAACCTCATGGAAAATCGCCAGGCAAAAGATGCACTTCTCGAGGCACGGGATGCCGACGATTTCATCAGCAGGGTGACGCTTCTCTCGGGAAAGCCGATAGCACCGGGCAAAACGCTCGTGTTTATCGATGAGGTCCAAGAGGCCCCCGACATCATGACGATGGCAAAGTTCCTTGTTGAGGACGGGAGGTGCCGCTGGGCGTTTTCGGGGTCAATGCTCGGGACCCAGTTCAAGGTCGTTAGGTCCTATCCCGTGGGATATGTTCACGAGCTTAGGATGTTCCCGCTCGATTTCGAGGAGTTTTGCTGGGCGATCGGGGTGAGCGAGGGAGCTCGCCAAACGATACGCGACGCGTGTATCAGCGAGAAGCCCATTCCTGATTACATTCACGACGCGATGATGGCAAACTTCAGGACCTATACCGTTGTCGGTGGAATGCCAGAGGTCGTGCAGCGTTTCCTTGACACGCGGGGCGACCTTGCCTCTGTTCGTCAGCTACAGTCAGAGCTCAACGAACAGTACCGGCGGGATATCTCCAAGTATGCAAGCGGGCGAGCCCTTCAGGTGCAGAGCATTTACGATCAGCTCCCTATTATGCTCGAGGGCGAAAACAAACGCTTCGTGCTCAATTCCATTGACCTCAAGGCGCATTACGACAAGTACCAGCGAGATTTTGTCTGGCTTGTCGATGCCGGCGTTGCTCTCAAGGCGGATATCGTAACCGAGCCAAAGTCGCCCCTGCTCAAGACGGCACGGCCATCGCAGTTCAAGCTATACCAATCGGATACGGGCATGTTGATGGCGCGCTACCCCGTTGGCGTCGCCCAGGCGGCGTATCTTGATAGCAAGGAACCCAATCTGGGCGGTATTTACGAAAACGTGGTGGCCCAGCAGCTGACTGCCCAAAATCGCCAGCTTTACTACTATCAGACAAAGAAGCGCGGCGAAGTGGACTTTGTGGTCGACGGACCGGATGGAACGGCTGTTCCGATCGAGGTTAAATCGGGTTCCTATTACCACGCGCACGCCGCGCTCGGTCATGTGCTTGATACGGCCGAATATGGCGTAAGGCTTGGGATTGTTTTCTCGAGAGGCAACGTTGAACGCAGCGGAGCTGTTCTTTATTTGCCGCTATATGCGACCTGGGCCCTTTCGGATGTTTTGGGTGACTCCTGTGCCGAGGGGATAAAGCTGGAGGTCAAGCCGGTCTAGGGACAGTCCCCGATGCGACAAAGGGATAGTGCCTTTGTCGCATCCGCTATCCGAGATAATGAGCGTGGATTTTCTCCCGTCTAGAGCGCACTTGAATGCTCAAAGTGGGAGAAAATCCACGCTCGATCTGTATGCCGATGATGCGGCTCGCGAGGTTCGTGCGTCCGCGAACCTACAGCTGCTCGAGCATAGCGGTGCAGCCGGCGAGCACGTCGCGGTAGGTGGCATCGAAGTTGCCGGTGTACCAGGGATCGGCCACGTCGCCGGGGCGATCAGTCCAATCGAGCAAGCGCGTAATCTTGCCGTCGGGGTCCTTACCAAAGATGCGGTGCAGGCCGCGCGCGTTCTCAGCATCCATATAGACAATGCGATCCCAGTTGCCATACTCCGCGCGCCGCACCTGACGTGCGCGATGTGCGACGACGGGAATCCCAACCTCGCGTAGCTTGGCAACGGTACCGTGATGTGGCGGGTTGCCGATCTCCTCGGTCGAGGTCGCGGCGGAATCGATGACAAACTCGTCCGCGCGTCCGGCGCGGTGCACCAGCTCGGTAAACACCGACTCAGCCATCGTCGAGCGGCAGATATTTCCATAGCAGATAAACAGTACGCGTTGCATGCGCGGTTTCCTTTCGATCGCCATCATCGAACTCGAGTATCGGAGCTAAGCCTAAGCCTACGCCCTCGCCCGCCTGCGCTCCCAGCGAGCCAACTTAATCGTCACCAGCGTAAGCGCCCAGGCCACAAGCGAGAACGCGGCGCCCACGGCGCCCACGTACGCAATGCCAATGCTGCTTACCACGGCGCCGCCCACTGCAGTGCCAAACGAGATGCCGACGTTAAACGCCATGGGCTCAACCGAACTTGCGAGTACCATCGACTTGGGATGGCGGCTGCGTGCCACGTCCATAAAGTGCGTGATGCACGACACCGAGAACAGGTACATGAGCAGCGCCAAGCTAAAGACAAAGACCAGCGCGAGCGGCATGGTGCCGCCCACGGCAAACAGCCCGAGTAACGCCGCAGCCTGCAACACAAACGTCACAAGCAGCGCCTTCATGCCAAAGCGCGCATCGATCCATCCGCCCAGGATGTTCGAGATCAGGCAGAACACGCCATAGGCCATAAGCGTGGTGCTCGCCTGAACGGTGCCCATACCCAGCACCTGCTCAAGATAAGGCGTCACGTAGCCGTAGAACACATAGACCGAGCCTACGCCAAACAAAAAGATGAGCATGCCGGTGATGATGCTCGGCTCGCGTAGAAGCCCCGCCTGCTCGCGAAAGGTGGCAGGCTCGTCGGTTTGCCCAGTGCGCGGCATAAACGCCACGAGCGCTCCGCAGATCAGAACGGCAAAGGTCAGCGTGCCGTACATGGCCACGTGCCAATCGAGCGTGTCGGCCACAAACTTGCCGATCGAAGTGACAAAGACCATTGCCACGGAAAACGCACCGTACACGACCGAGATGGCAAGCGAGGTTTGCTGCGGGGACAGCAGCTCGGGGATGTACGTCACACCCACGGCGAGCAGCGCACCCGAGACAGAGCCCAGGACAATGCGCGAGATAAACAGTACCTGGAAGTTGGGCGCCAACGCCATGACCAGGTTGCCGAGCACAAAGACGATGCTATAGCACACGAGCAGCTGGTAGCGGCGAAAACGCCCCGTGCTGAGCGCGAGCACCGGCGTCGCGATGGCGTAGACGAGCGCGAACACGCTGATGAGCTGGCCCGCAGTGGCAAGCGAGATGCCGAGCTCCGTTGCCAAGTCGCTCTCGATACCGATGACCACGAACTCGGAGCAGCCGAGCGAGAATCCCAACAGCACGAGCAGCGCCAGGCAGAGCTTGGTGCGCGCGGGGGAGAGCGCGGCGGCGGTTGATTTACTTTTAGACGTGGTTGCGGCGGTCAAGGTTGTCACTCCAATGTCGCATGAATAAGCGGGATTCAATCCCTGCAACTCTAGCAGAATGTGTCAGGTGCCTGCCCCCCTTTGTCGCAGGCTGCGCTTGCCTGTATAGTCGCAATACAGGTGAAAATGGTCTCAGGCACATCGCGGGTGACAGGAGATCCCATGGGTATGCGCACGATAAAGATTGCGGTGGGCGAGGGCAAGTTTGCGCTCGAGGCCCAGCTGACGGTGACGCCGCGGGGCATGGCGGTGTACGCTTGCTCGCCCGAGTTCGCGCACCTGGGCGCCACGGCGCAGGCCATTCCGCGCCCTGAGCCCGGTCGCACGGCGACCGTGAGCATCCTGGCCGTTCCATGCCATCGAGACGAGATCCCGGCGCACGATATCGCGGCGGCGCTGGCCACGCGCTTTGGCGTGCCGGTAGTTGCAAGCACGGGTTTTCATGTTGAACAGGCGAGCGGGGACGACCTGCAGCGCGTGCTCGACACCACCAAGGAGCTCATCGCCGCGCTCGAGGAGGCCGCAGCCCGCATTCTGCGCGCCGGCTGGGATGAGGGCGGCGCAGGTGCCGAGGTCGTGGCGGTCGATGCCGCGACCGGCGAGGTGCTCGGCCACGTCGACCGCATCGAGGCCCATACCGGCGAGGGCATCCTGCATCAGGCATTTCTGACGCTTTTAGTCGAGGGCCGGGGCGAAGACGCGCGTCTGCTGCTCTGTCGCCGTAGTCCGCTCAAGCGCCTGTGGGGCGGGGTGCTGGCCGATAGCTGCGCCGGCCATCCGCTCCCCGGGGAAGACGTCGCGGCCGCCACGGCGCGCCGCATCAACGAAGAGCTTGGCATTACGCGCGATCCCGATCAGCTCAAGCACCTCGGACACGTGGTGTACCGTGAGGACCACGGCGACGGCCGCTGCGAGTGCGAATGGTGCGAGGTGTTCGCAGCCCATGTTGAGCCGGGCGAGCTATGCATCAACCAAGAGGAGATCTCGGAGGTGCGCCGCGTGGCCCCGTCCGAGCTCGACGGCTACCTGCAGGGTCGCCCCGAGCAGCTGGCCCCCTGGCTTCGCGAGGCCCTCAGCGACCCATCCATCCGTACGGCCCTCGCTATGTAACAAAGGTACAGTCCCTTTGCCATATCCAAACCGTCACAACATTCGATGAAAATCTCGAAAACGAGGAAAAGCGTCGAATGATGTGATGGTTTTTGTCCAGGGGATCGCTTCTCATCCAAAAAATCCCGCTTGACTGTATTGCAACAACACAGCGCAACGTAAGGGGTGTCCGATAACGGGCGCCCCTTTTTAAGTGGCAACGAGGCCGCGAATCCGGAGCGCCCCCAACAAGAAAGGTGGGGAGATGGAAGCGGAAAAGAAGGCGTTTAAGATTACCAAGCGCGAAATTGGCTTTGTGCTGGGTATCGTTGTCTTTTTGCTGGTGAAGTTTCTTCCTTTGGCGGAGCTGAGCTCGACGGTCGAGCTCACGGTCGGCGGCCAGACCTGTCTGGCACTGACGCTCGCCACGGTGGTGTTCTGGGCGTGTGGCGTGGCACAGCCGGGCTTTGTGGGCCTGCTCTATTGCGCGCTGCTCGTTCTGTTCAAGGTGTGCGTGGACGACACGGGTGCCGCGAGCATCTCGGCGACGGTCGCCTCCACGTTTAGCTCGTGGACCAAAGCCACCATGTGGCTCGTCATCGGCGCCTACCTCATCGCCAGCGCGGTCAAGGAGTCGGGGCTGGGCGAGCGCATCGCCTATGCGTTTATGCTCAAGTTCGTGCGCGACGCCAAGTCGCTCATCATCTCGATCTTCGCGCTCACCTTTGTGCTGTCGCTGCTGATCCCGCACCCGTTTCCCCGCGCCTTCCTCATCCTCGCCGTCGTCTCGGTCATCGCCGAGTCCGCCGGCTACGGGGACGACGACAAGGGTAAGCTCGGCTTCCTCGTGTTTGCCGCTGCCGCCCCGGGTTCCATGTTCTTCCTGACGGGCGACTCCACGCTCAACCCGCTCGTTGCGCAGTACAGCGTCGAGGCCGGCGGCATGAGCCCGTCCTTTGTCGACTGGTTCCTGTACATGAGCGTGCCCATGCTGGTCGCGCTGCTGTGCACCCTGTTCCTAGGCCTCTTCCTCTTTAAGCCCAGCAAGGAGCTCGTTTACGATCGCGAGCAGATCGTGGCCAAGCAGGCCGCGCTCGGCAAGCTCTCCGTCAAGGAGATTCGCACCATCGTGTGGCTTGTCATCGCCATCGCGCTGTGGCTTACCGTCTCGGGCGATTACATCGGCTGGGTGACACTTGCCATCGGTGTCGCGCTCGCCATGCCCATCATCGGCGAGGTTCTCACTCCTGCCAGCTGGAACGCTGTCGACATCAAGTCCCTCATGTTCCTGACGGCCGCCATGGCCGTGGGTTCCGTGGGCGGCGCCACCGGCATGAACGCCTGGATCGCCGACGTCGTACTCCCCAGCTCCGTGCCCGAGAACATCTTCCTGTTCGCCCTGCTTGTCGCCGCGCTCTCCATGGTCATCCACATGTTCATGGGCTCGGTCATGGCCGTGCTCGGCGTGTGCGTGCCGGCGTTCATCAGCTTCGCGGCCGGCTCCAGCGTGAGCCCGCTCGCCGTGGCGCTCATCGTCTTTACGTCCATCAACATCCACTACATCCTGCCGTTCCATAACCTGCCGATCCTTATCGGCGAGGGCAAGGACGCCGGCGGCTACACCTCCAAAGAGGCCATGCGCATGGGCATTCCCCTCACCGCGGTCGTCTTTGTCGTCGTGCTGGTCGAGGCCGCCTGGTTTCACCTCTTTGGCCTGATGTAAACGGTTGAGCGCTTGGGCTGTAAGCAGCCGAGTGCTCGAACTGCGAGTGGCCGAGCGCCTCATCTATGAGCGCCATGGCCCCACTACGTTCCCCAGCCCGGCGGCACTCCCGCCGCCGGGCACTCTCCCGAAAGGAGCACGCTATGTCCACTACCGATGCTTCCCAGATCCACGACCTGCGCTCCGCAATCGACTTTTTGCGCGAGATGCCGGGCCAGCTGCTCGAGACCGACACCCAGGTCGATCCCGATGCCGAGGTCTCGGGCGTCTATCGCCACGTCGGTGCCGGCGGCACCGTTATGCGTCCGACCAAAGAGGGCCCGGCGATGGTCTTCAACAACGTCAAGGGCTTTGACGATGCCAAGGTCTGCATCGGCATGCTTGCCAGCCGCAAGCGCGTTGCCGCCCTGCTCGACCTGGACGAGGAGCACCTGGGCCTCGAGATCGGCAAGCGCTTCGAGAACCTGATCGCGCCCGAGCAGATCGCCGAGGGTGCGCACGTCGACTGTCAGGAGGTCGTGTACAAGGCGACCGACGAGGGCTTTGACTTGCGTAAGATCGTTCCCGCTCCCACCAACACGCCCGTCGACGGCGGCCCCTACATCACCATGGGTCTCGCCTATGGTACGAGCCCCGACGGCTCCCAGTCTGACGTGACCATCCACCGCTTCTCCTGCGTCGACAAGGACAAGCTCGCCATGTGGATTACCCCGGGCAGCCGTCACCTGGGCGCATTCTTTGACGAGTACTGCCAGCGCGGCGAGGACATGCCCATTTCCATCTCCATCGGCCTGGACCCCGCCGTGTACATGTGCTGCGGCTTCGAGGCTCCCACCACGCCGCTCGGCTTCAACGAGCTGCAGATCGCCGGCGCCCTGCGCGGCCATGCCGTCGAGCTTGCCGACTGCGTCACCGTTCCGCAGAAGTGCATTGCCAATGCCGAGTACGTGCTCGAGGGCTACCTCATGCACGACGAGACCATTAACGAGGACGTTAACGGCCACGGCTACGCCATGCCCGAGTTCCCCGGCTACACCGGCGGCGCCAAGGCCTGCCCGGTGATCAAGATCACCGCCGTCACCACGCGCATCAATCCCATCATGGAGAGCTGCATCGGCCCTTCGCACGAGCACGTTTCCATGGCCGGCATCCCCACCGAGGCTTCCATCTACAAGATGGTCGAGACCGCCATCCCGGGCCGCCTGCTCAACGTTCACGCCGCCCCCTGCGGCGGCGGCAAGTTCGTTGCCATCATGCAGTTCAAGAAGTCGAGCAAAAATGACGAGGGCCGTCAGCGCAACGCCGCCATGCTCGCCTTCTCGGCGTTCTCCGAGCTCAAGCACGTGATCCTGGTTGACGAGGATGTCGACATCTTTGATATGAGCGACGTGATGTGGGCCATGACCACGCGCTTCCAGGCCGACGTGGACCTCATCACCATCCCTGGCTGCCACTGCCACGTGCTCGACCCGTCCAACGACCCCGCGTTCGACCCCACGATCCGCGAGCACGGCATCGCCTGCAAGGCCATCTTCGACTGCACGGTCCCGTTCAACCTCAAGAAGAGCTTCATCCGCTCGCAGTTCATGGAGATCGACAAGGACAAGTGGGCCGCCGAGCTTGCTTTCTAGTAAGTAGCCCTACCGAGTAACTAAGTAAGGAGCTGTCATGCCTGAGTCTTCTGCCCGTCCCCGTCGCATTGTCGTTGGCGTGTCTGGCGCCAGCGGTGCCGCTCTGGGCCTTGAGTGTCTCAAATGCCTGCGCCAGGCCGGTGCCGAGTCGGCACTTGTCGTCACGCGCGGGGGAGAGATCACCATCAAACAGGAGCTCGGCATGACACTCGACGAGTTTGCCGCGCACGCCGATGTGGTCTACGACAACAAAAACATCGGCGCCGCCATCGCAAGCGGAACCTATCCGGTTGACGGCATGATCGTAGCGCCCTGCTCCATGAAGACGCTCGCCGGCATTGCGAGCGGCTATAGCGAAAACCTGTTGCTGCGCGCGGCCGACGTACAGATGAAAGAGCAACGCCGCCTGGTGCTCATGGTGCGCGAGACGCCCTTCAGCGCCATTCACGTCGACAACATGGCGCGCCTGGCGCGCGTGCCGGGTGTCATGCTCATGCCGCCTATGCTTACGTTTTACAACGGCCCCGCCACGCTCGATGACGCGGTGCATCACATCGCCGCCAAGGCGCTCGAGGCCGTCGGCGTGTCATGCGCAAACTATAAGCGCTGGTCATAGGCGTCTTTAGGGTAGGATACGAGGAGTGTTTGAGCCCGCTGCCCCTGTGGGTGGCGGGCTTTGTGCGCAAAAAGGATGTGTCGGGAGGATCTATGCAGACGGGCATGTATGCGATTAGCGAGATGGCGAGCTTGTTTAACGTTTCGCGCCAAACGCTCATCTACTACGACAAGATCGGCCTGTTTAAGCCCGCCGTGGTTAACGAAAAAGGCTACCGTTTCTATTCGCCCACGCAGATCCCGCTCATGCGCCTGATCTGCATGTTGCGCGATCTGGGGCTCGAGCTCGACGAGGTCGACCGTCTGACCTCGACGTTCGACATTGGCGAGATGACCGATCACCTGCGCTCGCGGGTTCAGGCGCTCGACAAGCAGATTGCCGGGCTCAAGGCTGAGCGCGCGAGTGTGCAGGAGCGCCTGAGCTTTTACGACGAGGCAGTCTACTGGCGCGAGCGCGAGGGCAGTCCGGAACTCAAGCAATTCGAGCGCCGCTACGTGGTCTTTGAGGAGTTTCCGGGCGATATCGAGCGCGGTCGCTCGATGCTTCACCCCACGCTCATGCGGGCAATCCTGCGCATGCGCACGTTGACGGGCACGCGCCCCATGCGCGGTTGGGGCGCCATGCTGCGTCGCGAGGCGCTGCATTCCGACGATCCCATCGCCGGCGCTGGCTCCTTTGCCGTGCTGCCGCGCGGTGCCGAGGAGCTGCTGCCGAGCGACGCTGCCGAGCTGGCAGAGATCGGCATCGAAGTGCTGCCCGAGGGCACATACCTGTGCATCAGCCGCTGGGGCATGCCGTACGAGCCCGAAGGCATCCGCGCCATTGTGGCCTGCATGGACGAGCACGCGCTCCAGCCCGTTGGCAACGCCTTCGACTTTTGCTACCTCGATACCACGAGCTACGACGAGTCCCACCAAGAGGACTTCTGCTGCATCCAAATCCCCGTCGCCCTCCAGATGTGACAAAGGGACAGTCCCTTTGTCACATCCGAATAGCATCGCAAGCTTGTTTTGAAGCGGAGGAGGGTCGCTCATTTCTTATAAACTTGCAAAATCTGCAAGTTTATAAGTTTTCACGTCTGGCCGTGTGACAAAGGGATAGTCCCTTTGTCACATTCCATGCGAGCCGCCGTGCCATCTGGGGGTATAAGGCTAGCAAGTGTTTATTTGCGAGGCTTAAGGGGCGCCCCGTATGGATATCGATAACTTTGAATGGTGGTATAGCGAGGGCGAGGCTCCGGACGAAGAGTGGGACGAGCCCGCGCCGCGTGACGTGTCGAGCGACGAGGACGAGACCGGCAACGATACCGCTGTCGAGCCTGAAGCCGCCTCCGATGCCGCCGAGCACCTGACCTTTGAGCAGGCTTGGGCCCAAGCCGAGGCCGATGAGGCTAAGGCCGATGCCACGGCCACACTCGGTGAGCCGGCGGACATGTCCATCTCGCCGGCCAAGACCCCGCAGCCGCGCCATAACATCGACCCCGGCAGCACGGCATCCTTCAGCATACTCGACGTGCCCGCGCAGGGTGCCCAGGCGCCCGCCCCCACGCATCGCCCCAACCTGGCTCGCGAGGAAGACGCGGCCCGCCGCTCACCACTCGGCCCCATCCTCATCGCCTTCATGGCCGGCGTCATCGCTTGCTCGGCAATTGGAAACGTCTGGAGCCATGTTGAACAACAGCGCAAAGACGCCGCCAAGGTCGAGATGTCCGTCGAGCAATCGCTCAGCCGCACGCGCTCGGTGCATGTGTCGGTCGAGGTTAAGGACGGCGCGACGTGGGATACCGCGCGCGGCGACAGCCAAATGCTCGTCCATATCGTGGGCCGCACGCTCAGGGGACAAGCAATCGACGAGTATCAATACGTCAATTCCGAAGGTGACGGTATCGAGCTCAAGCCCGGCGACTACGAGCTCACGGTTGATGAGCCGCCCGTCGCCACCGACGGCACGCGTTACCGCGCCTCAAAGCGCATGGTTCCGGTGAGTTTTAATTCACGGGCGCCCGATACGGTCGATAGCACGCCGCAGGGCGGGTTTGACCTTTACGCTATTGCTCAATAACTGCGCCTGACGCTCAACCCCGCCGCCAAGAGTGGGACAATAGCCCTCGATACTGTTGTTTATTTTTGGAGGAAGTAGCATGTCCACCGTCACTACCATCAAGCGCGGCGGCCTCACCGCGGCCATCGATTCCATGGGTGCCCAGCTCACGAGCCTTGCCCTCAACGGCAACGAGTATCTGTGGCAGGGCGACCCGGCCTTTTGGGGCAAGCACGCGCCCATTCTGTTCCCCATCGTGGGCTCGCTGCGCAACAACACTGCGACGTCTGCGGCCGGTACCTGCGAGATGCCGCGCCACGGACTCGCGCGCATCGTCGAGCACAAGCTGGTCGAGGTCTCCGAGGACGGCTCGTCCGTCACCTACGAGATCACCGACACGCCCGAGTCGCTCAAGGCTTTCCCCTTCCACTTTAAGCTCAGCATGACCTATGCCCTAACCGGCGACGCCACGCTCACGCAGACCTTTGCCGTCACCAACACCGGCGACGTGGACCTGCCGTTCTCGGTGGGCGGCCACCCTGCATTTAACGTGCCCGCCCCCGGTGCCGAGGACGAGGCATTCGAGGATTACGAGCTGGCGTTTACCGAGGCTTGGACCAACGAGGCCCCCATCATCACGCCCGATGGCCTCATGACGTTTGAGGGTAGCTACAAGGCCCCCGATAACTCTGACGTGCTGCCCATCACGCACCGCAGCTTCGATAACGACGCCATCATGTTCACCGATACCCCGGGCTCCACGCTCACGCTGCGCGGTCGCAAGTCGGGCCACGGCGTCAAGATCGACTTTGAGGGCTTTAAGTACATTGGCGTGTGGTCTGCCGCCAACGACGCCCCGTTTGTGGCGCTTGAGCCTTGGACCGGCCACACCACCATGGACACCGAGGACGACGTCTTTGAGCACAAGGTCAACACCATTGCGCTGGCGCCGGGCGAGACAGACGTCCGCAGCTTTAGCGTCACCTTGCTCTAGAGGTTCCGCCGTTCTAGCGAACGGCGGACCGGTCGACGCTGCGCCCTTAGGTTCCGCCGTTCTGACGAACGGCGGGCCGGTCGACGCTGCGCGCCACCCAGAGCGACAATTTGCCATTCAAAAGGCACGGCATGACCAGAAGGTCTATGCCCTGCCTTTTTATGCCAAGTGGTGCATGGGGGACAGGCTGCTTTGTGCCAATCGTCCTCGTGTGTCTATTAATTTTTCGCGCACATGCCGCGCTGCTGGTTGCGGGCGTATATCCTGTCTTATTGTCAGTAAGGCAAAATAGGGAAGGCACCAGATGCAACCTCGGCAACAGCGCGGCATGCAGACCCAGCCGGTATGCAGCCGTCGCATCTTTTTGGGAAGCGCTCTCGCTGCGAGCGCTTCCGTCGTCGCCGGCGCGCTCGCCGGCTGTCAGCGCCCGTCCACGCTCAAGGTGGTTCAGCCCACGACGGGCGGCGGTCGCGACGACCTGTCCGATTCCGTGATCGGCAAGGACAAGATCCGTATCGGCATGGAGGCGGCCTACGCCCCGTACAACTGGCAGGTCTCCGAGGCCAGCGAGTACACCATTCCCATCGACAACGTGCAGGGAGCCTACGCCGATGGCTACGACGTGCAGATCGCCAAGATCGTCTGCAAGGCCCTCGGCGGCGAGCCCGTCGCCGTCAAGCAGAGCTTTTCGGGCCTTATTGACTCGCTCAACAACGGCCAGATCGACCTCATCATCGCCGGCATGAGCGCCACGCCCGAGCGTGAGGAGTCCGTCGGCTTTTCCGACCCGTACTTTATCGGTTACTTTGGCCTGTTCGTAAAAGAGGGCTCGCCCTACCAAAATGCGACCAAGCTCAGCGACTTTAGCGGCGCTACGGTCCTCGGCCAAAAGGACACCATGCTCGATACCGTCATCGACGAAATCCCGGGCGTTGTCCACAAGAACCCGGTCGATTCGGTTCCCACGGTGTTTTCGAACCTGCTGCAGGGCACCTGCGACGCCGTGACCTACAATACCGAGAACGAGAAGGGCTATATGGCCCAAAATCCCGGTATCGTCCCCATTCATTTTGCCGAGGGCGAGGGCTTTAAGCAGGAGGTCGCGGCAAACGTCGGCTGCCGCAAGGGCTCGGACAAGCTGCTTAAACTCATCGACAAGACACTCAAGGGCATTAGCCAAGAGGAGCGCGACCAAATGTGGGACGCGTGCCTCGATCGTCAGCCGGCATAGGGAGGCAGCATGAAAACCATCAATCGTCTGGCCTCCTTTACCAAGGCCGACCACCGTTATGTGTACCTGGGCACGAGCGTCATCGCAGCGCTCGGCCTGGCGTTTAGCCAACGCAACCCCACGTCGCTGAGCTTCTTGGCGCCTACGGGCGTGTTCCAAGACTGCCTCTGGGCAATCCTTTGGGCCTGGCTCGTCGTGTCGGCGGCGGCGCTCGTCACCAAACTCATGCACTGGAATGACTATCGCGAAACGTCGCCGTTTGCTTCCGAGCGCTTTCGTCGCGGCGCGCGCCTGGGCAGCTATGTCGTGGTCGCCATTGCGGCGATCTTCTTTATCGACCGTTGCGTCATGTCGTTTATCGACCTGGTGCGGGTGAGCATTGTCTCGGACTCCAACCCCAGCGACTTTTTGTCGAGTCTGGTCTACATGACCTACAAGAGCGGGGACTTCTTTATCCGCGGTATCGAGATCACCATCGCGCTTGCGACCTTCGGCACCGTCATCGCCTTTTTCCTGGCGCTGCTCTTTGTGTTCCTGCGCATTCAGACCTTCGACCGTGTGGACAACGATCTCACGCGCTTCTTCAAGAGCATCGGCCGCGGCTTTGCGACCATCTACTCCACCATCGTGCGCGGCACGCCCATGATGGTCCAGGGCCTGCTCATCTATTACGCGGGCTTCACCGTTTTGCGCGGCATGGGCTTCGAAACCGCCCAGGCCAACCAGATCTGGAGTACCTTCACCGCCGGCCTTGTCACCATCTCGCTCAACTCCACCGCCTACATGATGGAAGTTTTGCGTGGCGGCATCGAGTCCATCGACCCCGGTCAAGCCGAGGCGGCGCGCTCGCTGGGTCTGTCGCAGTGGCAGGCCATGCGCAAGGTCGTGTTCCCCCAGGGTATTAAAAACGCGATCCCCGCACTCACCAACGAGCTCATCATCAACATCAAGGACTCGTCGGTGCTCTCGGTCATTGGCGTGTTTGACCTCATGTACGCCACCACCACTGTCGCCGGCGTGTACTACCGCCAGATGGAGGTCTACTGTGTGGCGCTCGTGGTTTACCTGATCCTGACGCTCGTGGCGAGCCGCCTGCTCGAGGCCTTTGGCAAAAAGCTCGGCGCCGAGGCCCCGGCAACGCTGCCCAGCTCCAACTAGGCGCAAGACGAGGAGAATCATCATGGCAGATACCACTACCACCGGCGCTGTGGCCGCCGCACAAACTAAAGAGCCGCTCATCCGCGTCGAGGGCCTGCGCAAGAGCTTCGGTTCGCTCGAGGTGCTCAGGGGCATCGACCTCGCTGTCAATCCCGGTGAGGTCGTTACCATCATCGGCGCCTCGGGCTCGGGCAAGTCGACCTTCCTGCGCTGCCTCAACCTGCTCGAGACCCCGGACGCGGGCCACATCTGGTTCCACGGCCAGGACCTTACGGCCGAGCGCTGCAATATCAATAAACTCCGTGAGGACATCGGCATGGTGTTCCAGGGCTTTAACCTGTTCAACAACATGGATGTGCTCGACAACTGCACGCTCGCGCCCGTCACGCTCAAAAAGATGAGCAAGGCCGAGGCCGAGAAGGTCGCAATGGAGCATCTGACGAGCGTGGGGCTCGAAAAGTTCGCGCACGCCGCCGTGGGTCGCCTGTCCGGTGGCCAAAAGCAGCGCGTGGCCATCGCCCGCGCCCTGTGCATGAGTCCGCAGATCATGCTGTTCGACGAGCCGACTTCGGCACTCGACCCCGAGATCGTGGGCGAGGTGCTCGAGGTCATGCGCAAGCTCGCGGCCGACGGTATGACCATGGTTGTCGTCACGCACGAGATGGCCTTTGCCCGCACGGTGTCCGACCGCGTGGTCTTTATGGACAAGGGCGTGGTGCTCGAGGACGCCGCGCCGGCCGAGCTCTTCGGCAACCCCAAACACCAGCGCACTCGCGAGTTCCTCTCTCGTTATCTCGAGGACAAATAAACGACCGCAAACGCTTACGTTGCAGGGCCGCTCCCGTGGGGCGGCCTTTGTCGTCACAATCGAAAGGATGTCATGGCCGAGGTTTGGCGCTTCTTTGCGCATGAGGACGATTTTGCCGATATAGACGAGGTCGGCGCGTACGAGCGTTTGGGCCGCGTGCTGTCGTTTCCGACCGTCTCGAGCATGGATGCCGAGGCGGTGGACTGGCAGCCCTTCGATGACCTGCGCGCCTATATGCAGCAGGCCTGGCCGCGCGTGTTTGCGGCGGGCGAGGTCGAGCTTATCGATCATTCGCTGCTGGTGACGCTTGGCGGTTCCGACCCCGCCCTCAAACCCGTCATGCTCATGGGCCACATGGACGTGGTCCCCGTGGTGCCGGATACCGAGGCCGACTGGACACATGCCCCCTTTAGCGGGTACGTGGACGACACCTACATCTGGGGCCGCGGCGCGATCGACATGAAGGATCAGGTCGCAGGCATTCTCGAGGCTGTCGAGTATGCGCTGGCGCACGGTTGGCAGCACGAGCGCACGCTGCTCCTGGCCTTTGGCCAGGACGAGGAGACTACGCAGTACGGAGCAGGCGCCATCGGCCGTGCGCTCAAGGGGCGCGGCATTGAGCTTGAGTACCTGATCGACGAGGGTGACTACCGCATCGTTCCGGCTGCCGAGTATAGCGCGGGCAAGGGTTGGCTCATGCACGCTGACCTGGCTGAGAAAGGTTATGCCGACATTGTGCTCAAGGCAAAGAGCGCGGGCGGGCATTCTTCCAACCCCTACGGCGGCACGTCGCTTGAGGTGCTCAGCCGTGCCATCACCGCAATCTGCGATATCGAGTGGCCGACGCGCGTGACCGATCCGCTTGCCGCCCAACTCGTCGAGTTGGGGCTCTACACGGCCGATGAAATTGCCGCCAACGGGGACGCCATTGTCCGTGATTGCCTCGCCAGCAAAAAGCTCTATCCGCTGGTGACGACTACCTGCGCGCCCACGCAGATCGAGGGTGGCAGCACCGGCGCCAACGTAATGCCGCAGGATATGTGGGCCAACATCAACTTCCGCATGCTCGAGGGCACGAGCGTGGCCGATGTCGCTGCTCGCTGCCGCGAGGCCGTTGCCGCGGCGGGCCTTGCCGGGCGCGTGGAGGTCGAACTCGGCCCCGGCAGCTCCGAGCCCTCGCCGTCCCCGCGTGTCGGCGGACCGGGACTCGAGGCCGTTCGCGCCATTGCCGCCCGCTACTTCCGCGATCCAAAGGGGACGGAGGAAAACGGACCATCTACGACGGACGGGGCTCCTATCGGCATCGTCCCCTCAACCGTGATCGGTGCCACCGATGCTGCCAACTACCAGCGCATTTGCTCTGAATGCATTCGTTTTTCGGCGTTTGTGGTCGACGATGACGAGTGCGACCGCGGCGTCCACGGCACCAACGAGCGCATTACCCGCCGTGCCTACCTCCAGGGCGTTCGCTTTTTCATCGCTCTGCTTCAAACGCTCTAGAATGTGACAAAGCGACAGTCCCTTTGTTAGCCGTTGGGGACGTCCACTCATTCCGTGCGGGTTATATGCAGGTTTGCCTGCGCACGCTATCATGTATGGGTTAGACCGCAACTATGTACCCCATACGCGAAGGGATGCGCATGTATCTGAAGATCGACATGTTCTAGCCGGGCTTACCCCCGCAGTGGCGCCGCGCGCCCCATCAACTCTGCCGATTTTCACCTTCACGCATATAAAGGAGTCCCGCCATGCGCGACAAGCTCGAAAAGATTATCAAGGCCTACGAGGAACTCGAGAAGAAGCTCTCCGACCCGGCCGTCGCCTCCGATATCAAGGAGTTCACGCGTCTCAACAAGGAGTACGCGCACCAGTCCGACCTCATCGCCGCCTCGCGCGAGTACATCGGCGCGCTCGATGACATCGAGGCCGCCAAGGAAATGCTCCACGATACTACCGATGCCGATGAGAAGGAGATGCTCCAGATGGATATCTCCGAAAACGAGGCCAAGCTTCCCCAGCTCGAGGAAGACATTAAGTACATGCTCATCCCGAGCGACCCCAATGACGACAAGAACACCATCGTCGAGATTCGCTCCGCCGCCGGTGGCGACGAGGCGGCCATCTTTGCCGGCGATCTGTACAAGATGTACCAGCGCTTCTGCGAGTCGCGCGGCTGGAAGACCACCGTGCTCGACTCCAGTCCCAGCGAGGCCGGCGGCTTTAAGTCCATCGAGTTCAAGGTCGAGGGCGATCGCGTCTACTCCGTCATGAAGTTCGAGTCCGGCGTGCATCGCGTCCAGCGCGTCCCCAAGACCGAGTCCCAGGGCCGCATTCAGACCTCCACGGCTACCGTCGCCGTACTTCCCGAGGCCGAGGAAATCGACGTCCAGATCAACCAGTCTGACCTGCGCATCGACACCTACTGCGCCTCCGGCCCTGGCGGTCAGTGCGTTAACACCACCTACTCTGCCGTGCGCATCACCCACTTGCCCACCAACACCGTGGTGCAGTCGCAGGAACAGCGCTCCCAGATCCAGAACCGCGAGGTCTGCATGCAGATGCTGCGTGCCCGCCTCTACGAGATGGAGCTCGAGCGTCAGCAGGCTGAGCTCGGTGCCGAGCGCCAGAGTCAGATCGGCCACGGCAACCGTTCCGAAAAGATTCGTACCTACAACCAGCCCCAGGACCGCGTGACCGACCACCGCATCGGTTTCAACTCCACCTACAACGGTGTCCTTCTGGGCGACCAACTCGGCACCGTGATCGAGGCACTCGCCGCCGCCGAGCGCGCCGAGAAGCTGGCACAGGCGGTTTAGGTTCCGCCGTTCTACCGAACGGCGGACCGGCCGACGCTGCGCGCCGTCCAGAGCGACAATTTGTCATTCAAAAGGCAAGGCATGACCAGAAGGTCTATGCCTTGCCTTTTTCATGCCAACTTGTTCGCTCTGGACGTCGCTCGCTGGCATTGCCAAAACATCGGCGTTTCCTTGGTTGCCAAATGACCCGTAGGGAGTCGTTGGGCACATTGCTTTGAGATGTTATTCAATCAGCTATGATGGCCTTTGAGCTGCTTACCTGCTTAAAGCAATTAACGGTATGCATCTGCAATTGAAAATATTGCTCGAAAAATCGTCCAAGAAGTCGCGGGGTCTTTTTTGGCGCGTCGCGCGTCAAGCGATGTGGCAAGTATTTGGTTAGATATTGGTCAGTTTTGGGGCAACCTTGCCAAAAGCTTGACAGATGCAGGTATGAACGTCGACAAATGAACACTTCGAGTGCGATCCAAGCAAAATTCTGGGCTGATTCTCGATAATCGCTTCCAATCGTCCCTTACCGCGTGCCACCCTCGCGTACAATCTGCTCCGACATTCGCGCGCCGCCCGGCGCTTAAGAGGGGAGGGCCCCATGGCAAACGAGATCTGGACCATCAAGCGTTGTCTCGAGTGGACCAAGGAGTACCTGGCCGAGCGCGGCGAGGAGCACCCTCGTCTTTCTGCCGAGTGGCTGCTCTGCGCTGCTACGGGTTTGGCGCGCATTGACCTATATATGCGCATGGACGAGACGCTTAACGCGGCCCAGCTCGAGACCATGCACGCGGCCGTCGTTCGTCGCGCCAAAGGCGAGCCGCTGCAGTACATCACCGGCAGCACGCAGTTTCGCATGATCGACGTCGCGTGCGCCCCCGGTGTGCTCATTCCGCGCCCCGAGACCGAGATGCTCGTCGAGGAAGTCCTCAATTATCTGGATGCCGAGGTGCTGAGCCCCGAGGCTGCTGCCCGTCAGCGCGCGGAGCTGCCCTGGAACGATGAGGTCGAGCAGGCCCGCAAAGCCGAGGCGGCGCTGGCCGACGAACGCGCGACCGCCGAGCGCCGTGCTGCCAACCTGACGGCCGCCGATGAGGCTGCGCTGGGTAGCGACGTGCTCGGCAGCCGCGCCTATGCCGAGGAGCTTGCCGATCGCGAGGCCGAGGAGGCCGCCGCGCAGGCGGCAGAAGCCGAAGCGGCAGAAGCAGAGGCCAGGGAAACCCCCGAGCCCGAGCTCGACGAACACGGCATCGCCGAGGCCAACGTACCTGCCCCAGCCGAGCCCCGCACTGCCCGCGTTCTCGAGGTCGGCTGCGGCACGGGCTGCATCTCGCTCTCGCTTGCCTGGGAGCGTCGCGGCCACGTCACCTGCACTGCTACCGATATCGAGCCGCGTGCCATCGACCTTGCTACCAAAAACCGCGATGCGCTTGGTCTCACGTCCGACGAGGTTGCCTTTAGCCTCACGAACCTGGTGAGCTCCATTCCCCGCGAAGAGTGGGGCACCTTTGACGTGCTCGTCTCCAACCCGCCCTACATCCCCACCGATGTCATGCGCTCGCTGCCGCACGAGGTCAAGGACTTTGAGCCCGATCTGGCGCTCGAGGGCGGTGCCGACGGCCTCGATATCTTCCGCCGTCTGCTCAACGCGGCACCCTACATGCTGCGCGCCGGCGGCCTCTTTGCCTGCGAGCTCTACGAGGGCGCGCTCGACGCTGCGGCCGAGCTCTGCCGTCAAGCGGGTCTGTCGGACGTGCGCATCGTCCACGACCTCACCGATCGCCCCCGCATCGTCCGAGCCATCGTCACCGAGCCCAAGCAGCGCCAGTAATATTTATTAACTGGTTAGCAAAAATTATAAAATAGTTTATAATTAGGACGGCTGAAAGAGGTCGGCCCATGCAACCTCCTACCTTTCGGGAAATCATTGCCCTACTCAAGCACGATGGATTCGTGAAGGTCGCGCAAGTCGGTAGTCATGCTAAGTATGTTTCTGGTGACCGTGTTGTCACCGTGAACGGCTCTGGTGGTGATCGACCAAAGAAGGGCACGTGGGCAAGTATTCGTCGCCAAGCTGGATGGTAGTTGGAGGCAAAATGAGGCAGCGATTTACCTATGACTGCGTTCTCATAAAAGAAGACGACGGTTACTGCGCCAGCTTCCCGCAGATTCCCGGCGCCTTTGCCGATGGCGATACGCGCGAAGAAGCGATTGCCCATGCCACCGAGGCACTGATGGCGTTTTTGGCCGACGACCTCAACAACGGTTTGACTCCGGCAGGGTACGAACGATCGGCCGAGGTCGTGGCCCTTTCAGTCGAAATCGACCACGAGGACGCTCGGGAAGCGGCGTGCCGAACATTTAAAGACGCAGCGCTGGACCTCAAAGTCTCTGCTCCGCGGATTACCGCGCTGGTCAAAGCCGGAAAGCTCGATGTTGAACTCGTCGACGGCCGTCGGATGATAACGATAGACAGCATCGAGCGCTACGCCGCCCAAGAACGCCACGCCGGCAGGCCAAAGAAGTTCGTCGCAGTCCAATAACCCCCTCACTTTCACCGACTACTAGAGCCGCTCACCAAACCAACATGCGCTCTGGGCAAATAGATTGAACGTTTCGTGCGAGAATGCCCCACAGTAAACAAACTTGCACCAGAGCGTAAGGGGCTGGCATACACATGCAGACGGTCTATCGGGTATACGAGGGAGCGCGCGAGCCGCATTGGCTTGCCGTCGAGCGTACGGCCGAGGTGCTCGGCTGTGGCGGACTGGCCCTGATCCCGACCGAGACCGTCTATGGTGTCGCCGTGGCGGTCAACGCCTTCTCGGATGCTGTTCCACAAGATACAAGTGAACCTCTGCCGTGGCCGCGCGACCCGCAGGTCACCGTCAACGGCGCCGCGGTCCCCGCACTCGGTACCGGCTATCGTCGTATCTTTACCCTCAAGCAGCGCGAGCTCACCCAAACGGTTGCCTGGCTGGTCGATGATGCTGAGGCGCTCGACCGCTATGGCGTGGATATCCCTAACGAGGCCCGCGTGCTCGCCCGACGATGCTGGCCGGGCGCCCTGACTATCGTGGTCAAGGCGGCCCCCTGCGTGCCGACCTTTATGCGCGCCGCCGATGACACGGTGGCACTTCGCGCTTCGGCCTCGCCCGTGGTGCAAGCGCTCATCCGCGCCTGCGGCAGCCCTCTTGCCTGCACCAGCGCTAACACGCATGGCGCGCCCGCGCCGGCAAGTTTTGCCACGGTGGAGGAGCGCATCCTGGAGGGGGTCGATGCGGCCGTCGACGCCGGTGAGACCCCGTGTCGTGACGCCTCAACCATCGTGTCGTTTCAGCACGGCGAGCTCCAGATCCTGCGCCAAGGCGCGCTTCCCGCGTCAGAGATCGAACGGGTCCTGTCCGACCCGATGCAATAGAAAGGTGTAAGCGATGTCGTTGAATCTGGGCAGCCTGGGCATGGAAGATGCCTCGTTTAACTTTGGCGGTTCCTACATCATGGCACTCGACTGCGGCACCACCTCGGTACTTGCGACCATCGTCGACGAGTACGGATGCATCGTCGCGCAGGCACGTCGCAGCGTCAAAACCAGCTTCCCGCGCCCTGGTTGGGTGGAGCAAGACCCCATGGCGGTGCTTGCCAGCCAGATCGCGGTCATGATGGAGGTCCAGTTTAAGAGCGGCATCCATTCTGACCGCATTGCCGCCATCGGTATCTCCAACCAGCGCGAGACCACGGTGGTGTGGGACCGCATAAGCGGCCAACCCATCTATAACGCCATCGTGTGGCAATGCCGTCGCACCGCACCTCTGATCGACGAGCTGGTTGAGCAGGGCGCAGAAGAGCTGGTGCGCTCCCGCACGGGACTCACGCTCGACCCGTATTTCTCGGCCTCCAAGGTGCAGTGGATTCTCGATAACGTCGACGGTGCGCGTGAGAGCGCGGCGGCGGGCGACCTCATGTTCGGCACCATCGATACCTGGCTCATCTACAACCTCACCGGCGGTCAGGTCTTTGCCACCGACTACACCAATGCCAGCCGCACCGCGCTCTTTAATATCCATACGCTCGATTGGGACGACGATCTGCTGGCGCTTTTCGACGTCCCGCGTTCCATGATGCCCGAGGTCCGTTGGAGCTCGGGCGACTACGGTCGCGTCGCGAGCGACATCATGACCAACATGCCACCCATCATGGGCGTGGCGGGCGATCAGCAGGCGTCGCTGTTCGGCCACTGCTGCTTCCGTCCCGGCCAGACCAAAAACACCTATGGCACGGGTTGCTTTATGCTCATGAACACCGGCGACGAGATCGTCGAATCCAAGAACGGTCTGGTCTCCACGATCGGTATCGCCGCGGACGGCAAGATCAGCTATGCACTCGAGGGTTCTATCTTTGCTGCCGGCTCCACCATGAACTGGCTGCGCAACAACATGGGCATCATCTCGAGCGTGAGCGAGTCCGCGCAACTCGCCGCTTCGATCAACGACAACGAGGGCTGCTACTTCGTCCCCGCCTTCGCAGGCTTGGGCGCTCCCTGGTGGGACCCGCATGCTCGCGGTATCGTGTGCGGCCTGACCGGTGCCTCGAGTCGCGCGACCATTGTGCGTGCGGCCTGCGAGTCCATGGCCTACCAGAGTTATGACGTGCTGCGCGCCATGGAGCAGGACGTGGGACTTTCGATTGAGCGGCTGTCCGTCGATGGCGGTGCCTCGCGCAACGAGTTCATCATGCAATTCCAGGCCGATCTGCTGGATATCCCCGTGCTGCAGTGTGAGACGGTGGAGACCACGGCGATCGGCGCCGCGTACTTGGCGGGCCTTGCCGTCGGCTATTGGGAGGATTTGGAGGAGCTGGAGCAAAACGCTCAGATCGTCAAAATCTTCCATCCTCACATGTCTGCTGAGCGCCGTGAGAGCAACCTCGCTGGTTGGCGTGATGCCGTCAAGCGTTCGCTCAACACCGCTCAGTAGGGTTGCGACGAGCTGCTCGATACAATAAACCGTTAAACTTATGCACGGTGCGCGGCAACAACATCGCCATGCGCCTTGTCAGCAAGGCCATCTTCCGGCCGCAACGAAAGGGGCAATCAACCCATGACCGTCACCTACGATACGTCCCGTGTGACCCTTGTCGATCACCCGCTCGTCCAGCACAAGCTGTCGATCCTGCGTGACAAGAGCACCGGCACCAACCAGTTCCGCCAGCTCGTGCGCGAGCTCGCACTTTTTGACGGCTACGAGGCCATGCGCGACCTGCCCATGGAAGACGTCGAGGTCGAGACCCCCATCACCACTGCCACGTTTAAGCAGCTTGCCGGCAAGAAGCTCGCCATCGTTCCTATCCTGCGCGCGGGCCTTGGCATGGTCGATGGCATCCTCGACTTGGTACCCTCCGCTCGCGTGGGCCACATCGGTATGGAGCGCGACGAGGTTACTCACGAGCCGCATGAGTATTACTGCAAGATGCCCAAGGATATCGATCAGCGCATCTGCCTGGTTGTCGACCCCATGCTCGCCACGGGCGGTTCGGCCGAGATGGCCATCAGCTACCTGCGCGAGCGCGGTGTCAAGGATATCCGCATGCTGTGTATCGTCGCCGCGCCCGAGGGCCTCAAGTCACTGACCGAAAAGGACCCCGACGTACATATTTATACGTGCGCCATCGACGACCATCTCAACGAGGCCGCCTACATCGTTCCCGGCCTCGGCGACGCCGGAGACCGCATCTACGGCACGCTGTAATCTCTGGGCCATACCGGCTAACGTCGAAAATACGAAGAAATGGTGCGCGCGGGCGAGCAAAAGTCGTCCACGCGCACTTCTGTTAACGGACGTTTTGCGCTGAGGGGTTCGAAAAAACGTATTACCGTACCTGCGGCATAAAGAAGGCCTTAAGAAAACGTACAGGTGCGTATTAACCGTTTGTTTTACGGTTGTACTTTAGCGATTGGCTCGTACAATAGTCACCAATGTTTGGCTGGGACTGTGCTGTGAGGCGTTAAAAAGGAAAGCGAGGAAGCCAGTGTTTCAGATAGCCGATCTGCTCGCTATCGTTGCAGGCGCCATCGCGGGCGCAATTGCCTTCCTTCCCTTTGTTTTTACGCTCAAGCCGGTTCTTGACGATAAGCAGAATGCGGACATGCTCAAGGGCATGGTGAGTCTGGCGATCTCGGCAGTCGCCCTGCTCGTCTTTACCTTGGTTGTGTTTGCGTTGTTCGGAGAGGCGTTTCGCATGTTCCTCCTGGGCGAGGCGATCGGCTTCGTGGCCTTTATGGCCGCCTGCACGGTTCGCGTCGCCAAGGCGCTGCGAGATCCTCATGAGGTCGAAAGGTAAGTCGTGGAAATTTTTGAAAAGCTGCCTGATGAGATTAATCATCTGGTCAGCGAGTTCAGCTCCACCCCCGTCGTGGGCGATCTGAGCTGCGGCATCACGCAGTACTCGTTTTGGCTGATCGTCTCCACGATCGTGCTCCTGATCGTCCTGGCCGTGTTCAAGAAGAAGCAGACCCTGGTTCCCAAGGGCTTCTTCGTCAACGGTTTCGAGTACATCATCGAGTACGTCGAGAACGATATCGGCAAGGGCGTCGTGGGTGAGAACTGGAAGAAGCACTTCCCGTTCCTGTGCTCGCTTTTCCTGTTCATCCTGATCAATAACATGATCGGCCTGATCCCGGGAATGAAGCCCGGCACCGGCGCAATCGGCTCCACCGCCGCGCTCGCCATCTTCGCCTTCGTGTACTTCATCTACTACGGATGCAAGGCTCACGGCGTGATCGGCTACATCAAGAGCCTCGCCCCGCAGGGCGTGAGCTTCCCGATGAACGTGCTCGTGTGGGTCGTCGAGCTCTTCTCGACCTTCCTGCGCCTCATCACGCTCGCCGTCCGTCTGTTCTGCAACATGTTCGCAGGACACGTGGTCATGGGCTCGTTCGCCATCATGGCGAGCATGTTCATGCAGCCGCTGCTTCAGCAGGCTTCCGCGGCCCACGCCGTCGGCGCCCTGCCTTCGCTGGCCTGGCTTGCCATCCTCATCCTGATTTATGCGATCGAGCTTGTGGTCGGCGCCATCCAGGCTTACGTCTTCACGGTCCTTACCGCCGTGTATGTCTCCGAGGCAGAGGAGGTCGCGGAGGAGGAGTAGTCTTCCGTTCGCGCCTTAAAGGTAAGGCAATTCGTTAAACCGCCGGTGCCCGTACCCATGGAGCCCGGCAGTTATAAAAAGGTTATCCTGCGTGAAATAAGACACGCACGACAAAGGAGGAATCGTGGGAGTTATCGGTTACGGTCTCGGTGTTATCGGCGCTGGTCTTGCTATCGGCCTGTCTGCTCTGGGTGCTACGGGTGCTATGGCCCGTCAGCCTGAGGTCCAGGGCCGCGTGTTCACCGTCTTCATCATGGGCTCCGCCTTCGGCGAGGCTCTGGCTCTGATCGGCTTCGTTGTCGCGCTGATCGTTAAATAGCACGGAGCGTCAAGTATGAATCTTTCATCCCAGAAGAGCGCGATCGCACTCTCCGCGTCCGCGGCCGCGCTGCTCATGCCGGTTTCCGCGTTCGCCGAGGACGGCGCTGCCGGTGCGGACATCCTCATCCCTAAGATGGCGGAGTTCATCCCGGCGCTTATCGCCTTCCTGATCATCTGGATCGTGCTGGCCAAGGTTGCCCTGCCGGGCATCATGAAAACCATGGAGGAGCGCGGCAAGAAGATCGAGGAGAGCCTCGACGAGGCCGAGAAGACCAAGCAGGAGGCTATCGCCAAGCGCGCTGAGTCTGACTCGATCGTCACCGACGCCCGTCGTCAGGCTGCCGACATCGTTCTCGAGGCCCGTAAGGACGCCGAGTCCGAGCGCGCCCGTATCATCGAGGCTGCTCACAAGGAGGCCGAGGAGATCATCGCCAAGGCCCATACGACCGTCGAGGACGAGCGCAAGTCCATCTACGCCGGTGCCGCGAGCTCCATCGCCGACCTGTCCGTTGCCGTCGCCACCAAGATCGTGGGCGAGGCACTCGAGGACGAGGGCGAGCAGAAGAAGCTCATCGAGCGCTACATCCAGGAAGCAGGTAGCCTGAATGCCGACTAGCCGCTATCAGGACAAGGTGCTCGAGACCTACGCGCGCTCCCTTTTGGAAGCCGCCAAGGCCGAGAACCATGTGTTCGAGGACCTCGAGATGATCGAGCGCCTGGCTAGCGCCAGCCCCGAGATCATCGCCGTGCTCGACACCATGTCCAAGCGCGACCAGCTCGACCTTCTTCCCAAGGTGGCAGCTGCCTTTAAGTATGTTGCCGAGGAAGACGAGGATGTAGTGGGCGTGACCGTCACCACGGCGATCCCGCTCGACGACGAGCTGCGTCAAACCATCACTAAGAAATGCGAGCAGGACTTCGGCCGCAAGGTATTCCTTATCGAGCAGGTCGACCCGTCTATCGTGGGCGGCCTGGTGCTCGAGGCCCGCGGCGAGCGTCGTGACATTTCCGTCAAGACGCAGCTGCGCATCGCGCAGGAGACCCTCGCAAACTCTGCTAATTCGTACGGAGGTGAAGCCTAATGTCCGAAACCCTCAATGCCCAGGATATCGCCAAGAAACTGCAGGAGCAGCTCACGAGCCTCTCCGCGACGGTCGATACGCATGAGGTTTCAACGGTCGACGAGGTAGGCGACGGCATCGCGCGCGTCTCCGGCCTCAAGAGCGCCATGGCAGGCGAGCTTCTGGAGTTTAAGAGCTCCGATACCGGTGAGACCGTCTTTGGCCTTGCCCAGAACCTTGACCGTGACGAGGTCGGCGCCGTTCTGTTCGGTGCCGTTGACTCCATCAAGGAAGGCGACGAGTGCCGCACCACTGGCCGCATTATGGATATCCCCGTGAGCCGCGCCATGCTCGGCCGCGTCGTCAATCCGCTCGGCCAGCCCATCGACGGTTTGGGTGACATCGTCGCCACGCATCGTCGCCCCATCGAGTTCAAGGCCCCCGGTGTCATCGACCGTACCCCGGTGTGCGAGCCGGTTCAGACCGGCCTGCTCGCTATCGACTCCATGGTGCCTATCGGCCGCGGTCAGCGTGAGCTCATCATCGGCGACCGTAAGACCGGTAAGACCGCCATCGCCATCGACGCTATCCTCAACCAGCGCGGCAAGGGCATGGTCTGCATCTATGTCGCCATCGGCCAGAAGGCCTCCACGGTTGCCAACATCCGCGAGACCCTCGCTCAGCACGGTGCGCTCGAATACACCATCATCGTTTCGGCAACCGCTGCCGATTCCGCCCCTATGCAGTACATCGCGCCTATGGCCGGTGCCGCTATCGGCGAGTTCTTCATGTACAACGGTGAGGACGGCAAGCCCGCCAGCGAGACCAACCCCGGCGGTCACGTGCTCGTCATCTACGACGACCTGTCCAAGCAGGCCGTGGCATACCGCCAGATGTCGCTGACGCTGCATCGTCCGCCCGGACGTGAGGCCTATCCTGGCGACATCTTCTACCTGCACTCTCGTCTGCTCGAGCGTGCCGTCAAGATGTCCAAGAAGAACGGCTACGGCTCCATGACGGCACTGCCGATCATCGAGACCCAGGACGGCGACGTCTCGGCCTACATTCCGACCAACGTCATTTCCATTACCGATGGTCAGATCTACCTGCAGTCCGAGCTCTTCTTCCAGGGTCAGCGCCCGGCAGTCGACGTGGGCATCTCCGTGTCCCGTGTCGGTGGCGATGCTCAGACCAAGGCCATGAAGCAGGTTGCCGGCAACCTTCGCCTGGACCTCGCTTCGTACCAGGAGCTCGCCGGCTTTACGCAGTTCGGCTCCGACCTTGACGAGGCCACGCAAAAGCAGCTTACCCACGGCGCTCGCATGACTGAGCTCCTGAAGCAGCCGCGCTACAAGCCGTTTGAGGTTTCCGAGCAGATCGTTACGCTGTTTGCCGGCAACGAGGGCTTCCTGGATGACCTGGAGATCGCCGACGTGCTGCCTTTCCGTGCCGAGCTCGTCGAGTACATGGACAATGGCTTTGGCTCGCTGCTCGACAAGGTTCGCGCCAAGAAGATCGACGATGACACCAAGGCTGAGCTCCTGCGCGTCATCGGTGACTTCAAGCAGCAGTTCATGGCCAAGCACCATGCCGATACGACTGGATCAGAGGAGAACTAAGCCCTATGGCCAACCTTCGCGACATTAAGAAGCGAATCTCCTCGGTTACTACGACCAAGCAGATCACGCGCACGATGGAGATGGTCTCTACGGCCAAGATCCGTCATGCCCTCGATCGCTCCAAGCAGGCCGAGCCCTATAAGGAGGCGCTGACCGACGTCATGTTGACGGTCGCCGGCGACGCCTCCTGTTCGGGCACCGATCCCATGCTGCAGAAGCATGAGAGCGTCAAGCATGGCCTGATTGTCGTTATTGCCTCGGACCGCGGCCTTGCCGGCGGTTTCAATACGACGGTGGAGCGCACGGCCGAAAAGCTCGCCGCTTCTTGGGCGAACGATGGCATCGAGTGCGAGATCATTGCGTGCGGACGCAAGCCGGCCACGTATTTCCGCGACCGCGCAAACGTCATCATGCACTTTGAGGGCAATTCCTCCGAGCCCGATTTTAATCAGGCTCGCATGATTTCCTCTCATATCTGTGATGCATATCGTGCCGGTGAGCTTGACCGTGTCGAGCTTGTCTACCACCACGCCAAGAACCGCGTGGATCAGGAGCTTCGCGTCGAGCACTTGCTGCCGCTCGATCCCGAGATGATCGCTATGGCCCACGGTCCGCGTAAGAACGAGACCGACGCCCCTAAGCGCATCTCGTCCACGTTCGAGTTCGTGCCCTCTCCCGAGCATGTTCTCGGCAAGCTTGTACCGTCGTATATTCTGACGGTCATCTACCAGGCCCTGATCGATTCGGCGGCCGCCGAGCAGGGTGCACGCCGCAAGGCCATGCACTCCGCAACGGAAAACGCCACCGCGATCATCTCGACCCTTACCCGCACGTATAGTCGCGTGCGTCAGGCTTCGATCACGACCGAGATTAACGAGATCGTCGGCGGAGCCTCAGCATTGGAGGAACAGTAATGGCTAATAACACCGTAAAGCTTGCGGTCGAGGAAGCCACCAAGAAGACGACTGCCGGTGATGGTCGCATCGTGCGTATCATCGGCCCTGTCGTCGACGTCAAGTTTGACGGTGCGGTGCCCCCGATCTACAACGCGCTCACGGTCGAGGCCGAGACCCCGATCGGTCACCTGAGCACGATCCTCGAGGTTGAGAGCCAGCTTCCGGGCGGCGTCGTCCGCACGGTCGCCATGTCCTCGACCGACGGTCTGCAGCGTGGTCTCATCGCCACCGATACCGGTGAGCCCATGAAGATGCCCGTTGGCCCCAAGACGCTCGGCCGCATTTGGAACGTCATGGGCAAGCCCGTCGACGGTAAGCCCATGCCCGAGGTGGAGGAGTTCTATCCCATCCACCATGCAGCGCCCCGCTTCGACGAGCTCACCACCAAGACCGAGATCTTCGAAACCGGCATTAAGGCCGTTGACCTGCTCGAGCCCTACATCCGTGGCGGCAAAACGGGTCTGTTCGGCGGCGCCGGCGTCGGCAAGACCGTTCTGATTCAGGAGCTCATCAACAACCTCGCCCAGGAGCATGGCGGCACCTCGGTGTTCACCGGTGTCGGCGAGCGTACTCGTGAGGGTACCGACCTGTTCCTCGAGATGAGCGAGTCTGGCGTTATCGACAAGACCTGCTTGGTCTATGGTCAGATGAACGAGCCGCCTGGAGCGCGTCTGCGCATCGGTCTGGCTGGTCTTACCACCGCTGAGTACTTCCGCGATCGCGGCCAGGACGTTCTGCTGTTCATCGACAACATCTTCCGTTTCTCCCAGGCCGGTTCCGAGGTTTCCGCACTGCTGGGTCGTATGCCGTCCGCCGTCGGTTACCAGCCTACGCTGGCTACCGAGATGGGCGACCTTCAGGAGCGCATTACCTCGACCAAGACGGGTTCCATTACCTCCGTCCAGGCTGTCTACGTCCCTGCAGACGACCTGACCGACCCGGCGCCTGCCACGACGTTTACGCACCTCGACGCCACTACGGTTCTTTCGCGTAGCATTTCGTCGCTTGGTCTGTTCCCGGCTATCGACCCGCTCGCGTCTTCCTCCGACGCTCTCGATCCCTCGATCGTCGGCGAGGAGCACTACCGTGTCGCCGTCAAGGTCCAGGAGCTCCTGCAGGAGTACTCCGACCTTCAGGACATCATCGCCATTCTGGGTATGGACGAGCTGTCCGAGGAGCAGCGCCTTACGGTCAACCGTGCCCGTAAGATCCAGCAGTTCCTCTCCCAGTCCTTCCACGTCGCCGAGAAGTTCACCGGCAACCCCGGTGTCTACGTTCGCGTCGAGGATACCGTCCGCTCCTTCGCCGAGATTGTCGACGGCAAGGCCGATGACCTGCCCGAGCAGGCATTCCGCTATGCTTCCACGATTGAGGACGTGCGCGAGCGCGCCCGCAAGATGGGGGAGAAGTAGGTTATGCGTATCCGCATCGTGTGCCCCGTGAGCTGCGCCTATGAGGGCGACGCTGCGTTTGTGTCGATTCCGTCCACGGATGGCGAGTTTGGTGTTCTGCCTGCTCACTCCAGCGAAATCTGCACGATCGACCGCGGTTACGTTCGCGTTTCCGATAAGGCCATGGGCACTGTCGACCACACGTTTGCCGTGGCCGGCGGCTATGCCCAGGTTGCGGACGATGTCGTGACCGTCCTCGCCGAGCGCGCTTGCGATTTGGCGACCGTCGACGCCGACAAGGTTAAAGCTGATATTCAAGGTTTTGAAGAGAAGCTGGGTAATTTGTCGGAGGATGATGCACGCCGCGCCTACCTCTATAATGAAATCGCATGGTGTAAGCTCAAGCTTGCCCAATAGTCAAACGCTTTAGCGTTCGACCATTTGCGAACACATCATGCCCGGGATGGCCCAGCCACCCCGGGCATGCTTTTTGAAAGGGTAGACCTTGGATATTATCCGCGTTGAGGGTGGCCACGCCATCGGAGGTTCCGTGCCTGTTTCGGGCGCCAAGAACTCCGCGCTCAAACTCATGGCGGCAACGCTTCTGGCGCCGGGCAAGACGACGCTGCAGAACGTGCCTGATATTTCCGATGTCCACGTGATGGGCAAGGTGCTCAAGGGCATGGGCGCTACGATCGATGTTCTCGACGAGCATACGCTCGAGATCGATACCTCCCAGGTCGATTCTTGGGAGGCGCCCTACGAGCTCGTTGCCAAGATGCGCGCTTCCACTGCCGTGATGGGACCACTGCTGGGCCGTTTCCATCGCGCCAAGATCGCCATGCCCGGCGGCTGCAACCTGGGCGCTCGCAAGATCGATATGCATATCTTGGGTCTTGAGGCCTTGGGCGTCGAGTTCGATACCGCCCACGGCTATATCAACGCCAATGCGCCTCAGGGCCTGCGCGGCACCACCGTCACGCTCGAGTTCGCCAGCGTCGGTGCGACCGAGAACCTCATCATGGCCTCCGTGCGTGCGCAGGGTACCACGGTTATCGATAATGCCGCCCGCGAGCCCGAGATCGTCGATCTCGCCAACATGCTTAATGAGATGGGCGCCAAGATCGTCGGCGCGGGCACGCCTGTCGTGACCATCGAGGGCGTGGAAGAGCTGCATCCCGTTACCCATCGCGTGGTGGGCGACCGCATCGAGGCCGGTACCTTTATCGTTGCCGGTGCGTTGATGGCAGACGACCGCGGTGTCGACGTCACAGGCTTTTGCCCCATTCACTTGGGAATGGTGCTCAAGAAGATGGAGCTCATGGGCATCGATTGCGAACGCATCGAGGATGGCGTCCACGTTAATCGCGTCGAGCGCATCAAGCCGGTCGATATCCAGACGCTCCCGTTCCCCGGTTTCCCCACGGACATGCAGGCGCAGATCATGGTGCTCTCCGCCCTGGCCGACGGCAGTTCCGTTATCACCGAGAACATCTTCGAGAATCGTTTTATGTTTGCATCCGAGCTGGTGCGCATGGGTGCCGATATTCGCATCGAGAGCCACCACGCCATGATTCACGGCGTCAAGGGCTTCTCCGGCGCTCAGGTAACCTCACCGGATCTTCGTGGTGGCGCGGCACTCGTCGTTGCCGGCCTCATTGCCGACGGTACGACCGAGGTCTCGGCCATCCATCACATTAAGCGCGGCTACGAACAGTTTGTCGAAAAGCTGCAGGCGCTTGGCGCTCATGTCGAGCACGCCACTGTTCCCGATCCCGTCATCTACTAATGCAGGTTGCCTATGTTTAAGAAAAAGCCCATTACGGAATCTCGAAGACCTTCGACCGGCGCTCAGGCAAAAATCTATAGCCGCGATAACGTTGCCCGCTATTCCGAGCGCGCCCGTCAGCGCCGTCGCGGCCATACGGTTCGCCGCGTTGCGCTCATTGCTGTGCTCGGTGTGCTGCTGAGCGCTACGACTGCCGCCGGCCTGTGGTTTGCCACCATTATGGGCAAGCTCGGCGATTCCAATGTCATTACCGACAACCTGCGCCAGATCCTGGTTGATACCGACGAGGCAAAGGACCCGTTCTACGTGCTGCTCCTTGGCACTGACGGTCGCCCGGGCGAGGATACATACCGCGCCGACTCGATTATTCTGGCGCGTATCGACCCCACGCAAAAACAGGCGACGCTCATCTCCATTCCGCGCGATACCAAGGTCGTCTACAACGGCTCGACCATGAAGATCAACGCCTGCCATACCTACGGCGGCGCCGAAGCCATGGTCCAGGCGGTCAACGAGCTGTGCGGTGTCCAGATTTCCCACTATGCCGAGGTCAGCTTCGACGGCATGCAGTCGCTCATCGATTCGGTCGGCGGCATCGACATTAACGCAACCGACGATGTCGACGACCCCGAGCATCTCGACATTAAGATCACCGCCGGTCAGCAGCACATGGATGGCGCGACCGCCCTTACCTATGCCCGTTGCCGCTACATCTATGCCGATGGCGACTACACACGCATGCGCCACCAGCGTCAGGTGCTCGGCGCCCTCGCCAACCAGATCCTCAACAACTTCGATGCCACCAAGGTCTTCGACCTCGTCAATTCGCTGTCCGACATGCTCGTGACCGATATGAGCGTTCAGGACATCGTCTCTACGGTCAATGCTATGCGCGGCATGGATGTTGACGGCATCTATTCGGCCAACTTGCCTTCGTATGCCGATGCCAGCACCATGATTGATGGCGTGAGCTACGTCTTTGTCTACGAGGACGAGCTTAAGGAAATGATGGAGCGCGTCGACGCTGGTAAGGATCCCAAGGGCCCCAATACCATGGGCCAGTCCGATGGCTCCAGCTCTACGATCGGCGACCTGAACAACAACACGTCCGATGATTACGCCAACGGCACCGCAACCTCATCGGTCAGCTCTGACGATTCGGACGATTCGACTGATTCGAGCGATTCGGATTACTACGAAGAGCCCACCGGCGACGGCAACGGCTACGAAGCCAACTACTAGGGTTACGCGGGCTTACCAGCCCGTGTAACCAGTTGACGCTGCAAACCCGCCAGAGCGGCAATCTGCCTTTCAACTTCGGCGGCATGATCAAAGAGTTACGGCGTTTTACCAAACGCCGTAACGGCTCGACGCTGCGCGCCGCCCAAGGCGACAATTTGTCATTCAAAAGGCAGGGCATGACCAGAAGGTCAATGCCCTGCCTTTTTCATGCCAACTTGTTCGCCTTGGACGTCGCTCGCTGACGTTGGCTCAACCTGCGGTGCCGACTACTCCCCTTGCAACAAAAACTGCCCCGTTCTCGGTTTTGAGGACGGGGCAGTTTTTGCTTACCTAGAGTATGCGAGCTCCTTATGCGAAGCGGGCGACGAGCTCCTGGAGCACGTCGGTCATCTTCACGAGTGAGCTGACCGGGACAAACTCGTTGACGCCGTGGTAGCAGTAACCGCCCGTGGAAAGGTTGGGGCAGGGCAGGCCGCGGAACGACAGCTGCGCACCGTCGGTACCACCGCGAATCGGCAGCACCTGGGGCTCAATGCCGCAAGCAAGGTAGGCTTCCTTGGCGACATCGATCAGCTCGGGGTAATCGCACACGATCTCGGCCATGTTGCGGTACTGCTGCTTAATCTCCACGGTCACGCGCTCCTCGCCCAAACGCTGGTTGAGCATGGCGGCGGCGGAATCAATCAGATCGAGCTTCTGCTGGAACTTTGCCGCGTCGTGGTCGCGGACGATATAGCGCGCGGTGGCGTGATCGACGGTCGCCGAGACGCCTTCAAGATGATAGAAGCCCTCGTAGCCCTCGGTGTATTCCGGGCGCTGCGCATAAGGGAGCAGCGCGTTAAAGTCGCAGAACAGATTGCCCGCGTTGACCATGCGGCCCTTGGCGTCACCGGGATGAATGGACTGGCCCTCAAAGCGAACGGTTGCCTCGGCGGCGTTAAAGCACTCCCACTCCAGCTCGCCAACGGGACCGCCGTCGACCGTGTAGGCGTACTTGCAGCCAAAGGCCTCGATGTCCAACAGCTCGGCGCCGTGACCGATTTCCTCGTCCGGGCAAAAACAAATGCCGAGTGCGGGGTGGGGCAGCGACGGGTCCTGGGCAATACGCGCGACAAGCGCCATGATCTCCGCGACGCCGGCCTTGTCATCGGCGCCCAGCAGTGTGGTGCCGTCACTGCAGACCAAGCCCTCACCCACAAGGTCGTTCAGGGCGGGAAGCTTGACGGTGCTCATGGCCACGGGCTTGCCGTCAACGGTACCGCAGACAAGGTCGCCGCCTTCGTAGTGCACAATGTGCGGCTTCACGCCGGCGCCCGGCGCAACCTCGGTGGTGTCGAGGTGTGCGATCAGGCCCAGGGCGGGCTTGTCCTCCGCGCCCGCGCTCGCAGGAATATGCGCGCAGACGTAGGCATGCTCGGTCACATGGGCATCGGTCGCGCCGAGCTCGCGCAGCTCCTCGGCCAGGATGTTGGCAAGGTCAAACTGAACGGTGCTCGAAGGCACCTGGTCGCAGTTTGCGTCCTCTGATTGCGTGTTGACTTGGACATAGCGCAAAAAGCGTTCAAGGACGTCGGGGTTCGTGGTGTTGTTTTCCATAAGGACCGCTCCAATCTTGGTCGTCGTGTGCAACAAGAACTCTAGCACGGTATGCCACGGCATACCGCGACGCTTGGATGGGGTAGAATCACCCTTTGAACGCAGAAGGGACGGAAGGTCATGGATACGACAAATAGCTCGCGCGAGCTGCACCTAACGGTGGCGAACGAAGACTACTTGGAGTGCATGGTTCGCATCGAAAGCGAAGAAGGGGAGACCAGTGGCGTGCGATCGGTCGACATCGCGCAGCGTCTTGGTGTCTCCAAGGCATCGGTCAATAAGGCAGTTTCGGCGCTTAAGACGTCCGAGCTTGTCGAGCAATCGCATTACGGCAAGGTCATCCTGACCGACCGTGGTCGCGAGGTCGGCACGGCTATCTGGTACCGTCATCGCCTTGTCCGCACGTTTTTGGTCCAGGAGCTCGGCGTCGATTTTGAGCGGGCCGATTCCGAGGCGTGCATGATGGAGCATGCGCTTTCCGAGGACACGATGAGCCGCTGGCTCGCCTATCTCGAAAAACAGGGAATCAGCGTCGAGGAATAGCGAAACACATATATGGATACGAGTTATTACAACCGCCCCGGCGGCGAGGAACTTATGCGCCGCATGTCGAGCGAGACCCTGTTGACGCAGGGCCCCATGGGCAGCGTGCTGATGAGTGAATACGACGCTGCCGACATCCCACCGGCGTTTTGGAACCTTGCCGAGCCGCAGACTGTTTCTCGTATCCATCGCCTGTATGTCGCCGCCGGTGCGCAGGTGCTCATTACTAATACCTTTCAGGCATCAAGCTATGCCCTCAAGCAAGATCAGATTACGCCGTCCGTGGCTGAGGTCAATCGCGGTGCCGTCGACGATGCGCGCCAGGCGCACCCTCAGCTGCTGCTGGGCTCGATGGGCCCGATCGGCATTGAGTGGTTTGCCGAAGACTCTGCCGAGTATCGAGAAATCCGAGGCATTTCGCGAGAGCAGGCATACTCCCTGCTCAATGCTGGTGTTGACGGTCTGCTGATCGAGACGGTGACGTCTATCCGTAATTTGCAGCCCATGCTTGCCGGCGCCCAGGATGCCGCCGACGGCATGCCTGTTTTGGTGAGTTTTGTCGTTGACGATAAAGGCGACCTGCTAGGCGATGGCCTCAACATCGAGGCTGCCGTTTTGTACGCCGAAAAGCACGGCGCAAACTCGGTTGGCGTTAACTGCTGTTCACTTGCGGCCGCGAACGTAGCGGTGCCCAGGATGGTGGCATCGGCGACTACGCCCGTCACGGTACGCCCCAACGTGGGCGATCCGGTCCAAACTCAGGATGGCCCTGTGTGGCGCGAGAACCCCGAAGCCTTCGCGTGCGCTTGCATCGAATGGAGACATGCCGGTGCCGCAATGGTGGGCAGTTGCTGTGGAACCACGGCGATCACCACGGCGGCGATGGCCGAGGCGCTCGATATATAGAGGTCAAAACCGCTCCATACGGGGCGGTTTTTATTGCTTGCACATCGCCGGTAGCGTTTGCCCAAATGGTGAATGCCGGTTTTGGCAGGTTGCTGGGCGAGCGTTGCGGGTATACCCCATGCGTACCATGATCCAAACACTGTGAGGTGTCTGCGCGTGTGCGCGATAATTCATTTTGGAACTGACGGCTGGCGCGCCCGCGTCGACGACGACTTTACCGCCGACAACGTTGCCCGCATTGCCGATGCCGTCGGCGAGTTGTGGCAAAAGATCAATCCCGGCAAAACAGTATATATAGGGTTCGACACCCGGCCGCAGGCGCGCGAGTTCGCCGAGCTTGCGGCAGGCGTGCTTGCGGCTCACGGATTGGACGCAGTGCTCGCATCTCGGCCTGTCCCGACCCCCGCCCTTACGTGGGCGGCGGCGTATGACGGCGAGGCCTGCGGTGCGCTCATGGTGACGGGGTCCCATCATCCGCAGGGGTATCTGTGCCTTAAACTACGCATGGGAGATGGCTCGACGGCCAATCAGGATGTCATCGAAGAGCTCGAAGAGACCATGGCCCCCGAGCCGATGGGGATCGAGGAAAGCTATCGCACCGCGGATATTATTCCTGACTATATGCAGGCGGTGGCATCGTTTGTCGATGCCGAGGCCATTCGAGCCGCTCACGTGCGTGTGGTAGTTGACCCCATGGGCGGCGCGGCCCAGGGATATCTTGCCGACCTGCTGCGGGAGCTAGGCGTCGAGGTGCACGAGATTCATGCCGGACAGTCGTCCGATCAAGAGGACATTTGCCCCGACCCTGTTGAGCCATGGGTGGACGCTTGCGAGCGTGCGGTTGTCGAGGACGGGGCGTGCGCGGGCCTGGTGACCGACGGCGATGCCGATCGTATCGGCGCGGTCGACGAACGCGGTAGATATATACATCCGCATCAAATCATGGCGCTTGTTTTGGGCGACCTCGTTCAATTCCGCAATTTGGAGGGGCGTGTCGTCGTCAATCTCTCGTGCTCGACGCTCGTGCGCCGCATTGCTGAGGCACTTGGCTGCCGTGTGACCGTTAAACCGGTCGGTTTCAAATATATAGCTGCAGAGATGAAGAAGGGCGGTGTCCTCATGGGAGGCGAAGAGGCCGGCGGTATCGGCATCGCCGCGCATATGCCCGAGCGTGATGGAATCCTTGCTTGTCTGATTCTGTGTGAGCTTATGGCAAAGACGGGCGCGCCCTTGGGCGTTTTGGTCGATCAGCTCGAGGCCAGTTTTGGCAAGACGAGCTATGGGCGTCACGATTTGCGCCTTGAGGCCGAAGACGCCGAATCGCTGCGAACGCTGCTTCCTGGCATGAATCCTAAATCGATTTGCGGCAAGGCGCCGCAGGCTGTAAGTCATATGGATGGTTTACGTTTGGCATTCGAGGATGACACCTGGCTGCTGATCCGCCCCAGCGGGACCGAACCGGTGGTTCGCGTATACGCCGAGGGGTTCTCGGTGGAGGAGCGCGATGAGTTGCTCGATGCCGGCTGTGCTTTGGCTAAGGGAGCCTATCAGCTTTAGCCATATGACGCTTCTCTATAAAGAGGCCCTCGGTGAGCGGTAGAGAACGGCTGGCAAACGTAAACAGGGTTTCAATATGTGTAGGAAATGTGTGCGCCCAGATTCCCGCCCACGGGGCCCCTCCGGTCTGGCAATATATCTCCTTGCCG